>DASVVO010000016.1:0-58188 GCA_036386515.1 Pyrinomonadaceae bacterium
GGCGGCACGCTTACAGGCCGCCATCAACGCGAACCCGAACCTTCGCCTCGGCCTCATCGCCAGCGTTTCGAGAGCCGACGGCGGGCCGGAGAGCTTCTTCATCGGCTCGGCCGGAACTGCCGAACCCGTGCCCGAACCGGCGACGATGATCCTGTTGGGTTCGGGACTCGCGGGCGCGGCGGCAAGCATTCGTCGCAGACGCAAAGCCGCTCAAGACGCCGCGACCTCTGAGAACATCTAAGGCTGTTTAAGTGCGATCACGTTGCTTCATCTCTGTGTAAAGATAGAATTTGGCGAGTCAAACTGCTATAGTTCGGCTCGCCAAATTCTTTTGGGAAATACGCGAATTTTCTGGAAGTAGCTGAGCATTGAGTCTTTACACGCAGTTAAAGGGTTGAAAATCAAAGAATTTCGATGGTCAGAGGAGTTGCGCTGCCTCGCCGTCTGGGAAGATAGTCAAGGGTTTTGCTCCGCCCCTGATTCTTCGGGAGCCTGCTGTGAACTGCGGTTCAGCTCAGCTCTCCTTACGCTCTAGCGCGTTCTAGTCCCGCGTCAAATCCGGCCTTTGCCAGGGTTAGGTTTACGGTCAGAGGACTTTGGGATTTTGTTTCAGATTTCCGTAAAAGGGTCCACGGAGGCAAGGTATACAATGAAAAATTTCGCAACCATGTTCAAACCGCTCGCGATGAGCATCGCTCTTATCGCCATCTTCGGCGCCGCGCAGATCGCTAAAGCCGATCCCGTGACGGTTTCGGGTACTTCGTCGGGGACGGTTACCGGCAGCGCTGCCGCTTTCCTGTCTTTCACCGGCAATAGCTTCACGGCGACGACCGCCGGCGGCGTCGGCTCGTTCAGCGGCGCGGATCGCATCGGCACCTTCCTCTTGTCGTCAAGCGTCGGGGAAACGCCGGTCAACGGCACTTTCACGCTCAACCTGACGTTCACCGCCCCCTCCGGCATCGCCGGCGGCCAGGCCGCGACGTACACGGCGACTGTCTCGGGCACCGTCTCGACGCCTAACGTCGGTGGGGTCAGCATCGTGTTCGACAACCCGGTGCAGACATTTACCTTCTCCAACGCGAGCGGGAGCGGTTCCTTCTCCGTCACGCTGCCCAACGTTTTCGTCCAATCCGGCGAAACGGCCAATTTGACGGGTGGACTCACCGGCAATCAGACGGCGGTTCCCGAACCGGCCACGATGATTCTGCTCGGCACCGGTCTGGCCGGCGTGGCGGCGCGCATCCGCAAACGTCGCAAAGACGCGCAAGAGTAGAAGCCGCACAGATAGTTTGCCTCTCTTGGGCGCACACGTCTGTCCAGTCTCTTCCAGTTGCAGGGAAACGAGCCGGATTAGTTAAAACTAGTCCGGCTCGTCTCCTTTTATACGTCGATATTGCCGTTTTACCGTGATTTTCGACTTCTCAACAATTTTGACAATTTTTCTGGAGAACCCTCAGGATTGATCATTTTCTATGCATACAACAGGACGGCGAGAGGTTAGCGGCAGGCACGAGAGGTGGAGGTAGAGAGCAGACGGCTCTCTTTTTTTGTGTCTATTTTCGCGCTTTTCGGCCGCCGTCGCCGTTAAATTCGCTAAATCCGCTAAATTCATTGACCCGCGAGTAATTATCTCCTTATCATCCGCGCTGTGCTAAAAGTGCTCACGGCCGCCGAGATGCGCGAGGTTGACCGCCTGACCACGGCGGAGTATGCCACGCCGTCTCTCCTGCTCATGGAGGCGGCCGCCAACGCAGCGGCGCGCGCCATCGTCTCCCGCTTCTCAAACGACATTTCCGGCCTCCGCGTCCTGATTCTTTGCGGGCGCGGCAACAACGGCGGCGACGGGGCGGCTCTGGCGCGTCTTCTCTTGCTCACCGGCACATTGGTTAAAGTCATTCTCTTCGGGCGGGTCGAGGACGCGCGCGGCGACGCCCGCACGAACTTCGAGGCCGCACGCCGACTTGCCGCCGCCGCGCCGGAAAGCGCGACGCCGTCGCGCCTCTCCTTCACGGAATGCACGGACGAAGCGACGTGGGGCGCGCTTCAAGCAGCGTGCGAAGACTACGACGTGATCGTTGACGCATTGTTCGGCACGGGTCTCACGCGCCCGGTCGAAGGCATCCATGCGAAGGTGATCGGGCATCTCGCGCAAATCAGAGATGCCCGCCCCGCACGCGCCGGACGCCGTCCCTTCATCGTCTCGCTCGATCTGCCCTCCGGTCTCGACGCGGACACGGCCGAGTTAATCGGCGACGCAGTGC
This sequence comes from Pyrinomonadaceae bacterium, assembly GCA_036386515.1. Taxonomy (GTDB): domain Bacteria; phylum Acidobacteriota; class Blastocatellia; order Pyrinomonadales; family Pyrinomonadaceae; genus JAIVJZ01. Next base: position 2,262 of record DASVVO010000016.1, read on the forward strand.
AGGCCGATCTGACCGTCACCTTCACCGCGCCCAAGCCTGCCAACGTCCTCCCGCCCGCGTCCTACCGCAACGGTGAATTGATCGTGGCCGACATCGGCTCTCCCGCCGCCCTCATTGACGCCGCCGGCTCGCAACTTTTTCTGACCGAAGCCGACGACGCGCGCGCCTGGCTCGAACGGACGCGCTACCGCCCCGGCTCCTACAAAAACACGCACGGCCACGCTCTCGTCATCGCGGGTTCGCACCGCATGTCGGGCGCGGCCGTCCTGTGCGGCAACGCGGCGATGCGTTCCGGCGCGGGTCTCGTCACCATCGCGACGCCCGCGTCCGCGCTGCCCGCCGTCGCCGCGCGCGTCATGCCCGAAGTGATGACGTTTGAACTGCCTGAGACGAACGGAGCGAGGCAAACGGGCGCGGCCGACGGCGAACGCACCTTAAACGAGACGGCCATCGAAGCGGCGTTGCAACTCGCGGCACGCGCCGACGCGCTCGCCATCGGCCCCGGCCTCACGTCCGCCGACCCCGTCGGCCGCCTCGTGCGCGCAGTCGTCGAACGCCGCACCGTCCCGGTCGTAATTGACGCCGACGGACTCAATGCGCTCGCTCCCTGGCCTGCCGACCTGCGCGGCACGCACGCCGCGCCGCTCATCCTGACACCGCACCCCGGCGAGATGCGCCGCCTCGCGGGCGCGGATCAAGCATCGCTCGCGAACCGCGTCCGGGTCGCCAAAGACTTCGCCGTCGCGCATCAACTCGTCCTCGTCTTGAAGGGCGCGCGCACGCTTATCGCCGCCCCCGACGGGCGCGTCGCGGTGAACCCGACCGGCAACGCCGGAACGGGCACGGCGGGCGCGGGCGACACGCTGACCGGCATCATCACCGGCTTCATCGCCCAGTCGCGCGGCACGCTCGGAGACGGCGCGGATGTCTATGCCGCGACGGTCGCCGCCGTCTATGTCGCCGGACTCGCCGGCGACCTCGCCGCGCGGGAATTAGGGATGCGGACGATGGTCGCCTCCGACATCGGCAAATATCTCGGCGCGGCCGTGCGCGCGCTCGACCCCGCAGGTGAAAGACCATGACGACCACTCTCGACTTCGATTCGGATTCAGACTTCAACCCGACCGGCGATTGGACATCGCACAAGCTGGCGGACACGTTCCTGCTCGGAAAGTGGATCGGAGAACATCTGCGCGGCGGCGAGATCGTCCTGCTCGACGGCGCGCTCGGCGCGGGCAAGACGATTTTCGTGAAGGGTCTCGGCAGCGCGCTCGGCCTGGATTTTAACGACGTGACCAGTCCCTCCTTCACGCTCGTCAACCGTTACGAGGCGCGCCTCACGCTCTATCATCTCGACCTCTATCGCCTGAGCGACGGCGTCTCCGCCGCCTACGCCGTTGACCTCGACGAACTGCTCACGGAGGAGCGCGCCGTCATCGTCATCGAATGGGCTGAACGCCTGCGCAACTATCCGCTGCCTGCGCCCGTCTATCGCGTCCGCATCGAAGGCGACGGCGAAGAGGTTCGTCACATCGGCATCGTCAAGGAATGACGGCGCGGCCGTCGCCGCCGCGCCCGCGCCCCGCGCAAATCGCGTGGCTATGTTAGAATTTCCGCGAGAACTATTATTGACAGAGGAGAAATTAGTTATGCCTTATCCAGAGATCATGATCCGCCCGATGCGCGAGGAACTGACGCGCCTCGGCATCGAAGAAGCGCGCACGCCCGAACAGGTTGACGAAGTCGTCAAAGCCACTGGGGGCACGGTGATGGTGGTCGTCAATTCCGTCTGCGGCTGCGCGGCGGGCAAGGCGCGACCGGGGATCGCCCGCGCGATGCAACACCCGACGCGCCCGGAGCGCGCCATCACCGTCTTTGCCGGAGCCGACATCGAGGCCACGGAGAAAGCCCGCGCTTACTTCACCGGCCATCAACCGTCGTCGCCCTCCATCGCCCTGCTCAAAGACGGCCAACTCGTCTACATCATGGAACGCTACCAGATCGAAGGCAAAGACGCGCCCACGATCGCCGAGGAACTGACCCGCGCCTTCGACCAACACTGCTCCGCCACGAACGCGGCCAACGCCTAAGAGCAAGGATGAGGGCTGACGGATGATGGATGAAGTAAAGAAAACCGGCGTACCCACTCCGGCTTCAGCCCTCAGCCCTCAGCCCTCAGCCCTTCTTACCCTCGACACCCCCATCCTTTCGCTGACAGGCCACGGCATCCCGCGTTTCGGCCAGCCGACCGCGCGCCGTCTCGGCCTCGCGCTCGCCACTCTCACGGGCAAGCGCGACGCGTGCGAAGCCACGGTCGAAGACCTCTTAAACTACCTGCCGATGCGCTACGAAGATCGCTCGAATCTGACGCGCGTCGCGGAACTCAGCGACGGCGTGGAAGCGTCGCTCGAACTCTACGTGCGCGTGGCGGGCGGTTTTCAGGTGGGCAAGAATCGCGGAACGAAAGCTCCGCCGCTGTTCATCTTCGAGATCACGGCGAGCGACCCGGAAAGGACGGGCAAGCCGGTCGTGGTCTGGTGGTTCGTCTCAGGCCGACAGGCGGCGCGCATCGTCGCTTACAATCGCCAACGCTTCACGCGCGGCGCGCGCTTCGTGGCCTACGGTCGTTGGGAGTGGGACGCGCGGCGCAACACCTTCGCCCTGCGTCTCGGCAAACCCGACGAACTGGAAATGCTTCCCGGCACCTGGACGCCGCCCGAACACGCTCTCCTGCGGCTCGCCGAAGAGAACGGCGCGCACGACGAGCGCACCGGCTCCGACACGCAACCCGACCACGCGCAGTCGAGCGTTGCGGCGCACGAAGAATTAGACGCGGAGGGCGAATCGCCGGCGGAGGATGACGAAGCGGAAGCGGCCGACCCGCGTCTCGCCGCGATCCACGTGGGGCGGCGCGTGCCCGTCTATCGCAAGCTCGGCGAGTTCGCGGCCAAACGCCTGCGCGAGATCATGCACGCCGTCCTCGCGCACATCGACGACGCGGAGTTGACGGAGACGCTGCCCCCCGAACTCATCGGGCGACAGAGGTTGATCTCTCGCGCCGAAGCCTTGCGCCGCATCCACTTCCCCGCCGAAGACGCTCCGCTCGCCGACTATGAACGCGCGCGTTCGCCCGCCCATCTCCGTCTCATCTTCGAGGAATTTTTCTGGGTCGCGCTCGCCATCGCCGTCCGCAAAAGCGAGCGCGTCAAAGAGCCGAAGGGCGCGGTGATCGAGATCGACGAGCGCGTGCGCGGCCATCTGGCGGAGATACTCCCCTTCGCCCTGACGGGCGCGCAGGAGCGTTCCGTCACACGCATTCTCGACGACATGCAATCCGACGTGCCGATGAACCGCCTGTTGCAGGGCGACGTGGGCAGCGGCAAAACCATCGTCGCACTGCTCGCCATGCTCGCCGCGATGGAGAACGGCTATCAGGCCGCGCTCATGGCTCCGACCGAAATCCTCGCCGACCAGCACGCGCGCAACGTCAAACGCATGCTCGCGCGCACGCCGCACCGCGCCGAACTTCTCATCGGCTCGCTTCGCGCCGCCGAAAAAAGACGACTCCATGCCGACATCGCCGCCGGTGAAGTTCACGCCTGCATCGGCACGCACGCGCTCATCCAGGAATCGGTCGCCTTCCGCAAACTCGGCCTCGTCGTCATCGACGAACAGCACCGCTTCGGCGTTCTCCAGCGCGCCACTCTGCGCGAGCGCGGCTTCAACCCCGACGTGCTCGTGATGACGGCGACGCCCATCCCGCGCTCGCTCGCCATGACCGTCTACGGCGACCTCGACGTGTCCGTCATAGACGAACTCCCGCCCGGCCGCACGCCGATCAAGACGGTTGTCGTCGGCGAAGACCAGCGCGCCGGAGTTTACAAGGGCGTCGAAAGAGAGATTCGCGCCGGTCGTCAGGCTTACATCGTCTACCCGCTCGTCGAAGAGTCGGAGAAGATGGACTTGAAAGACGCGACGCGCATGTTCGAGCATTTGCGCGACCGCGTCTTTCCCACTTTCAGCATCGGCCTCCTGCACGGCAAGATGAAGTCGGCGGAGAAAGAGGAGACGATGCACCGCTTCACGCGCGGCGACGTGCAGATACTCGTGGCGACGACGGTCGTCGAAGTCGGCGTTGACGTGCCGAACGCCTCCGTCATGGTCATCGAACACGCCGAGCGTTTCGGTCTCTCGCAGTTGCACCAACTGCGCGGGCGCGTCGGGCGCGGCGCGGAGCAGAGTTTCTGCGTGCTGCTCGCTTCCGAAAAACAAACGGCCGTCGCCCGCGAACGTCTCGGCATCATGGAGGAGACGAACGACGGTTTTCGCATCGCGGAAAAAGATTTGGAGATTCGCGGCCCCGGCGAAGTGATGGGCACGCGCCAATCGGGCGTGCCCACGTTTCGCGTCGGCAACCTCGTGCGCGACGTGCGGATACTCGAAGAGGCGCGCAACGAAGCCGACTACTATCTCTCCAACGCGCGCCGCCGCACCCGCGAAACCTCCCGCCTCATCGAACGCGTCCGCGCCGACGCACGCTTCGGCCTCGCCGCCGTCGGTTAAAGTTTCAAGTTTCAGGTTGCAGGTTTCAGGTTAAAACCAGACAATCGTTTTCAGACTTGAAACTTGGAACCTGAAACCCGAAACTACTCCCATCGTGAGAATCATCGCCGGACAATATCGCGGGCGGGTCTTGAAAAGCCCGCCCTCCATGCAGATTCGCCCGACCTCCGACCGCTTGCGCGAAACGCTCTTCAACGTCCTCGCGCCGCGCATCGAGGGCGCGCGGTTTCTCGACCTCTGCGCCGGTTCGGGCGCGGTCGGCATCGAGGCGATGTCGCGCGGCGCGGCGTTCGTCACTTTCGTCGATCGTTCGCGCAAGATGTGCGGTCTGGTCGAGGCGAATCTCGATTTGTGCGGCGTGCCGGAGGAGGCTACGGAAGTGACCTTGAGCGAGGCCGCGGATTTTTTACGGCGCGCCGAAGCACGCGGCGGCGCGCCCTACGACATCGCCTTTTTCGACCCGCCCTACTCAATCGACTACGCGCCCACCCTCGAACTCTTCGGCGCGCGCACCGCGTCGCTGCTCGCCGCGGACGGCATCCTCATCGTCGAGCACCATCACAAGAACGCCCTCAAAGATTCGCTCGGCGGCATTCGCCGCTGGCGCATCTTGAAGCAGGGAGATTCCGCTTTGAGTTTCTATGAAGCCGAGGCCGTGGAATGACTCAGGCCGCGCGTCTCGAATTTGAATGTTCCGCGCGGAAGCAATAGACTATTTTTTAAACACACACTTGAACCATGCTTGTACTCGGAATCGAAAGTTCTTGCGATGAGACGGCGGCGGCGATCGTGCGCGACGGGCGCGTGATGGTGTCGTCGGTCATCTCGTCTCAAATCGAAACTCACAAACGCTTCGGCGGCGTCGTGCCCGAACTCGCCTCGCGCGAACATCTCGACAAGATCGTGCCCGTCGTCGAAGAGGCGTTCGCGCGCGCCGGAGTCGGGAAGCGCGAGATTGACGGCATCGCGGTGACGCAGGGGCCGGGGCTGGTGGGTTCTCTGCTCGTCGGCCTCTCATACGCGAAGGCGATGGCGTTCGCGCTGCAAAAGCCGCTGGTCGGCGTCAACCACATCGAGGGGCACATTTATTCGGTGGTCTTCGAGAACCCGCCGATCGAATACCCGGCCTTCGCGCTCGTCGTGTCGGGCGGCCACACGAACCTCTTTTTAGTGCCCGCGCCGGGCAAGTACAAGGTGCTCGCGCGCACGCGCGACGATGCGGCGGGCGAAGCCTTCGACAAGGTGGCGAAGATGTTGGGACTCGGTTATCCGGGCGGCCCCATCATCGAGCGACTGGCGCGGGAGGGCGACGCGCGCGCCGTGCCCTTCAGCGTGCCGCGCATGGGCGACGGGCTGCCGGACTTTAGTTTCAGCGGACTCAAGACCGCCGTCTCGAAGTATGTGCGCGAGAGCGGCCTGCAACCCGTCGCGGCGGGCGAGACGGCGGGGCAGGCGGTGAAAGATTTGGCCGCGAGTTTTCAAAGCGTGGTCGTGCGCTCGCTCGTCGGCACCACGGAGAAGCTGGCCGCCGAACACCGGCCGCGGACGCTCATCGTCGCGGGCGGAGTGGCCTGTAACGGCGCGCTCCGGGACGCGGCCGGCGCGGCGGGCGCGCGTCTCGGCATTCCGGTCTACTTCCCCTCCGGCCACCTCTCGACCGACAACGCCGCGATGATCGCCGCCGCCGGGACGGTCAAGCTGCAAGCGGGCGAGCGCGCCGACCTCGACCTCAACGCCGACGTTTCGCTTCGTCTCGGCAACCTCGATGCCGAAGAAGACGCCGCGCGCCGCGGCCACATCCGGTACAGAAAGGGATGAGGGCGGAGGGATGAGGGATGAATCAGGAAACCACTCAACGTGAGCGAGCGCTTTTCTTGTTCATCCCTCATCCCTCCGCCCTCATCCCTTTATTTCATCCCTAAACTAAAAGCCGCTTGACCTGTTTAAAGGCCAAGCGGCTCTTGGTTGCCGGAGAGTGTGCGAGGGGACGCCCCGAGGGACGCCTCCATCTCACCGGCGAACTCGTTGAAGGATGTATCGCCGCGGGCTAGTTTCCCGCCACCATCTCCCTGACTTCGATGTTCTTCGCGAACTTCACGGTTTTCTCTGCGTCGAGCACGATGGTCACCACATCATCCACGCGCAAATCTTTGCTGTGAACATACTGCTTGCCGCGTTTCACCTGCGTGTTGACCTGGCAGACGGCGATCACGTGTTCGACTCCTTCGCGCGTCATCACGGAAATGCGCTCGTCGCTCACCTCCACGACGCGGACATTGACCAGACGCCCTTCCGGGTCGTGGTCGTCAAAATTCGCCGCCCGCACGACGCTTGTCCCAAACATGAGCATTACGGCCAATGCACCCAGGATCGCGCGATTGTATGTTTTCATCTTCTTTTGCTCCGGTCGCCACATCTGTTTTGGGAGAGACGCAGTTTAAGTGTTCGCGGCGGTATCCAGAGCAAGCATTGTGCCTCACGCGCGACGGGGCGACGTTTGCGGAGAAATGCCCGAAAAACGCCCGCCGCCCCGGACGCCCTCAAACTTCCCTGACTGTTTGCCGTCCGTATTGTTACGCGACGACGCGGACAGTTGTATCGTTGCAAAACGCTCGCGCCGCGCGCGGCGGCATCGGGGTGAAGCGCGTCGCGTCCTGAAAAGATAAGGCCGCCCCTTCGCGTGAAGGGGCGGCCTTTGAGCCGGACGGGCGGGCGGATCAGCCGAAGATGTCGCGCACGCGGTCGATGAGACCTTTGTCCTCCAGGTCGCGGTCTTCGATCTTGGAGAGTTCTTCCAGGAGGCGACGCTGTTCGCGCGTGAGCGTGGTGGGCGTGCGGAGCGCGACGGAGACGAAGAGGTCGCCGTGCCCGCGGCCGCCGAGCACGGGCATGCCGTGGCCTTTGAGACGAAAGACCGTGCCGGTCTGCGTGCCCGCCGGAATCTTCAACGGCTGCTCGTCGTGCAGCGTCTGCACCATGATTTCGGAGCCGAGCGCGGCCTGCGCGAACGTGACGGGCACGGCCGCGTATAGATTGCTCCCCTGCCGCTCGAACTGCTCGTGCTCTTTGACGTGGATGACGACGTAGAGGTCGCCGGCCGTGCCGCCCTGCGCGCCGCCCTCGCCCTCGCCCGTGATGCGCAGGCGCGACCCCGTCTCGACGCCCGCCGGGATTTTCACCTCCATCTGCCGCTCGCGTTCCACGCGACCCGCGCCCTTGCACGTCTCGCAAGGGTTCTTGATGATGCGACCCGTGCCGCGACACGCGCCGCACGTGCGCGCGACGGAGAAGAAGCCTTGTTGATAGCGCACCTGCCCCGCGCCGCTGCACGTCGCGCAAGTCTCCGGTTGCGTGCCGGACTTCGCGCCCGTGCCCGTGCAGGTCTCGCAGGTTTCAAGGCGGGGGATGCGCAGTTGCGCCGTCATCCCGTCGGCCGCTTCTTCGAGCGTGATCTCCAGGTCGTAGCGCAAGTCCGCGCCGCGCTGTGCGCTCGAACGCCGCCCGCCGCCACCGCCGCCGCCCGCGCGCCCGCCGAACACGTCGCCGAACCCGAAGAGGTCGCCGAGGATGTCTTCGATGCCGCCGAAGCCTTGCGCGCCCCAGTTTGCGCCCGCGCTGTTGGAGACGCCCGCATGACCGTGGCGATCATAACGAGCGCGCTGCTCCGCGTTCGAGAGCACGCCGTAAGCCTCGGCCACCTCCTTGAAGGTTTCTTCCGCCTCCGCGTCGCCCGGATTTTTATCGGGGTGATAACGAATCGCGAGACGCTTATACGCGCTTTTCAATTCCTGCTCGGTCGCGCTGCGCCCGACGCCTAAAATTTCGTAATAGTCCTTTTTGCTCATAACTCAAAAGCAGCGACAAGTGACAGGCGACAAGTTGAAAAGGAAAACTGCTTTAACTCGTCACTCGTCACTCGTCACTTATCACTTGTCACTATATTAACCGGGATCATTGCTGTTGGTGACGATGGTGCCCGCCGCCGGGGTCGCGCCGCCGAGCATCGCGTTTGTGAGTACGGAGGCGATGCGCTCGACATCCGCCAGCGCGCGCCGAACCTGCTCCTCGTCCGTGGAATCCACGGCCTCCGCGCTTTCGCTGAAGACGCGCGTGGCGTCCTGCCGCTCATCGGAGGAGAGCGCGGCGGATAATTCTTTAAACGTGCGCTGCGTGTTGCGCAGGAGACTATCGAGCCGGTTGCGCGCGTGGATGAGTTCCTTGGCGCGCTGATCTTTGCCGGCGGAAGTGGCGGCTTCCGAAATCAAGGTGTCGATCTCGTCGGGGTTCAAACCGGAAGTCGGCGTGATGCGCATCTGCTGCTGTCGCCCCGTCGCCTTCTCCTGCGCCGACACGCTCAACAGGCCGCTCGCGTCCACTTCAAAACTCACCTCGATCTGCGCCGCCCCGCGCGGCCCCGGCGGAATCCCCACCAACTCAAACTTGCCGAGCGAACGGTTGCCCTGCGCGATCTCGCGCTCGCCTTGGAGGATGTGAATCTCCACGCTCGACTGATTGTCCGCGACGGTCGTGAACGTCAAACTACTCTTCAAGGGAATCGTCGAATTCCGTTCGATCAATTTGGTGAAGAGGCCGCCGCGCGTCTCCAGGCCGAGCGAGAGCGGGAGCACGTCGAGCAGCACGATGTCTTTCACTTCGCCCGTCAGCACGCCGCCCTGAATCGCCGCGCCCATCCCGACCACCTCGTCCGGATTGATCTCCGACGAAGCCTCGCGCCCGAAAATTTCCTGCACCGTGCGCGCGATGATCGGCGAACGCGTCTGCCCGCCGACGAGCAGCACCTTGTCGATGTTGTCCGGTTGCAGCTTCGCGTCCCAGAGAGCTTTCTGGCACGGCTCGATGGTCTGTTCCACGAGGTCTGCGACGAGCGATTCGAAGGTGTCGCGCGTGAAAGTCTTGCTGAAGTGCTTCGGCCCGGAAGCGTCGGCCGCGATGAAGGGCAGGTTGATGTTCGTCTCGGTCAGCGAAGAGAGTTCGCACTTGGCGCGCTCGGCGGCCTCTTTCAGACGCTGGAGGGCGAGGCGGTCTTCGCGCAAATTGATGCCCGTCTCTTCGCGAAACTGTTCGACCATCCAATTGATGATCCGCTCGTCGAAATCTTCGCCGCCGAGGAAAGTGTTGCCCGACGTGGACAGCACCTCGAAGACGCCGTCGTTCATTTCGAGGATGGACACGTCGAACGTGCCGCCGCCGAGATCGTAGACGACGATGCGCTCGGAGGCGGAGCGGCCGAGGCCGTAGGCGAGCGCGGCGGCGGTCGGCTCGTTGATGATGCGTTCGATGCGGAGGCCGGCGATTTTGCCCGCGTCTTTCGTCGCCTGCCGCTGCGAGTCGTCGAAGTAGGCGGGCACGGTCACGACGGCGTCGGTGATCGCTTCGCCGAGAAAATCTTCGGCGGCGGCTTTGAGGCGTTGCAGCACGATGCCGGAGATTTCCTGCGGGCTGTAGACGCGACCCTGCACGCGGATGCGCGCGTCGCCGTTCTGCGAATCGGTGATCTCGAAGGGCGTGGTTTCGAGCGCGCGCTGCACTTCCGGCGAGTCGAATTTACGACCGATGAGACGTTTGACGGCGTAGACGGTGTTGGCGGCGTTCGTCACGGCCTGCCGCTTGGCGATCTGCCCGACGAGCCGCTCGCCCTTGTCCGTGAACCCGACCACGGACGGCGTCGTGCGCCCGCCTTCCTTGTTCGGAATGATCTGCACCGCGCCGCCTTCCAGGACGGCCACGCAGCAATTCGTCGTCCCCAAATCTATGCCGATAACTTTGCCCATAACTTTTTGAGTTTCAAGTTTCAGGTTTCAAGTTTCAAGTTATGAGACCGAAAACTTTCAGTCTTGAAACTTGAAACCTGAAACTTGAAACTATTATCTGGTTGCCACCTTCACCATCGCGGGGCGCAACAGCTTTTCGCCGAGGCGATAGCCGCGCACGATCTCCTGCATCACGATATCAGGCTCGAACTCCTCCGTCTGCTCCGTGGCGATCGCCTCGTGGACGTGCGGGTCGAAGGGCTGCCCGACCGTTGGCACCGGCTCGATCCCCAAACTTTCCAACACGCCGTTCAACTGCTTGCTGATCAATTCCACTCCGTGCAGAAAGTTTCTGAACTCCTGCGTCTCCGTCGCCTCGATCGACGATTCGGCCTCGTGCGCGCGCCGCAAGTTGTCCATCACCGGCAACAACTGCTTGACCACGTCCGCCACGACCCGGTTATAAGTTTCCACGCGTTCACGCTCGATGCGCTTGCGGTAATTGTCGAAGTCGGCCTGCTGCCGCGCCGCGAGGTCGTGTAACTCCTGACGCTCCGTGCGCGCCTTCTGCAATTCGGCCTCCACCATCTCCAACTCGGCTTGCGCGGCGAACAACTCGGCCTGCATCGCCAGCCCGGAATTCGCCCCGCCCCGCGCTCCCGCCACACGTGCGTTCGAACGCGCTCCGCCGTTCGCGTCGCCGCTCGCATCCATGGGGCGGTGCGTGTCCTGCTCGTCGCGTTCTTCCGGCACGTCCGCGCGCGCGGGGGCGCCCGCCGTGTCGCGGTCGTCCGCCTCGTCTTTGCCCTGCCCGCTGTCCTGCTCCGTGCCGCGGTCGATGCGCCGCTGCATCTCGGTTTCGCCTTCGTAGATCGAGGCGCGGCCGAGTTCTTCGGGCGTGGGCGCGTTATTGTCGTCGTCCGCCGCATCGGGCGCGACATGGTAATCGGCGTCGCCCTCTTCGTCTGGAAAGCGGACGGGGATGCGCTTGGGAGTGGGAGTGTTTTCGTTAATCATTTCCATTCGACCTTGAAGACCCTTCGCCGGCGTGGAACGCGGCGCGACGCGACCCGCTCCACGTCCATTGTTTAGACATGCGCGCTGTCTTCGCGCATTATACGTTCAATCAATTGCGACACGTAACCGACGACCGCCATCGTGCGCTCGTACTCGATGCGCATCGGGCCGACGACGCCCACCGTGCCCGCCACGCCGCCCGTCCCGATGCGATAAGGGGCGGTGATGAGCGCGCAGTTTTGCATTGAGGGCGTCGTCAACTCGCGCCCGATCTGGACGCGCACGTCGCCGAAGGCGCGCTCGCGCGTGATGCACTCGTTCAAAATCTTGACGAGCCGCGTTTTCTCCTCCAACATGCGGAACAACTGCCGCAGCCGCGCGATGTCCGTGAAATCCGGCTTGACCAGAATGTTCGACGCGCCGTCAACGTATACATCGCCGGTCGCGGCCTCCTCGCCTTCCAGACTCAACTCGCACAACAGCATGGCATTTTGCAGCAGTCGGTCGTAGAGAGCCTTCTCGGCGCGCATGAGTTGGAGAATCTCCGCGCGAATCGTTTGCAAATTCTTGCCGCCGAACTCCGCGTTCAGATAGCGCGCCGTGTGTTCGAGTTCGTCCTGCGTGAGCGGTTCGTCGATGCGGATGATCTTGTTCTGGATGATGTTCGGGGCGAAGACGAGCACGACGAGAATGCGGCCGTCCGACAACTGCACAAACTCGATGTGCTGCAAACGATTGTCGGCCATCGGCGGCGAGATGACGATGCCGACGTTCTCCGAGAGTTCCGACAGGAGGTGAGAAACTTTTTCCATCAGGCGGTTCGGGGCGGTGATGTTCCCCTCGCCCTGACGGATGCCGAGCAGATTGTCGATGGCCGCCGTGTCGGCGCGCGACAGGCGCGCGTCGCCGAGCATGTGATCGACGTAATAACGATAGCCGTGGTCGGTCGGGATGCGACCGGCGGAGGTGTGCGGCTGCTCGACGAGTCCGGCCTCTTCGAGTTCGGCCATCACATTGCGGATCGTGGCCGCGCTCCAACCCGCCGCGCCCGCCAAACGTTCCGACACGGTGCGCGAACCGACCGGCTCGCCCGTGCCGAGATGTTCCTTGATGATAGCCGACAACACCAACTGGGCGCGCGCATCGGGCAGCCGCTCGGAGGTTGTCGTCGAGTTGGAACTTCGATTTGCCATCTGGTGCTTGAAAGTAGGGACGCGCGGGCGGTGTCAGGTCACTTCGCGCCCGGCGCGTATTCGCCGCGCCGGGCGCCGGTTCCATCATTACCGCCCCGCCTAAAGCCTGTCAAGGTTCAATTTTATAGGTCTGACACAGGTCTCGCGCCCGAAGTATAACGGATGTGGGAAACGGGGCGCAATCGTGTGCCGCCGCCGCCACGCTCGCGTCGCCACGCCCGCGCGGCGCAACTCAATTTGTAGATTTCACAAGAGTTAGCGGCGCGGAGCGGCGACGCGCCCGCCTCTCAAGGCTAACTTATTCCATCTAATGGGCTTACCTCATGCCCTGCGCAGCCCGCCGACAGCCCGCCAATCTCCCCCGCTCACAATTGCTGCTTTAAAAAGGGCTTAGCGGCGGGCACCGAGAGCGTCGTTGACGCCCCGCCGGTGCGCTCGTAATATAGGGCTGCGCCCGGCGACAATTCTCTTTCCCGGCAACGGCTTCGGATTGAAGTTTTTTCGTGAAGTCTCCGGCCGGTTCCACGGTCGCCCGGTTCGCCGTCAACTCGTTTATCGTCAGCGTCGAGTTTAATTTTCATGTCAGCCGCGCAGACACATCTCAGCCCGCTTTTCGCAGATGCCTTCCGGCAGCTTGAGCGTCAGCACCCGACGCCGGAAATAGAGGTTCGCTTCTACCCTTATGCGGGGCTAAATCACACCATCCGCTCGCGCGGCGGGCGCGTTCACGTCCGCATTTCCGACATCTTTCGCGACGCGCCGCCGGGCGTGCAACGCGCTCTCGCCTTTATTCTGGTCGCCAAACTGCTGCGCCGCCCGACGCCGCAGGTTCACGAGCGCGTCTATCGCGACTACGCCATTTCGCCGCAGGTGCAACGTGCCTCCGACATCGCGCGTCGCCGTCGCGGCCGCCAGCGCGTCTCCACCTCGCGCGGCAGTTATCACAATCTCGACCGCCTGTTCGCGCGTCTCAACCGTCGCTACTTCGACGACGAGATGGATAAACCCACGCTCGCCTGGTCGCAACGCCGCACGCGACGCATTCTCGGTCATCACGACCCGGCCGATAACACCATCGTGATCAGCAAGACGCTCGACGCGCCCGACGTGCCCGAGTGGTTCGTCGAATACATCCTGTATCACGAGATGCTGCACATCAAGCATCCGGCGCGCGTCGTCAAAGGCCGCCGCTTTTCGCATACGAAAGCCTTCCTCGCCGAGGAGGAACGCTACCCCCTCTTCGATGAAGCGCAGGCATGGCTCGACCACGTCGCACGCCAACGCCGCACCGCGCTCGCGCCCGCCCGCGCCGCCTGAACGCAAATTGCCGCGCCGAATTTTTTTGCAACTTTCTCCGCCTCGCGCCGTTATTAGAGGCAGGAAGGTGGGCTCCTCCGAAGAGAACGGGCGAGCAACAAGCACGCGTTACCAACCGGTAATGTTTGCGAGTTGTTCGCCCGTTCTTAATTTGTGATGGTCAGTAGTCCGTGGTCAGTTGTCAGTTGTTCAATCCAATCTCAGGCGGCTCGCGTGATAACCACGCTCAACTGACAACTGACCACGGACTACTGACCACGGACTACTGACGACTGACACTCCCTTGACACGCTCTACCCGCCGTGATTTCATGCCTTGCATCACGTCTTAAAATTCGATCCGCAGTTTTGCAAGGAGATTCAACATGGGCGAGAGTGTTTTCAAGGGCGTCGAGATCGTCGGGACATCGGATGAAAGTTTCAGCCAGGCCATCGAAGTGGCGGTCAGGCGCGCGCGACAGTCGTTGCGCAATCTCTCATGGTTTATCGTGAAAGAGCAGCGCGGCGGGCTGCAACAGGGGCGGCTTGAGTATCAAGTGACGCTGGAAGTTTATTTCAAATTGGAGGCCGAAGAAGGCGGCGACAGGGCGGACGACTAAGGGCATCGTTCGGCCTGTGGAGCGCGGTTCGCGGCTGGACAAAGCGTGCGGACGCTCGCTAGACTACGCAGTTTGCGACACGGCCTGATCCCTGACCGAAGGCCGTGCGCCGTTCGAGCGGGCAATTCTTTTCGATACGGAGCGAGAAAACTTCATGGCGATTCCAGCAACCCAAATCCGGCGCGGGATGGTAATTCTCTTCGAGGGCAACCTGTGCAAGATAATTGACTTTCGTCACCACACGCCCGGCAACCTGCGCGCGATGGTGCAGACGAAAATGCGCAACCTGCGCACGGGCGCGTCCTTCGAGCACCGCTTCCGCTCCTCCGACACGGTGGACAAGGCCGCGCTCGAACAGCACGAGATGGAGTACATGTATTCGGACGGCTCGCAGCACCATTTTATGAACACGGAGAACTACGAGCAGACCGCCTTGTCCGAAGAAGACCTCGCGGACATGGCTCAGTGGCTCATGCCCGGCATGCGTATCCAGGCGGAGTTTTACGAAGGCCAGCCCATCGGCATCACCCTCCCGCCCTCGATGGAACTCACCGTCACGCGCACCGACCCGACGCTCAAAGGCGCGACCGTCTCCAACGTCAACAAACCCGCGCTGCTCGAAAACGGCGTGACCGTCACCGTCCCGCCCTTCGTCAACGAAGGCGACCGCATCCGCGTCGACCCGACGGAAGGCCGCTACATCGAGCGCGCCAAGTAACGCCCCGGTTTCGAGTTTCAGGTTTCAGGTTTCAAGTTCGGCAAACGTTTTACGTCTTCTAACCTGAAACTCGAAACCTGAAACTCGAAACCCGTGTATCTTCTCTACAGCCTCCTACTCACCCTCGGCATCTTCGCGCTGTTGCCCTTGTTTCTGCTCGACGCGCTGCGTCATGGGAAATACGTGGCCGGGTTGCGCGAGCGTCTGGGCGATGCGCCGGAGATTGAGCGCGACGGGCGCGCGGTAGTGTGGCTGCACTGCGTCTCGGTGGGCGAGACGCAAGCGGCGCGGCCGTTAGCGCGCGCCCTGCTCGAACGCTACCCTTCCCATGCGCTCGTCGTCTCCACCACCACGCTCACCGGGCAAACCCTGGCGCGCGAAGTTTTTCGCGGCGAGGCGGCCGCAGTTTTTTACTTCCCTTTCGACTGGGCATGGAGCGTGCGGCGTTCCCTGCGCAAGCTCAAGCCCTCGCTCGTGCTCGTCATGGAGACGGAACTGTGGCCGCGTTTTTTGCGCGAGTGCCGAAGGCGCGACGTGCCCGTCGCGCTCGTCAACGGGCGCATCTCCGAAAAGTCTTTTAAGGGCTACCGCCGACTCGGAAGTTTTATCCGGAGCGTGGTCGGCGCGCTCTCGCTCGCCGTGATGCAGACGGAGGCCGACGCCGCAAGAATCCGCGCCCTCGGACTCCCGCCCGAGCGAACGCGCGTCTCCGGCAACATCAAATTCGACGCCGACACGGAGGCGTGCGAACAGGCCGTCACCGACGAACTGCGCGAGCGTTTCGCGTTCGACGAGGCGCGGCCGCTCATCGTCGCCGCCAGCACGCACGCGCCCGAAGAAGCCTTCATGCTCGACGCGTTTCGGAAAACGCGCGCCGCGCTCGGCGGCGACCGCAGCCCGCGACTGCTCATCGCGCCGCGCCATCCCGAACGCTTCAACGAAGTGGCCGCCCTGCTCGACGCGAGCGGCCTTTCGTGGGCGCGGCGTTCGAGGCCGCCGCAGGAGGGAGACGACCGCGCCTGCGATGTCGTCCTGCTCGACAGCATCGGCGAACTGCGCGGGGTCTACCCGCTCGCCGCGCTCGTCTTCGTCGGCGGCAGCATCGCGCCGACGGGCGGTCATAACGTGCTCGAACCGGCCGCCGCCGCCCGCTGCATCATCACCGGCGCACACACCTTCAATTTCTCCTCCATCATGCGCGACTTTCTCGAACGCGACGCGCTCATACAGTTGCCCGCGCTCGCCGACGAGGACGCGCCCGACGCACTGGCGCAAATTTTCCGCGAGTTGTTAAATACGGACGAACGACGCCGCCGCATCGGCGAGCGCGCCCGCGCCGCGCTCGTCGAGAGTCGCGGCGCGACGGATGCGACGCTCAAACTTCTCGCCCCGCTGTTGGAACAAAGGTCGGAGGTCAGAGGTTAGAGGTTAGAGGTCAGAGGTCAGAGGTCAGAGGTTAGACGCGAGTTAAATCCTTGCTCTTGGCTCTTAACTACTGTCAACCGGACTTCGACAATCTTCAACTCATCTCTAACCTCTAACCTCTGACCTCTGACCTCTAACCTCTGTTTTTATGCTTCAGTTACCTGACTTCGTGCTCGCACCGCTCGGCATCGCTTACGGCGCGGCCGGCGGCGCGCGCCGCGCGCTTTATCGCGCGGGCGTGTTGGCGGTCGAACGCGTGGGCGCGCCGGTCGTCAGCGTCGGCAACATCACGGCGGGCGGCACGGGCAAGACGCCGCTCGTCGAATGGCTGGCGCGGGCGGCGGCGCGTGAGGGGCGGCGCGTCTGCATCCTCACGCGCGGCTATGGTCGCGCCGATGCGCGTCGTCGCGTCGTCGTTTCGGATGGCGAACGGGTGCTGGCGGCGGCGCGCGATGGAGGCGACGAGCCGCGCCTGTTGGCGGAGAGTTTGCGGGGCTTGCGCGTCGCCGTCGTCAGCGATGCGAACAGGGTCGCGGCCGCCCGGTGGGCTTTGGAGAACTTGCGCAGCGAGGTGTTCATCCTCGACGACGGGTTCCAACACCTGCGCATCGCGCGCGACCTGAACATCCTGACGCTCGATGCGACCGATCCGTGGGGCGGCGGCCAATTGCTTCCGCGCGGGCGTCTGCGCGAACCGCTCGACCAGATGAAGCGTGCGGATTTGATCGTCATCACGCGCGCCGAAACGGCCGGGGATGTGGAAGCCCTCTGCGCGCGCGCGGGGAGTTTGAGCAACGGTCGCCCCGTGCTCGTGGCGCGCACCGCCACGCTTCGCATGACGCCGCTCGTCAACTCGTCAGTCGAGGCGACGGCGGGCGAGGCGCGGGAGGCGACGACGGGCGAAGCGCGGGAGGCGGCGAGCGATCTCCCGCAACCGCTCGCCGCCTTCTGCGCCATCGGAAACCCGCGGGCGTTCTTCGCGCACGCTCGCCGGGAAGGTCTCACGCTCAACTACACGCGCGCCTTCCCCGACCATCACGCTTACACGCAGCGCGACATCGACGAATGTTTACGCGAAGCCGTGCGGCACGGCGCGCGTGCGTTGCTGACGACCGCGAAGGACGCGGTTAAACTGCGCGCGCTCGACTTCGCGCTGCCCTGTTACGTGTTGGAAGTGGCGTTAGAGTTTGACGACGAACGGAGTATGCGCGCCATCTTGAAGGACTGTCTTTCAGGCCGTGCCCGGCTCTGAGGAGTTGTCGCCGGGCGGCGGGTCTGAGGCCGGGGCGGATGAATCGGGGGGCGTCGCTCGCGGAGATGGCGGCGGCGGATCATCCGGCGTCGGGGTCGTTCTGGCCGGTGGCGGCGTCGGGTTGCGGCGCGGCGTCGGCGTGGGCGTCGGGTCGGTCTCTTCGTCGTCTGCCGGGGTGTTGCTGTTCTCGGCGTCGGCGTCCGGCGTGGGCGTCGCCCCGGCGGGCGTCGCCTGTGTGGTCGGGTTCGGGTTGGGAGTCGTCGCGCTCGTTCCGCCCGTCGAGGTTTGCCCGGAAGAGGTGGCAGGCGTCGGCGTGCCGGTCACGGGCGTGATGTTGCTTTCTCCCGCGCCCGTCGGCGATGCGCCCGGTTGCACGGGCGACGCGTTGGGGTCGGCGGTGAGCGGTTGAGTGTTATCGTTCGCGGGAGTCGAACCGGAATTGCGCTGGTAGGCGAAGAAGACGCCGAGCAGCGCGACCAACAAGACGGCCGCCGGGATCATGATGCGCCACGGATTAAAACTCGCGGCGGGCGGCGGCGTTTCAAAAAGCTCAGGCTCATCGGCGACGTACAACTGCTCGCGCGCATGCACGACGGTCGCCTCGTCGGCTTCGGTGCTGGTCGTCAGGCGCGAGTCCAGCGGTGCGGTGGGCACGATGATGCGATTCGTTTCGCCCACGCCGGGCAGCGCGTTTTCGCTCGTCGCCGCGCCGGAGGCGATCACGTCCGATTCGTCGAGCGCGGCCGAGGCGAGGGCTTCGGCCAGTTCGCCCGCGCTCTGTTGCCGCTCGTCGGGCAGTTTCGACAAGGCCCGCGCGATCACTTCGCCAACGGCGGGCGGCAAATCTTTTCGCTCGTCGAGCACCGAAGGCGGAACCTCTTGCAGGTGCTTCAACATGATCGCCGTCGCCGATTCGCCGGTGAACGGCACGTGGCCGACGAACATCTCGTAGAGGATGATCCCTAAACTGTAGATGTCGGAGCGCGCGTCGATGTCGCTGGCCTGCGAACACTGTTCGGGCGACATGTATTGCGGCGTGCCGATGATCAAATTGGGCGCGGTCAGCTCCGGGTCGTGCCCGTCGGTTTCGAGAATTTTGGCGATGCCGAAGTCGAGCACCTTCGCCCAATCGTTCCCGCCCGCCACCTCTTCGAGCATGATGTTGTCGCTCTTGAGATCGCGGTGGACGACGCCCTCGGCGTGCGCGGCGTCGAGCGCGCCGCAGATTTGCCTCGTCACTTCGACCACGCGCGCCAGCGGCAGAGGACTTTCGCCGCGCACCACTTCCTTGAGCGTCTTCCCGCGCAGGTACTCCATCACGAGGAAGACGATCCCATTCTCCGATTCGCCGAAATCCGTGACGTTCAACGCGTGCGGGTTCGAGATGCGGGAGGCGGCTTTGGCTTCGCGCGTGAAGCGCGCGACGATCTTATCATCGGCGGCGAGCGAGGGATGCAGCACCTTGATGGCGACGGCCTTCTCCATCAACACGTGCGTCGCACGATAAACCGTGCCCATGCCGCCTTCGCTGATGCGTTCCTCGATGCGGTACTTCCCGGCCAACGTCTGCCCGACCAAAGCGTCTCCGGTCTTGACTAGCACCGCGCCGTCAGCCGGACACAAAGTGGGCGCGTTCTCATAAGTCTTCCCGCATTTCGGACATTTTTTCATCAAACGCTTTCGCCTCGCACGAACGATTCTGAAGGAGTTCAGGGATGAAGCGTATCATACCGCTACAAACGCCCCAAGGTAAAACTATACCACGCAAACCTGGAGCCACGCGCGTTATGATCCGGCGCTCCCGTTTTTCTTTTAACTTTTCGTTGATCTTAAGTAATCTTGCCCACGCGCGTAATTCAATATACGTTTGAAGGCGGCTAAACGTTTGGGTAAAGAACAGCTACTCATCATCGGCGGCGTCGCGGCCGGACTCGCGGCGGCCATGCAGGCGCGCCGCACCGCGCCCTCGCTGCGAGTCACCGTGCTGGAAAAGACCGCGGACATCTCCTACGGCGCGTGCGGCCTCCCCTACGTCGTCTCCGGTCTCATCCCGACGCTCGAACGCCTCGTCCTCCACCCGCCCGCATATTTCCGCGAGCGACACGACATCGACGTTCAACTCAACACCGAAGCGTTGGAGATTCTCCCCGCGCGCTCCCTCGTGCGCGTGAGCGCGAATGGCGAGCGGCGCGAAATGGGGTTTGACAGTCTCGTGCTGGCGACGGGCGCGGCCGCCGTCTGCCCGCCGCTCGCGGGACACGATCTCGCGGGCGTCTTCGTCCTGCGCCAACTGCACGACGGGAGACGACTCTTACAGTTCATCGAACAGGCGCGCCCGCGCGCGGCCGTCATCGTCGGCGCGGGCTACATCGGCCTTGAGATGGCCGAAGCCCTGCGCGCACGCGGCCTGGAGACGACGCTCGTCGAAGCGTCCGTCAAGGTGATGAGCACGCTCGGCGGAGCCTTGCGTGATCGTGTGGTTGACGAACTGCGCGGGCACGGGGTCGAGGTCGTGATGGGCGAGCGCGTGTCAGCCTTCGAGGGGCATGGCGGACAAATCGCGCGCGTGGTCTGTGAAAGCGGGCGCGCGTTCGAGGCGCAGTTGGTGTTGATCGGCGTCGGCGTCCAGCCCGCCGTCCGGGTCGCGAAGGAAGCGGGGCTTGAGATCGGCGAGAGCGGCGCGATCGCCGCCGACGCGAACCAGCGCACGAGCGCGGCCAACGTTTTCGCCGCTGGTGATTGCGCGGAGACGCTGCATCGCGTGTCGGGGCGGCGCGTCTGGATGCCGCTGGCGCAACCGGCCGTGCGGCAGGGTTGGGTGGCTGGGGCGAACGCGGCGGGAGCGACGCCCGAAGCGCGTTACGCGGGCGTCGTCGGCACGAACGCGGTTAAAGTTTTTGACCTGGAAGTCGCGCGCACGGGCTTGTCGCTGGAAGAAGCGCAAACGGCAGGCTTCGACGCCTCAGTGATCGAAGATGAATCTTCGACGCGCGCCGGTTACTATCCCGGCGGCGCGAAAATCCTGACGCGCATCGTCCAGGACAAAAGCGGCCGGCTGCTCGGCGCGCAAATGGTCGGGCGCGAAGGCGTCGCCCATCGCATCGACGTGTATGCCGCCGCGCTGCACGCCAACCTCAAGCTCGAAGAACTCAACCAGTTCGACCTCGCCTACGCTCCGCCCTTCGCCCCGACCATCGACCCGATCCTCCGCGCGACAAGACTAAAGGGATGAGGGATGACAAGATTAAAGGGATGAGGGCGGAGGGATGAGGGATGAATTAAGAGAAGCGCTCACTTGCTTGAATGCTTTCTTTCATCCCTCATCCCTCCGCCCTCATCCCTCGCTTTAGTTGACCCTGATGCGGACGGCGAAGTTGCCGCCGTTGTCGCTGTAGTCGTCGTCGTTGACGGCGAGGATGAGGCGACCGTCCGCCTGCACGTTGAAGGTCAGTTGATTGCCGATCAGGAAGGGCTGCGTGAGTTGGCCGTTCGACGCGCGAATGTATCCGATGAGCGCGCCCGGCCCTGCCGTGGGCACGGGACGCGTCCCGATGATCGAGCCGAAGCCGGTGGCGCGACCGCCCTGCGGCCCCACCTCGCCAATGCGCCGACCGGCGATGATCGTCCCGCTCGCCGAGATGGTCACTTGCTCGCCGCTTCGCACTTCGACGCCCGAATCCGTGTCGCGCGACGTGCCCGGCACGTTGACGCTCACCTCGCGCGGCGCACCGACGCGACCCGCATCGCCCGTGTCGCGGTTGTCGCCGCCCGGCAGGCGCGAGCGCACCGGGGCGGGCGACGTTTGACGCGTGCCGAACAGGTCGTCGTCGTTTTCGACATCGTCGTTATTGTTGTTGTTGTTGCGCGCGGCCGCGTTGTCGCGTCGGCGCGGCGTGAGGTCGCGTTCGGTGCGCACCTGCACGGCGTATGCGCCGCGCGCATCGGAGTAGGTGCCGCGATTGGCGGTGAGGTAGAGGCGGCCGTCGCGGTCGGCCACGAAGTCGCGCCCGATGCCGATCTCGATGATCGGCGAATCGGGTTCATTGCCGATGGCGCCGATGAGCACGCCCTCGGCGGCGCGCGGGAGAGGCGCGGTCGGGTCGGTCGAGCGCAAGCCGCCGGGCGTGATGCGCGAACGACCGGCGACGATGGTGCCGGTCGCCTTCACGGACACGCGCTCGCCGCGACGCAAATCCACGCCGCTGTCGATCCAGTTGGACGCGAGTCCGACTTCAACCGTGCGCGACGAGAAGCGCGCCTCGTCGAGCGAGCGGCCTTCGATCTCGACGCGCTCGATCTGGTTCGGGCGGAAAAACTGCACCTCGCCCTGTTCGGCGGCCGCGCCCGTAGTGGTCGTCGCGGTGCCGCCCGCCGTTGCGACGCGC
The DNA here is from genome assembly GCA_036386515.1 of Pyrinomonadaceae bacterium. Taxonomy (GTDB): domain Bacteria; phylum Acidobacteriota; class Blastocatellia; order Pyrinomonadales; family Pyrinomonadaceae; genus JAIVJZ01. The sequence continues at coordinate 24,501 of DASVVO010000016.1, forward strand.
ACGGCGAAGCGTCCGCCGATGAAGCCGAGCACGGTTCCGCGCACGGTGCGCCCATCGCGCAGGTAGATGGTGTCGGCCAGCGCGAGCGGCGCACACGCGATGACGCACAGTAAAGCAAGAATTATCTTCTTCATATTTGTTTCCTTCTCAAATTCGTAGTTCGACGAGCGCACTCCGGTCTCTTGAAATTAAACTCAAACGCGGCCGTCAACACGTGGGCGCGCCGCATCACAGGCCGCGATACATTCACGGGAAAGAATCTCAACGCGGGGAAAGACGGCTCCAATCAAGATAGCTTTAGAAGGGGGGTTGATGATGAGAGCTTACAATGAAGCGTGGAGGCGGGCAAGTATGCTGCGGCGCGCCCGCCGCGCCGACCCGGCGCGCATCGAGCCACGCGTCCGGCGAAGGGACGGCTAAAAAAAACTCGCGGGCGCGCTCCTTCATCAAGAGCGCGCCCGCGAGCGTTGTCGGGTAACGATGGTCTCCGCGTTTAGCGAACCGCCGCGAAGACGATGACCAGCGTGAAGATGACCAGCGTCTCGATAAACGCCAAACCGATGATCATCAGAATCTGGATGCGGCCGCCCGCGCCCGGATTGCGCGCCGTGCCTTCCGCCGCCGCCGCCGCCACGCGCGACTGGCCGATTGCGCCCAAGCCCGCCGCGATGGCGAAGCCGAACCCGGCGGCCAGTTTCGCATACTTGGCGACGCTCGATTCGTTATCGGCGGCCACCTGTCCGGCCTGCGCCAGCGCGGGCATGGCGGCCATCAGCACGCCGACCACGGCGAAGAATGCCATTCTGAGTTTATTCATTTTCATCTCTCCTTCTGTCAGAGTCGAAAGTTAAAAGAGAGGAAGTGTGAAACCCCGTCCGCCTGTCGAAGCGTCGCACGCGCTACTTATGATTTCGCCCGCACCCGGTATCCGCCGCCCCTCTTACAACGGCGCTCCAGCGATGCCGACATCCGCCCACTTTCAAACAGCGAAAGTAATTATTCTCCGCGCACTTGGTTTCGCTTCTCATAAGCCTTAACGATTTTCTTCCCCTCGGTGTTCCCCATCCGCAACACCCTAACGCGTGCGAGCGCGTTTCCCCGCACCGCTCAGGACGCCTTAAACCATAGAGATCGGAGGTTAGAGGTCAGAGGTCAGTTAAAACAGAGAAAGTCTGTGGTCTTTCACTAACCTCTAACCTCTGACCTCCGACCTCTGCTTTTACAATGCCGGGGCGATCAGTTCGTCGCCTTCAATCGGCTGAAGTTGATTGCCGTGCGCGTCGTCGTGGTCTTCGTGCGGCGCGTGGGAAACTTCGCCGATGTAGATCATCGAGAGCAGCGTGAAGATGAACGCCTGCATGACGGAGGCGAAGACGCTCAAGATCATCAGGATGGCGGGCAGCACCCAGTAAGTGTAGGGCGCTCCGACGCCCGCGATGTTGACGGCCACCTGTTCGTCGCCGAAGATGTTGCCGAAGAGACGCAAGCCGAGCGAGAGCGGGCGCACGGCGTTACTGATCAACTCGATGACGAACATCGCCGGCCCCATGATAAAGAGGATCGCGCCGCTGAAATAATGCACGCCGGCGAAATGGCCGAGGTGTCCCATCAACCCGTTCTCTTTGACGCCGATGTAGTTGTAGTAGACGAATGACGTGATGCCGAGCGCGAAGGTGACGGACGTGTGCGCCGTCGGCGGCATGAACATCGGGAACAGTCCCATCAAATTCGAGACGAGGATGAGCAGGGCGAAGGTTCCGACGACGGGAAAGTATTTCAACCCGTGCGGCCCGATGATGTTCTCCACCATGTCGCGCACGGCGAGCACGGTTACTTCGAGCGTCTGCTGCCCGCCGCTCGGCTCGTCTTCCGAGAGATACCGCCCCTTCAGAATCCAGATGATGGCGAGAGTGATGAGACACGCGACGATGAACATCACCGTGTACCACGGCACGGCGTTGTCAACCGTGTACGCGCCGAAGACCGTCTCGGCGTCCGTGCCGAACTTGTGAAAAAGTTTGTCCCAGGCGGGCTTCGTGTAGGCCATCTGGAAATGGTGAATCGGCTCGCCGATGAAGTGATTGACCGCTTCGACGAGCGGCGGCGTGTGGTGCGCGGCGGCCTCGCCTCCCCCGTGGGAAGCGGCCGCCGTCGTCGCAGCCTCGGCGTGTCCGCCCGATGCGGCGTGCGCCGCTCCTTCCTCTCCATGCCCTTGCTGCAACCAGAACATTATTTAGTTTCCTCTCGATGTATGATCACGAAATAAGCCTGCATGAAACCTTCCGCGAGCGCGGCGACGGCGAACGAGCAGAGGCCGACGAGCATCGCCGTCAAAGATGCGAGGTCGAGCCAAGAGGCGATGCCGAGCGCGACGGCGACGATAAGATAGCGCGTGATGAAGCGCGCGATTTTCAGTTTCGGCCGTGCGCCCGTATCCGCCGAGAGCGCGAAGGCCGCCATGATGGCCGTCCGCATCCAATGATGATTCAGCAGCGAGAGCGCGCCGCCGATGAACAGCCCCGTCGTCACGCGCCACGGCAGCCACACCGCGCTCAGGAGGACGGCCGCCGCTACCGTCCACGTCATCACACGGAACAGCCGCTCCGCCATCGCGGACGCATCCGTGCTTACCACTTCACCCGGCATTTCAACGCCGGGCGCGCCGCTGTCTGCAATTTCATTCATCGTAGAACGCTAGATTCTACATGCTCGGGCGGCGGGCTGTCGAGTTGCAAAATTTCTTGCTATAAGCAATCTTCCGAGAAGAACAAAGATCAGAGTAAATTCATGTCTATAAGGTATTTTCGACCCTCTTGCTTCAGACTATAACTGTTCCTACCATAAAGGTCGAAATGGCGGTTGAGATAGCCCATTGATACCAGTTCTTGTAAGTGATATTCGACCCGTTGCTGAGGCAATTTTAGGGGTTCAACTAGCACCTCAGCCACCCCATAATCATTGTCTTGAGCGATTAATGTAAGTATTTTTAATTCTGCTTCATGGATGTTTGGCTTATGCGTGAGACTTGCTATCTCATCTTTCAGTTTTTGGTTTTCTACTTCGAGTTGGCGTTTGTCATCTTTAAGAATGGCAATCTCCGTTTCGATTGCTGATTGCTTAGCTCTAGCTTCTTCTATCTTCTCTCGAAGTACAGCATTTGCAGGTAAACCTTTGAGAATATCATCAAATAAACCCATAGGAGAGAATCCTTTCACACGAAATTTCTACTAATATTATTAAGCAAATCATACCATTGACCTCCCCTTCACGAAATCCGGGACATCAAGCGGATGAACTGCATAAAACCGGCCACCGAGCCGAGCACGATGCCCGCCACGATGAGCCACGGACTCGTCCCCAGCCAACGATCCAAAGCCCACCCGACCAGCAGGCACGACACGATGGACAAGGCCAGCGACAACACCGCCCCGTAAACCACGCTGCTCTTGCTGTTGACGTTCTCGTCGTCTCGCTTCGGCATAGTTTCAAGTTTCAGGTTTCAAGTTTCAGGTTTCAGAACTGAGGTTCTTCGTTCTTCGTCTTTAACTTGAAACCTGCAACCTGAAACTTGAAACTAACTACCACTTCCCCCGCGTCGCATAGTTTTTCGGCAACTCGTAGAGGAGGGCGCGGCGCGAATGGCGCATGGAGTCGTGGATGAAGCAGACGTGCGTACACCAGCAGGCTTTTCCGCCGTCGATGGCGGCGAGTTCCGCCCCTCTCTGCTGGCCGTTCCAGAGCGCGCCGAAGTCGTAATCGTAATCGGCGAGCGTGGCGAATTTTTCGCGCAACTCGCAGGCGCGCACGTCGCCGTTGTAATCGATGACGGCGGTCGTCTCGCCCGCCGTGCAGGGGAAAGGCCACGGGGTCTGACGGTCGAAGTTGGCGAGTTGGGTGCGGTAGTGCGTCGTGATCGCGCCGACGTAGGCGACGGATTTGACGAAGCGCGTGGCCGCTTCGTCCGCGGCGAACATGCGCTCGCCGTAACGCTTCGTCAAAGCCGAGACGCGCGTGTACATCTCCGGCAAGACTTCGGGCGGCACCTGCTTGATCGTCGCGCCCGCTTTGGTCTCGCCGCGGATGAGGTTGAAGTAGTGGCCGTCGAGCCGGAAATTCTCCCAGAGGTAGGCGGAGAGATGCTCCATCTCGGTGTAGTTTTCCGCGCAGACGACCGTGTTGACGTTGAGGCGGAAACGCTCCCCGTACTTTTCTTTCAGCGGGTAGAGGGCGCGAATACAGTCGAGCGTCTTCTCCCAATTGCCGGGCACGCCGCGAATGCGGTCGTGGGTCGCGCCGTAGCCGTCGAGCGCGATGTTGAGGTAGAGGTCAATCTTCGGGTTGTCGGCGAGCGCGCGCCCGACCGCGTCCACCACGTGCGCTTTGATGATGGCGTTCGTCGGGATGATGACGCGGCGCGCGCCGTTGTGGCGCACGAAGAGATTGATGATGTCGTTCAAGTCGCGCCGGAGCGTCGGCTCGCCGCCGGAGAGCCAGAGGTCTGTGATGGGCGGCATCGTCTGCGAAATTCGTTCGAGCTGCGCGAAGGTCATGTCGCCCGGTTGATTGAGTTCATCCCAGTAGAAGCAGGTCGCGCACCGGGCGTTGCAGCGCGAGGTGACGAACAGGATCAGCGTGCCGAGACGCCGCTCGCGTTCGGTCGAGCGGAGCAACTGAAAAAGTTTGACTGCTTTGTTGGACATGATTCTTAAGCGCGTCGCGCGGCCTCGCCCGCCGTCTCTGCGCCCGCGGGTCGGGCGGCGGCGATGATGACAGTTTCCGACGGCGATTTCAATTCATAGGTGATGCCGCGCCAACGGATGCGACGCGAGACGCCCGCCACGAGCGCGTTGTAGAGAAAGAGCGCGGAGGCGAGCGGCCACAGCAGAACGTGCGCGGCGAGTGTTGCGGCACGCCAGATTTTTTGCTCCGGCGCGAACGCGAGCGCGACGGCGCGCAGGCGCAAGAGGGCTTTCGCCGAGCCGAGCGCGAAGATACAGGCCACGAGGGCGAGCGGCAACGCGGAGGGCAGGCCGCGCGCGAAGCGCGAGAGCGTGAGCGTGATGCCGCCGTAGAAGACCGCGACGAAAAGGAAGTTTGAAATGAGGACGATGCGCCACAGGCGCGGCGCGTAGACGCGCGTGATCTTGAGTTGGCGCGTGGTGAATTCAAGGAGAGAGCGCGCGCGGCAAACATCGTGAGAGGCGGTCAGGCAGCGCGGGACGAAATGAATCGGGAGTTGCGCGTGTTGGAGCGCGCGGGTGAGGGCGAAATCGTCGGAGAGCGTGCCGCGCCACTGTTGGGCGATGCGGAGCCGCGTGAAAGTTTCGCGGCGAATGGCGGTCGAGCCGCCCCAGCAAAAATTCGTGCGCGAGTTTTCGCCGAGCGCGGAAGCGATGGAGGCGTTCCAGACGGCGCGCAGGTGCGTGGCCGGATTACGCGACGGGATGAACCAGCGATAGCCGGTCGCCGCGCCGATCGTTTCATCCGCGAGCGGCGCGACGAGAGAGCGCAACCACTCGCGGCGCGGGCGCGCGTCCGAGTCAACGAAGACGAACGCTTCGCTGCGCGCGTCGGCCGCACCCACGGCGGCGATGAGGTTGTGGACTTTCTGGCCGCTCTCCGACGCCCCGCCCGCCATGAGCACGCGCGTCTGCGGAGACGCGGATTGCTCCCAGGCGCGTCGCACCCGCTCGATCACGTCCAGGGCAGGATCGTCGGGGCTATCGATCACGAAGATGATCTCGAAGGCCGGATAGTTTTGGGCGCAGAGCGCGTCGAGGTTTTCGTAAAGACCTTGATCGAGGCCGCGACAGGGGGCGACGACGGTGACGTAGGGCGTGAAGTCGGGCGTGGGCGCGGCGAGTTGGCGGCGGAAGTAGCGCAGGTAGCGCGCGCCGCCGCGGAGCGAGACGAAGGATTGCAGGATGAGCAGCGCGGCGAAGAGATAAAAGATGCCCATAAAAAACGGAGGCGATGCTCTCATGAGAACATCGCCTGCCGCAAATCCGACGGCTCATCTATCGCCGGCATCTTCTGAGGCACTGGTTGTAGCGTTGGCGGCAGCGCGCTTGGTTCGGGTTGGCGATGCCGCGACGGCATTGGCGGTATTGCCGCGCGCAGCGTTCGCGGCAGCGGCGATCTTGGCGCGACGAGCGCATGGAAGTGTGGCCTGCGTGGTTCACGTTGTCCTGCGTCAGGGTTGCGGTGCCGGCGTTTCGGGCGGCCTGCGCGGGCGGGGCGAGCAGGAAAAGTTGAGTGGCTAAGGCTAACGCGATGATCAGCCGGTTAAAGACGACGGTGGTGCGTTTCATCCTGCAATTCTCCTTAACAGTGAGGCGGTTGCCGAAGCGAGGCCGTTTTACTTCAACGCGAATGCGCCGGAGGTTGCGCCCGTCAGGGAAGAGACGAGCGTCTGCGCGAGGTTGATGAAGGGCTGCGGGTAGACGCCGATCACGATGACGCCGACGACGGCGACGACGAGCGCGGTGCGCAGCGCGGGCGACAGGGAGAGCGGGCGCGCATCGGCCACGCCGTCGCCGAGATACATCACGCGGATAAAGCGGACGTAGTAGAAGAAGGAGACGACCGTGTTGAGGATCGCCCAGACGGCCAGCCAGACATACCAGTCTTTGCCGTCGGCGGCGGCGCGTTGCAGCAGGCCGCCGAAGAGAAACCACTTGCCGATGAAGCCGCCCGTCAGCGGCAGGCCGCCGAGCGAGAGCATGAAGATGGTCATCATCAACGCCATGCCCGGAGCTTTTTGCCCCAACCCGGTGAAGTCGTCAACGTTGTCGCCGACGAGGCCGCGGCGGCGCAAACTGATGATGACGCCGAATGCGCCGATGTTCATCAAAGTGTAGACGAACAGATACACGACGAGGCCGACGTAGCCGTACTGGTTCGCGGCGACGACGCCGAGCAACAGGTAGCCCGCGTTCGAGATCGACGAATAGGCGAGCAGCCGCTTCGCATTCGCCTGCGTGACGGCCGCCCAGTTGCCGACCATGATCGTGATGGCGGCGACGAGGCCGACGAGCGGCGCCCAGTCGGCGCGCATCCCGCCGAGAGCTTCGAGAAAGATGCGCGCGAAGAGTGCGAAGCTCGCGGCTTTCGACCCGGTTGAAAGGAAGGCCGTGACGGAGGTGGGCGCGCCCTCGTAAGCGTCGGGCGCCCACATGTGGAACGGCACGGCGGCGATCTTGAAGAACAGACCGGCGGCGAGCGCGATCATGGCGAGCAGCAGCAGCGGTCGGAGCGGCAAGCCCGCGTTGAGCGCGCCTTCGAGGGGCGCGCCGCCGAGGATCGTCGTGACGCTCCGCGAAATGTCGCCGAGGTTGGTCGAACCGGCGACGCCGAACAGGATCGACATGCCGTAGAGCAGCACGCCGGAGGAGAACGCGCCGAGCAGGAAATACTTCATGCCCGCCTCGTTGGAACGCCGTTCGCGCTTCGTGAACCCGACGAGCACGTAGAACGTCAACGCCATCAACTCCAGACTGATGTAGAGCGAGATCAGATCATACCCGCAGGCGAGAAACATCATGCCGACGGTGGCGAACAAAATAAGCGCGTAATACTCGCCGTGCTGCTCGCCCTCCATCTCCAGATAGCGCATCGAGATGGCGATGGTGAGCGCGGCCGCGAGCAGGAAGATGAGTTTGAAGACGAGCGCGAAGCCGTCGATGCGGATCATGCCGTAGAAGGCGTCGAGCGGCAGGGCGTCGCGGTTGGTCTGCCAGAGCAGAAAGAGCGAGACGGCGGCGAAGGCCACGCCGCAGAGGGCGAAATAGGCCGTCCACTTCCGCTCGCGGCGCGGGAGGATAACTTCCAGCACGAGCACGACGCACGCGCTTAGAGTCAGGATCAATTCCGGCACGATCAACTGCAAGTCGCGCAGGTTGAACAGGGCGGTGGTGTTGGCTTGAAGCAGCATAATTACGAGTGACGGCTGACGGGCGACGGGCGACGAGTTAAGACGAGTATCTTATTGTTCATGCCATGCTCATCATTCATCATTTGGGTTCGGCGCGCGCCGTCGTCGGTGTCTGGGGCGCGGCAGGCCGGAACGGGTAATCGGGGCGCACCTGCCGGACGACGGCGTTGACGGGTCGCTGGATATACTCGATGAACGGCTTCGGGTAGATGCCGATCCAGAGCGAGAGCGCGACGAGCGGGAGCATGTAAGCCCACTCGCGGCCGTTCATGTCGGGCAGGTTCTCGTTCTTCGGGTTGTCGATGTTGCCGAAGAACATGCGCTGGTAGAGCCAGAGCATGTAGCCCGCGTTCAGGATGATGCCGAGCGCAGCCCAGGCCGCCCACCACGGCTGCACCTCGAACGCGCCGCGCATCGCCAGGAATTCCGAGATGAAGACGCACAAAAGCGGCAGCCCGATGGCCGTCATCGTCATGGCGAGAAAGACGGTGGCGTAGCCCGGCATGACGTGCGACAAGCCGCCGAACTCGGAGACTTTGCGCGTGTGCCGCCGTTCGTAAATGATGCCGACGAGCAGGAACAAGGCGGCGGAATAGATGCCGTGGTTGATCATGTGGAGCACCGCGCCGTTCAGGCCGTTCGGGTTCAGGGCGAACAGTCCGAGCATGACGATGCCCATCGAGGAGACGGACGAATAGGCGACGAGTTTCTTCACGTCGCCGTCGCGCACGACGACGAAATACATCGCGGCGAGCGCGCCGTAGATGATGCCGATGATGGCGAGCGTGACCATGATGTGGCGCACGCCGAACGTCGCGCCGAAGAGGTTGAAGTAGCTCAAATCCTTCGCGGCTTCGGGAAACATGGGCAGGTTGAAACGGAAGAAACCGTAAGTGCCGAGTTTCAAAAGTATCCCGGCGAGAATGACCGAACCGGCCGTGGGGGCTTCGACGTGCGCGTCCGGCAGCCAGGTGTGAAACGGCCACATCGGCACTTTGATCGCGAACCCGATGGCGAACGCGAAGAACAGCAACACCTGCATCGTGCCCATGGGCAACACCGACCCCATCGCTTGCAGGAACATGATGTTGAACGTGCCGCCCGCCGAGGCCGCCGCGCGCGCGTTGTCGAGCACGGCGCGCGCCTGGGTGCCGGAGGCGGCGAGGTTGTCCATGACGGCCGGCGTGATCGCGCCCGTCAGCGATGCGTCCTGCGTCAGGAAGTAGATTTTCAAAACGCCGAGCAGCATGATCACCGAGCCGACGAGCGTGTAGAGGAAGAACTTGATCGCCGCGTAGAGCCTGCGCTCGCCGCCCCAGATGCCGATCAGGAAATACATCGGCACGAGCGAGACCTCGAAGAAGAGGTAGAACAAAAACAAGTCCATCGAGGCGAAGACGCCGACCACGGCCGCCTGCAACAGCAGCAGCAACACGTAGTATTCCTGCTCGCGCTTCCCGATGTATTCCCAGGATGAGAGCGCGGCGATGATGCCCAGGAGCGTCGTCAGCACGATGAGCAGGACGGCCACGCCATCGACGCCCATCTGGTAGCGCGCCCCGATGATCGGAATCCACTGGCAGTCTTCGATGAACTGCATCCCGCCCGCCGCGCGGTCGTAACCGATGAGCGCGAGCGAGACCAAGAAGACCAACCCGAACCACGCGGTGGCGAATCGCTTGATCGCCCGCGCGTTGTCTCGCTTGAACCCGAACAGGATGATGAGCGCGCCGACGAGCGGCAGCCACGTGATGATGGAGAGCAGGTAAGGGATTTTCATGGTTAGTCAGTCGTCAGTGGTCAGTCGTCAGTTGTTTTCGTCTCGGCCGGGCTTGAGCGCCGCGTCTTCAGCGAGTTCGGTCGTCCGGCACGAACAACGGACGACCGGCCACTGACCACGGACAACGCTTTATCTTCCGCGCACCAACCCGAGGATGTCGCCGCTGAAAAAGAAGACGACGGCGACGACGAGGCCGAGCACCATGACGAGCGCGTAGTTGGCCGTCAGGCCGGTTTGCGCCGCGCGCAGGAGCGGCGACACGAGTCGCCCGATGAATCCGGCGATGCCGTTGACCGCGCCGTCAACGATGCGACGGTCGAAGTTGCCGGTGTAGCGGCTGATGCGCCGCGTCAGGGCGGCCGAGCCGTTGACCGCGCCGTCGATGCCCTTCGAGTCAACGGCGTAGATGCCGCGCGCCGCGTCCATCGTGCGGCGCGTGAAGAGGAGGCCGTAGAGTTCGTCCACCCAGTATTTGTTGTAGCTCGCGCGATAGAGCGCGCCGAGACGCGCCGCCCAGAGGTCGGGCAGGTGCGGCCGCTTCACGTAGAACAGCCAGCCGAGCAGCATGCCGATTCCGGCGGCAAGGAGCGAGATGATGATGAACAGCCACTCCGCCGCCGTGTGCCCGCCGAGCGAGCTTTCGGCCGCGTGCGCGAGATTGAAGCCGGTGTCGTTGCCGTAGGGCGACGAGTGGCCGCCCGCGTCCGCCCCGGTGGCGGCGTGCGTCGCGGGCGCGGCATCGGAGTGCGCGGCGGGCGTGGCTTGCGTCGAGGCCGCCGGTGCGCCGTGATTCTGCGCGATGGCGTTCGGCTCGGCGTGCGGGTCTCCGGCGTTCGCGGCGTGTTCCCCGCCCCCCGCGCCGTGCGGGGCGTTGAACTGTTTGGTCGAAGGATTCCAGACGACCGGCTCCAGCCAGTTGACGATGTTCATGCGCCCGCCGACGTGTGCGCCGCCCGTGAACGCGGGGCTGATGCCGACGAACCCGCCGACGACGGCGAGCACGGCCAGCACGGCGAGCGGAATCCACATCGACGGCGGCGACTCGTGCGGGACGACGGAGCCGTGCCCGTGTCCGCCGTGCGCGTGCGCGAGTTTGTCGTGGGGGTCGTGCAGGTCGTGCAGGTCGCGCCCTCTCGCATCCACGTGAGAGCCTCCGCCCGTCTCCTCGATATGCGCTATCCCGACCCGCTCGTCCGGCGCGTGGTGTGGCCGGTCGCCGGCCGACTCGGTGCGGGCGTGGTGCTGTTTGACATCTTCGTCGTAAGCGTGTGCGTGCGCTTCATCGGCCTGGCCGCCCGCGTGGACTTCGAGGAAACGCTCCTTGCCCCAGAAGGTCATGGCGACGAGGCGCGTCATGTAGAAAGCGGTCAGGGCGGCGGTAAACGTGCCGACCGCCCAGAGCAGCCAGCCGTAGGGGATGAGCGTGGTCGAGGCCGCGTTCCACAAAATTTCGTCCTTCGACCAGAAGCCCGAAAACGGGATGATGCCGCAGATGGCGAGCCAGCCCGCGAGAAAAGTCCAGTAGGTCTTCGGCATGTAACGCTTGAGGCCGCCCATGCGCCGCATGTCCTGTTCGTGGTGCATGCCGTGGATGACCGAACCCGCGCCGAGAAACATCAGGGCTTTGAAGAAGGCGTGCGTCATCACGTGGAAGATGCCGATGACGAATGCTCCCGTGCCGCACGCGAGGAACATGAAACCGAGTTGGGAGACGGTGGAATAGGCGAGAACTTTCTTGATGTCGTTTTGCGTGATGCCGATGGTGGCGGCAAAGAGCGCGGTCAGCGCGCCGACGACGGCCACGACGAGCATCATCGTCTGCGAGTGTTGGAAGATGACGTTCGTGCGGGTCAGCATGTACAACCCGGCCGTGACCATCGTCGCCGCATGGATCAGAGCGGAGACGGGCGTCGGCCCCGCCATCGCGTCCGGCAACCAGACGTACAAAGGTATCTGCGCCGACTTGCCGCACGCACCCACGAAGAGGCCGAGCGCGAGCCACGACATCAAGCCGAACTGGCCGAGCGGTTCAACCGGGTAACCGGAAGCCGCCGCCATGACAGTCGTGTACTGCGTCGAACCGAAGGTGGCGATGATGCCGAAGACGGCGAGGGCGAAGCCGAAGTCGCCGACGCGATTCGTGATGAACGCCTTGCGCGAGGCGTCGCCCGCCTCCTTGCGGTCGAAGTAGTAGCCGATGAGCAGGTAGGAACAGAGACCGACGCCCTCCCACCCGACGAACATCATCATGAAGTTCGACCCCATCACGAGGATGAGCATCATGAACATGAAGAGGCCGAGATAGGCGAAGAAGCGATAGAAGCCCGCGTCGCCGTGCATGTAGCCGGTGGCGAAGACGAAGATGCAGAGGCCGACGCCCGTGATGACGAGAATGAAGATCGAAGAGAGCGGGTCGAGTTGATAACTCCACTCCACGTCGAGCAGCGCGCCCAAGACCCTCGGCTCCGGCTGGGCGCCCGTGAGAACCGCGCCGGGCGGCGTGCCGGTTTCCGTCGCGATTTCGCGCGCACGTTCTTCAGCCTCCGCACGCGCGGCCGGAGTGATGTGGTATGCGCCCTCGCGCCTGCCCTGCGTCAGTTCGGTCGCGCCGCCGGGAATCCACTGGTAGCCGAACGCGCCGTCCTGACTCGTCACGTAAGCCGCAGGCCATTGGGCGTGGCTGCCGAAGCCATACGAATAGACGGCCGCCACGCCCAACAGAAACGCCAGCGCGACCGACGAGACCGCAATCGCGCCGACCACGGTTTCCGAGAAGCGCAGCCGGCGGCCGAGCAACCCGTTCACGGCTGCCCCGGCGAGCGGCAAAAGCGGAATGAGCCAGATGAGTCTGTGCATATACTCAAGAGTGACAGGTGACAAGTGACAGGTGACAAGTTGGAAAGGCAAGTTTTTGTTTTAACTTGTCACCTGTCACTTGTCACCTGTCACCATTTCAATAGATCAATCTTGTCAACAAAGATGGTCTCTTTGTTGCGGTAGAGCGCGATGACGAGGCCGAGGCCGATGGCGGCTTCGGCGGCGGCGACGACGATGATGAAGACCGTGAAGACCTGACCCGCGACGGCGTTCAGGTTGCCCGTGTCCTGCAGGTAGCGCGTGAAGGCGATGAAGTTGAGATTGGCCGCGTTCAGGATCAACTCGATGGACATGAAGATCACGATGATGTTGCGGCGCGTCAGCACGCCCGCCACGCCGATGATGAAGAGGAGCGCGGCGATCACCAAAAACTTCGACAGGTCAGGCTCCACCACGCCCTGTTTGATCGTCTGCCAACGGCCGACCGCGGCTTCCTGCCACACGAGCGCGAACGTGTTTGCGATGAGATTGTTCATAATAAGATGAGGGATGAGGGATGAAGGATGAGGGATGAAGTGGAAGCATCAACTCGCTTGGGCGCTTCTCTCGATTCATCCCTCATCCCTTATCCCTCATCCTTTAATTCAAGGTCGCCGGTGGCCGCTTCCTGCCTGGCGGTGCGGGCGAGCATTACCGAGCCGATGATGGCGACTAAGAGCAGCACGCTCGCAATTTCAAACGGCAGCGCGGCGAAACGGTAGAGGCTGGCGCCGACGAGTTGCGTATCTTCCGAGAGGCGCGAGGTGCCGGTGGCGGCCGGGCGCAAATTCTGTTGCTGCGCGCGCCGCCGGTTCGCCACCTCCGCGCGCTGCTCCGGCGTGATCAGATTGTCGCGGATGAGCAAGCCCTCGTAGCCCTGCCGGATGGCGTAGATGAAGCCGAGCGAGAGCAGCACGAGGAAGACCGCGCTCGTCGCCACCTGCGCGGGGCGGTTAAAGAGCGTCTCGCCGCCGCGCTCCTCCGCGCCGACGTTGACCAGCATGATGACGAACAAAAAGAGCACCATCACGCCGCCGACGTAGACGAGAATCTGCACGCCCGCGATGAACTCCGCGCCGAGCAGCACAAAGAGCGCGGCCACCGAGACGAGCGTCGAGATGAGGAACAGGGCGGAGTGGACGGCGTTATGCGCGAGGATAGTTAATAACGCCGCCACGAGCGCTGCTATCGCGAAGACCCAGAAGAAGGCCGCTTCCCAACCGGAGAGAGTCATAAGTTTCAGGTTTCAGGCGTCAAGTTTCAGGACTGAGGTTTTCAGGTTCTTTAACTTGAAACCTGAAACCTGAAACTCGAAACTCTTTACGATTCGTACTTCACCGTCTCGCGCCCCTGTTCGAGCATCTCGCGATTCCAGACGAACCCGGCGCGCGAGTAGGTGGCGAGTTCGAATTCCTGCGTCAGTTCGAGGCAAGCGGTGGGGCAGGCCTCCTGACAGAGAGCGCAGAACATGCAGCGCGAGGTGTCGAAGATAAACTCGTCGAGCACCTTCTTCTTGCGCGCCTTGCCCGCCGTGACGATCTCGATGTCCATCGCGATCACGTCGATGCAATCTTCGGGGCAGGCCAGCGCGCAGAGGTTGCAGGCGATGCACAGCGTCTCGTAGGTTTCGGGATCCATGTTGAGGCGCGGCGCGCCGTGGAAGCGCGGCGCGACTTCGGCGCGCACCTTCGGATACTGCTCCGTGTAAATCCCCTTGCCCGCCACCGAATCCTTATCCGTCAACGCGCCGAGGTTGAACTTGAGCGTCAGCTTCAAACCCGAAATCAGGTCGAGCAGGAAGAAACGCTTCAACTTCTCTTTCCACGTCGCCTCTGGAACATAAACTTCCGGCATAAACACCCCTCAAGTTTCAAGTTTCAGGTTTCAAGTTTCAGGACTGAGGTTCTTCGTTCTTCGTCTTGAACTTGAAACCTGCAACTTGAAACTTCTATTCCGCCGCCGATGCCGCGCTCGCCACCGCCGTCTGACCTTGGGGCGGGCTGACGAGTCGGATGCCGACGCGCTGCTTCTTCAAGTTGAAGTCGCGCGCCCCGTGGTTGATGTATGAGAGCATCCCGGCGGCGAGGAACACGCCGAGCGCGCCGAACGCGATCATGATCAGTTTGCCCGTCGCGGTTAAATTCACGCCGCGCGCGATTGATTCGACCGTGTTCAGGCCGCGCCAGCCGTCGAGCGCCTGTACGGTGAAGACCGCGATGGCCGTGAGCGTGATGTTGAGCAGGGCGGCCGGGATCATCCACTTCCAGCCCAAGTCCATCAATTGATCGTAGCGGTAGCGCGGGAACGTCCAGCGCAGCCAGAAATAGACGTAGAGCAGCACGCCCATCTTCACCAGGAAGACGACGAGGCTTAAGGCGACGAACAGGTGCGGGTAATTGATGCCGAGCCGCCAGATGCCCGGAAAGTACCACCCGCCGAGGAACACCGAGGTGGCGATGGCCGAGACGACGATCATCGCCGCGTACTCCGCCATGAAGAAAAGCGACCAACGCATCCCGGAATATTCCGTGTGGAAACCGGCGACGAGTTCCGACTCCGCTTCCGGCAGGTCGAACGGCGCGCGATTGTTCTCCGCGATGCCGCTGATCAAAAAGATGATGAAGCCGAGCGGCTGGTAGAAGATGTACCAGATGGAATCCAACCCCTGCGCCGAGACGATGCCTGAGAGAGAGAGCGTGCGCGCGAACATCAGCGCGCCGATGAGCGCCATGCCCATCGCCACCTCGTATGACACCATCTGCGCCGACGAGCGCAACCCGCCCAGGAGCGCGTACTTCGAGTTGGAAGCCCAGCCCGCCAGTATCAGGGCGAGCACGCCCACCGACGAGACCGAGAGCACGAACAGGAGGCCGATGTTGATGTCCGTGATGACGCCCCAATCCGGCGCGAACGGGATCACGACGAAGACGACGAAGGCCGCCACCACCGAGATGAACGGCGCGAAGAAGAAGATGTAAGTGTCGGCGCGGTCGGGCTTGAGGTCTTCTTTGGTCAGGAGTTTGATGGCGTCGGCGATGGGCTGCAACAGTCCCCACGGCCCGACGCGCATCGGCCCCAGTCGCGCCTGCATGAAGGCGGAAATCTTGCGTTCGAGATACGTCGCATAGGCCGCCCAGATGGCGATGCCGGTGATGACCGCGCCCACCTGAATAAACGGCCACACGACGTAATTGATCGTCTCCTGCCCCAGCCGAAGCCGTAGCAGCAGCCCGTTGATTAACTCCGGCGGCGCGAATAATGCGAGCATGTCCATAGCAAGATTCTTTAACTAGGCTTGTTTACCTTCGAGCGTATCGACGCGATCTTGTAATTCACCAACGTCGCCGCGCATGATCAACAACATCCCTTCAATGCGGTCGAGCCTTTGCCCCTGTGAACGCTGCTCGCGCCCGATGCGAGTCACCTCGGCTTCAAGCCGATCAAGGCGAGCGTTCATGTCTGCACGGAGACTGTTCATGTCCGCGCGAATTTCCCCGACCTCACGACTAATCGCGCTCAGGTAATTAAGTATTTCGGTTGTGCGGTCAGCGCTCATTTACACCGCCTCTCTTCCGTTTGTCCCTGGCTTGAGGAGATCATTCTAAACTTCGATCTCGAAAGTGCAGTCGTGGACGGCCTTCATGTCAACCAACTCGTAATCGCTGTCGAGCGTTCCGGCGCGGTCGATAACGAGGTAAGAAGACCACTCGGCGACGGCGAAGGGCGGCGTGTGCCAAGTGCCCTTGTGATACGCATAGGGCAGATGCCCGCTGACGAGAAATGCGACGACCGCTTCGACCGCCGGCGCGTCTGCGTCCGTCGGCGGCGCGACGCAGATGATCGACCGTGAAGAGGCGAGCGGCGAAAAGACCTGCATCGTGCGCCGGTGCCGCGCCATAAATTGGAACTCGAACGCGCGCCGCTCGCTCGTCGCACCCGTCAAGCTCGGCGCGCCCGTCCCCAGATCGATCTCCACCGACCCGCGACTATCGAGCAAAATCCCATACGGCGCGAACCGCTCGCGGGTCATCTCCTGCACCGGGAGGCGAACAACTCTCATAAGGCAGAGGTTAGAGGTTAGAGGTCAGAGGTTAGTTGAAGACAGTTTTTGTTTTAACTGATCTCTGACCTCTAGCCTCTGACCTCTTCAACGATCAATTTCGCCGAGCACGATGTCGAGCGTGCCGATGATGGCGACGACATCGGCGACGAGGTGGCCGAGGCACATCTGGCGCAACGCCTGCAAGTTGATCAAAGAGGGCGGGCGGACGCGCACGCGCGCCGGGCGGTTCGACCCGTCGGAGACGAGGTAGCAACCGATCTCGCCCTTCGGCCCTTCGATCGAATGATAGTAGTCGCCTGCGGGCGGCTTGATGATCTTCGGCACTTTCGCGTTGACGGGGCCGTCCGGCATCTTCTTGAGAGCCTGCTGCACGATGAGACGCGATTGTCGCATCTCTTCGAGCCGCACGAGGTAACGATCATACGTGTCGCCGTTCTCGCCGACGGGCACCTCGAATTCCATGTCGGCGTAGGCGGCGTAAGGCCGCGACTTGCGGATGTCCCACGCGACGCCCGAACCGCGCAGCGCGGGGCCGGAGAGGCCGATGGCGATGGCCTCTTCCGCCGAGATGACGCCGATGCCGACGGTGCGGCCGAGCCAGATGCGATTCTCCGAAAGAAGCGTCTCATACTCGGCCAGCCGGTGCGGGAAGTTATCGACGAACTGCGTCACGTCTTCCGTGAAGCCGTCGTAGGTGTCGTTCGGCATCCCGCCGATGCGCCACGCGTGGCAGGTGAGGCGCGCGCCGAACTGGCGCTCGAAAATTTTCAGAATCTCCTCGCGCTCGCGCAAAGCCCACAGGAGGACGGTGAACGAGCCGATATCGAGGCCGTGCGTGGCGAGCCAGAGCAGGTGCGAAGCGATGCGGTTGAGTTCCGTCAGGACGGTGCGGATGTAATGGGCGCGCGGCGGCACTTCGAGTCCCAACATCTGTTCGACCGTCTCCACCCAGAGCAAGCCGTTCGAGACGGCGGCGATGTAGTCGAGCCTGTCCCAGTAGGGCGCGATCATCGGGTAGAGACGATTCTCGACGATCTTCTCCATGCCGCGATGGAGGTAGCCGATGTCGCAATCGAGATCGATGACCGTCTCGCCGTCGAGTTTCAGCACGACGCGCAACACGCCGTGCGTCGAAGGATGCTGCGGCCCCATGTTCAGCACCATCTCGGGGCTGTCCAGCAGGGTCTCTCTAGTGGTTGCGACTTCTACTTGGTGCATAAACGGTCAGTTGTCCGTGGTCAGTTGTCAGTAGTCAGTTGTTTTCGCGTCACCCGGCTTGAAGTTTTCCACTTTCAGCGCGCAAGTTGCCCGGCCAAAAACCACGGACAACTGACGACGGACAACTGACAACTTTCATTTCCTATCGAGCGGCATCACTTCTTTGCCCGCGCGGAAGATGTCGCGGACGCGCCGTTCGTTCGGCGTGGAGAGGGCTTCGAGGCCGTAGGCGCGGCGTTGTTCGAGTTGCTCGCGCTGCACGTCCGTGAACTCCGGCAAGTGCTTGGTCGTCCAGTTGTTCTCGACGGGTTCGAGCGGATAATCTTTGCGCAGCGGGTGGCCTTCCCAATCGGGCGGCAGAAGTATGCGGCGCAAGTCCGGGTGATTGAGAAACCGCACGCCGAACAGGTCGTAGACCTCTCGCTCCATCCAGTTCGCCGCCGGCCACACGCCCGTCACGCTCTCGATGCCCGCCGCATCCGTCGTCCGCGCTTTCAGACGCACGCGCGCGTTCGCGCTGATCGAATAGAGGTTATAGACGACTTCGAAAGGCGCGTCGGCGTTTTCGGGAAAGTGGACGCAGGTGAGGTCGGAGAGATAATCGAACGGCGACTCCGCATCGCGCTTCAGAAACTCGCAGACCGCGACGACGCGCGCGGGCGCGACGCGCACCGACAACTGGCCGAGAAACTCCGACGCCTCCAGAATCGCGCCGTCCACATTTTCGCGCAGCCGTTCGACGAGCGGGTGACCCGACGCATCAATCGGCTTCGCCCCTTCTTCCTTCTTCTTGACGGGAGCCTTCGGCGCACCGGCAGATGCATCCGGCGCGGGTGGCGCGGGCGGCGTTGCGGTCGCCCCGGTCGCGCCTGCCCCGCCTTTGAAAGCAGCGGCCTTGGCGCGCGCCGCCGCGACGCGTGCGGCCTTTTCTTCATCGGAGGTGGCGGGCGTGGTTGGCGGCGACGACGTAGCCGGTGCGCCCGTCGTCTCACCGCCGACTTTCGCTTCGACTTTAGCCTCGCCTTTCGCGGCGGCCATCTTCGCGGCGGCCTTCGCTTTGGCCTCGGCTATGATGCGCGCCCGTTTTTGTTCGGGCGTTTCATCGGACGGGGGCGCGCTCGCGGCGGCGGCGGCGGGCGTTTCCGCCTCCGTGGACGATGCTCCCGTCGCTCCCATCAACGTGTCGCGCGACTGACCCGAAGGGGCTTTCGCCTGCGGTGCCGCCTGACTTTCGGGCGAGGGCGGCGCGTCGGCATGCGACGGCGCGGGCAACACACCGGCGTTTGAGATTTCTTGATCGGGACTGGGCGCGATGTCGTCGGCGCGGGGCGCGGCTGGCTGTTCCGTCGCGTTGTGGGCAGAGTCGGGGGATGAAATTTTGTCAGGTTCGTCGTTCATCGGTTCAAGAGGTTAGACTCCGGCAGCCTGAACGCGCAGGGGTCGCGCGTCGTCTGAAATTGCTGCCCCAAACTTTCGACTTGTATCTTCTGACAAAGAAGCAAAAAAGGCGGTGACGAGAAGGATTATTAACACGCGCTTTAAGGCATTGTCAATAAACTTGTCGGCGCGGCAGCGCGAGGCCACCGCGCGCCATAAATCCCCATCTAACTTGACGATAAGAATCTCGAAAACGTATCATGTCGGATTGACAGGCGACCCAAATTTCCGCCTGTCGCGAGGAAGGAAAACATGAAAGACGGAATTCATCCCAAATACAACGAAATCAAAGTCGCCTGCGCCTGCGGCGAGAATTTCACCACGCGCTCGACCCGCAAGGACGACCTGCACGTCGAAATCTGCTCCGCCTGTCACCCGTTCTTCACAGGCAAACAGAAACTCGTGGATACCGCCGGACGCGTCGATCGCTTCAACAAACGCTACGGCAAAAAGACCGAGACGGCCGCGAGCGGCCAGTAACCCACATATGCGGCAGGCCGCCCGCGCGCTTCCATTCGCGGGCGGCACCATACCGTCGATGAAGCACATCATTCCCGGCCAGTCCTAGCGATTCTGAACCTGACGCCGACGCTCTCAAGCGCGGCGGTCGTGCCCGCGCATCTGCCAATCCGATGCCTTGAGCGACCTCCGAACCTGACGCGTCGGCGTTGTCGTATCAACCTCCTGCTCAAAAAACCCCGGAGAGCGAAACAGACGTGAGCGCAAACGAAAAAGATTTGATCGTCGGCGGCCAGGCGGTCGTCGAGGGCGTGATGATGCGAACGCCGAACGCCTACGCCGTCGCCGTCAGGCGCGCCGACGGCGAGATCGTGTTTACGGGCGCGGCCTTGCCGAAGTGGAGCGACAAGCATCGCGCCTTGCGTCTGCCCGTCTTGCGCGGCGCGGCCGTGCTCGTGCAATCGATGGCGCTCGGCATCAAGGCTCTCAACTATTCGGCGAGCGAAGCCTTCGCGGACGCGGAGGAGAAACAGGTGGCGGTGGCGCTGACTCCGGCGGTCGTCGAGGGCGAAGGCGATTTCGCGGGCATCACGGGCGGCGTGCCCGGACTCTTCCCCGTCCCCACCGAGCGACGCGCGGAGGACGAGATGAAGCGCGGCGCGAACGCCTCCGTCGTCGGCTCGATCATCTTCGCGCTGTTCTTCAACGTGATGCTCTTTATCGTCGCGCCGCTCGTCCTGACGAACGCGCTGTTCATCGGCGCCGGTTGGGCGACCGTGCCCCTCGGCGCGGACGCGGCGACGCAAACTCAGGCGGTCGCCAACTCCGCGGACGGCAACGCGGCGACGACGACTCAAGCGGCCTCAAACGACCGGGCATGGTACGAACGCGCGTGGGGCGGCGTGCGCGGCTACCTTCATCCGGTGCGGCCATCGGTGGCGTTCAATCTAGTGGACGGCGTGCTGCGCATGACGTTCTTCCTGATCATGATCTTCACCTTCTCGCTGTTGAAGGATATTCGCCGCGTCTTCGAGTATCACGGCGCGGAGCACAAGACGGTCTTCACCTGGGAGGCGGGCTTGCCGCTGACGGTCGAGCACGCGCGCACGCAGCCGCGCCAGCACCCGCGCTGCGGGACGAGTTTTCTGATGGTCGTGATGGTCGTCTCCATCGTGCTGTTCTCCGTCGTCAAGTTCGACTCGCTCAGTTTGAACCTGCTCACGCGCATCGCGCTGATGCCGCTCGTCGCCGGTCTCTCCTATGAGATCATCCGGCTCTCGGCCAGGCGCGAAGGGAGCCTCGTGTTCAAGTTGATGACGCTGCCCGGCCTCTGGCTGCAAAACATCACGACGAAAGAGCCGGACGACCGTCAACTCGAAGTCGCCCTCTACGCGCTCAAGGAATCGCTCAAACTCGAACCCCGCCCGCAGGAAGCGACCATGACGCCGCTCTCTTAAGAGCCGTCGCCAGTTGGCCGTCGGCTTTTGCGTCGGCGGAAGTTGAACTGTTGGTTATTTGAGAAAGTCGTGATCGAAACCACGAGCCGACGGCCGACGGCCGACGGCTAAAAGCTGAGAGCTATTTTATGTTAGAGAAACTCGAACAGATCGAAGCGCGCTACGAAGCGTTATCCGAAGAACTTTACTCGCCGGAACTGGTGGCGGATCAGGCGGCCTACGGGAAAGCCGCCAAGCAGCATCGCAGCCTCGGCGACATGGTCAAGCGTTATCGCGAATGGAAGACGCTCAAAGAAGAACTCGCGGGCGCGCGTGAGATGTTTGACATGAACGCCGACGACGAGGAGATGCGCGAACTCGCCCGCGTCGAAGTGGAGACGCTGCAACAACAGTTGGAGCGATGCGAGGAAGACCTGCGCCTGCTGCTCCTGCCGACCGACCCGAACGACGAGAAGAACGTCATTCTCGAAATTCGCGCGGGCACGGGCGGCGATGAGGCGTCGCTCTTTGCCGCCGAGATGTTGCGCATGTACGGCCGCTACGCCGAGCGTCAGGGCTGGCGCATGGAAATTCTGGGCACCTCGGAGTCCGGCATCGGCGGCTACAAGGAAGCCACCGCGCTGATCGAGGGCGACAAGGTCTATTCCAAGTTGAAGCACGAATCGGGCGTGCATCGCGTCCAGCGCGTGCCGCAGACGGAGACGAGCGGGCGCATCCACACCTCCGCCATCACGGTCGCCGTGCTGCCCGAGGCCGAAGAGGTTGACGTGAAGATCGACGCGAAGGATTTACGCATCGACACCTTCTGTTCATCTGGGCCGGGCGGGCAAAGCGTCAACACGACCTACTCGGCCGTGCGCATCACGCACTTGCCGACGAACACCGTCGTCTCCATGCAGGACGAGAAGTCGCAGATCAAGAACCGCGAGAAGGCGATGCGGGTGCTGCGCGCGCGCCTGCAAGAGCAGGAGGAACTGAAGCAACACGAACTGCTCGCCAGCGAACGCCGCTCGCAGGTCGGCTCCGGCGACCGCTCCGAAAAGATTCGCACCTACAACTTCAAAGAGAACCGCGTCTCCGATCACCGCATCGGCCTCACCATCCATCAACTCCACCTCGTCATGGAAGGTCAACTCGACGAGATCATCAACGCCCTCGTCGCACACTTTCAGGCCGAGAAATTGAGAGCCGAGTCGGTCGCCGCCTAGAAGCTATCAAGCCGTAAAGCGTGAAGCGTGAATAGATCAGAACTGTTTCCTTCTATTCACGCTTCACGCTTCACGGCTTTTGCGCGATTCACGAATCATGGAAAGCACGCGAATCCTGCTCATCCGCCACGGGCAATCCGAGGGCAACGCCGGGCGTCGCTTCGGGGGACACACGGCGACGCCGCTCTCCGCGCTCGGGCGCAAGGAAGCGGAGGCGACGGCGCGTGCGCTCGGCCGCGAAGCCATCACGGCGATCTATTCGAGCGATTTGCGGCGCGCCGTGGAGACCGCCGCGCCGCTCGCACGCGCCCTCAATCTGGAGGTGACCGAGACCGATGCTTTTCGCGAACGCAGCGTCGGCCACATGGAAGGTTTGACGTTCGAGGAGGCGGCGCAACAGTTTCCCGACGAGTATGCCGCGTTGCTGCGCCGTGACTTTGAACACACCCTCAGCGGCGGCGAAAGCTATCGCCAACTGCTCGACCGCGCCGCGCGCCGCCTCGACCGCGCCGTCGCCGACCATCGCGGCGGCGTCATCGCCGTCTTTTCGCACACCGGCACGATCTGCATCCTCGCGCTGCACCTGATGGGCGCGCTCGACGCCCCGACGCTTCGCCCCGTCTGGCTCGGAACAGCCAATTGCGGCATCGCACGCATCCAACTCCGCGCGGACGGCTTTGTCCGCATCAATGCCATCAACGACACGCGCCACCTGTCGAGCCTGCATGAAGTCGAGAGCTAGCGTCCGGCAATCAGCCGCGTAGTCGTCGCACCGGGATCAGGTGTCCCGTCCCGTGAATGTCAGCGTCAGGGCGTGCTATGATGCGCGTCAGCAAGAACCCTTCAGCCGCCGAAGTGGCGCGCATGTCCGTACATCCGAACACTCAATTCCCAAACGCTCAAAGTTGCTCTTAGAGAATTAAACTATGTCCCGTCATCATCTGCTCGCCAAACGTCTGCCTTTCTTTGTGGTCGCCCTTTGCGCCTGCGCGGTGCTGCTGCCCGCCTTCACCGTGCGCCGCGCGGCGGCGGGCAATGCCGCGAGCGCATCGGCCGTCAGGCCGAACGGCAAAATCGCCTACGTCTATCAAGACCTCTACGCCGCCAACCCGGACGGCACGGGGCAGACGAAACTGGTTGACCCGGACACGGAGGTGCGCGCCCCCGCATGGTCGCCGGATGCCTCGAAGATCGCTTTCAGCCGCAACGTCTCCCCCGGTCAGAACGCGGACATTTTCGTCGCCAACTCCGACGGCTCGAACGTCGTGCGACTGACGAACGCGGGGAGCGCGCCCACCGGCACGAACAGCAGTTCCGGCGTAACGTGGTCGCCCGACGGCTCGAAGATCGCATTCGGCGGCACGCGCGGCGCGAGCAGCGACATCTGGGTGATGAACGCCGACGGCTCGAACCCCGTCAACCTGACGGCCAATTCGACGGCCGCCGATTTCGATCCCGCGTGGTCGCCCGACGGATCGAAGATCGCTTTTTGTTCGCAACGCGATGCCTCTAACGCCACCGGCGACACCGCGCGCGCCTTCGAGATTTACACGATGAACCCGGACGGCTCGAACGTCTCGCGCCTGACCAACAACCAAGTCCCGGACATCAGTCCCTCCTGGTCGCCGCTCGGCGACCGGCTCGCCTTCACGCGCCGCGACATCGACGCTCAGACCGGCGTGCAAAACAGCGACATCTACACGATGAACGCCGACGGCGCGGGGCAGACCAATATCACCAACCACCCGTCCTTCGACTTCGACCCCAGTTGGTCGCCCGACGGCACGCGCATCGCCTTCGCCACCTACCGCGATGCCTTCCAGAACAGCAACAGCGAGATTTACTTCATGGACGCCGACGGCGCTTTCCCGACGCGCGTCACCAACAGCCTCGGCTTCGAGGAGCGCGAACCGGACTGGGGCACGATCTCGACCAACGCGACGCCCACGCCGACGCCGACCACCACGCCGACTCCCAACCCTCCCACGCCCGTCCCCGTCTTCAGCATCACCGGGCGCGTCACGGACGGCGCGGGCAACGGCGTTCCCGGCGTCCACATTATTCTCATCACCGCACGCAACGGCTCGCGCTCGACGTTGACCAAAGCCGACGGAACCTATCAACACTTCTACGTGGCCGACACGCGCATCACCCTCTCGCCGGCGAAGGACGGCTACATGTTCAATCCCTCCAACTTGAGCTACGTCTCGACCAGTGTAGTGGCGGGCGACAAGCCGGACACGAATTTCACCGCCGTCCCCTTCTCTCTCGGCTCCACTTTCTCTTTCGGCGCGCCGACCTACGCCTTCAACGAAGGCTCGCTCACGGCCACTCTCACCGTCACGCGCGGCGGCACGGGCGCGCTCACCAGCGGCGGGATCGTCAGCTACCGCACCGTGGACGATCAGGCCGCCGTCCGCTGCGACGTTGCCGGCAGCACGGCCTACGCGCGCTGCGACTATGCCACCGCCGTGGACACGCTCTACTTCGCCGCGGGCGAGACGGAGAAAACCCTGACCCTCTCGCTCATCAACGATGCACACGTCGAGAACCCTGAGACTTTCGCCCTCGAACTCTTCAACCCCGTCGGCTCAACCCTGAGCGCGCAGCCGGGCGGGGCGACCACGGTGCATATCACCGACAACGACGCGCCCGGCCAACCCAACCCGATCGACGACTCGCGCGTCTTCGTGCGCCAGCAGTATCTCGATTTCCTCTCGCGCGAGCCGGAATCGGCCGGCTTTCAGGCGTGGCTCGGCGTGCTCGAACGGTGCTCGAACGTCAACGACAACTCCGTCTGTGATCGCGCCACCGTCTCGTCCAGTTTCTTTCTCTCGACGGAGTTCCGGCTCAAAGGCTACTTCGTCTATCTTTTCTACAAGCTCTCCTTCGGCCGCATCCCGCGCTACGACGAGATCATCCCAGACATGCAGAGCGTCTCCGGCGCAACCTCGGCCGAAGTGTTCGCCAAGCGCGACGCCTTCGCCGAGGCGTGGATCGCGCGGCAGGAGTTCAGGAATCTTTACGACGCGAAGACCAACGCCGACTTCGTGAACACGCTCATGGATCGCTACGGTCTCGCGCACATCACCACGCTCGTCCCGGCCAACGGGGGCGGCGCGACGGCGACGGTGACGATCACGCGCTCCGGTCTCATCAACAGTCTCAACAACCAGACGCGCACGCGGGCGCAGGTGTTGCGCGCCATCGTCGAATCGGACGAGGTGGCCGCCGCCGAGTTCAACCGCGCGTTCGTGGCGATGCAGTATTTCGGCTACCTGCGCCGCGACCCCGACCCCGACTACGACAAGTGGCTCACCTATCTCGACGAGCACCCCGGCGACTATCGCACGATGGTCAAAGGTTTCATGAACTCCGTCGAGTATCGCCTGCGCTTCGGGCAACCGTAAAAATTTAAGACGCAAGACACAGACGAGCGTGGCCGCAACTGCCAGTCAGTTGCGGCCTCGCTCGTCTGTACTCTTGCGTCGCTCGTTTAGACGCTCACGCCTTCGGCGGGTTCCGGTTCTTCGAGCGAGGGCGCGTGTTCGCTTTCGAGGTCGCCTTCGAGTTGGCGTTGGCGATGAACCGTGCCGTCTGACTCGAAGATGTAGGCGGAGGGAGTTTCTTTCATGATGATGTCTTGCAGGCGCATGAGGCCGTAGAGGAGTGCTTCGGGGCGCGGGGGGCAGCCGGGGATATACACGTCAACGGGGATGGTGCGATCCACGCCCTGCATCGTCGAGTAGGAATCGAACGGCCCGCCCGTCGAAGCGCACGCGCCCATCGCGATGACCCACTTCGGCTCCGGCATCTGATCGTAGACGCGGCGCACGACCGGCCCCATCTTCAGCGTCACCGTGCCCGCGACGATGATCAGGTCGCTCTGCCGGGGCGAGGGACGGAAGACGCCCGCGCCGAAACGGTCTATGTCGAAACGCCCCGCGCCCGTCGCCATCATCTCGATGGCGCAACAGGCGAGGCCAAAGGTCATCGGCCACAGCGCGGACTTGCGCGCCCAGTTCACCGTATGCTTCACCGGCGCGATGTTCATCACCGGCGCGGCCACGTTTCGCCGCAGCGCGTTGAAGATCGCGTCCACGGTCGTCAGTACGATTCCTTCGGGATGCTCAGCCATAATTTTAAGTGACAAGTGACAGGTGACAGGTGACAAGTTGAAGACAAGATTTCGGTTTTAACTTGTCACCTGTTACCTGTCACTTGTCACTGTTCTCACGCCCATTCCAGCGCGCCTTTGCGCCAGGCGTAGTAGTAGCCGAGGACGAGGATGCCGATGAAGACGAGCATCTCGACGAGGGCGAACTTGGTGAAGGAGAAATCGTCGCCCATGAAGATGACCGCCCACGGCAGCAGGAAGATCGTCTCCACGTCGAAGACGAGAAAGAGCATCGCCACGATGTAGTAACGCACGGTGAAGCGGTCGTGCGCCTCGGTCGTCGGGTCGATGCCGCATTCGTAGGGGCGCATCTTGTCTTTTTGCCAGATGCTCGGGCGAATCAGCCGGCCGAGGACGATGGGCAGCACCGGGAAGACGACGGCGAAGGCGAAGAAGATCATCACCGGCCAGTAGGCCGTGACGGGGCTGCCCATTTGCGCCGTGGCGGGCGCGTTCGCAGTCGCCGCTGTGGTCGCATCCGTGGCCGCGTTCGCCGCTTGGAGAAGTATCAGGCTCAGCATGTTCTCTACAGGTTGGGACGGGAGGCGCGTTCAAGTTCCGGGTTAGTGAACAAGCGCAATATAAGCGCGCCGCGCACGGTTAGTCAATCACTTTTGCCGCCCCGCGATTTCGAGGACGGCCGCCCGCGCCGCTTGCCGCGCGGCGATTATCGCGGGAGACCGCGCGGCTGTCCGAACCGGAGCGCGCGTGAGCGACGGCCTGAGCGCGCGCGTGAACCAGGGGCGGGCGCGTGAGCTACTGGCGGGCGGGCGTTTGGAGGGCATCCATCCGCCGCCGGATCAGTTCGAGAGTTTCGCGCGTCTTCACGTTTGCGGACGCGGCCGGATCGCCGTCGGCCTTGAGCGTGTCCAGCGCGAGCCGGTAATGCTTCAGAGCCTCTGCCGGGCGACCCAGGTTGGGAGCGTCCGCGTTCCCCAACACCTCTCCCAGGTGAAGATGGCTGATCGCCAGAGACAGCCGCGCCTGTGCATTTTGCGGGTCGGCCTCCACCAAACTCCTGAAGATGTCGAGCGACTTGCGGCGACTCTCCAGAGCCTCCCGCAGTTCGCCTTTGGCGGCCATCGCATCGCCGATCTTTTCGTGCGCGATGGCCGCGTCGCGCACGGCATCGGTGTCGGTGGGAAAGTCGGCCGCGAGCGGTTCGCGGATCGCGCTCGACTTGCGGTAGGTCGCCAACGCTTCGTCCACCTGACCCGCCGCTTCGAGCATCGTGCCGAGCCGCTCGTAGATCAGTCCGAGCAGGCGGCGCGTTTTGGGGTTGGCGGGGTCGGCGGCGTAGAGCGATTCCAGAATCTCGGCCGAGGCGCGATAACTCTGCATCGCCCCGGCCGCGTCGCCGGAGTGGTTGAAGTTCGCGTTGCCGAGCACGTCGCCGAGTTTGACGTAGCTGATGGCGAGCGACTGTCGCGCCGCCGCATCCGCGGGCGCGGCGTCCGCAATCGCCTTGAAGATCGAGAGCGACCTGCGCTGGCTCTCGACCGCGCCGAGGGCGTCGCCCGTCGCGGCCTGCGCGTCGCTCATCTTCTCGCTGATGACGCCGACGAAACGGCGCGCTTGAGCGTCGGCCGGGTCGGCCGCCGTGAGGCGCGCGGCAATCGTTAACGCCTTGCGATAGCTTTCGAGCGCGCCCGGCGTATCGCCGAGATTGGCGTTGCTCGGGTTGCCCTGCACGTTGCCGACCTTGAGGTAGGCCGCGACCAACTCGCGTTGCAGCCCAGCATCGCCTTGCGCTTCCTGCGCCAGGCTGTCCAGATATTCCAACCCCCTTTTGACCAGCAGTTCGCGCGCGGGCGTGGAGCCGGGCAGGTTGGCGATGGCGTCGTGCAGTTCGAACAAATTCGA
Organism: Pyrinomonadaceae bacterium; assembly: GCA_036386515.1. Classification (GTDB taxonomy): domain Bacteria; phylum Acidobacteriota; class Blastocatellia; order Pyrinomonadales; family Pyrinomonadaceae; genus JAIVJZ01. The sequence continues at coordinate 52,952 of DASVVO010000016.1, forward strand.
GTTTGCCAGTTTGCGCACGTCGTTGAAACGCCGCTCGGCGCGCGCCCGCTCGCTCCTCGCCACGCGCGCCTGCCAGATGGTCGTGGTGAGACCGCCGATGGTCGCCAGCACGACGAGCAAGGCCGAAGCCACGCCCACTTTATGACGCCCGACGAACTTCGCGGCGCGATAGGCGAAGGTGGCCTTGCGCGCGCTGACCGGCAGACCTTCCAGGTAGCGGCGGATGTCCTCGGAGAACTGTTCGACCGTGGCGTAGCGGCGCGCCGGTTCTTTCCTGAGCGCGAGCAGCACGATGTTGTCGAGGTCGCCGCGCAGCAATTTCGGATCGCGGAAGGCGGAAGGCGGATCGGCGGAGCCGGTTTTCGCTTCCCCACGGCGCGCTCCGAAATCCGAGATCGCCTTGCTCGGCCGTTCCGGTTGCTGTTCGCAGATCACGCGCGCGATCTCTTCGGGGCGGCGGCTCTGCAAATGATAGGGGCGTTGGCCGGTGAGGAGTTCGTAGAGCAGCACGCCGAGACTATAGATGTCGCTGGCGGTGGTGACGGATTCGCCGCGCACCTGTTCGGGGCTGGCGTATTCGGGCGTCATCACGCCGAGCAGCGTGACGGTGTGAGAGGCCGCTTCGTGCGCGCGCGCGGGGTCGAGCAGTTTGGCGATGCCGAAGTCGAGCAGTTTCGGTTCGCCCGCGGGCGTGACGAGGATGTTCGAGGGTTTGATATCGCGGTGGACGACGAGATGTTGATGCGCGTAAGAGACGGCGGCGCAGACCTGGCGGAAGAGTCGGAGGCGGGCGGCGTTCGGGAGTCGGCGCGCGTCGCAGAACTTATCGATCGCCTGCCCTTCGATGTATTCCATGACGAAGTAGGGCAGCCCGTCTTTCGTCTTGCCGCCGCCGTAGAGACGGGCGACGTGCGGGTGGTTCAGGCCGGCGAGAATCTGCTCCTCGTGGCGGAAGCGGCGCAGCACGTCCGCCGTGCCGAGGCCGCGCTTCACCACCTTGACGGCGACCTCGCGGCCGAATTCCACATCGCGCGCGAGGTAAACTTCGCCCATGCCGCCTTCGCCGAGCAGACGTTTGATTTCATAGCCCTCGAGCGTCTGCCCCGCCTGCAACTCGCCGCCGTCGCCTTCGTCGAACAGTTCGGCGGCCATCTGAAAGGCGGGCGATTCGATGAAGTCGCGCGCCTGCTCCTGATGCCGCAGCAGCGATTCGACCTCGGCGCGCAACGTGTGATCGCCGCCGCACGACTCGGCGAGGAACGCGCTCCACTCGGACGGCTCGCGCTCCAGCGCGGACTCGACGAGTTCCGCCACCTGCTCTGCCCGCTTAGTCTGCACCCGCCGGCTCCTTGCTCAGTTCGCGGCAGAGCCACAGCTTGGCGAAGTTCCAATCGCGGAGGACGGTTTTTTCGACGATGCCGAGCACCTCCGCGATCTCTTTCGCCTCCAGGCCGCCGAAGAATTTCAACTCCACGACCTCGCTTTTGCGCGGGTAGGTTTGAGCCAGCAGTTTCAAAGCGTCGTCGAGCGCGACGAGGTCGGCGGCGCGCTCGTGCGGCAGAATGCGCGCTTCGTCCAGGGTTAAGTTCTGCGCCGCGCCGCCGCGCTTGAGCGCGGTGTGCGCGCGCGCGTGATCCACGAGGATGCCGCGCATCAAACGCGCCGCCACCCCGTAAAAGTGCGCGCGGCTCTGCCAGCCTATGTTCTGCGCGCCGACCATACGCACGTAAGCCTCGTGGACGAGCGCGGTGGCTTGCAGCGTGTGGTCGGAACGCTCGCGCCGCAGGTAGTCGCGGGCGAGGCGGCGCAGTTCGTCGTAGACGAGCGGCATCAGTTTGAGCGGCGCGTCCTTGTCGCCGTCGCTCCAATCTTTGAGGATGCGGGTGACATCCTGCGGCGAAGGTGTGTCCAAAATTGCCTCCGTTTTCCGGCCTCGGATTTTACTCCCGAACCCGCCGGGAGAGAAAATTTCAGGGGCGACGGGAGAGAAAATTTTTGCCCCATGTCCGTTTTCCCTATTTGAATCCGCATGTAAATGGTGTAGAAGTCCAAAAACCTTTTCGGCCGCCCGGCGCGAGGCCACGCCCCCGGCGGTCATCCTCGCAACATTTGTCGCCCGGAAACGCTGTCTGTCCACATCCTTTTAACGGAGCGCGTTACTCACATGAAATTCTCATCCCCCACCGCCACGTTTCGCCGAACACGTCTCGCCCTGCCATCCTACACGCCCGCGCAGAATCGTGCGCTCCGCCGCGCGCTCATCAAAATCGCGCTCGTCGCGCTGCCCGCGCTCCTGTTGACCCTGACGGTCACGCGAAACCTCGTCGCCACCGCACAGAACACACCGGGCGACCTCGATCCGACGTTCGACACCGACGGCAGGGTCGTCACGCCGTTCCCGAACGGCCGCGACAACGCGGAGGACATGGCCGTGCAAGCGGACGGCAAGGTCGTCGTGGCCGGTTCGTCCGGCTCGGACTTCGCCCTCACGCGCTACAACACGGACGGCACGCTCGACGTGACTTTCGGCACGGGCGGGCGCGTCCACACGGACTTCCCCCTCGACCGGGGCGGCTTCGCCTCCGCGCTCGTCATTCAGCCCGACGGCAAGATCGTCCTCGCCGGAGAGGCCACCGATGCCACTCAATCCTTCTCCAGCGGCTTCGCGCTCGCACGCTACAACACAAACGGCTCGCTCGACACCTCTTTCGATACCGACGGGCTGCTCATCACGTCGTTTCCGGGCGGGAGCGCGTTCGCCCAAGACCTCTTGCTCCAACCCGACGGCAAGCTCGTCGCGGCGGGCACGCGCCGCGACAACACGACCTTTAATGCCGTCTTCGCCCTCGCGCGCTACAACCCCGACGGCTCGCTCGATGCGAGTTTCGACTCGGACGGCAGAGCCACGATAGACATCGCGGACACCACCGCCGAAGAGGCTCACGGCGCGGCCGTGCAGGCCGACGGGCGCATCGTCGTGGTCGGCAACGGCAACTCCGTTTTCGCCGTCGCCCGCGTCAACTCGAACGGCAGCCCCGACAACACCTTCGACACGGACGGGCAAGTCTTCACCGACTTCGGCGAGTCTTTTGAACAGGCCAACGCCGTCGCCATCCAGGCGGACGGGCGCATCGTCGTGGTCGGAGAGCTAGCCACTTCTTTGGTGGACGACGACAACTTCGCGGTCGCGCGCTACAACACCGACGGCTCACCCGACAACACGTTTGACGGCGACGGCAAAGTCATCACCGACTTTGGCCGGGTTGACGGCGCGCAGGATGTCTTGATCCAGACGGACGGACGGATCATCGCGGCGGGCAGAGCGGGCACTTTTGACAGCGGCACCGCCTTCGCCCTCGCGCGCTACAACACGAATGGCTCGCTCGATACGAGTTTCGACGGCGACGGGAAAGTTTTGACCGACGTTTCCGGCGGCCGCTTCAACCTCGGCGGGCGCGGCATCGCGCTCTACACGGACGGGCGCATCGTCGTCGCGGGCGGCGAAAACACCAGCGGTCAACTCGACTTCGGCGTCGTGCGCTACAACTCGACGGGCACGCCCGACACCACCTTCGACGCCGACGGCAAAGCCGTCACAGACTTCCCGCTCAACGAAGAAACGATCACCGACATGGCCGTCCAGCCGGACGGCAAGATCGTCGCGGTCGGGCGCATGAACCCCCGGCTCATCATCCTCGATTCCCAAGACTTCAACTTCCTCCTCACCCGTTACAACCTCGACGGCTCGCTCGACACCTCTTTCGGCTCCGGCGGACTCGTCTCCACGGACTTCACCGGCAACGGCGACGATTTCGCGCACGCCGTCGTGTTGCAGCCGGACGGCAAGATCGTCGTGGCCGGGCAGACCGGGGCGAAATCCTCCTTCAGCCCCTTGACCGATACCTTTTTCGGCGTCGCGCGTTACAACCCGAACGGCACGCTCGACGAGACTTTCGGCACGGGCGGCAAAGCCACCATAAATTTCACCGGCGGACATGACGTGGCACACGCCGTCGCCGTGCAGGCCGACGGGCGGATCGTCCTTGCGGGAACCGACTTCCGTGACTTCGAACTCGCGCGGCTCAACCCCGACGGCTCGCTCGATAGCGGCGGCGCGGAAGACACGACGCCCGGCGACTCCTTCGGCACGGGCGGCAAAGTCGTGACCGACATCACCGAAAACAACACCAGGTTCGATTCGGCCAGCGCCCTCGTCATTCAGCCCGACGGCCGGATCGTCGCCGCCGGATCATCATCCGGCGGTTTCGAGACATCCGGCGAATTCGCCCTCGTGCGCTACAACGTCAACGGCACGTACGACACGAGTTTCGGCACCGGCGGTAGAGTTTTGACGGACTTCGCCAGCGGCGCGGATGAACTCTTCGCACTCATCAGGCAGCCGGACGGCAAGCTGGTGGCCGCAGGTTCGGCCACCGTGTCCGGCAACACAGATTTCGCGCTCGCCCGCTACAACCCCGACGGCTCGCTCGACAGCGGCGGCGCGGAAGACACGACGCCCGGCGATTCCTTCGGCACGGGCGGCATGGTCACGACCGACTTCGACGGCTTCGACCAGGCGCATGACATCGCTCTCCAAGCCGACGGCCGGATCGTCGCCGCCGGACTCTACCTCTCCCTCTCCGACACCGACGCGGCGACCGGCGTCTCATCCCGCCTTCGCGCCGACGACAAGGTCTACCAATCGCCCGAAGAGGCCGCGAAGTCTGGCAGGCGTTCGTCTCGAACCGCGGCGGCACACGGCCTGGCGACGGCCTCGGCGGCCGACGCGCCCGCAACCTTCGCCCTCGCCCGCTTCGACACCGGCGGCGCGCTCGACTCATCTTTCGGCGCGGGCGGGCAAGTCAAGACCGACTTCTTCGGCATCGACAACGAAGCCTTCGCCGTCGTCGTCCAGACCGACGGCAAGATCGTCGCGGGCGGGTACACGGACAACGGCAGCAGCCGCGACTACGCCCTCGCGCGCTATCTGGCCTCCCCCCCGCCGACGCCCACGCCAACACCTACGCCGAGTCCCACGCCGAGTCCCACGCCGAGTCCAACGCCAACGCCCAGAGTCGTCCAGTTCAGCCAGAGCGCCCAGACAGTAGGCGAGGGCGCGGGCAGCGTCACGGTCACCGTCACCCGCACAGGCGAAACTACCGTCGCCTCCAACGTTGACTACGCGACCGCACCCGACAACGCCTTCGTCGGTTGCGACGTGACATCGGCCACCGCCT
>DASVVO010000017.1:0-15508 GCA_036386515.1 Pyrinomonadaceae bacterium
GGCATGCGGTGAAACCAAATGCCAAGTGGTTGCTGGGGTGAGGACAGTAACCACGAACCAGAACAGGCGCGGTGGCTCCCAATGCTGCCGCGCCTGTTCGCTTATGTGTGACCCGGCCGCGCTCGCCGTGGACGCAACCCCTTTCCGCCGCGCCCTGCCACGCTAACTGAACCTGATTCCGCGAGACCGTCACACGATCTCTCGGAGCGTGCGCGGACAGCCCGGCCTAATCTTTTTTGCCGATGATGCTGATGTCGCCGTTGCGTTCCAGGTGTGCGGCCGCGATCTGATTCAGGTCGGGCGTCTTCCCGTTATTACGCAAAGCCTCCTGCAAGTCGTGCTTGGTGAGGTGCGTTTGTCTCAGCGCGTCTTCCTGCGGTTGGCCGTCGCGCACCAGAAGTTGGTCTTGCCCCTTCACGAGTGTGCCGAAGCCACGCGAGCGGAAGGCTATCGCGGCCAGCAACCAGTGAAGCAGGACGAGCACCAGGCTGGCGACGAGGGTCGGCAAAAAAGGCGCGTTGCCCGTGATGGCGCGGCTGACGACGGAGCCGAAGATGATTCCGAGCATGACATCGAAGGCCGTGCTCCTGCCCATGAAACGTTTGTCGCCGATCCTGAGCATTGCGATGGCGAGAATGAAGACGACGATCGCGCGCAGAGACATCTGCCACACGTTGATGTCTTTGGTCTCTAATCCTAAGCCCAACGCCCCGTTGATGATTTGACGTATCTCTTCCATCTGCCCCTCCTTGAATCCGATCGCTTTCACGATAGGAGATAAACTGTCTCTGCCCTGGCTCGCAGCGACGCCCTTCGCGGCAGTTCGTTTCCGGCTCCGCCCGTCGAGTACGACGGCGTTCTCCCGTCGCCGCTCTCCGCCCCGCGAGCTTAATTCGACTCAAGTTCTTCTCACCCGCCGCCCGGCGCGCATGATCAACTTTTCACTCAGGAGTTCGATGTTAAATCATAAATCCCTCGCGGCAAACCGTGGCCGCACGCCGTCCTCGCCGCTCGCGCGCCTCTGCGGGCGGGCGAACTCGCAAGCATCCTTTCGGGTTCACCGTGGGACTCTCCGACGAGGTTCGTGCTTCACGAAATGCTTCCGGCCAGGTTTGCGTGGTCAAGCCGTCAGGCCGTCGGCGGGCGCGCGGTTGAGACCATCCAGATCACTTAATATTCGGTTCAACGTTTGAGCGTACGAGGCGGGGGGCGTCGCGCCTTCCTGCGTGGCGACCCACGCCCCGATCCGGTTGGCGGCTTCGCTGATGAGGGGCAGCGGGGCGCGGCGCAGATAATAATGAGCGAGGGCGGCGATGAAAGCGTCGCCCGCGCCGATCGTGTCTTTCACTTGCACCCGCACCCCCGCGTGGTTGCTGACCGCCTCTCCGGTTACCAGGAGGCTACCCCGCGCGCCTCGCGTGATCGCCACGAGTTGGAGTTCGAATTGATCGAGCAGCCGCTTCGCCATTCTTTCTTCCGTGTCGGCCTTCAGACCGAGCATCTGGCCGAGGGTTGATAACTCCGGTTGATTCAGCTTGACGATTGAAGCCAACTTGAGCGAGCGCGTCAACATTTCGGCATCGAAAAATGTGTGCCTGAGATTGACATCGAAAATGCGCAGGGCGGCGGGGCGGGTGGCTTCCAGAAAGCGAATGATGGTGCGGCGCGCGGGTTCGACGCGCTGCCCAAGCGTGCCGAAGCAGATCACGTCGGCTTTGAGGGAGAGTTCCGCCCAGCGGCTCGTCCATTCGAGATAATCCCAGGCGGAGTCTTCGTTCATCGCAAAACTCGCCTCGCCCAGTTTATCGAGCCGCACGCGCACCGTGCCCGTCGGATGCGCGCGGTCGAGCTGTAGATAATCCGTCGAGACGCCGAGAGCGGCCAGGCGTTCGAGAGCTTTTTTGCCCAGGTTGTCGTCGCCAATGCGACTGGCGACGACCGAGTCGTTGCCGAGCAGTCGCGACATGTAGGCGAAATTTGTAGGCGCGCCGCCGAGTTGCCGGCCGCCGGGTAAGAAGTCCCAGATCAACTCGCCGAGGCCGACCACGACCGGCGCGTGACGATGAGGTATCTCTTGAGCTTGCGTTTTCATTTATGAATTAGAGCCGGTCGCATCGGCGGCGGCGGCTTCGTAGGCCGTGATGCCCGCCTCGCATCTTTGCGCGGGCGAGGCGCAGATGAGCTTGAAGAGGTCTGCGTCGGCGGCGAAGTCGGTCGCGCCCGTCACGGCGGCGAGCGCGCTGATGTAGGCGCGCGCCATTCCGAGCCGGTTCAGGTATTGTTCCGCCGCCCACATGGCATTGAGATCGTTTGAATAGTCGGGCACCTCGCGCCGCAGAGGGCCTTTGCCGGTCTGCACGAACCCGTAAAATTTTAATCCGCCGCTCTCTCTGGACGGTTCGATTCCCGTCCAGCCCATGACCCGTTCGGCGAACCGGATGTGTAGAAGGTCTTTGTAGTGCTCCATATGTTTGCTTTATCCTTGTGCCCCGGCGGCGACTCTCGACCCTGCGCCGGAGATAATAACTTATGCAGCCGCTTCCCATTGATTCGCTCCTGCCGGAAATCGTCGAATCTTTACGCCACTCCAGCCGACTCGTGATCGAAGCCCCGCCCGGCGCGGGCAAAACGACGCGCATTCCGCCCGCGCTGCTGGATGCGGGCATCGCCGCCGGAGGCGAGGTCTTGATCCTGGAGCCGCGGCGCATCGCCGCGCGGTTGGCGGCGCGACAGGTGGCGAGCGAGCGCGGCGAAAGTCTCGGCGAGACGGTCGGCTACGAGGTGCGTTTCGAGAAAGCGACCGGGGCGCGGACGCGTCTCAAGTACGTGACGGAAGGCATCCTGATGCGTCGCCTGCTCTCCGACCCGCAACTCTCGCAGGTGAGCGTCGTCGTCCTCGACGAATTTCACGAACGCCATTTGGAAGCCGATTTCGCGCTCGCCTTGTTGAAGCGTTTGCAGCAACAGTCGCGCCCGGACATGCGGCTCGTCGCCATGTCGGCCACGCTGAACGCCGCGCCTCTCGCACGCTTCCTCGGCGATTGTCGCGTCCTGCGTTCGGAGGGGCGTCGCTACGAAGTCTCCGTCGAGCACCTGCCCCAACCCGACGAACGGCCGCTCGCCGCGCAGGTTCAAACGGCAACGCGTCGCCTGCTCGCGGAAGGGCTGGAGGGCGACGTGCTGGTTTTTCTCCCCGGCGCGGCTGAGATCAGGCGCGCGGCCGATGCCTGCGCCTCTCTGGCGGCGGAGTTCGACCTGCTCGTCCTGCCGCTCCACGGCGAACTGTCCCTGGCCGAACAAGACCGCGCGGTGCGTCCGGCCGAACGGCGCAAGATCATCTTGTCCACGAACGTGGCGGAGAGTTCGGTGACGATCGAAGGTGTGGTCGCGGTGGTTGATTCGGGGCTGGCGCGCGTGGCGCAACATTCTCACTGGTCTGGGCTGCCCGCTTTCAGCGTGACGCGCATCAGCCGCGCATCAGCCGTGCAGCGCGCCGGGAGAGCCGGGCGCATGCGTCCCGGCAGAGCGTTGCGACTCTACACCGCGCAGGATTTCGCCGCGCGCGCGGAATACGAAGTGGCGGAAATTCTTCGCGCCGACCTCGCGGCCGCCGTGCTTGAGTTGCACGCGCTCGGCATCGCCGACCTCGACGAATTCGATTGGTTCGATGCGCCGCCCGCACCCGCGCTGGCACAGGCGGAGACTTTATTGCGGAGTCTGGGCGCGCTCGACGACGAACGCAAAGTGACGGACACCGGAAGGCTCATGCTTCGTTTGCCGCTCCATCCGCGACTCGCGCGTCTGGTCGTCGAAGCCGAAAGGCGGGGCGTGGGCGGGGCGGGCTGCGCCGTCGCCGCCATCCTCAGCGAGCGTGACATCCGCGCCCGCCAACTGTTGTCGAAACCGATTGGCGTCGAAACCCGAACGCGACCGAGGACGCACGGCAAATCCGACCTGCTCGAATTGTTAGACCTGTTCACAGAAGCCTCGGAGACAGGCTTCGACCCGGACAGCCTGCGCCGTTTGAATCTCAACCCGAAGGCCGTACACGGCGTCGAGCGCGTGCGGCGACAATTGGAGCGGCTGCTCGGAACCAAAACCGACCGGCGACCTTCTCGCGCCGATCAGGAAACCGAACTGCTCATCTCGATTCTCGCCGGTTACCCCGACCGCGTGGCGCGCCGTCGTAAGTTGTCGGATAAAATATCCGCCGACCATCTCGAACTCTCGATGGCGGGCGGCGGCTCGGCGACGCTCATGCCCGAGAGCCTGGTGCGCGCCGAAGAATTTCTCGTGGCCGTCGATGCGGAGGAGCGTCGCGGTCAGGCCGTCATGCGCGGAGCGACGAGGCTGGTGCGCCTCGCCAGCGGCATCGAACCCGAATGGCTGCTCGACCTGTTCGCGGAGAGGATTCGAGAGACGAGCCAGGTCGAATGGAACGCACAGGCGGAGCGCGTCGAAACGGTGAGCCGCCTGGTATACGAAGAACTGACGCTGGATGAGAGTCGGAAAAGCGTGGCCGGGGGCGAGGCGGTGGCGCGCGTGTTGGCTGAAGCCGCGCTCTCGGCCGGGTTCGCGGAGTTGATCGATCGAGAGGCGGTGAGTCGCTTCCTGGCGCGGGTTGAGGTGACGCGTGCGGCGCGTCCCGAACTCGATCTGCCGACGCTCGACGAGGAAGACGTGCGCGGCGGCCTGTTGTCTCTATGTGAAGGCCGCGGCAGTTTCGCGGAACTCAGGGAGGCCATCGCGGCCGGCGGCTTGCTGCAAGTCCTGCGTGGGAGATTAAGCCAGGAGCAGGCGCGCGCGTTGGCGCAGATGGCTCCCGAGCGCGCCGCCCTGGCGCGCGGCAGGATGGTGCGAATCAATTATGAGAGACTCAAATCGCCGTGGATCGCGTCGCGTTTACAAGACTTCTTCGGCATGAAAGAAGCCCCGCGCATCGCGGGCGGGCGCGTGCCGCTCGTGCTGCACCTGCTTGCGCCGAACGGGCGCGCCGTTCAGGTCACCACGGATTTAAACGGATTCTGGACGCGCCACTACGCACAGATTCGACGCGAACTCGGCCGCCGTTACCCGCGTCATGCGTGGCCGGAAAATCCGCACGCCCCGCACGACGCCTGACCTTTGCGGCGGGCGGTCAGTTTCTCTCTCACGCATCCGTGTCCGCAATCGCACCGGCGCGCCGGACGTGCGCGCCCCACTTTTGACATGCCTCGCGGGCGGCCTGTAAGATTTTCCCCTCAACTCTCCCGGCGCGCCTTCGGTTCAGAAAGTTTCAGCGCGCGACTCACGCGCCCGCAGCAAAACCTCCCGGCGGTGGCCGGTCAGTCTTAACTGTTTCGGAGCTTCTTATGATGAAACGCCCCTACTTGTTGATCGTCGTCGCCGCGCTCGTGATTTTCACCGCGCCCGCGCCCTCGGCGGCCAAGGAGACGTGGACGAGCGTGCGCTCGCAAAACTTCCACCTCGTCGGGAATGCCTCCGAGAAAGAGGTCAGGCAGGTGGCGACGCGCCTCGAACAGTTTCGCCTCGCCTTCTCTCGCATCTTCAAGCGCGCGCGCCTGCAAGACTCCGTGCCGACGACCGTGATCGTCTTCAAGGACGAAGGCTCTTACAAGCCCTTCAACCCGAGCCGCAACGCCGGATACTTTCAGCCCGGCGAGGATGTGAACTACATCACCCTCAGCACGGCCATGCGGGGCGCGGCCGACAACCCCTACGCCGTCATCTTCCACGAGTACGTGCATCTGCTCGTCAAGAACAACGTCTCGCCGAACGCGCCCGCCTGGATCAACGAAGGTCTGGCCGAGTTTTACAGCAACCTCGAAGTGGCGAAGGACGGGCGGACGGCCGACATCGGCAAGGCCATCGCCGACCACATTCTCTACCTGCGCGAGCAGAAGCTCCTGCCCCTGCGTACCCTCTTCGCCGTCGATCACTCATCGCCGCACTACAACGAGCAGAGCAAGCGCGGCGTCTTTTACGCGCAGTCGTGGGCGCTCGTGCATTACCTCATGTTCGGTCAGATGGGAAAACGCCAACCGCAAATCAATCGCTACATCGAACTCATCGGCAACGGGACGAACCAGCAACAGAGCTTTGAGACCGCTTTCGGCGCGGACATCGAGGCCATCGAGAAAGAACTGCGCGAGTACATCCGCCGCGACAAATATCCCTACATCAACTTTCCCTTCGAGCAGAAGCTCGACACGGAAGTCGCCGTCGAGAGCACGGTGCTCACGGAGGCGCAGGGGTTGGCCTATCTCGGCGACCTCGCCTTACACACGCGCCTGCCCGAACAGGCCGAGACGCACTTGCAGAAGGCGGTCGCGCTCGATGCCTCCAACGCCATGACTCAGGCGTCGCTCGGCATGCTGCGGATGCGTCAGCGTCGCTTCGCGGAGGCCAAAGATCATTTGCGCCGCGCCGTCTCGGCCGACGCGCAAAATCATCTCGCGCATTACTACTACGCCTACACGCTCTCGCGCGAGGGAATGAGCGAGATGGGCTACGTGCGGACGTATGCCCCGGAAGCGGCGGCGGAGATGCGCGCCGCGCTCAGGAAGGCCATCAGCCTGAAGCCCGATTACGCCGGTTCCTACAGCCTGCTCGCCTTCGTCAACATGGTGACGGGCGAGCAGATCGACGAGAGCATCGAACTCCTGAAACGCGCGCTTCAACTTGCGCCCGGCGAGGAGCAGTTCCGCCTCGACCTCGCCCAACTCTACCTACGCAAGCAGGATTTCAACTCGGCGCGCAAGATCGTCGAGCCGCTGGCGCAGAACTCGCCCGACCCGCAGGTTAAGGCGAACGCCGAGTCGCTGCTCAAATCGGTCGCCAGCTTTCAGGAGGAGATGGCGAAGTTCAAAGCCGCGCGCGAGTCGGGCGACATCGTGCGCCCCGGTTCCCGCGACGAACCGCCGCGACTCTCGAAGCAGGGAGAAACAGGCCGCGCGGAAGAGACGGACAGCCCCGCCGTGATCGACGCCACCGGCATGACCCCGGAAGAGGCGATCGCCCGCGCCATGCGCGCTGCGATGCGCAAACCGCAGGCGGGTGAAACGCGCGCGCGCGGCGTGCTCACGCGCGTCGAGTGTAATGCGAAGGGAGCCACCTTCCACATCCGCGTCGGCGAGCAGGTACTCAAACTCTTCGGCGGCGATATGAAAGACATCCACTTCATGGCCTTCACGCAGCAGGAGGCGGGCGGCGAGATCACTTGCGGCGCGCGCAAACCGGAGAGCCAGGTGGTCGTCACCTACCGGCTTCGAGACAAGGGCGGCGACCTCGTCGCCGTCGAGTTCGTGCCCGCGAACTTCACCCTTGAGAAGTGAGAAGTGAACGGCGGGTTCGCCTCGACAGTGAGAAACGACGAAGATGAAAAAAGATAACGCGGTCACGCACAACCGGCAGAAGCGGCGATTTGAAATGCCGCTGGCCGACGGCGCGGAGGCATTCATCAGTTACGAAGAGACGAGCCGGGGCGTGCTGACGCTCGCGCACACGGAGGTGCCGGAGGCATACGAGGGACAGGGCATCGGCAGCGCAATGGTCAAGGGGGCGTTAGAGATCGTGCAAGCCGAACATCTGAAGATCGCGCCGGCGTGCCCTTTCGTTGCCGACTACCTGCGCCGCCACCCGGAGTATCAGTCTCTGGTCGTCTAACTTATTCGAGAACCGCCGGGGCTGATCCGCCTTGCCCGTCGAACCGGTTGACGGTCACACGCGGGCAGCGTCTCGCACGCCGGTTGATGACCGGCGCGGCCGCGCGTGGCGACGTTCCGAAACGGTCGGGTCGCGGCAATCCCCTCACGTGCCGCCTACATTTCTTTCAACCGTCTCCAACCCCGCGTATCACTTAGACACCCGTTCGCCTCCCGACGCTTCTCGCCGCCCCTTTCACAAAATGTTCTGGTAACATGCAATGGTGACTAAACAACCGGGCATATTTCCCACCTTCTTTCTTTCGGGCTTCGAGTGCTCGACGTTTCTCTGGAAGGATAAGGGGCGGCGCAACCTCACCGTGGAGACGCAGCACCATTCGCACACGCGGCACGATTACGACATGTTGCGCGAGTTGGGCATCGCCGTCGCCCGCGAAGGCATTCCCTGGCCGCTCGTGGACACGGGCGGGCGGTACGACTTTTCCCTCATCGACCCCATGATCGAGGCCATGCGGCAGACGCACATACTTCCCATCTGGGACATCTGCCATTACGGATACCCGGACGGCCTAGACCCCTTCTCCGAAAATTTCACCACGCGCTTCGCCGATTATTGTCGCGCCGCCGCCGAGTATGTCGTCGCGCGTTTGCGCGGGCCGTATTTCTTCACGCCGATCAACGAGATTACGTTCTTTTCGTTTTGCGGCGGGGAGTGGGGCTGGGTCGCTCCGTATCGAACGACGAAGGAAGATCGTTTTAGTCTACGTCTCGCGTTGTGCAAAGCGGCGATCGCCGGGGTGAAGGCCATCCGCGAAGTCGAGCCGACGGCGCGCATGGTTCATATAGACCCGTTGGTGCAGGTGGTTGCGCCGCGAGACCGCCCGGATCAAATCGCCGCCGCCGACCACGAAACTTACGCCGACTCTTTTCTGGCCTGGGACATCATCTCCGGCAGAGCGCATCCCGAACTCGGCGGCGCGCCGGAGATTCTGGACATCGTCGGGGCGAACAACTATTCCTTCGGCCAGATGGAATACAGGGAGAGCGGGCCGCACCAGGCTCTCGAACCGGGCGACGACCGCGTCAAACCTCTCTGCGACCTCTTGCGCCTGGTGTGGGAGCGATACCACCGCCCAATGATCATCGGGGAGACGAGCGGGCTGGGTCATGGCCGCGCGGCCTGGCTGAAAGATGTCATGGAGGAATCGCTCGCGGCCGTGAGCGAGGGCATCGACCTGCACGGCATTTGCCTCTTCCCGGCCGTGGACATGCCCGACTGGCATACCGGGAAATGGTTGAATAACGGCATCTGTGATCTGGTCGAAGACCAGGGCGACCTGCGGCGCGTCCGACATGCGCCCTACGTCGAAGAGTTGCGCCGCTGGCAGCGGGAGCTTAACCGTGTGACCGTGCTCGACGCCGATCCGTTGAGCGACCCCGTGGATTTACAGGACGTGATCGAGGCCGCCGCCCGCCTGCGGAAAAAACCGGATCAAGATTGGAGTTGAATGCCGGGCGCGATGCGGGCGTTTAAGTAAAGCAGCCCGCGTCACGACCGGCGCGCATCCATGTCCGCACCGGTCGTAACGCGGGCTGCCCGAAAAGTTTGAGCCAAGGCCACGCCTCTTTCGACGCACCCGGCCGGGCGCGTTGAGTGTCAACCCTTCAACTTCTTCTTCGCCTCCGGGACGGTGAGAGCGCGTTCGAGATTGTTCTGTTTCGACTCGACGATCTCCCGGTAAATTTTCTGCGCGTTCGCCGTGTCGCCCGAACGATCATAAGCGCGGGCGAGCAGCAGCTTGTGAAAGAGGTCGGTTTGATCGGCCTGCTTCAAGTGTTCGACGGCTTTCGCGTGGTCGCCGCCTTCGAGCCTCAGGTAGCCCGCGATGTAGTGGTAAGAGGTCATGAACTGCTTGCCCCGCTCGGGATTCTCGTCAATCATCTTTTTGATCAGTTCGGCCTCCTTCCAGGCTTCCTCGTGCTTGCCGAGCTTGGCGAGCGCGCGCCCGCGCCCGTGATGCAGGCGGCCTTGCCAGATCAACTTCTCCTCCGCCGGCAGCTTGCTTCCCGGCACGGTCTGGTAGCCCCGTTCGTAAAACCTGATCGCCTCGGCGGGCTGGCCGTTTTCGAGATGCAGGCGCGCGATGGCATTCCAGATGAAGACCGGCGGAAACTCGGCCGCGCCGCTCGTGCGCGCATACTCATCCTGAAAACGCGTCAACACTTTCAACGCTTCCGGGATGTTCGCCTCATAGACGTAGGTGTACGTCAGCCCGAAGTTCGGCCCGAAGGGGGCGGTGCCTTTGACCGTCCGCTTTAACGCCTGCCGGTACATCTCGCGCGCCTTCGCGTAGTCGCCGCGCAGCAAGTGGTAGTTGCCGAGTAAGTTGTAAACGCGCGGCGTGCTGTTATCGAGGACGACGGCGCGCTCGAAGTTGGCGCGCGCATCTTCCATCTCGCCGCGATTGAGCAAAACCTGACCGAGCATCATGCGCACCATCCGCTCCTCAGGATAATCCTGAGCGAGTTGCCTGAGCAGCGGGAGCGCATCGGCGGGCTTCTGCGCGCGCACGAGCGCGACCGCTTCCATGTACCGACGCTCGCCGTCCGACGCGCGCTTCGATAGTTCGAGAGCCTTATCCATGTGCGCCTTCGGGGTGTTGGCCTGATCCACTGTCGCGCCCGGTTGCGGCGGCGGCGTGAAGGTGGCGACGAGGTAGTGTCCGAACGCGAAGTCGGGGTCGGCGGCGACGGCCTTTTGCGCGACGGGCAAAATCTCCGGCGGCGGCTGGAAAGATTCGATCATCTTGACGGCTCGCTCGGCGGCCTCTCTGGCCTCTTTCGATTTCGTCGTGAAGACAAACTTTTTACTCGCCGTCTGCTGCGCGTAGACGGGCACAGCGGCGACGACGAGCAGGATGACGGCGAAAATTTTCAGGCGGCGCATGGATGTCAGTCTCATCACTTTCTCCTTGAGCATGTAATCGTTGGAATGTTACCTAATTTAGCGGGAAACTGTGGCAGTCACATAGTTCGGAGGGTTTAACGTTACCGGGCGCAGGAACGTTTCAATCAACGAACCGGATCGACATTATTTTATCGCGCCCCGCTCGCCCGCCTCCGCCGACCACACAGGCCGGACTGAACGCCCGCCGCCTCAACGCTTCCGGCGCATCGTCTCTTCGACCTCCGGCCTGCCCGCTCCCTCGACGCTGTTGAGGCCGAAATATCTGTTCAACTCGCGCACCTCGCTCTCCGCCTGCGGGATGAGACGACGCGCCCGCCGCCGCACGACGTATTCCGAGAGCGGACTGGCGAAGAGATAGCGCAGGGCGGCCAGAGGCGCGAGCGCGCCGGGCACATAGACCTTGCGCTTGCGCCGCTCAATCGCTTTCACAAAGGCGGCGGCGCACGTCCGCACAGGGGTCACCGAGCGGAACGGCCACGGGAGCATGGCGAGCATCTCGTTGAAACTGACGAGATCGTGTTGCGCGTCGCGCACCATGTCCGTGTCGATCCAGGACGGGTGAGCGATGCCGACGCCGACTCCCTTGTGCGCGAGTTCGAGCCGCAGCACGTTGCCGAACTGCTCGACCCCGCTTTTCGCGGCCGCGTAAGTCGAGATGCCCGGCAGCGGAGCCAGCGCGGCGGCCGAAGAGACCAGCAGATAATAACCGCGCGCAACCGTGACGTGCGGCAGCGTGGCGCAGACGGTACGCACGACTCCGATTAGGTTTACCTCGATGGTTCGCACGAGCGCATCCACCGCGCCGACCGCGACCATGCTGTTACTGGCGATCCCTGCGTTGGCGACAACCACATCAATGCTTCCGAGCGTCCGCGCCGTGCCCTCGACCGCGCGTTCGAGCGCGGCCTGATCCGTCACGTCGCATTCGAACCAGACGTGCCGGTCGCCCAACTCACGCGCCAGCGCAGCCAGTCGCTCAGGCTCCAAACCCACCAGCGAGAGATGCGCGCCGCGGGTCGCCAGGCTGCGCGCCAGTTCCGCGCCGATGCCGCGCGCCGCACCTGTGATGAGCACGACCTTGCCGGAAACGCTTTCCGTCACGTAGACAGATTCCTCCTGTTCAGATGTGAGACGAACTGTCCGCGGGCTGCTCTGCGCCGGGCGGAAAACTCAACACATACTCGTCCGGGTTCAGACGAGCGACGCGACGGCGAAACCGCCAACTGAAGTCCGGCCACAGCGTGGAGTTGCGCCCCGTCGCGTCGAGATACCAACTCATGCAACGCCCGGCGACCCACACCGTGCCCTCCATTCTTCTCCGTACCTCGGCGACGAAAGCCGCCTGCGCTTCGGGTCGCGGTTCAATGACGCTCGCCCCGTGTCGCCGCATGTGGGCGAGCGCGGCGAGTAAATGTTCAATCTGCGCCTCGATCATGTAGACGACGGAGTTGTGCCCCAGCCCTGTATTGGGGCCGAGCAGGATGAACAGGTTGGGGAAGCCCGCCACGGTTGTCCCGGCGTGCGCTTGCGGACTTCCCTTCCACACCTCGGACAGGGTGCGCCCCTCACGCCCGCGAATGTGCCCGGCCAGCGGCGGGTCGGTCGCCCGAAAGCCGGTGCCGAAGATGATCGCATCGACTTCACGCTCGACGCCGCAACGATCCACGATTGAATGTCCACGCACCTCCGCGATCCCTTCGGTTACCACCTCGACGTTGGGGCGCGTGAGCGACGGCAGGAAATCGTTCGAGATGAGGATGCGCTTGCAGCCGATACTATAGTCGGGCGAAAGTTTCGCGCGAAGCTCGGCGTTTGGAACCGCGCGTTCGAGATGTCGCCGCGCCATCCGTTCGACTTGCCCCGCCAGCCGGAGGTGTCTGAACGGAAGCAGGAACAACTCGCGGAAAAGATAGATCGAGGAACGCGCCGCGCGCTGCGCCACCGGGAAACGGCGAAACAACCGATGCTCAAAATCGCTCAACGTGCGGTCGTGGCGCGGAATGATCCACGGCGGGGTGCGTTGGAACAGGTGCAGCCTACTGACTTTCGGTTGAATCCGGGGAACAAACTGGATCGCCGATGCGCCCGTGCCGATGACGGCGACACGCCGGCCTGTCAGGTCGTAGTCGTGATCCCAACGCGCGGAGTGGAACGTCGTGCCCTGAAAGGTCTCCAGACCGGGAAGCTCCGGCACGACCGGCGCGCTCAACGCCCCGGCGGCCGACACCAGCACCGAGGCCGTGTAGCTCCCTTGCGATGTTTCGATGCGCCAATGTTGCGCGGCCTCGTCCCAGACGCTTTCTCGTACCTCGTGTCGGAATCGTATGTGCGGCAGCACGCCGAAGTCGCGCGCGCAGCGTTGCAGGTATGACCAGATTTCCGCTTGGGGAGAGAAACTGCGCGTCCAGTCGGGGTTCGGCGCGAAGGAGAACGAGTAGAGGTGCGACTCCACGTCGCAGGCGCAGCCCGGATAAGTATTATCACGCCACGTTCCGCCAACATCGCCCGCGCGCTCGAAGATAACAAAGTCCTCAATGCTCGCTTGCTTCAGACGGATGGCCGCGCCCAGGCCGCCGAAGCCGCTGCCAATAATCGCGATGCGCGCGTTGAACGTGGGATGCCGGAATTTTACCTTGTCACCTCGGGCCTGGTAGCCGCTAAAAAAAAGGGACGGAGCGCGCGGTTAGCGAACGCGTGAGGAGACGCTATTCGGGGTCGGGTTGCCTGTGACGGCCTCGGATTCGGCTGTCACCTCGAAACTGAGCACGAGTCGCTTACTCGCGCCCGGCATAGAGCCTCAAAAAGCCGCCGCTTCGTCTCACAGTCTAACAGAATCGCTTCCCGCTTACTTCCCTCACCTCCTGCGAGAATGTCGTCGGAGCGCACGGGCGAACTTATCAGAACTATTTAGATTTATCTTGTGCGAATTTAGGATCGTGTTGTAATTTATGCCGATATGAGTGAACCGAACGATCTAATCACTGTAGCGGAAGCGCGCGCTCTACTTTTGGTGAGCCGGCAGAAAATGACCGACTTGATCAAGCAAGGATTCATCAGGTCTTTCTCCAACCCGCTCGATAAGCGCGTTAAATACGTGAGCCGGGCGGAGGTCTTGAAACTCAGAGAGACCTATGAGGAGGCCGCTTGAAAACCATCGCCATCGCCAATCATAAAGGCGGCTGTGCTAAAACCACCGTCGCACTAAATATCGCGGTCACCTTGGCGACCACCGGATCGCGCGTGCTGGCCGTCGATCTCGACCCGCAAGGTAATCTCTCCGCCTCGCTCGGCATAGATTTGGAAGAGTTGGAGGATTCACGCCACACTTCACATCGATTGATGCTGGATGAGCGCGGCGATTTTTCCACCTACACGGCTAACGTCCGCCCGCGTTTGGACGTGCTGCCTTCTTGCCTGGACGACGACGCCGAAGCCCTCCTGGATGGACAGGCGGTTTCGCGCGAACTGTTACTAAAGCAGAAGTTAGCGCCCGCGAAAGCCGGTTATGATTACTGCGTGGTTGACACGCCCCCTTCGTTGCGCGTGCCCACGTTGAACGCGCTCGCGATGAGCGACCTGACCATCGTCCCCATTGAAACCAGCGCTTTTGCCCTCCACGGCTTGACACAATTATTACGAAAGGTGGCGAAGGTCAGAAAAGCCCATTCCCCGGACATGCTGGTGATGGCGCTCTCCTCCATCTACACGTCGCGGCAGAATTTAGACAAGACTGTCAGGGAAAAAGTCATCGAGCGTTTTACGGAGGATTTCGTCTTCCAGACGACAATTCCGCGCGCGGTTGCGGTCGGTGAAGCGACCGCCACGCTCAGGTCGGTCATCGAGGCTAACTCGGAATCGGCCGCCGCTTTCGCTTACCGCAAACTGGTATCGGAAATCAGAGAGGTCTTAGGGGATGAAGAAAGCAGACAGGAAACTTCTCGACGAGTCACTAAGTAAGGCGTTAGACCCGCCCCGGAAGAAACCTCGGGGTAATCTGGACGCGCTCCTTAATGAATATGACGATCAAACTCGCACCGAGGGGGTCACCCCACCTAACCCCACGTCACGTGGGGTTAGGTGGGGTGACGTGGGGCTACCTACAGCTCCCGCCCGCGATTTCAATAAACGCGCGAATAGCCTTGACCGCATGGCCTTACCGGCCGGTATCTTTCCCGGTTCGAGCAAAAAACTTTACGACGCTTTGTACATCCGCACGCGCGGGGCGGTCGTTCCTAAACGCTCGGTTCGGGCTACCAAACGAGAGTTGAGCGACTGGTCAGGTATTAGAAACGTCAAGACTATCGACTCGCATCTGCGTTACTTCTCGGCAATTGGCCTGGTCATCTCAGAATGGCAGCGGGGACAGAACGAAGGTTGCCTCTACGAGGTGTTGTTGCCGGAGGAGACATCGGGTCTGTTTGTCGCACGGGAGCAGGGGGTCGCCCCACCTGACCCCACCTTACCCCCCGTAACCCCACCTAACGGGGAGTCACCCCAAATTTTGGGGTCACCCCCCCCCCAAAATTTGGGGTCACCCCACCTAACCAATGTACCTGAGTTATCAACAACTTACGGGGATGCTAAGACTTATCTTAAGACTAAAGATCAGAATACTGATGATGAGGCTTTCGCCAAATTAGTTGCGAGACTCAAAGAAGCCACCAAAGAAGTGACAGGGAAGCCTTCTCCCCCGACCGATGCCGACCGATGGAAGGAACTGGGGGAAGTATTAATCGCGGAATTACGCATCGCGGCCGGACGCACCAACATCTCCAGCGTCCCCGCTTTCCTCGCCGAACACCTCCGCCGCCGCCTCTGGAAAATAGACAAACAGCAAGCCCAAGCCGAAGGCCGCGAACTGCCCGACCAAACGCGC
>DASVVO010000018.1:0-14230 GCA_036386515.1 Pyrinomonadaceae bacterium
TGAAAGAGGCCAAAGACCTGGTCGAGGCCGCCCCGAAGGCCGTCAAGGAAGGCGTGACGAAGGATGAGGCCGAGACGATCCGCCAGAAACTGGCGGACGCGGGCGCAACCGTCGAAGTGAAGTAAAACAGTGACGGGTGACAAGTGACGGGTGACAAGTTAAAGCAAAACGCTTGTCCTTGCTCGTCACTTGTCACTTGTCACTCGTCACCTGTCACTGTCTTGTTGACAGTCGAGCCGCCGAGCGGCTAAGGTAGGGGAGTATTGAGGCGTTGGCGATACTCTCACAGTCAGTTTGAGAAAATTCAACCGCTAAAAGTTTATCGAAGCGGTCAGAGACTTGTGCGCTCTGGCTGCGTTTTGTCGTCTCTATAGGTAAAGTGACGTGTGACAAGTGATGAGTTCAGATGGGCAAGTTGTTTTAACTTGTCACCTGGCACTCGTCAATAGTCACTAGAGGTATTATAAAAGATGTCTGCAAATCCGCTTCAAGCGAGCACGAGCGGCCACGGTCGCCGCCTGAGCCAGCCGCCCACACGGCACGACTTCTCAAAGATCAAGACGGCAGCGCGCATCCCGAATTTGATCGAGATTCAGCGCGATTCCTACAACCGTTTTCTCCAGATGGACTTGCTCTCGGAGGAGCGCGAGCCGACCGGCTTGCAGGCCGTCTTCCGCTCGGTCTTCCCGATCTCGGACTTTCGCGGCACGGCCGAACTCGATTTCGTCGAATATCACATCGGCAACTGGCAGTGTAAGTGCGGCCGCCTGGAAGGTCTGCGTTACCTGCGCGCCAATTGTAAGAACTGCGGCACGCTCGTCAAAGTAGACCCGCTCGTGCCCGGCGAGAGCTTGTGCCATAGCTGCGGCACGTTTAACGCCGTGCGCCCGCAACTGTGCGACAACTGCGGCGAACCCGTCGGCCTCAAGCACAAGCACGACCAGCAGGAATGCCAGGAACGCGGCATGACCTACAGCGTGCCGCTGAAGGTGAAGATTCGCCTCACCGTCTTCGACGTGGATCAGGAGACGGGCACGAAATCCATCCGCGACATCAAGGAGGAAGAGGTCTTCTTCGGCGAAATTCCCTTGATGACCGACAACGGCACCTTCATCATCAACGGCACGGAGCGCGTCATCGTCTCGCAACTCCATCGCTCGCCCGGCGTCTTCTTCGAGAAGCTGCCCGTCTATCTGGCGAAGGTGATTCCGTACCGCGGCTCGTGGGTCGAGTTCGAGTACGACCAGAAGAACCTGCTCTACGTGCGCATCGACCGCAAGCGCAAATTCCTCGCCTCCATATTCCTGCGCGCGCTCGGCATCTGGCTCGACCCGCAGTTTGACCCGAAAGCCTTCCACACGGACGGCCAACTCGAAGAGGCCGTGAAGAACGCCGGCTATTCCGACGAAGACATCCTGCGCGCCTTCTACACGGTGGACGAAGTGCGCGTCGAAGGCGGCCGACTCTTCATGCAGATCTCGGAGGAGGGCACGCGGAGCAATCTCATCGGCATGAAGGTGGACAACGACCTCAAGGTGCGCGGGCACGCCGAACCCGTGACGCGCGCGGGCAAGAAGGTGACCGCCTCCGCGCTTCGCGACCTGCGTAAAGGCCACGTCAAAGAGGTCGAGGTGGACACGCAGCAGTTCGAGGGCGCGTATGCCATCGCCGACGTGGTGAACATGGAGACGGGCGAGGTGCTCCTCGAAGCGAACACCGAGATCAACCCCGCGAAGTTGCAGGAGATCGCCGAATCGGGCGTGCAGAATTTCTCCGTCTTCTTCCCGGAACGGGACGACCTCGGCTCGGTGCTGTCGCTCACGCTCAAGAAAGACGTGATCAACAAGCCGGTTGACGCCCTTCTGGAAATCTACCGCAAGATGCGCCCCGGCGACCCGCCCACGGTGCAGACTTCCTACCGCCTGTTCGAGGGCATGTTCTTCGACGACCGCAAGTTCGATCTCTCTCGCGTCGGCCGTTTGAAGTTCAACATTAAGATGGGACGCCCGGAGCGCGACCGCATCGCCGACCCGCTTCTCTCGGCCAGCGATTTCGTGCAGGTGATCTCTTACCTCCTGAAGATGCGGCGCAACCCCGGCGAGTTCATCGCGGACGACATCGACCACCTCGGCAATCGCCGCGTGCGCGCCGTCGGCGAACTGCTGGAAAACCAGTTCCGCATCGGCCTCGTCCGCATGGAGCGCGCGATCAAAGAGAAGATGTCGATCCAGCAGGAGATGCAGACGACGATGCCGCGTGATCTGATCAACGCGAAGCCCGTCACGGCGGCCGTGCGCGAGTTCTTCGGATCGTCGCAGCTCTCGCAGTTCATGGATCAGACGAACCCGCTCTCGGAGATCACGCACAAGCGTCGCCTCTCCGCGCTCGGGCCAGGCGGACTCTCCCGCGAACGCGCGGGCTTCGAAGTGCGCGACGTGCATCCGACGCACTACGGGCGCATCTGCCCCATTGAGACGCCTGAGGGGCCGAACATCGGCCTTATCTCGTCGCTCTCGTGCTTCGCGCGCATCAACGAGTTCGGCTTCATCGAGTCGCCTTATCGCAAGGTGGAGAGCGGCCGCGTCGTCGAGTACGTGCGCGTCATCAACGGCGGCGACACGAAGTACAAGCCGGGCGACCACATCCTGCACGAGGACGTGGAGAAGGCGAACAAGAAAATCGGCGCGGACGGGAAGAAGGCGGACTTCGAGCCGTACCCGTTCTACCTGACGGCCTGGGAAGAGGACAAGTACGTCGTCGGGCAGGCCAACATCGAACTCGACGCCGACGGCTACATCATCAACGAGCGCAACGCCGCGCGCAAAGCGGGCGAGTTCGTCGTCGCCATGCGCGACGAGTTGATCTACGTTGACGTTTCACCGAAACAACTCGTCTCCGTCGCCGCCTCGCTCATCCCGTTCCTGGAGAACGACGACGCGAACCGCGCGCTGATGGGGTCGAACATGCAACGCCAATCGGTGCCGCTCCTGCGCGCCGAAGCCCCGTACATCGGCACGGGGATGGAGCGCGTGACGGCGCGCGATTCCGGCGCGGTCGTCGCCGCACGGCGCGACGGCGTCGTGGATTACGTCGATTCCGAGCGCATCATCGTCAAGGCCGATCACAACGTTGACGGCACGATCTCGCGCGAGGTGACGGCGGACATCTACACGCTCACGAAGTTCAAGCGTTCGAACCAGAACACCTGTATCAACCAGCGGCCGATCGTCAACATCGGCGAGCGGGTCGAGAAGGGGCAGGTCATCGCCGACGGGCCTTGCACGGACAAGGGCGAACTCGCCCTCGGCCGCAACGTGCTCGTCGCCTTCATGCCGTGGCGCGGCTACAACTTCGAGGACGCCATTCTCGTCTCCGAACGTCTCGTCAAAGACGACTACTACACTTCGATCCACATCGAGGAGTTGGAGATCGAGGCGCGCGATACGAAACTCGGCCCCGAAGAGATCACGCGCGACATCCCGAACGTCGGCGAGAACATGCTGCGCGACCTAGACGAGAGCGGCATCATCCGCATCGGCGCGCAGGTCAAGCCCGGCTCGATCCTCGTCGGCAAGGTGACGCCGAAGGGCGAGACGCAACTGACGGCGGAAGAGAAGTTGCTTCGCGCCATCTTCGGCGAGAAGGCGGGCGACGTGAAAGACGCGTCGTTGCAGTGTCCTCCGGGCATTGACGGCACGGTCGTTGACGTGCAGGTCTTCACGCGAAAAGGTCAGGAGCGCGATGCGCGTTCGATGGCGATCGAGGAAGAGGAAGAGAATCGCCTGCGGCGCGACCTCGAAGACGAGATGCGTATCCTGCGCGAACAGCGCGACCAGCGCATCTACGAACTCTTCGAGGGGCGCAAGCTCTCGGCCGATCTGCTCGTGGATAAGGAAGTCCGCATTCCGAAGAACGAGACGATCACGCGCGAGATGCTCGTGGGCGTCGAACCGAAGGCTCTACGCAAGGCGCACCTGGCTTCGACGCGCGTTGACGTGGCGGCGGAGGTGAAAGAGTACGAGGATCGCACGGATCGTCAGGTCAAGATTCTGACGGACATCTACGAAGACAAGATTTCCAAGTTGCGTCAGGGCGACGAACTCGCCCCCGGCGTGATCAAGATGGTCAAAGTCTTCATCGCCATGAAGAGGAAACTCTCCGTCGGCGACAAGATGGCCGGTCGTCACGGCAACAAGGGCGTCATCGCGCGCATCCTGCCCGAAGAGGACATGCCCTACCTGCCCGACGGCACGCCCGTGGACATCGTGCTGAACCCGCTCGGCGTGCCTTCGCGCATGAACGTGGGACAGATTCTGGAGACGCACCTTGGCTGGGCGGCGCGCGTGCTCGGCGTCCACTTCGCCACGCCCGTGTTCGACGGCGCGACCGAACCCGAGATCAAGCAGAAGTTGAAGGAAGCGAGCGCCGCTTTGCGCGAACAGGGGTTGCCCGACATCGTCGGTGATTCGGGCAAGACCGTGCTCTACGACGGTCTCTCCGGCGAAGCGTTCGAGCAGAAAGTGACCATCGGTTACATCTACATGCTCAAACTCTCGCACCTCGTTGACGACAAGATTCACGCCCGCTCGATCGGGCCGTACAGCTTGATCACGCAGCAACCGCTCGGCGGCAAGGCGCAGTTCGGCGGCCAGCGTTTCGGCGAGATGGAAGTGTGGGCTTTGGAAGCCTACGGCGCGGCTCACATTCTGCAAGAGTTGCTCACGGCCAAGTCGGACGACGTGGCCGGACGCTCGAAGATTTACGAGGCCATCGTCAAAGGCGAAGCCGATTTCAACCCCGGCGTGCCCGAGTCGTTCAACGTTCTCGTGCGCGAGTTGCAATCGCTCTGTCTCGACGTTGAGTTGATCGACCGCAACGCCGCGCCCGACGAAACTTCGGACGGCGCGGGCAAGCCGGTCGTCGCGCTGCTCGGCGGCACGGAAGGATAGGAAAAGTAAGCAGTGAACGCATAGAGCCGCAAGCAGTTTTAGCCTGTCCACGGCTCATGCGTTCACCGCCAATCGCTTTAATAACTGTTATTTGTTTATCGGCTGACTGCTTACTAGGAGATAAAACGTGTTTCGATTCCAGCAAGAAAAAACGCAACTCGCGCCCGACTTTGAAGCGATCCGAATCTCACTCGCATCGCCGGAGAAGATCAGGCAATGGTCGCACGGCGAAGTGACGAAGCCGGAGACGATCAACTATCGCACGTTCAAGCCCGAACGCGACGGCCTGTTTTGCGCGCGCATCTTCGGCCCCGTTACCGACTGGGAATGTCTGTGCGGCAAGTACAAGCGCATGAAGCACCGCGGGGTGATCTGCGACAAGTGCGGCGTGGAAGTGACGCAGGCGAAGGTGCGCCGCGAACGGCTCGGCCACATCGAACTCGCCTCGCCCTGCTCGCACGTCTGGTTCTTCAAAGGGCTGCCCTCGCGCATCGGCCACCTGCTCGACATCCCCTTGCGGGAACTTGAGAAGGTGCTCTATTTCGAGTCCTACATCGTCATCGATCCGGGCGACGCGCCCGTCAAGGAGCGCGAACTCCTGACCGACGAGCGTTACCGCGAACTGATGCGCGATTTCCCCGGCGCGTTCGTCGCCAAGATGGGCGCGGAGGCGATCAAGGAACTGCTCGCCATCGTCAACATCGAAGAACTCTCCGTTGACCTGCGCGTCAAGATGAAGGACGAGACTTCGCAGCAGAAGAAGCTCAAGTATTCCAAGCGGCTGAAAGTCGTCACGTCGTTTCGCAAGTCGGGCAACCAGCCAAACTGGATGATCCTCGACGTGATCCCGGTCATCCCGCCCGAGCTTCGCCCGCTCGTGCCGCTCGACGGCGGCCGCTTCGCCACGTCCGACTTGAACGATCTCTATCGCCGCGTGATCAATCGCAACAACCGTCTGAAGAAGTTGATGGAACTGCGCGCGCCCGAGGTCATCGTGCGCAACGAGAAGCGCATGCTTCAGGAAGCGGTTGACGCCTTGTTCGACAACGGCCGTCGCGGCCGCGTGCTGCGCGGCGTCAACAACCGCCCGCTCAAGTCTCTGTCGGACACCTTGAAGGGCAAGCAGGGTCGCTTCCGCCAGAATTTGCTCGGCAAGCGCGTTGACTATTCGGGTCGCTCCGTCATCGTCGTCGGGCCGGAGTTGAAACTCCACCAGTGCGGCCTGCCGAAGAAGATGGCTCTGGAGTTGTTCAAGCCGTTCATCTACAACCAGCTTGAGAAGCAGCAGTATGCCGCGACGATCAAGCAGGCGCGCGAGATGGTTGACCGGCAGGAGCCGGTCGTGTGGGACATTCTCGAAGAGGTGATCCGCGAGCATCCCGTGCTCCTGAACCGCGCGCCGACGCTCCACCGTCTCGGCATCCAGGCGTTCGAGCCGGTGCTCGTCGAAGGCAAGGCGATCAAGATTCACCCGCTCGTCTGCACGGCGTTCAACGCGGACTTCGACGGCGATCAGATGGCCGTCCACATTCCGCTCTCGCCCGAAGCGCAGATCGAGGCGGCGGTCTTGATGCTGGCCTCGAACAACATTCTGTCGCCCGCGTCGGGGCAGCCCATCGCCGTGCCCTCGCAGGACATCGTGCTCGGCTGTTACTACCTGACGCGCGACCGCGCCGGCTCCAAAGGCGAGGGACGCGTCTTCGCCAACACCGACGAAGTCCTGCTCGCGCTCGACGCGAAGGAAGTGACGACGCAGACGCCGATCAAACTGCGCCTGCGCAACGACCTCATCGATCTCACGCAGGAGCACGACACGCAGGACATCATGCGCGCCACCTTGCAGGAGAACGTGAGCCGCGTCATCAACACCACGGTCGGCCGCGTCATCTTCAACGATTCGATCCCGACCGGCCTGCCCTACATCAACGGCACGCTCAAGAAGAAGGCTCTGACCGCCATCGTCAACTACTGCCACCTGCGCCTCGGCCACGAGATGACGGTGAAGATGCTCGACGATTTGAAGACGCTCGGTTTCAACTACGCGACGCGCGCCGGCATCTCCATCGGCATCGACGACCTCGTCACGCCGGATGCGAAGAAGGCTCTCGTCGGTCAGGCCGACTCGGACGTGATCGAAGTCGATAAGCAGTATCGCGACGGCGTCATCACGAACGGCGAGCGTTACAACAAGATCATCGCCATCTGGTCGGAAGTGACCGACAAGGTCGCCAAAGAGATGTTCAAGGCGATGGACAAGCGCGAGAAGGATTCGGGCGAGTTGAACCCGATCCTGATCATGTCGGATTCGGGCGCGCGCGGTACGGCGCAGCAGATTCGCCAGCTCGCCGGTATGCGCGGCCTGATGGCGAAGCCTTCCGGCGAAATCATCGAGACGCCGATTCGTTCAAACTTCCGCGAAGGCTTGAACGTCTTGCAGTACTTCATCTCGACGCACGGCGCGCGCAAGGGTCTCGCGGACACGGCTTTGAAGACGGCCGACTCCGGCTATCTCACGCGCCGCCTCGTTGACGTGGCGCAGGACGTGATCATCAGCGAGCCGGACTGCGGCACGCTCCGGGGCATCTCCTCGACGGCCATCGTCGAAGGCGGCGAAGAGATCGAGTCGCTGCGCGACCGCATCGTCGGCCGCACGGCGCTCGACGACGTGATCGACCCCGTGGAGGGGCGCGTCATCGTGGACATCGGCGAGGAGATCAACGAAGACGTGGCGGCCGAGATTCAACGCTCCGGCGTGCAGCGCGTGCGCATCCGTTCGGTGCTCACCTGCGAGTCGCGGCGCGGCGTCTGCATCAAGTGCTACGGACGCAACCTCGCGACCGGCAAGCCCGTGGACATCGGCGAGGCGGTCGGCGTCATCGCCGCGCAATCAATCGGCGAGCCGGGCACGCAGCTCACGATGCGCACGTTCCACATCGGCGGCACGGCGCGTCTCGAAGAGTCTTCCAAGCACGAGGCGCGCACCGACGGCACGATTCACTACGTCGAGTTGCAGACGGTCAAGAACCGCAAGGGCGAGATCATCGCCATGAACCGCAACGGCGCGCTCACCATCCACGACGAGCGCAACCGCGAGGTGGCGCGCTTCCAGATCGTCTACGGCGCGCACCTGCACGTCGAAGAGGGGCAGCGCGTGCGGCAGGATCAACTGCTGGCGACGTGGGATCCGTTCACCTTCTCGATTCTCACGGAGGTGGCGGGCAAGATCAAGTATCAGGATTTGAAGGAAGGCGTCACGGTTGACGAACAGGTGGACGAGGTCACGGGACAATCGCGCCTCGTCGTCAAGGATTCGCCCGACGAGAAGAAGCAGCCGCGTTTCGAGATTCGCAGCCTCGGCGCGAACAAAATCCTGAAGACTTACCAGATGCCGGTGCGGGCTAACCTGATGGTGGGCGACGGCGACGAAGTTGAGCCGGGCGACATCATCGCGAAGATTCCGCGCGAGACGACGAAGACGAAAGACATCACGGGCGGTTTGCCCCGCGTCGTCGAGTTGTTCGAAGCGCGCAAACCCCGCGAGACGGCGATCATGTCCGAGATCGACGGCATCATCAAACTCGGCCCCATCGCGAAGGGCAAGCGCAAACTGATCGTCGTCGGCAACGACGGCGAGGAGCGCGAGTACGACATCCCGCGCGGCACGCACATCAACGTGCAGGAAGGCGACCGCGTGCGCGCGGGCGAGGCGTTGATGGACGGCCCCCTGAACCCGCACGACATCTTGCGCGTGCTCGGCATGAACCGTTTGCAGGAGTACATCGTCAACGAGATTCAAGAGGTCTATCGTCTGCAAGGCGTGAACATCAACGACAAGCACATCGAAGTGATCGTCCGGCAGATGTTGCGCTGGGTGAAGATTCGCGAAGTCGGCGACACGGAATTCCTGCTCGACGAGCAGGTTGACCGCTTCCGCTTCACGGACGAAAACGCCCGCGTGGCCGACTTGGAAGATGGCGGCGGCGAGCAGGCGAAGGCCGAACCCCTGCTGCTCGGCATCACGAAGGCCTCGCTCTCGACCGATTCGTTCATCTCCGCGGCTTCCTTCCAGGAAACGACGCGCGTGTTGACCGAGGCGGCGATTTCCGGCCGCATCGACTACCTGCGTGGCCTGAAAGAGAACGTCATCATGGGTCGCCTCATCCCGGCCGGGACGGGCATGGAGTTCTACCGCAACGTCACGGAGTTCTACCGCAACGTCACGGTTGACCGCGACGAGACGGCGGATCAAGGCGCGCACATGGATCGTGGCCTCGACAACCTGCCGGAAATCATCGGCGCAGACGTTCCCGCGCCCGCCGTCGCCGCCGTCCAACCCGCCACCGTGGCGGCAGCAGCCGACGGCGACGCGATTATCGCCGACGAAGAGTAAAAACACTCTCCGGTTCATCAATCAACCAGACAAAAGGGCGTCTCCAACATTGGAGACGCCCTTTTCTTATCACTCACGCCTGCGAAAGCGGTGTTGAGACCTGAAATATCAATTCCGAAAGTTTATCGTTCCGGCACGGATAAGTTACGGCAAATCTTTTTGGCAAGCAGGTTCGGGATTTCTGTATGCCGGGGCACCGCTTCAATCGCGCCTGTCTTCGGGGTTGTCCAGAGCGAATGTTCGCCTCCTTCACGCTTGAGGTAACAGCCGTGCCTCCGTAGATGCCGCAGCAACGAGCCGCGCTTCATTGCACCACGACCATCTCACGAATGGCATCTTGCGGCACTCCCCGCAAAGCATCCTCGCGCCGGTCTTCAAGAATAAGAGAAATAGCCGCAGCCAAATTCTCCCGACACTTCTCAATCGTCCGTCCCTGTCCATTTGCGCCCGGAATCTCCGGGCAGTAACCGATAAACCATTCCCCATCCTGCTCGATAATCGCCGTAAATTCGTTGTGCATAAACTTTCTCCGGTTGTGTAAAATCTCACTGACACATGCCCAAGAACCTGATTATATGCCAATTTTCGAGAGCATTTAGGAAATAAATGTGAAGTCGGTTGGTAACTTGACAGATAGGGAAACGGCCTTTACAATTCGTCGTTTGGACATGCAGTCCATTTCCCAAGAGAGCAACGCTCGGGTAGGTTCTGTCGGTGTGGAGGCGTTGCCCGGCTGTCTGTTGTGTAAGACGGCCGCTTGATAATTATTGTGGCGTAAATGCTCGCGCGCCGCCCTATTCGGCCAGTGATGGCCGATGGCGGATTCCAACGCGAAGCACGCGAAAATGGCGCGGATTTCGGTCTTAGCGTCTCACTCCTTTCCTTCGGGATAGGCGACGCCACAGAGAAACATTTTGGCTCGTAGGGAAGCCATGATCCACACCCGTCTCCCTCAGGCGAGACGTTGCACGGAACATCCCGTTTTAGTTTATCTAAACAGAGGCCAACCGCTTCTTGCGCTGACTGCCGGACGAGTTCCGGTTAGAGGCAGGATTCGGAGTCTTTTGCGCTTTGAGAAACAACGCTACTTTCGACGCTACGGAAGAGGACGGAATACAGCAGTGCCGACTATCAACCAACTTGTTCGCAAAGGCCGCCAGGAAGTTAAGTACAAGACGGCCAGCCCCGCGCTGCAATCGTCGCCGCAGAGACGCGGCGTCTGCACGCGCGTCTACACGCAGACCCCGAAGAAGCCCAATTCCGCGCTCCGCAAGGTGGCGCGCGTGCGCCTCACCAACGGCATCGAGGTGACGACCTACATTCCGGGCGTCGGCCACAACTTGCAGGAGCACTCGATTGTGCTCATCCGTGGGGGACGCGTGAAGGACTTGCCGGGCGTGCGTTACCACGTCATCCGCGGCACGCTCGATTCCGTCGGCGTGGCCGACCGCAAACAGGGACGCTCCAAGTACGGCGCGAAACGTCCGAAGGCGGGCGCCGCAGCCGGCGCAGCGAAGAAGGGCAAGAAGTAAGGAAGCCTTCGGCCGTCAGCCAACAGCGTCCGGCTGTGGCGGGCGGCAGAGATCACCTAACAGCGCGGTTAGCTTTATAAGGATTGGCTGAAAGCCGACTGCCGAAGAGCTGAGAGCTAAAAGAGATATGCCACGAAGAAGAGTTGTTGACAGACGCGATGTGATGCCCGACCCGGTCTATAACAGCCCGTTGGTCACGAAGTTCATCAACGGTTTGATGGAGGGCGGCAAGAAGTCGAACGCGGAGAAGATTTTTTATAACGCGTTGCTCCAATTGGGCGACAAGGTGGGCGACGACCCGCTGAAGGCTTTCAAGCGCGCGATCGATAACGTGCGCCCGCAGGTCGAAGTGAAGTCGCGGCGCGTCGGCGGTTCGACCTATCAGGTGCCGCTCGAAGTGCCGCAAGAGCGGCGCGGCTCTCTCGCCATCCGCTGGATCGTGGGCGCGGCGCGCTCGCGCGGCGAGAAGACGATGATCGACCGTCTCATGGGCGAACTGCTCGACGCGGCGAACAATCGCGGCAACGCCGTCAAGAAAAAGGACGACGTGCATCGCATGGCGGAAGCCAACAAGGCTTTCGCGCACTACAAATGGTAATGGAGAAGTCAGAATCCAGAATGCAGAAGCCGGTAGCAAAACAGACGGCTTTCATTCTGACTTCTGCATTCTGAATTCTGACTCCCAAAGGTTCTATCATGGCAAAGCAAGACCTCAGTAAATTCCGCAACATCGGCATCATGGCGCACATCGATGCCGGGAAGACCACGACCACCGAACGCGTGTTGTTCTACACGGGCGTCTCGCACAAGATCGGCGAGGTGCATGAGGGCACGGCGACGATGGACTGGATGGAGCAGGAGCAGGAGCGCGGCATCACCATCACGTCTGCTGCGACGACCTGTTTCTGGAAGCGCAACAACGTCGAGCACCGCATCAACATCATCGACACGCCCGGCCACGTCGATTTCACGATGGAAGTCGAACGTTCTCTGCGCGTGCTCGACGGCGCGGTCGCCGTGTTCGACGGCGTCGCGGGCGTCGAACCGCAGTCGGAAACGGTGTGGCGTCAGGCCGACAAGTACGGCGTGCCGCGCATCTGTTTCATCAACAAGCTCGACCGCGCGGGCGCATCCTTCCAACGCTCCTTCGATTCCATCATCACGCGTCTCGGCGCGAACCCCGTCGCCATCCAGATTCCCATCGGCGAGGAAGACGGGTTCAAAGGCGTCATCGATCTCATCAAGATGAAGGCGCTGTTGTGGAACGACGAGACGAAGGGCGCGGAATACGCGATTGAGGAAATTCCCGCGGCCATGCAGGCGGAAGCCCAGGCCGCGCGCGAAAAGATGATCGAATCCATCGCCAGCATCGACGATGAATTGACGAACAAGTTCCTGGAAGGCGAAGAGATCAGCGAAGACGAACTTCGCGCCGCCCTACGCAAAGGGACGATTGAAATCAAGATCGTGCCGGTCGTCACCGGGTCGGCCTTCAAGAACAAGGGCGTGCAAACGCTGCTCGACGCGGTCGTGGATTTCCTGCCCTCGCCGCTCGACATTGAAGCGATCAAGGGTACGAATCCCGATTCCGGCGAGGAAGAAGATCGTCCGGCTGATGAGAACGCGCCGTTCGCCGGTCTCGTCTTCAAGATCATGGCCGACAAGCATCTCGGCCAACTCTCGTTCGTCCGCATTTATTCGGGCACGATCAAGGGCGGCTCCTACGCTTTCAACTCGGTCAAGGGAACGAAAGAGCGCGTCGGTCGCCTGTTGCGCATGCACGCCAACAAGCGCGAGGACGTTGATGAGGCGAGCGCAGGCGAGATCATCGCCATCGGCGGCATGAAGCAGGTCACGACCGGCGACACCGTCTGTGACGAGAACAAGCCGATCATCCTTGAAGCGATGGACTTCCCGGCTCCCGTCATCCGTGTCGCCGTCGAACCGAAGACGCGCGCCGATCAGGACAAACTCGGAACCGCTTTGTCGCGTCTCGCACAGGAAGACCCCTCATTCAGCGTCTCGACCGATCAGGAGACCGGCCAGACCATTATCGCCGGGATGGGCGAACTCCACCTTGAGATCATCGTGGATCGCATGAAGCGCGAGTTCGGCGTCGAGGCCAACGTCGGCAAGCCGCAGGTGGCCTACCGCGAGACGATCACGGCGGGCGCGCCCGGCAAGGAAGTTTACAAACGCCAGACGGGCGGCCGCGGCCAGTTCGGCCACGTCGAGATCGAGATCGAACCCGCGCCCGGCGAAGGCTTCGTCTTCGAGAACAAGATCACGGGCGGCGTCATCCCGCGCGAGTTCATCAAGCCGGTCGAAGAGGGCATACGCGATGCGCTGCGCCGCGGCTTCCTCGCGGGCTACGAGTTGGTTGACATCCGCGTGCGGCTCGTCTTCGGTTCGTACCACGAAGTCGATTCCGACGAGCGTTCGTTCCACATCGCCGGCTCGCTCGCGTTCAAGGACGCGGTGCGCAAGGCCAAGCCCGTCCTGCTCGAACCGATCATGCGTATCGAGGTGGTGACGCCGGAAGACTACATGGGCGCGGTCAACGGCGACTTGAACCGGCGGCGCGGCCAGATCGAGAAAATGGAGCCGCGCACGGGCGGCGTGCAGGTCATCACGGCCTTCGTCCCGCTCTCCGAGATGTTCGGTTACACGACCGACCTCCGCTCGTCCACGCAGGGACGCGCCACCTCCACGATGCACTTCGAGCGTTACGATCAAGCTCCGAAGAACGTCGCCGAGGAAGTGATCGCGAAGGTGCAGGGCGTCGCGAAGTAAGTTTGAGCAAGACAATGAGGCGGGTCGCTTCTCTCGCTGAATGACAGGCGTGGCGACCCAATAGACAAACTGACAAATTAAATTTGTAGGAGCGAGAGAAAAAGATGAGCAAGGAGAAGTTTGACCGGTCGAAGCCGCACGTGAACATCGGGACAATCGGGCACGTTGACCACGGGAAGACGACGTTGACGGCGGCCATCACGAAGGTCTTAGCCAAGCACAACCCGAAGATCACGGTGCGAGCGTTCGACTCCATCGACAATGCGCCCGAAGAGAAGGCGCGCGGCATCACCATCGCCACCGCCCACGTCGAGTACGAGACGCCCAACCGCCACTACGCGCACGTGGATTGTCCGGGGCACGCCGATTATGTCAAGAACATGATCACGGGCGCCGCGCAGATGGACGGAGCCATTCTCGTCGTTGCGGCCACCGACGGCCCCATGCCGCAGACGCGCGAGCACATTCTCCTGGCGCGTCAGGTGGGCGTGCCCGCCATGGTCGTCTTCATGAACAAGGTGGACGCCGTCGATGACGAAGAACTGATCGAACTCGTCGAACTCGAA
>DASVVO010000019.1:0-29086 GCA_036386515.1 Pyrinomonadaceae bacterium
GGCATGCGGTGAAACCAAATGCCAAGTGGTTGCTGGGGTGAGGACAGTAACCACGAACCAGAACAGGCGCGGTGGCTCCCAATGCTGCCGCGCCTGTTCGCTTATGTGTGACCCGGCCGCGCTCGCCGTGGACGCAACCCCATTCCGCCGCGCCTCGCCCATTCGCTCGACATCGCCCGACCCACATTTTCTATCGGCCGTTATACTTCAATTAAGAGCACGCGTCCGATAAGCAAGAATTCTATTAAGCTGCGGTAGGCTATGGGTGCGAGAGTGTGATCGGGAACCTTATCGGACGCTTGATATATGGGACGTTGTCGGTGCGGAGAGCAGTTTGGGGTTAGGGATGGAAGTAGGCGGCTGCCGGGTCGCCGTTTGCGCGTATCTCACGGCGGCAACGTGGTTAGTTCGGATGAGCGGGTCGTAGTTTATTGGGGTGAGGGTTATTGACGCGCCCAATCGGGTCGCTTGGGGCGCGTGCCATCGTTCGCTATAGTACTGACAGGCGCGCGGCTGACGATGTAAGTTTTCGGGCGAATGTAGCGGCGATAACTTTTCGGAGGCTGGCGGACGGAGATGCCTGTCGTTTCCTCGTGGACTGTCTCGACGAGCGGGCGGTGTGGGCGAAACGGCGGAGGGCGCGTGTCGGAATCGAGCCGGGAGGGATGTGTTTCAATCGGTATGAATAACAACGAGCAATTACTACGCAAAGCGGCAATTTACGGGGCGATACTTCTTGCGATCGTTTTCGCCACTCTGCTGTGGAAGGGATGAGAGCTAGCGATGCAGGCCGAAATTCAAATCGACGCCGCCCTGTTCGGTTCGTTTGAAATCAACGATCAAGGAATCATTCGTCATTACCAGCCGGTGGCGGCGGATAAGGATGAGACGGGCGCGCGGGCGGAATTGGTCGGCCGCAATTTCTTCAACGACGTTGCGCCAAGGGGGCGGGCGGAAGAATTGCGGGCGCGCATACGCCACTTCCGGCGCGGCGGGAAGCCGACGGAGACGTTCGACCTCGACCTCGGCCGCCCCGGAGAGGGTCTGCTGACGGCGCGGGTGTTGCTGACGACCATTCAGGAGCGGACGGCGAACGAAACCACGGAATCCGTACTGGTTCACATCCGCCGGGCATAACCTGACGGTGCGGTAAAGCCAAACTCTCTGTGCGTATCTCTCCGCGCGTATCGCTCCGTGCGTATCGTTCCGTGCGTATTTCTCCCACGCCTACGAGCGAGCGAGCGCGCTTCCCGGCGGGCATCATGCGCTTGTCCGGTTTCTTTAACCCTTCAAGCTGATGATTCATTCTTGAGCGTGAGGCGGCCGAGCAGGTTCTTCAATTGGTTGTGGTCTTCGAGGTAGGTGATCCAATCGTTGTCGCCGACGTTTACGTCCGTGCCTTCCACGTCCGCGCCGTAGCTTTCGGCCAACACGACGAGCGGCGTGCGCCCGTCGTATTTCGCGTGACGGCGAATCCTGCGTCCGACGCCCAACACCTCTTGCGCGGGCTTGTCGATGAGGTCAATCAGCAACAAATCCGCCTGAGTCAGCCTGCCGCCGACTCTTTCCAGCGCGTCTTCTTCATCCAACGCCAACATCACGCGGTAGCCGTAACGTTTGAGATTCTCCTTCAGGAGAGGACGCGCCTCGTCGTCTTCGTCGATCAACAAGATGCACGGTCGGTTTCCATTTTCGCTGCTCATGTTCGCTCCCGCAAGACCTCTGACAGGATAATACCGGGGCGGCCAATTTTTCAGTACGCGAGCGAACAAATGTATAAACCGAACTATGTACGCTGGCGTGCTGTGTCGAATGGGAACTTAAGCTAAGGTGTCACTCTGTAGTTCACCAACAAACCTTCGACACTTGGGTTCAGCCTGACAACCTTTGCCTTACTGCCGCGGCTAACTTCGCCGGTTTACCTGCAACCAGAAAGGCTGCCCATGTCCACGCACGAAGATTTACCCCTGCACGCATCAAACCGGATTCTGGCCGCCCTGCCGCCCGCCGAGTACGCACGCTTCTCCGCTTATTTGGAGCCGGTCGAGATATCGCTCGGCGAGGTGCTGTATCGCCCGGACGAACCCATCACGCACGTCTATTTTCCAACCCGTGGCACGGTCTCGATCATCTGCACTTTTGAAGACGGCAAGAGCGTGGAGGCGGGGATGGTGGGTAACGAAGGCATGTTCGGCGTCAGCGTCTTTTTGGGGAGCGTCACGGCGCCGCTGGAAGCCATCGTGCAACTGCCGGGCGAAGCTCTGCGGATGCGAGCCGACGTGTTGAGAGAAGAGTTCAAGCGGGGCGAACATTTTCAGGATTTACTGCTCCGGTACACGCAAGCCTTCATCGTCCAGATCGCGCAGACGGCCGCCTGCAACCGCGCCCACCCCATCGACGGGCGGCTGGCGCGCTGGCTCCTGATGTGTCAGGACAGAGCCGGCTCGGCGGAATTGCAACTGACGCACGAGTTCATCGCCGTGATGCTCGGCACGCGCCGCGCCGGGGTCAGCGAGGCGGCGGCCAAACTTCAAGACGAGGGAATAATCAGATACCGGCGCGGCCACGTGAGCGTCCTCGACAGGCAGAAATTGGGAGCACATTCTTGTGAATGCTACCTGAACGTCAGGCGTGAGTTCGACCGGCTGCTCGGCGGCAACGGCCACGTCTGGTAGCGGCGCATGAGATTCCGATGACCGCCTTCGCCTTCTTCCCCGCCGACCTCCACGTTCACCTGTTGAAGAACGCTTACCGGACGCGCACGCTCTGCGATTTGTCCACGAAGGGCGGGCGGCGCGGCGTGCGCGAGCGGCGTCCGCCCGCCGTCGTCACCCTCTCCGCCCCGACGCCGAATCACACACTCTGCCCGCTCTGCCTCGCACAAGCCGGACGCGAATCGTAAAATCAGATACGCGAATGCCGCGACGTGCTATGCTGCGGTCATCATTTCTTCGCACCAAGGGTTGTTCCCGATCTCTCGCTATCAGTGAAGGAGACCCGACATGTCTCAGCCCGCTAATCGCTCACGTTCCACAAATTCGCTCTTGGCCGCCCTGCCCGACGCGGAATACTCGCGCCTCGCCGAACATATGAAAGAAGTGGTTCTGCAACGCGGCGACGTGCTGCACGAAGCCGACGCCCCGGCGCAGTACGTCTACTTTCTCGGAGCGGGCGTGGCGTCCATGTCCGTGAGCAGCGAGCAGGGTCAGGAGTTGATGTTGAGCATCGTCGGCGACGAGGGCGTCGTCGGCGAGAGGGCGATCTTCAAAGCAGGCGTCTTCATCATCCGTTGCGAGATGCTCACGCAGGGCGCGGGGCACAGGATGACGCCCGCCGCGTTTGAAAATGAGTTCAAACGGGGCGAGACGCTGCACCGGCTGGTGCTCAACCGGCTGGAAGCGCGCATCACCGAGATGGCTCAGACCGCTCTCTGCAACCAGATGCACACGATGGAGCAGCGTTTGGCGCGCTGGCTGCTGACGCTGGCCGACCGGCTGCACGCCGAAGAGTTGAGCGTCACGCAGGAGCACATGGCTCACATGGTGGGCGTGCGCCGGGCAAGCGTCACGGACGCCGTAGAGGCTCTGCGCGGGGCGGGGGTGATCGAGACGGAGCGCGGCACGGTGACGATTCTCGACCGCGGGAGGATGCAGGCGCAAGCCTGCGAGTGTTACGCCGTGATCAAGGAAGCCGTCGAAACCTTCGCCTCTTGAAACTACCCGAGCGCGGCCGGAGCAATGTTCGGACGGGCGCAGCGCGTTCGCGCGTACGGCCGGGGCGGCGATTCGCACACGCCCCGCTTAGGGCTGACCGAAACGCAGTTTGTACTCCGTCGAGTTGAGGAAACCGTTGACCATCGTGCGCGCGTCGCCCCGGCGCAGCACCTCCAGCCACGCCGCAAACCCCGCCGCCTCCGGCTTCCGCCGCAAATATCCGTAATACTGCATCGCCACGAAGGCGCGCTCATACTCCCGCGCTCCCACCTCCTCCGAGTCGGCCACGGCGCGCAACACCTGCGCCCGCGTCAACTGTTTGGCGTCGAGGCGCGCGGTTAAGTCGGCCTGCGCGAGCGTGACCTGCTCCGCCGCCGCGTCGGGCGCGTCGGGGTCGGGCGTCGTCACCCGCTCCAACTCGTAGCGGCCGAGCAAGGCCGCCACGTACTGCGCGTTCGTCAGTTCGCCGTAGAGATTCAGGAACTCCGGGCGCAGGGTGAAGGCGTGAGCCAGGCGCGCCTTGCGTGCGTAGACCTCTGCGGGCGTCGCCCCGGCGACGAAACTCATGTCGGCGACAATCTCGCTATATTCGGGCAGACGCCCGAAGGCGAGTTGGTAGAAGCGGAAGACGTAGAAGCCTTTCAACTGGAATTCCTGCGAACGGAAGAAGCCTTCGCCGGAGACGTAGATGCGGTCGCAGCGCGAAGCGAGGTGCGGCGGGGCGAAGGCGTCCGGGCACTCTGCGAGGACGCCGAGCCAGGCCTGAAAGCCGTCGGCGTCCGGCTCACGACTGAGAAAGTCCAGATATTGCTGCCGCACGAAAAATTCGTTGGTGAAGATGGGGTTCGGCGCGGCCGTCGCCGTGTCGTTGTCTCGCACGGAGACGGTGGAGAAAGACGGCGTGCCGATGGCCGCGCCCTCCTGGTTGAGCAGGTAAACCCAGAAGGTTTCGTTTCCTTCGACGAAGCTATCGTCGATGATGGGCACGGTGATCGTCTTGCTGTTCTCCCCGGCGGCGAAATCGAGCGTGCCGGCGACGGTCGTAAAATCGCAGC
The DNA here is from genome assembly GCA_036386515.1 of Pyrinomonadaceae bacterium. Classification (GTDB taxonomy): domain Bacteria; phylum Acidobacteriota; class Blastocatellia; order Pyrinomonadales; family Pyrinomonadaceae; genus JAIVJZ01. The sequence continues at coordinate 4,769 of DASVVO010000019.1, forward strand.
GCGCGTAAGCCCCGCTGCGGTTGTTCACCTGGTCGCTGCACCCTGCGACAAACGTGTCGCTGTCGAGCGTCTGGTAGCCGATGGAGAAGGCCGACGGGTCGCCGCTGCGCGTGACGGTGAGCGTCACCCGGCCGTCGCCCTCGTTGACCGGATAGTCGCGCACGCCGAACCGCACGACGGGGCCGTCGTCGTTGTAGATGATCCCCATGCTCAGCCCGTTGGCAATCGAGGCGTTGAGCGGCTGCGCGAGTTTCACGAAGAGGGTCTCGTTCGACTCGGTTTGCGTGTCGCCGTTGACGACGGCGGCGGCGGCGGCGTTGAGCGTGCCCGGATTGAAGACGACCGTGCCGGAGGCGGCGAGGTAATCGCTCCCCGCCGCGGCGGTGCCGTCGGCCGTGGCGTACCGCACCTGCACCTGTTCGTAACTCGCGTTCGAGAGCGATAGCCCGAAGACCATGTCGCGTGTGCCGCTGTTGCCCTCCGTCAACGACGTTTGCGTGACCGACACGGTCGGCCGCGAATCGTTGTTGAAGATGGTTCCGGTTCCCTGCCCGTCGGTGATGACGGCATTGACGGGACTACTAATGTCGAGTGTGAACGTCTCGTCCGTCTCGAAGACGTTTTCGCCGACGACCGGCACGGTGACAATTTGCGACGTGCGGCCGGGCGCGATGACGAACTTGCCGGAGACGGGCTGGAAGTCCGCGTACAGAGCGGCCGTCCCGGCTTTGACGGCGACCTCGACGGAAACCTCTCGTTCGGAAGCGGCGGACAACGTCAAGGTGAAGACGGCAGCGGACGTGCCCGCGTCGCCCTCGGTCACGCCGACATCATCGACGGAGACGCCGGGCGACGCGTCGTTATCGAGCACCTTGATGACCGTTGCGCTCAGGACGGCGGGCGCGGCGGCGGTATCCAGATTGGCGAGGATGAGATTGATCGTCTCGTCGGCCTCGTCAATACGGTCGTCGCGGATGGGGATGGTGAGATATTTTCTAAGTTCGCCCTCGGCGAAGTCGAGCGTGCCGGAGATGTGCGTGTAGTCGCGCCCGGCGGTCGCCGAGCCGTTCGCCGTGGCGTATGAGACGGAGAGCGCGCCGATGCCGCTGTCGCCGTTGCGGAAGATGGTGACCATGAGCGCGTCGCCCGCTTCGTCAACGCTGTAAGTATAAGCATCGAACATCACCTGCCCGCCCACGGCGTAAGCGAATACGTTCGACTTGGCCGAGAAACTGGGAGGCTCGTCCGTGATCAGGCTCCGGTCTGAGTTCTCGAAGACGACGACTCTGCCGTCCGCGCTGATGGCGGGGCGTCTGCTCCGTTCCATGCTGTTGTGCGTGCCGTCGGGGGTGACGCTCAACATGGTCGTCGTTTGCGCCTGCAAGTCGCGCACATAAACATCCCCCTGGTTGGACACCCTCGTGATCCCGTTCACCAAATCTCTCGCGCTACTGATGAATACGACAAAGCGTCCCGTGCCGCTGATGATCGAATCGGAGGAAATGGAGTCGCCGTCGGCCGTGCCCGCGCTGTTGTAACTGACGAGTCGGGTCGCGCCCAACCCCATGTCGCGCACGTAGACATTGTAGGGCTTCGTGGTCGCAGTGGTGAGGTCGGTCGCCTCGCTCGTGAACGTGACGTAGCGTCCGTCGTCGCTGATCGACGGCTTCATGGAATCATACCCGCTATCCACTCCCGCCAGGTTGATGCTGGCGAGAGCGGTCGTGCCCGCCGCGAGGTTGCGCACGAAAATGTCGCCTCTCTGCCACTTCTTGTTCGCCGTCAGGTTTGTACTGTTGCTGACGAAGGCCACGAACTTTCCGTCGCGGCTGATGGTCGGACTATAGGATGTGCCGTTCCCGGTGCCGTCGCCGGTGAGGTTCATGCTGACCGGCGTCGTCGTGCCGGTTTGCAGGTCGCGCACGAACACGTCTTCGCGGTCGCTGAGGTTGCTGTTGTTGTCTTGCGCCGCCGTGAGGTCTGTGGCTCTGCTCTCGAAGATCGTATATCGCCCGTCGTCGCTGATCGCGTTCAGGTTGTGATAACGCGAGGAATCGGAAGAACTCTCCCCGCGCGCGGACTCGGCGTTGCCGCTCCCGCTGCCGCCGCGGTTGACGCTCACTAAACTCGTCACGCCCGTCCGCAGGTCGTAGGCAAAAATGTCGCGTCCCTGATTGGTGTCGTTGGCGGCCAGATTGGTGGCGATACTGACGAAGGTGACGACCTGCCCGTTCCCGCTGATGTAGGGATTATAAGACTCGCCGTTGCCGCTCCCGCCGCCGGAGGGCTTTGCGCTGGCGAGCATGGTCGTGCCGGTTTGCAGGTCGCGCACGAACACGTCCTTGGTGTTATTGGTATCGCCCGCCGTCAAGTCGGAGGCCGCGCTTTGGAAGGCGACGTAACGCCCGTCGCCGCTGGTCACGGGGTCGGTGGAGGAATTATTGCCCCCATCGTTCCCCGCGCGGTTAATGCTGACGAGCGTCGTGACTCCGGTTTGCAGGTCGCGCACGTAGATGTTCGGCACCACGCTGACATGCATCGCCACCAGGTCGTGCGCGCTGCTCGAAAAAGCGACGAAACGCCCGTTTGCGCTGACGCTCGCATTGAGCGAATCGGAACTGCCGCCCGTGCTGCCCGCCGCTTTCATACTGACCAACGTGAGCCTCTGGGCGGCGGCCGGAAAGGCCACCAGCAGCAGCCCGAGCAGCAAACCGCCCGCGACGAAGTTTCTCCGCCTCGAAGCGATCCCGGCCTTGTTCCTCCACGCGGGCGCGACGCACGCGGGCGCGCGCAGGAGGCGCGACGGCGGTGAGATAGATTGACGCAGACTCCGGGGCGTGGCTTTACGGCAGCGTTGAATGAGGGAAAGCATTGAGTGAATTTTAATGATGACGGAAAAACAGATTTAATTGTCGGGGAGCAAGTGATTTTAAGAGGAGAAGTCGCTCATCCGGCGGCGCGAAAGTTGCGACGGCTACGTTGAGCCGCCCGAGTTTACGGGGCAGCCGGAGGCTCTGTCAAATGCGGTATGAACGCGGGGCGCGAGCCATTTGGAGAGGATGAGAAGGGGTGAAACGGCGCGCCGGGAGTTGACTCCGAAGAATCAACTCCCGGCGCGGTCGAATCAGGATGAAGTTAGAATTCGAAGCGCGCCGCGAATTGCACGATGCGCGGCGCATAGGTGCTCGTGATCTGCCCGAAGGTCGAGCTGTTGATGTTGAAGATGTTGCTGTCCTCGCCGAGGTTGAGCGCGTTGGCTCCGCTCGGCGGGAAGAAGTTGGCGCGGTTGAGAACGTTGAAGACCTCCATGCGAAGTTGCAGCCTCGTCCTCTCGCCGAGCGGGATGTTCTTCATCAATCCCGCGTCCCAGTTGAAGTAGATGGGGCCGTTGATGAAGGTGCGCGGCAGGTTGCCGGTCTGCCCCGGCTGGGTGCGGAAGAAGACCTGACCGGGGAAAGCGGCCGAGGGCGTGGTGTTGAAATTGCCGCCGGTGGCCGTGCCGTCGGGCGCGATGACGGCGGGGTTGATGAAATAGACCCGGCCGTTCTGGTGGTAGATGCCGACGAGGTCTTTGATCTGATCCGCCGTCAGGGAAGAGTTGGCGGTTTGTCTCTGCGAACGACCGGCGCGATTGAGCGTCGGGCTTAAGTCCCTGATCGAGATCGGCGCGCCCGAACCGAAGTTGATGATCGAACTGAACTGGAAGCCGCCGAGCAGGCCGCCCACGATTCCGCCCTGGTTCAGGAAACGTTTGCTTTTCCCGAAAGGCAGTTCGTAGATGGCGTTGAAATTGACGGTGTGCGTGCGGTCGTAATCGGTGCGCGCGTAATCGAGTTGCGGGTTGGCGTTATCGAGGAACGGGTCGAAGCGCGCCTGGCCGTCGGTCTCGATGTCGGAGAGAATCTTCTGGAAAGTGTAGTTGGCCTGCAAGGCAAAGCCTTGCGTGAAGCGGCGGCGGATTTCGGCCTGCAACGCGTTGTAGCGATAGCGGCCGCCGTTCGTGAGCAGATCGACCGGCCCCGCGTTGCGGTTGCGGCGGAAGTTGATCCCGACGCCTTCGTCCTGATCCAGACCGTTGATGATGTAGGTCTGCACGAGACCGGCGACTTGCCCGCTGATGATCGAGCTGGTCACGGCCGAGTTGTTGAGAAACGCGCCGAAGGGCAGCAGGGCGAAGACGGGCAGCGGCTGGCTGCCGACAATCGCCGGGTTATAACCCGCGTTGGTGCATTTTTGCAGCGGGTCGCCCGTGCCGGGGAGGGTCGCGCCCTGTAAGCGGCAGTTCTCTCTGGCGCGGAGAAAGTCTTGAAGGAAACCGCTGGCGTTGATGTCGAACTGGTTGAGGTCGAAGCCACGCACGAGACTGTTGCTGCGGCCGCCGACGTAGCGCAACTCGACGACGCTGTCGAACCCGATCTCGCGCTGGATGCCGAGGTTGTACTCCATGTTCTTTTGGAGTTGGATATTCGGGTCGATCGCAAAGACCGTGTTGAAGAGGGTGGGGTCGGCCTCGCGCCCCTGGGCGAAGGTGAAGGGCGGGCTGTTGAAGGCCGGGAGCGCGATGGCCGGCAGCGCGTTGAACCGCGCGTTCAAGGTGGCCGAGCCGCCGGTCAGGTCAAGCCCGGCATTGCCGCGCGCGGCGTTGTCGGCGGACTTGAGATACTCGTCGTTGAGGTAGCTGACGCGGAAGCCGCCGCGGATGACCGTCCGCCCGTCGCCGGGAAACAGGCCGCCGAGGAACCTGTTTTTGAACTGCGGCGAGTAGGCGAAGCTGACGATGGGGCCGAAGTTGTTCTTATCGGCGTTGAACAATTTGCCCGGCTCGCCCGCGTTCGTTCCGGCGAGGCCGTAGCTGCCGCTCGGGTTGACGATGGCCTGCTCGATGGTCTGACCCGAAGGGATGATGGGTTCGAGCAACACCTGGTTGGTGTTTCTCAACCCGGTGAAGAGGTCGTAACGAAGTCCGAGATTCAGGGTGAGCCGGGGCGAGACGCGCCACTGGTCGCTGACATAGAGGCCGTAAGCCTCGTAGGCGTAATCCTGCACGGAGGGCGCGCCGAGTTGCGGCCCCAGTTCGGGACTCACGAAGTTTGCCGCCACCGTGCTGCCGCCGACGATGCCGCCGAGGAGAAAGCGGAGCGCATCGGCGCGCGCGCGCTGGGTGGCGTTGATGCCGCCGGGAAAGAGGCTCGCCGGGAGGCCGGGCGTGTTGGTGTTGGCGGTGGTCGTGATCGTGTAGATCGGCGTCCGGTTGAAGTTGCTGACCGACTGGATGCGTTGCGCTTCGACCTGCCCGCCGAACCGCAGCGAGTGGTTGCCGAAAGCGTAAGAGGCGTTGTCCTGGAGCGTGTACTGCTTCGTGTTCCGCCCCTGCGCCTCGAAGCTGGCTTCGGGGCTGCTCAAGCCGAGCGGCAGCCCGCCGATGATGAAGTCGGTCGGCAGCGCATTGTTATTGAAGAACGGCTGGCTCGACGTATAACCGCCGCGCAACTCGTTGACGAAACTCGCGCCGAAGGTGGTGCGATAGGTGGCGACGTAGAAATTCGTGGGGCCGCCCTGAAACACGAAGGGATTGACGCCGAAGCCGCCCGCATCCGATTGCCGCTGGTCGGCGTTGTCGTTGTACTTGTAGACGAAATTGAAACTGGTGCGGTCGGTGGGGTCTATGTCGAAGCGTCCGGTGAAGGCGTTGCGCGAGTCGTTGTCCGACTGGTTGAACAGCAACAACTGGGTCAGATCGTTGTTCGACACGGTGGAGTTGCCGACGGCCGGCATGAGGTTGAGCACGCGGCTTTGGATGACGGGGTCAACGCCGAGCACGCCCCCGGCGGAGGCGGGGATCGCGCCCGTCAGCCCCGCCCCGTTCAAGACGTTGACGGTGCGCGTCGCGCCGGTGTTGTCCGTGTAGGTGAAGTTGCCGTTGCGCGCCGCCTCTCTGAGCACGGAGCGTTGGGTAGAAGCCTGCTGGCGCAGTTCAAAACGCTCATACTGCGCGAAGAAGAAGGCTTTGCCGCGCCACACCGCCGGGCCGCCCTCGCCGAAGCGCGGTAAGACGGAGGGGCCGCCGATCTTCGCGCCGAACTGATTGCGATTCAGGAAGGGGCGCGCGATGCCCGCCGAGTTGTTGAAGAATTCGTTGGCCGCAAACTTCGAGTTGCGGTTGTACTCCCAAAAGCCGCCGTGAAAGTCCGCGCCGCCGCGCGGCGTAAAAAGCTGCACCTGCGTGGAACCGCCGCCGCCCTGATCCGCGCTGGCGTTCTGCGTGACCACCGTGAACTCGCCCGTGTCGTCAACGGTCGGGCGATCCTGCACGAAGCCGCCGGTGCGTATGAAGTTGTCCTGGATGTTGATGCCGTCGCGCGTGTAGTTGGCGGACGACGAACGCTGACCGTTGATCGAACTGCTCGTGGCGTTGACGCCGGGTTGCAGGGTGAGCAGCGAGAGCGGATTGCGACCGTTGATCGGCAATTCCAAAATTTGACGCGGGCTGACGGTGCTGCTCAATTCGCCGTTCGACGAATTGACGATGTCCGTCCCGGCCGTGACCTCGACCGTCTCGCTGATGTTGCCGACTTCGAGCGTCGGGTTCAGCGAATACTCTCGGCCGATGTCGATCTTCACGTCGGGCGCGGAGAAGGTCTTATGACCTTGCGCCGTGATCGTGACGCTGTAGGTGCCGGGGTTGAGTTGTTCGGCGGCAAAGCTTCCGTCGTCGCTCGACACGATGGTCTTCTCGCGGCCGCTCAGGTTATCTCTGATCACGATAGACGCGCCGGGGATCACGCCTGAGGGGTCGGAAACCGTTCCGACCAACCGCCCCGTGTTGGACTGTGCCGCCGCGGGCGCGACCAACAAACAAAATACAAGCACCGCCAAGATCGCTTTTCTCATCTTCAAAACTCCTTCGAGGTAAATAAGCTCCACACCGCCTGTGCCGGAGCAAGTCGTTGATATGTTTCCGGCCTTCACAGAGGGCAATGGGTATGCCAACTCGGGCATCGGTCGGGGAAACGGCTTATTCATTGGAAGCGGAGCAGGAGGCGGCGGGGCAGCGGCCGCGAGGTGGGATAAATTGGATGGAGAAACGATATTATTTACGATTCAATCATAAATTATATGTTATCCGTGAATCTCATAAATCGAGGCGCCGCATCCGTGAGGCGCAATGCGTGACGGCGCGGCGGCGGCCGAAAGGCCGGTTGAGAGCAAGCGTAGCTTCGCGCCCGCAGCCCGCGCGCGCGAAGCTTCCCCGCTCGCACATCCAGGCCACGGTTGAGCACAGGACTTGGGGCAAAGGTTGGCTCGCCTCGCCCCGTTAATTTGCAGCCGTCCGTGCGTTAGCGGCTGATCCACGGCGCGGCCGTTTCGTCACGCGATAGTTCCGCCTCGTCCCGCGATAGTTCCGCCTCGTCCCACATTTCTTCACATCCGGCTCGCACCGGATTATAGTGGCGCGTCGCTCATCTTTCCCTCGCCCGACCCGAAACCGCGGAGGGGTTATCGCATTTCTCACTCCCCGCCTCGTCAGTGTTGGCCGTTCCGGGGTCGCCAAGGGGGAGACGGCGCGCGTCGAAGTGTGGAACGCAGGCACACGCTAAACTTGAGACACACATTTTCAGAATCAACGGCTCACCCCGCCGTCGCGGCCGGAAGTCTGTGGCGGCGTCGCCTCTTAGACTTCGGCCTCGTCGTGCTCGTCTGGACGGCCATCGGCCTCTTCTTCACGCTTCAGGTTTACTTCGCCATGATCCGCAGCGAGCGTCCCGTCCCGCTGTCGGAGACGCTCGCCATCCAATTCAGCTACGCTTACATCTGGGCAATCGTGACGCCGCTCGCGCTCTGGCTCGCCCGCCGCTATCGCCTCGAACCGGAATGCTGGCGGCGCAATCTCCTGCTCCACGTCCTATACAGCACCGCCTGCGTCATCCTCGTCGGGTGCATGCTCTACGCCTTCAACGCGGTCTATTGGGACAAGCCGCGCGGCACGACCGGCGCGCTCTGGCTCGTCAGCCGCAGCATCTTTCTCAACGCCAGTGAGAACTACGGCATCTACGGCCTGATCCTGCTGGCGCGCCACGCGCTCGATTACTACCGTCGTTACACGGCGGGCGAACGCCGCGCCGCGCAACTCCAGACCCAACTCGCCGAAGCGCAGTTGCAGGCTCTCAAGATGCAACTGCAACCGCACTTCCTCTTCAACACGCTCCACTCGATCTCCGCGCTGGTCTACAAAGATGTCGATGCCGCCGACAAAATGATCGCGCGCCTCGGCGACTTCCTCCGCCTCACGCTGGAGAACTCCGGCGCGCAGGAGGTCACGCTCCAACAGGAACTCGAATTTCTCAAGTGCTACCTGGAGATCGAACGCATCCGCTTTCAAGACCGTCTCACCACCACCCTCGACATCGACGCCGACGCCCTCAACACGCAGGTGCCCAACCTCATCCTGCAACCGATCGTCGAGAACGCCATCCGCCACGGCATCGCCCCACGCTCCACCCCCGGCCGGATCGATATTCTGGCGGAACGAAAAAACGGCACACTTCGTATTCGCATCAAGGACAACGGTGCGGGGCTTACCCTGAATCCAAGCTTTGATGGCGGTTTTAAGGAAGGTGTCGGGCTAGCCAACACGCGTGCGCGCCTCGAACAACTCTACGGCGCGGCGCATCGCTTTGAGTTAGCCAACGATCCTCGCGGTGGGTTGGTCGTGACGTTGGAAATTCCGTCCGAACCGCTTCGCCCTTCCCGAAATTAAGTAGTCATCTGAAAATTCGGAGACTTCCCTTCGTAACGTGCCCGCACGCGTTGTCGCGGCCTCGGCCGTTCAGGCGTCGGCTCGTTCGTTGGAGGTTCGAGTCGCGCCCTCGCTCCCGGCCGCCGCTGCATTTTGGTGCGATGACGATGCGAATAAGCCTTTTGATCGTTGACGATGAACCGCTGGCGCGCGAGAAGATTCGCACGATGGTGTCGGGCGACCCTGAGATCGAGATCGTCGGTGAATGCACGAACGGGGCGGAAGCGGTGGCGGCGGTAAACAACCTGCACCCCGACCTGATGCTGCTCGATGTGCAGATGCCGCAGATTGACGGCTTCGCCGTTCTCGACGCGCTCAAATCCGACTACCTGCCGCTCGTCATCTTCGTCACGGCCTTCGACCATTACGCCATCCAGGCTTTTGAAGTCCACGCCCTCGATTACCTGCTCAAGCCTTTCGACCGCGAACGCTTCGAGGCGGCCATCGAGCACGCCAAGACCTACATGCGCGGCACGCGCAACGGCCATCTCGACCAACGCATTCTCTCGCTTCTCAAACAGATCGAAGCCGACTCGAAGCATCTCGAACGGCTCGTCGTCAAGACGGGCGGGCGCGTCTTCTTCCTGCTCACGAGCGAGATCGATTGGATCGAAGCCGAGGGGAACTACGTCAACGTTCACACCGCGCAGAAGTCGCATCTCTTGCGCGAGTCGATCAGCAATCTGGAAGCGCAACTCGACCCGAGAGAGTTTATCCGCATCCACCGCTCGACCATCGTCAACCTCCGGCGCATCAAGGAACTCCAACCCTGGAGCCACGGCGAGTATCACGTCATCCTGCACGACGGCACGGAACTCACCCTCAGCCGCAACTACCGCGACAACTTGCAGAACGTCCTCGGCAATCACCTCTAAGGCATCCGAAACTACGGACTTCCTCTCCACCGTTTCATACCTTTAAACGGCCTCTTGGTCACAAAGTTCTTCTCAAGGCACGCTCATCCGGCTAAGAATCCTTGCGCGCGGCCGTACTCCCCCAACGGAACCATGAAGCGTTCCGCGCTTGACCGTTACGCGTCGCGACAAAATCGGGGGACACGAGTTCCGGGGAATGCCAACAGAGGAGGCAAGCCATGAAACTGCGTCAGATGTTCCTCGCGTTCAGTTTAATTCCGGCGATGCAAATGTCCGCTTCGGCACAGAGAACCTTCGGCGCATGGGACGAGACGGCGGACGCGCTCGGTCAGGCGCGCCCCGTCGAAACCCCGACCGCGAGCGCGCCCGTCGCCGCTTCGCCCGACGAGCGCGCGGCCACCACGGCCGGGACGCCGAAGCGCGCCGTGCTCGTCTCCATGCCCGCGCCCGTGCCGACCCCGCTCCGTATCCCTTCCGCGAACCGGCGATACGCGGACTCATACATGGACGCCTACCGGATTCTCAGAGAGGAGAACACGTGCAGCCGTTTCTTCGGGGGCGCGGCGAATGCGACCGCCGTGTTGAACCGTTTCGCGGAGCAACTGCGGCAACAGCGTTTCGCCAACCCGAACGTCGCCGTGGAGATGTCAGGCGACTACGTGCTCGTCCACGATAGCCGGACGGGCGCGGCTTACCGGCTCTTTGAGCGGGCGGTGGTCAACAGCGTGGGGCCGCTCTACCTCCGGCCTTTGCAGGCGCAGGCGCAGCGGCGCGCCATCGGTCGTTTCCCCTCGGACACGAGAGCGGCGCGCGCTCTGATCCTCCTGCACGAGATCGGCCATCTCGTGCGAGGGACGGACGGGCGTTGGTTATTGCCGAACGACGGGCACAACGCCGAACTCAGCGTGCGCAACACCGTCACGGTCGAGAACTATTGCCGGCGTCAACTGACCACGCTCAAAGATTGAACGATGTCAGCCCGCCGCGCGGGGCGGCAGGACGAAAGGATCGGTTTTGCGTTAACCCGGCAGGAGGTGTGCAGGTGGAAGCGATGAGCGTTTTAAACGAACGGCGACACTACGGCGAGGCGCACGCGGAAGCCCGCCGCTTATGGGATGAGCAAGCCACGTCTCTCAGCAGAATCGAGATGCTTGAGGAATTGACGCTGACGCTCCTCAAAGAGATCGCCTTGCTCAAGGACATCCGTAAATTGCACGCGCCGGACGACGAGCAGAGTTTGAGTCTGCCGGACGAAGTGCGCCGCTTCGAGATCGAGATCATCCGGCGGACGCTCCTGCGCACGAATGGTCATCAGGCGCGCGCCGCGCACCTGCTCGGCGTCAATGCCACGACGCTCAACTCCAAACTCAAACGTTACCAAATCGACCCCAATCCGCCCTTCAGGACGGAAGCCGCCCCGCGCACATTAGCCGACGCGGGCGGCGTGGGCGACTCTTGAAACTATCGTGTCGGCCGTCGCGGTCGCGCTCGACCGGGACGGCCTCAGCGGGTGGGAGGATGAATTCATTATGTCGGTTTTAATCGCACCGCTCTCGGAACTGGAAGATGACGGCCTCGCCGTGAGCGAACACGAGTTGGAAAGGTTGATCTCGAACGCCTCCGACGAGCCGGAAGCCGAAGGCGCGCACGCGCTCCGTCTGCTCTACGCCGCGGAGGACGCGCCTTCGTTCACGTTGCCGATTCTGGCGACGGCAGGCGACGTGCGGGAGGTCGTCCAGTATCTCAAGAAGAAGCCCGCGGGCGTGTCCATCGTCGAGGCGATGGACGATGTCAAGCGGCGCGTGTTCGAGCCGCGCAAGCTCGCCGCCTATGAATACTGGGGCATCATCAACCGGCAGGGCGGCGACCGCTTACACCTGAGCCAACTCGGTTGGGAGTTTGCGCGCAAGCTCGCCCCCGAATCCGAAGCCTATCGCGCCGTGCTCGCCAATACCCTGCCCTATCGCGCCGCCCTGCAATGGATGCACGAGGAAAATCACGACCTCGTGACGCACGTGCAGGTCGCTGCCTACTGGCAGAAGTTTTACCCGACGGGCGCGGGGCTGAATCAGAAGGCGGTTGAGAGCAGCGTGGTCTGCTTCTTCCACCTGTGCCAGGCGGCCGAGATCGGCACGATGACGATCGGCAAGCGCGGGCAACCGGCGCGCCTGCGCGTCGAGCGCGAGGAACTGGCCGGGTTCATCGAAGGCCGCCCGCCGCACGCGACGCAGCAGACCGACATCGACAACTCGCGGGAAACGGATGCGCCGATCCACGCGCCTTCGCCCCGCCCTGCCCCCACCGCCGCCAACGCGCCGCCGGGCGCGGCGACTTCGTCCCGCAGGCAGTTTCTGATTTTGGGACGCGGCGCGGCGCGCGTGATCAGCCGCCTGGAGGCCGCGCTCGCGCTGCTCGACATCGAGAGCCGGGCGTTTGCCGCCGCTGAAACCGATGCGCTTCCGGTGTCGGGCGAAATGTTTCAAGCCATGCGGCAATGCGACGCCGCTCTGATCATCGTCGCCCCCGAAGACTGTCGCGACGACGGCGCGGGCGGCTACGCTCTCAAGCAACACGTCCTCATCGAGATCAACTCCGCCTTCGTCTTATACGACCGGCGCGTCGTCCTGCTGTGGAACTGTCAAATGCCCTTGCCCGCCGCCCTGTCGGCCTTGCCGCACTTCACGCTCGACGGCGACGAACTGACCTGGGATGTCGGAGTGCAACTGATGCAGGTCGTCAAGGAGTTTCAGGCGCGCGCCGGAGCGGAGCAGCGGCGTCCGGCATGTCGAGCCTGAACTTTCGACCGGATACGTTTCATGCCGCCCGCGCGACGTTTAATCGTCTTCCTCCTGCTTCTCTGCGCTCTGGCCGCGCCGCCCTCGCGCTCCCGCACCCCACAGCGGAGCGCAGAGAAGAATCAATCAACCAACTCCGCCGGGTTGTCTTTAAACTCTGCCGCGCTGTCTGTGCCCGAAACGGAAACGCTCCCGCGCGGCCGTCTCATCGAGAGGGTAGCGAGCCGTCTCAATGAGACGCAAAGCTACGCGCTTTATCTCCCTTCAACCTACACGCCCGAAAAGAGTTGGCCGGTTCTCTATTGTCTCGACCCGCTTGCGCGCGGCGACGTGCCCGTCGCGAGCTTTCGCGCGGCGGCCGAGAAGTACGGCTGGATCGTCGCCGGTTCTCACAACTCGCGCAACGGGACGGTGAAGGCTTCGCTCGATGCCGTCCTCGCCATGTTCAACGACGCCCGCGCGCGTCTCTCCATAGACGAGCGACGCGTCTACGTGGCGGGCTTTTCCGGCGGCGCGCGCATGGCCGTCCGCTTCGCTCACCTGTGCCGTGGATGCGTGGCCGGGGTCGTCGTCTGCGGCGCGGGCTTCCCCGCCGACATCAAGCCTTCGACCGATGCGCCCTTCCCCGTCTATGCCATCACGGGAACAGAGGATTTCAATTTTCCGGAGATGAAAAAACTCGAAGCGGCGTTGGATAAATTTTCCCTCCCGCATCGTCTCGCCGTCTTCGAAGGGGCGCACGCGTGGCCGCCCGCCGACGCGTGCGCCGCCGCCATCGAATGGATGGAGCTACAGGCGATGCGCTCGTCGCGGCGGCGGCGAGATGAGGCGTGGCTCGACCGACTCTTGTCCGAGCAGACGCGCCGCGCAGCGGACGCCGAAGCGACGCGCAATTTCTACGACGCCTACCGGAGCTATCAAGCGGCGGCGAACGATTTTCGCGGGCTGCGCGAGACGGCCGGACTTGAGCGACAAGCGGCGCGGCTCCGGCAGACGCGGGAGGTCGGGCGAGCTATAGATATGGAAGCCGCGCAGATCAGGAGCCAACACAAACTGGCGGACGAACTCGTCGGGCTGCTGGAACAGCGTCGAGACCCGGAGCGGGGCGCGGTCGCCGCGCTCAGTTTCAGGAAGGCCGCCGACGATCTGAGAAATGCCGCGCGGGCTGCGACCGACACGGGCGCACGCAGGGTCGCGCGTCGCGCGCTCAATCAAGTCTTCGCGCAGTTTTACGAAGGCGCGCACAACTTGATCCGGCGGCGCGAAAACTACGCGCTCGCCGCGCTCTCACTGGCCGCCGCCGCCGAACTCGCGCCCGACAATCCGCAGGTTCTCTACGAACTCGCCTGCGCACACGCCCTCAACCGGGAAAAGCGCAAGGCGTTCGACGCGCTGCGAAAGGCAATTGAGAAGGGCTTCAGGGACGCCGACGACCTGGCGCGGAACGAAGCGTTCGCTGCGCTGCGCGGAGAAGCCGAATATCGAAAACTCTTTGAGTCCATCGCTCGACAACCGTAGCTCGCGTCGAACCTGTCGGCGCGCGGAGCATCCCTGCGTGAGGATCATTTTTTCGGAGCGAGCGCATCAACCGTTGGAGAAAATAAAAAAGGCGGCGGGAGAGACTTCAACCGTCTCACCCGCCGCGTGAAAACTTTCAGTCGCCCGAAAGTCAGAAGATGAACTTGGCCGCGAGTTGCACGTTGCGGCGTTCGAGATTGCCGCTCGGGAAAACTCCGCGATTGGCCGTGATGAAAGAGGCCGTCGGGTTGCCGTCGGCGTCGGTGAAGCCGCTGATGTCGAGCGAGCCGGGGGCGATAAACAGGTTCGAGTGGTTGAAGACGTTGAAGGCTTCGAGCCGCAGTTGCACGCTGTATTTCTCGTTGACCCGGATGCGCTTGTACAACCCCATGTCCATGTTCCAGAAGCCGGGGCCGCGGAAGGCGTTGCGCCGCGACATATCTCCGGGGAACGCTCCGACGACGCCGTTGTTGCTGACCGGATTGACGAACGGGTTCGCCGCCGGCAGTTGGAGATAGTTGAAGGCGTTGGCTCCGACCGACGCGGGATCGCCCGCGCCGTTGAAGTTGACGGAGCCGCCCGCCGGACGATAGCGCGGGCACGCGCCGCTGCTGGCCGTCGTACAGTCGAAGACCGTGAACGGGTTGCCGGTGCGCGCCGTGAAGATGCCGGTCAGCGCGAGTCCGCCGAGCGCATGACGAAGGAACTTGCTGTCCACGGTGTTGAAGTAGGGCACTTCGTAGTTGAAGCTGCTGACGAAGCGATGGCGCGCGTCGAAGTCGGCGTAGCCGTAGTCGAGTTTCGGGTCGAACGGGTCGAGCAGGCCGAGACTGGCGTTGGCGTTCGAGTCGCTGAAGGTGGAACTCAAATTATCCTTCGCCGCCGAGAGCGTGTAGCGCGCCGTGAACTGCAAGCCGCGGTTGCGGAAGTTGTTGCTCTCGACGCCGAGGACGAGCGCGTTGTAGTTCGAGTAACCGTTGTTGCCGCGCGTGTTGATGTTGGTGTACTGGCCGTTGAGGCGGCTGGTCGCGCCGCCGGTCGGCGTGGTGGCGTCGCTGCCGAGATAGACGCGCCCCGTGCCGGTGCGGTTGATGTTCTCCAGCGAGTAGAGTTTGCGACCGGCCGAACCGGAATACTCGATGGAGGCGACGGTGCCGCGCCCGAGTTCGCGCTCCAACGCCGCGCTCCAGAAATGGGCGTAGGCGTTGACGATGTCTTCGCGGACGTGGCGCAGGCTCGCGCCGGGCAGGCGAATGGTCGTGCCGCTTCCGGCCAGGGGGCCTGAGTTGTTGCGCGAGATCGCCAGCGTGGGAACTTCGACCCCGGCCGTCAGCGCGACCACGGTTTGCGAGGGCGGGTTCTGAATCACGTTGTAAGTGACGTTGCCGAAATTGCGCTCGTAGGACATGCCGTAGCCGCCGCGCAAGGAACTCTTGCCGTCGCCGAAGATGTCCCACGCGAAGCCGACGCGCGGGGCGAAGTTGTTCAAATCTTTCTTCCACAGCCCGCCGACCGCGCTGTCTCCGGCCACCTGCACGCTGCCGTTGCGAATGCGCTCTTGCAGGGTGCTGCCCGCGCCGAAGTAGAAGTTGGAGTCGAGTTCGGGGTTCTTGTTGTGCTGCACGCCGTAGTACTCGTAACGGAGGCCGAGATTGAGCGTCAGCGACGGGCGCACGCGCCAAGAGTCGTTGAAGTAGGCCGCCCACTCGTTATAGACGTTGCTGCGGCTGAAACTGGGCGGCGCGAGCGGCGTGGTGACGAAGTCGCCGGGGAAGCCGCCCTGCGGGTCAACCGCGCCCTGGAACTTCACGAGTTGACCGGCGACGAGATTGTTGAGAGCCTGCTGCGTGTTGTTGCCGAGCGTCTGCACCGAGTTGAGAAACGCGCCGAAGGTGCGGTTCTGCTGAATGTTGAAGAACTGCCCGCCGAAGCGCAACTGGTGATTGCCGCCGAGTTGATAGTTGAAATCCTGGTACAACTGAAACTGGTTGGTCGGGCCGTTGGCCGGGATCGCGCTGCCGGGGTTGTAGGGCAGGTAGCCGGGGAACGCGATGTTGACCGGCGTGTTCTGATCGATGTTGACGGCGAACGTCTCGTTGACGTAGAGGGTCGGCCCCGGCGGTTGCTCGCCCAGGGGGTTGCCGGTGTTGACGCGGTTGAAGGCCAGCTTCGAGGCCGACACCAGGTTCGGCGACATCGTGCGCGTGAGCGAGACGAGGAAGTTCTGGTTATAAGCGGTGGTGCCGGTGTTGAAGCCCTGATAGGGGCTGTTGGCTCCCGTGCCTTCCAGGGTGAGGTTGTCCTGCAAGGCGTAGCGACCGTAGATTTGCGTCTTGTCGTTGACGTTCCAGTCGATGCGCGTGACGGTGGAGAGGTCGTTCTGGGGGAAGCCGCCGCCGAGGTCTGTGGGAACGGAATAGGCGACCTCCCGGAACGCGGGAGTGCCGGCCGGGACGCCCGTGATGCCGAGTTCGCCCGCGTTGCGCACGCGACCCGTGGGACGCGCCGCCAGCGTGTAGCCGCTGAAGAAATCACGCGTCGCCGGAGCCGACAACGCGATCAACTCCGACGTGGGCACGAAGGCGAGCAACTCGCCCTGGCTGCGCACGCGCGTCCATTCCGTGCTGTTGAAGAAGAACAGTTTGTCTTTGATGAGGCGGCCGCCCGCCGAGTAGCCGAATTGATTGCGCGTGAAGACGCCGCGCGGAACAGCGGTCGCGTTGTTGGCGAAGCCGTTCGAGGCGAGCCGTGAGAGACGGTTGAAGGCGTAGGCCGTGCCGTGAAACTCGTTGCTGCCCGCGCGCGTCGCCACGTTGACGATGCCGCCCGAAGCGCGCCCGTACTCGGCCGAGAAGTTGCTCGTGATGACGCGAAACTCCTGCACCGAATCGAGCGGGATGACCTGGCCGACGGTGGCCGTGTACGAGTTGTTGTTATCGGTGCCGTCGAGCAGGATGTTGGTGCTGGCGGCGCGCTGGCCGTTGAGCGATGCGCCCGTGCCGCGATAGGTGGACGTGCCGGCCGTGTCGTTCTGCGACGTGCTCGGGTCGTCGGTCGCGGCGTTGCCGGATAACTGGACGAGGTTATAAGGATTGCGCGTGATGGTCGGGAGTTCGCGTATCTGCGTCCCGGAGACGACGTTGGAAAGCTCTTGCGTCTGCGTGTTGACCTCGACGCCGCCGCCCGCCACGACGTTGATGGTTTCGCCCGCCACGCCGCCGATCGCGAGCGCGGTTTCGACCGAGGTGCGCGAGCCGACCGTGACCTGCACGCGCTGCGTGTTCGGGGCGAAGCCCTGCGCGCTGACGGTGACATCGTAGAGGCCGGGTTGCAGGTTGGTGACCGTGTATGTCCCTTCCTCGTTCGAGGTGGCCGTCAACTCGCGCCCCGTGTTGACCGACTTGACGGTGACAATCGCCCCGGCGACTAGCGCGCCGTTCGGGTCTAGAATTTTTCCGATCACCTGCCCCGTCTCCGTCTGCCCTAAAGCCCCGACGCTCGAAGCACACAGCATCAGAGCCGCCAGCATAATTTTGAATCTACTTCTCGTCATAACATCTCCTTTAACCAAAAACTTGATTGACACTTGCCGTTGCGGATCGTGCGGTTTCGCCGCGACCGTTGAGGGCTGGGCAACGCGAGCGGCGGCCTTGCACGAAGACACACAGGGGCAAGGCTCGTGCCCGAGCCGTGCGTCGCGGCGCAATCGCTGACAGCATTGTTTTTAGTTGGAAGGAGGGAAATTCTGCGGGATGCCGCGCGGCGGCTTTACGAGCGAGTTTTCTTATTTATTAACATTTGACGAATAAATAAATCTTATTCGTGCGGCGACTAAGCGGTGCGCCGCCGCGCGTGCGGAACCGGGCGAGCCGGGCTGCTTCGCGCGCTAACGATGAGCGTCGCCGGGAGGGTTGAATGCCGCCCGGCCTGAATACTAGTTCAGGCCGGGCGGCATCCGGTTATTCATATCGCAGCGCGACCATCGGATCGATCTTGGTGGCGCGGCGCGCCGGGATGTAACTGGCGAGCGCGGCCACGCTCACGAGCACGAGCGAGATGATGATGAAGGTGGCCGGATCGGTCGCGCTCACTCCGAAGAGCAAACTCGACATCACGCGTGTCAGGATGAAGGCCACGGTCAGCCCGAGTGCGACTCCGATCAAGACGAGTTTCAGCCCGCCGCCGACCGTCAGCTTCAGCACGTCGCTGCGCTGCGCGCCGAGCGCCATGCGAATGCCGATCTCGTGCGTGCGCTGGGCGACCGTGTAGGCCATCACGCCGTAGATGCCGACCGCCGCCAGCACCAATGCCACGACGGCGAAGATGCCGAGCAGCAGCATGCTGAACCGCTGCCGCGCAATCGATTCCGAGAGCACGTCCTCCATCGTCCTGATATTGGAAACGGGCTGGTCTTTATCTATCTCCCACACCGTCTTGCGCACGGCGGCCGCGAGACTGAGCGGTTCGACGGAGGTGCTGACGATCAGGTGCCGCGGCGCGAAGAATCCGGCCTGCTCGTATGACAAGTACATCTGCGGTTTCGGGTCGGCCACCAACTCGAACTGCCGTACATCCTTCGTCACCGCGACGATCGTCAACCAATCGTCGGGGTCTGGAGAATCGACCGCGCCCGGTGTGATGCGCTTCCCGATGGGGTCTTCGCCAGGCCAGAAACGACGCGCCATCGTTTCATTGATGACCGCGACGGCGGGCGCGTCAACTCTGTCCTGCTGGTTGAATCCACGTCCCTGTAACAACTGGATGCCCATTGTCTGAAAGTAATTCGCGTTGACGACTCTCGTCACCACGCTCGGCCTTTGACCTGTGCCGGGCGCGGGGTCTGGACGCCCCTCGATGCTGAACCCGATGGAGTCGCCTTGACGCACTAAGGGAATCCAGTTGGCGACCGCCGCCGCTTTCACGCCCGGTAATGCTTCGATGCGATTTATCAACTCGGTATAGAAAGCCGAGCGGCGCGCGTGGTCTGGATATTTCAGTTCGGGCAGCACGACCTGCATCGTCAGCAAGTTGTCCGCGCGGAAACCCGGATCGACGTTGCGCAGGCGCAGGAAGCTGTTGATCAACAGCCCCGCGCCGATCAGCAGGATGAGCGAGACGGCGACCTCGGCGATCACCAGCAGGCCGCGCAGACGATTGCCCCGGCTGCCCGCCACGGAGTCACGACCGCCTTCCTTCAGCGTCTCGTTCAGATTGAAACTCGATGTCTGGGTGGCCGGGGCTAAACCGAAAATCAGTCCGGTCAACAGGGAGACCAGCAGGGTGAACCCGAGTACCTTGCCGTCGATCGTGATGGCGGCGGCTTGTGCAATGTTCTGCGGGATGAAAGTTTTCAACACGCCCACGCCCCACACCGAGAGCAACAATCCGAACGCGCCGCCGAGCGCGGCCAGTAAAATGCTCTCCGTCAGAAACTGCCTGATCAAACGCAGGCGGCTCGCGCCGAGCGCGACGCGGATGGTGATCTCTTTTTGTCGCACGGCGGCGCGCGCGAGCAGCAAGTTGGCGACGTTCGCGCAGGCTATCAGCAGCACGAACCCGACCGCACCCAACAGCACGAGCAAGGCCGCTTTGATGTCGCCCACCATGTGCTCGTGCAGCGGGACGACCGCGACGCCGACGTTCGTATTGGTGTTCGGATACTGCTGCTGAAGGCGTGCGCCGATGATGTTCATCTCCGCCTGCGCCTGTGGCAGGCTGACGCCCGGCTTCGTGCGCGCGATGACCTGTAGGAAGTGCCTGCCGCGATTGGCGGCCTCCTGCTGAGTGAAGGCGATGGGCACCCATAGCTCATCCTCACGGGCGGGAAAATGGAAGTGCGACGGCATCACGCCCACGACCGTGTAGCTTTCGCCGTTCAAGTTGAGAGGCTTGCCGATAATACTCGCCTCCGAGCCGAACCGCCGTTGCCACAAACCGTGGCTCAACACGACCACGCGATTCGCCCCGGGTTGATCTTCTTCGGGCAGGAAGGTGCGACCCAGTTGCGGCTCGACGCCCAGCAAGGGAAAGAGGCCGGCCGACACGCGCTTGCCCTCGATGCGTTCCGGTTCGCCCATCCCGGTCAGGTTAAAACTCAAACTGGCGATGGCCGCCATGCCTTCAAACACCTGGTTCTGATCGCGCCAGTCTGTGTAGTTGCCCGCCGCGGGCGTATCGCGCGGGAAGCCTCCCTTCGTTCTATCCTCCCAGACCATCACGAGGCGGTCGGGGTCTGGGTAAGGCAAGGGGCGCAAGAGGACTGTGTTGACCACACTGAAGATCGCGCTGTTCGCGCCGATGCCCAGAGCCAAAGCGATCACGGCGACGATGGTGAACCCCGGATTCTTCAACAGCATCCGCAGACCGAAACGTAAATCTTGCGAGAGGTCGCTCAACATGTTCATTCTCCTACGCGGCCGGGCGCGACAAACTCTCGCGGGGGCGTGTGCCTGCCACGCCCCCGGCAAGAATCTGAGCCGGTAAAATCGCTTTCAGTTAAATATCGCGGCGGCGTCTTTGAATAGACAAACCCGGCCGCCGTGCGAGATGTTCCCCGGCCTTATCTCGACTCGCGCCGCTTGATCGAGACGCCGCCGTTGGTGGTATGGATACGCAGGTTCGTGCCGCCGGAACCTAAGTCCAGCGACAACTGCTTGGTCTTGCGGGTCACTTCGGCGATGGAAGGGTTGACGACGAGACCGCCGTTGACCGTGCCCGTCTCAAGGTGCGCCGAATAATTGTCCGGGACTGTGATGGACAGGCCGCCGTTCGTCGTCCTCACGTTGAGACCTTCGCCCTCCCAATTGCTGCCCGTCAGTTCCACGTGAAGCCCGCCGTTGACGGTTTCGCCCGTGACGTTGCCGCCGAGAGACTTCAAAGCGACGCCCCCGTTTCGGGCTGCAAAGTTGATCCGGCCGCGAACGTTTGAAAGACTGATTCCGCCGTTGTGAGTTTGGAGTGAAAGACTCGATTCTCGCGGAACGAATAATTCGTAGCTCACGTCCCAACGAGCTTCAGCACCTTGTTCGGGGGCTGCGGCGCGAATCTGCCCGCCCGTCGTCGTCACCCGAATTTGAGCCGCGAGCGCATCGGCCTCGCTCTGCGTCGGCGCATGCGTCTGGAGGCGATAGCGCACCAGAATCTCATTGCGCTCCCAACCCTTAACCGCGATGCCGCCGTTCTTCATGCCGTCAACGTTGAGCGTGCCGCCGTTGGCCGGCAGGGTTTGCTCTTTGATCTCGCAGTGGCGAGCGCGCGCGGAGTCGTCGCCGTAGTTGTCCTGATCGCGGCAGGCGAGCGAGGCGCGCACGCCGTCTGCCTGTGCGGCTGCCGCCGAGGCGACGAGGCCGAATACGACGCAGGGCAGAACCATGCGTGCCAATACTTTTCTCAACATCACAATTTTCTCCTGGAAGATAGAGTCGGCTGCCCGAACAAAGACTGAAAGCTCCGTCGTTCGATGTGAAAGCTCCGTCGTTCAATGTGGTAAACACCACACGCGCCGATTTTGTGGCAGAAAAATTTGGCGTGTATCCGAAGTGGTTTATTCCGACGCGAGCGACGATTCAGGCGCGGCCGCTCCAACGCTCTCTCAGTCTCAATAAGAGACGGAGTTGTTCGTCCGCGAATCTATCGGCTTCGATTTCCGTATTGCGTCCACTTATCTGTCGCGAGTGTCTGAGAAAATGAAAAGCCTCGTGCGCCACGATCCACACCAGGCCTTCGCCGCTCGTGCGCGCCTCCGTGTAGCCGATCACACGCTTCCACTCGCGCACGACTCCATCCTTCTCCGCACGGCACGAGACTCCTTCCGTGCATCCTGTGGGAAGCGGCGGCCAACCGCCGTCCGCGCGGCGGTAGATGGGCGGCTGCCGGGTCGGTATCCGCGACGGAAACGGGCCGGGCAACTGGCACGAGATGCGATAGCCCGGCTTCTCCGCCGTCGGGTACCAGCAACGACCGTAGACGCCGCGAGCGCGCCCGCGTCCCCGGCCGATGCGGATCGAAGACAACTCCGACGTGTCGTAACGCGCGAAGAAATCACGCGCCCAATCGAGACTCGTTTCGACCTCCCGGCGGTCGATTTCGATCACCCACCTGGTTTGAAAAATCCCCGTGTCCGAGAGTTTTGGCATGAATACAATTTCCGGCTTGAAGATTATCCCGCCCCGGCGTCTAGTCGCCGGAGAGTGCAGTTCTACTATCCGTCCTGTTAAGTGCGGCCAAAGGTTCCGCCGGCTGCGAAATAGCGAGCGTGCCCTAAAATTATCTACAACACTACTTTAAGCTGCCACAGTTCCCCACCCGTTGCCGGCGTCGATGACGACGTGAAACCAACTGAAAATATATTGACACAGTTGAAACTATCGGGTACATTCCGCGTCTATGAAATTGATTCATGATAAACCGGACGACCTGGTCACCTTGTCTGAAGCCGCCAAATTGCTCGGCGTCAGCCGCCCGAAGATGTCGCGACTGGTGAGCAGCGGCAAGCTCGCGACATTTGACGATCCGCTCGACGAACGCGCCAAATTGGTCAGCCGACAGGATGTATTGGCACTCCAGGTGAGGGCAAAGGCAGCATGATCACTATCGCTATCGCTAATCAAAAAGGTGGCGTCGGCAAGAGTACGACCGCCGCGATGTTGGCTACCGAACTCGCCATGCGCGAGTACGAGACGCTCTTGATCGATGCCGACCCGCAGGCCAACGCCACCCAAATCTTCATCGCCCCGGAACTCGTCCAGGTCTCTCTGGCCGATGTGGTGATCGGCGAAGGCCGACCCATCGCGGAGCGGCGCATGACGACGGAAGTGCCGCATCTGGATATAGTTCCGGCGACGCTCGCGCTCGCCAACTTCGACCGCGAGAATGCCCTTTCCGTCACCAAATTGCGAAGCGCCGTGCGCGATCTGGGCAACGTCTACGATTTCGTCATCATTGATACGCCGCCTAATTTCGGACTTCTGCTGACGGCCGCGCTGACGGCCGCGAATTACGTTCTCATACCCGTCCAGGCCGCTCCCTTCGCCCTCTCCGGCTTGAGCGATCTGCTCACGGTTATCAACAACGCGAAGGAACTCAACGAGTCGCTCTCCATACTTGGAGCGGTTTGCACCATCTACGACACCCGCGTGGGCGTGGCCGGGGCATCTTACCGTGGCTTAACCGAGAAACTGCCCGATAAGACCTTTGAAACCATCATCCACCGCACGGCTAAACTTGAAGAAGCCCCTTCAATGCACCAGCCGATCCAATTCTACGCGCCCGGTTCCCGCGCGGCCGAACAATACTCTTCCCTCGCCGACGAAATGCTCAAACGGCTCGGCGTCTCCGCGAAGGGCAGTTCCCTGCGCGTTCTCAGAGGTAACTGATGACAGTGGCTAAAAAACCGTCTAAAACTAAACCCGAACGCCGCACTGTCTCCGTTATCAGCGTGCCGGAAGCGAGACCGGACGACGGGTTGTTTAACCCTTTCAAAGAGGCCAAGGCCGCCGAATCTGCCCAAGAAGCCGCAACACAACCCATCCCAACCCATCCCAACCCATCCCAACCCATCCCAATCGAGCCGCCCCCGATTGCGGCGACGAGGGATTTTAATCGTCGGCCAAACAGCATCGACCGCGATGCCCTATCCGGCGGACTCTTTCCAGGCACGAGTCAGAAGTTATACAACGCACTATTCCTCAAGACGCGCGGGGCGATTGTGCCCGTGAGAAGCATTCAAGCCACCAAGCGAGAGTTGATGGAGTGGTCGAACATACGCAGCAAGAACACGATCGCCATTAACCTTAAATTGCTTTGCACGATCGGCTGGATCAAGGCGCAGCACGAGATAGGGAATCACGAAGGCTCAACCTATGAAGTCTTAACTTTTGAGGAATTGCCGGCTCAATCTAACCCAACCCAACCCAACCCAAGTAGACCCAACCCAACCCAACCCAACCCAACCCAGAAACTGGGACTAGACCCAACCCAATTTCTGGGTTGGGTTGGGTTGGGTAATCCCACTGAAAACAAAGGTACTTCCGGGATTCCTAATACTTCTTTTAATACTAAAGAAGAGAAATTTGATGATGAGCCTTTCGGCCAACTGGTCGAAGCGCTCCGCCAAATCACGACGGAGTTGACCGGCAAATCACCTGCAACGGTCGAAGCTGCGAAGTGGAAGGAACTGGGAGAAGTATTGATTGCGGAATTACGCATCGCGGCCGGACGCACCAACATCTCCAGCGTCCCCGCTTTCCTCGCCGAACACCTCCGCCGCCGCCTCTGGAAAATAGACAAACAGCAAGCCCAAGCCGAAGGCCGCGAACTGCCCGACCAAACGCGC
>DASVVO010000020.1:0-23584 GCA_036386515.1 Pyrinomonadaceae bacterium
TTGCAGGCCCTCGACGGCGCGCAGGATTTCGTCGATGTTGCGCCCCAGCGTCATCGGGTAGTAGATGAGCGCGCGGATGACGCCCTTGTCGTCAATGACGAAGACGGCGCGCACCGTCGCCGTCTCAGAGGCCGACGGGTGGATGAGGCCGTACTTCTGCGCGACCTTCGTGTCGAGGTCGGCGATGACCGGGAAGTCGATCTTCACGTCGGGAAAGTGCGACTCGATGCTCCTGATCCAGGCGATGTGCGCGGGGATGGAATCAACGGAGAGTCCGACGAGTTTGACGCCGCGCTTTTTAAACTCTTCGCCGCGGCGCGCGAACTCGATGAACTCGGTGGAACAGACCGGCGTGAAATCCGCCGGGTGCGAAAACAGCACGACCCAACTGCCTTTGAAGTCCGCGAGTTTCAACATGCCCTGCGTGGACTTCGCTTCAAAGTCGGGGGCTGATTCGTTGATGCGCGGGAGGGACACGGCGGCGGTGGCGGTCGTCGCGGTCTCTGTGGTGCTCATAAAATTTCTCCTCTTTACATTCGCCGGATTTGATGACGGCGAGTTGAAAAACATAATTAAGTGTAGCCTTGTATATCATAAAAAGCGCGCCTTGACCCATGCTAAAATTCGCCTCATACGATATGGTGCAAAATGCACGCGCCCTCACTCACTTCGTCGAAGCAAACCTCTCCCAACGTCACGGCAATTTGCCCGCAACGCGAAAATGCCGCCGTTTTGGCCGTTTTTTCGCGCGGAGCGGATCGGGGCGATAGTGGCACGCTCATTGCTAAAGTTATCCACGACGGCCGGTGCGAGAGTGCCAGAAGAATTTTGACAGCGCCCGCGAACGGCCTTTGCTTCGGAGAGACTGATGATGAAAACAAACAAAAATTCGGCGCGACGCGTCATGAGTTTAATCGCACTTCTTGCCATCGTCGCCGCGACGTTGGTTCCGGCTTCGGCGCAGACGCGTCGGCGTCCGCGCGCCAAGCGGCCGGTGGCCGTGCGCAGGGTCACGCCGCCGATCAGGTATTACACGCTCGGCGCAGACCAGACGATCCGCGTCCGCATGGACAACGAACTCAACTCCAGGGCGGCGCGCGTCGGCGACCGCTTCTCGACCACGACGGTCGATCCGGTCTATGCCGACGGCGTGGAAGTGATTCCGGCGGGCAGCAAGATTTGGGGTCGCGTCACGACGGTGAAACGCGCGGAGCGACGTTCGCCCGGCACCATCTCCGTGAGTTTCAACACGGTGGAACTGCCGAACCGGGTGCGGCACACTATCAACGGCTCGCTATCGAGTTTGTCGGGCGATAACGACAACGTCAACGCCGATAACGAGAGCACCGTTCAGGGCAGGTCGAACGAGAAGCGCGACATCGTCTTTATCGGCGGCGGCGCGGCGACGGGCGCGATCATCGGTGCGATTGCCGGCGGCGGCAAAGGCGCGGGGATCGGCGCACTCATCGGCGGCGCGCTCGGCACGGGCGGCAGGGTCTATGAGAAAGAGCAGCAGGCGGTCGTCAAGGCGGGCACGGAGTTCGGCGTGAGTCTGAACCGCAGCGTGAGTCTGCCGGAATACCGCACGCGCTAGAGTTATCACGAGACTGACACCCTCTCGAAGGGTTGTCGGTGCGGAGGAAGCCCGTCAGCGAAGGGGAGAGCGCGGGCGGGCTTCCAATGAACCTCAAACGAGAGTTTTCGTTCCACTCCCCGCGCGCTTGAAAATTTCAACGAGTTCGGTCGCCCCTGTCAGGACGTAAGCGAGCGACCGCACAAGAGACCCGTTTGCGAAGGGGAGAGCGCAAACGGGTCTCTTTTTATTTCCTCCCTCAATTCCCCGACCCGCAAGTTCACCGCCTTCGCGGCTCGCGCTACTGAGCGCGCCACAAATCATTGATAAACTTCGGCGGGTCGGGGTCGTCCCGGTAATTCAGTTCTTTGCCGAGAGCGATCATCCAACGATGGAGCCACGAGATGCCCGTGTCGCCGACGTATTCATCTTTGATTTGATAAGCCTTATCTTGCAAGGCTTGTTCGAGGGTGATAAACGAATAGCCGCGCCGCTTGAGCTTCGCTATCGTTTCATCCATGGTGTCGGCGTTGATTTCGTTCACGTGAATCAGAAAAATCTGTTTGACCTCGCGCCCGAGCAGCATTTGCGAACGGCGTTCGTAATAATCGAACTTCGTATCGAGATGAGCTAAATAAGCGGCGCGGATGCGCTGCATCAGGGCTTCATCCTTCCTCTGCTTCGCTTTCCTGTAGACCGGATCGAAAACGTAGTCTTCGTGTTCGACGGTAAAGGGCGCAACTTCGTAGCCGCGAGATTTGAGGAAAGCCTGCATGGCCTCTTTCGTCTCTTTGGTCGCACCCGTATTGTTGAAGGGGAAGCGGAAATATAGTTTAGACAGCCCTTTCTCTTTCATCAGTCGCCGCGTGACGACCTCGCCGTGAATCACCTCGTCCATAAATTGCTGCAACGGCGTACGGCTAAAACTGGCGTGCGAGAAGGTGTGATTTCCCAGCGTCATGCCCGCGTCGAGCCACATTCGTAAAACGTCGATGCGGGCATCTACCTCGCCTGTGACGTACAGATTGCCCTCATTGACAAAGCCGACGGCCGGAACGCGATGCTTCACCAGCGGCGCAAGCAACTTTTTCGTCGCCGTCCGCAGCCCGGCCAGGTCGTAGACGCCGCCCGCCATCGGCAAATCGTCTATCGTAATTGCCACTTCACGTCGCGCAGGCGGCGCGGCGTCCGATTGCGGTAGCTCCCGCCCCTGCGAGGCGAAGCCGGAGCCGGGATTGAATGTCAGGATAAGGAAGGCTAACGAGGCGAAGAGCGTCCTGCGCTGATTCATGATCTATCTCCTCCAATGAGGTAAATGAGATTTACCTGCGGCCTGTTTCACGCCCACCCTGTAATCTTAGTTCCAACGCTTTGCGCGCGAGGCGGCCGCATCGAGCATATCGCGCCGAATCATTCGACCGAACGCTGTCACCGGGCAAGCGGAACCGAATGATTCGACACGTTAGGCTTCGTAGTATGCCACCAATGCAGCGGCTATGGAGATGAAGAGGCACAGGGGTGAAAACGCCCATGTATCCCAATGCGCGAAGGTTGTCGCCGTCACGCTCTTGAAGAACCCGACATACCTGAACTCACCTATCGCACGCAAAAAAAAGAGCACAGAAATGCTCCAAGCGCCCCAGGCAAAGACCCACTTCGGCACAAACGCTCCCCACAAACGCACCCGCCCAAGCATCACGAGCATCGCTGCGAACAACGCCAAAGCGACCAGGATCGTGCCCAGGGGCGAAGGCTCGAAGAGACGCCTGCCGCCCGCCCTCGGGACGGCGGCGACATGCCCCCACCCGCCGCCCGCCGCCCAGTAAAGATGGAGCAGGCTCAATGCCGCGAATATGGATGCGACCAGAACGCCTAACTTGCGAACCATAAACCGTCTCTTTCTGCTCCGGCCAATTGCCACAGACGCCTAACGTCAGGCATCACCCGCCGCACGAGACTTGTTGAGCGGCCAAACTTGCGGGTAAAGAGTCGCGCTGTTTGCGGTCGGGCACATGCCGTTCTCAGTTTGCGCCGCCGCTACTTTCTACGGCGGTGCAGGTAGGGGTGTTGCGACAGGGAGCGCGTCAGGAGTTCTGAGGACATTCGGCCGCGGCCGTCGGGTCGGGCGGAGTGAATGAGAACGTGACGAGAAGCACCGAGTCGGTGCCCGAAGTATTGTGGAAAGCGTGACACATCCCTCTCGGCACGACGACGGTTGTTCCCGCCATGACCTCAATGTTTGTCTCGGGATTCGGCGTGGGTGAACGCTGCAACCATCCTCCGCCTTCGAGAACGGTAAAGATCAAATCAGCGTTCGGATGCGTGTGCGGGTTCTCGTGGCCGCGAACTACCAGGAGAGCTTCCAAGACCCCGGCGGCCGGTTGTTTTAGCGCCTGTTTCGCCAGTTGTGGTTTATCCGGCGGCAGGCTGGAGATTTGCTCGCGCAGTTGATTAGCGACCATGTCGAGATCAACGCCGTCGTCGCCGACGACGATGAAGCGGTAAGCCATATTGGATTCACTTTCCGCACTTTGTCCGGTGCGCCCGGTCTCAACGTTTTGTGAGAGTACACCGCGACCATAACCGCCGTTCCCTGAGGGCGGCAGAGTGACAGTATCGGCAGCCGGTGTCAAACTTTTTATAGATAAAGCGGCCTCACGCCCGGCCTCATCTGGGGTCAGGCCGGAGCGGGACGACCGTCATCAGGCCAACTAACGAACGTCGGAAACGCGACGAAAACTCGAAGCCTAGTTTTCCCAAATTCATTAAGACAGCCGACGACCTTCGGGATTGTTCCGCGTAAAGCCCGGCGCATGGAATCATTTGGCCTCGCTTCGCGTGCGGGCGTGAGCAGCCGAACGAGCGGCGATGCGGCGCGGGCTAGCGTTGAGCGGGAGCGGAGGCAGCCGTTTCGCTGCGGCGATAGACGAGGCGACCGGCGACGATGGTGGCGACCGCCGCGCCGCGCATCGTCCAGTTGTCGAAGGGCGTGTTGCGGCTCTTGGACTGCGAGGCGGCTGCTGTGAATGTCCAGAGGTGTTCGGGGTCGAGGATGGTCACGTCGGCGTGCGCGCCGACGCGGAGCGTGCCGCGTTCGGCGAGCGAGAAAATCTTCGCCGGGTTGACCGAGCAGAGTTCGACGAGACGTGTGAGGCCGACGACGCCACGGTGTACGAGTCGTTCGAAGGCGAGGCCGACGGCCGTCTCCAGCCCCGTGATGCCGAAGGGGGCTTGGTCGTATTCGAGGGCTTTTTCGTCGGCGTGATGCGGGGCGTGGTCGGTGGCGATGGCGTCGATCGTCCCGTCGGCGAGGGCTTCGATGACGGCTTCGAGGTGTTCGCTGCTGCGCAGGGGAGGACACATCTTCGTGTTCGTGTCGTAGTCGCGCACGGCTTCATCCGCGAGCGTGAAGTGGTGCGGCGTCACTTCGCACGTCACGCGTAAGTTCCGCTCCTTGGCGCGCCGGACGGCCGCGAGCGCGCCGCGCGTGGAGACGTGCGCGAGGTGGACGCGTGCGCCGGTCAACTCGGCGAGCGCGATGTCGCGCAGGGCGTCCATCTCTTCGGCGAGCGCGGGGTGGCCGCGCAGGCCGAGGCGCAGAGACCAGTTCCCTTCGTGCATCACGCCGCCCGCCGTCAGGCTGCGATCCTCGCAGTGGTCAACCACGGGCAGGTCGAAGCCGCGCGCATACTCCATCGCGCGGCGCATCACGCCCGCCGACGGCACGGGGCGGCCGTCGTCCGAAACGGCGACGATCCCGGCGCGCCGCATCTCGCCCATCTCGGCGAGTTCCGCGCCCTCGGAATGTTTCGTGATCGCGCCGACGGGAAAGACGTTCGCCAGCGCGGCGCGCTCGGCCTGTTCGATGATGAAGCGCGTGACGGCCGGGTTGTCGTTGACGGGGTCGGTGTTCGGCATCGCGCACACGCTCGTCCAGCCGCCCGCGACGGCCGCCCGCGCGCCCGTCTCAATCGTCTCTTTGTATTCCTGCCCCGGCTCGCGCAGGTGCGTGTGCAGGTCTATGAAGCCGGGCGCGACGATGAGACCCGTCGCATCGAACACCTCCGCGCCTTCGGGCACGCCCTCATGGTGCGCGACGAGCGCGGCGACGCGCCCATCTTCGATCAGTAAATTTTTCCCGCCGTTCAACCCTTGCGTGGGATCGATGAGATAGCCGTTCGCGATGAGCAGTTTCATGGGAGGCTGTCGGTGGTGGTCGGTCGTCCGTGGTCAGTTGTCAGTTGTCAGTTGTCGGTTGTCAGTTGTTATCCGCTGATTTGACCCGTTGCTTTTCTTCCGGTTTGGTTTGGCCTGCGGCGATGGGTTCGGGTCGTTCGGGGAGACCGGGCGAAGCGGTCGCGCTGGCGGTCGTCGCGGCGTGCGTGTCGGTTGCCACGGCGGTTTCGGGTTTCACCGGCGCGAGCATCGCCTGGTTGAGCACGGAGCCGCCCGCGAGCAGGTAGAGCACGGCCATGCGGACGGCGAGGCCGTTGGAAACCTGATCGAGTATCAGCGAGTGCGAGCCGTCGGCCACGTCGGAGGCGATTTCGATGCCGCGATTCATCGGGCCGGGGTGCATGACGATGGCATCGGGCTGCGCGCCGCCCAGCCGTTTCAAATTGAGTCCGTAATGCACGGCATACTCGCGCAAGGAGGGGAAGAAGGCCGCGCCCTGCCGCTCGCGCTGGATGCGCAAGACCATCACCACGTCCGCGTCTTCAATCGCCTCTTCGATGCGGCTCGCCACGCGCAACTCGCCCGGCGCAACCAATTCTTTGAACTCAGGCGGGACGAGCGTGCCCGGCCCGGCGAGCCGCACCTCCGCGCCGAGTTTCGTCAGGAGGTGCATGTTCGAGCGCGCCACGCGCGAATGGAGAATGTCGCCGATGATGGCGACGCGCAAATTTTCGATGCGCCCTTTGTGCTGGCGGATGGTGAGCGCGTCGAGGAGCGCTTGCGTCGGGTGCTCGTGCGCGCCGTCGCCCGCGTTGATGACGGCGGCGCGGCAGATGCGCGCGAGCGCGTGCGGCGCGCCCGCCGAAGGATGACGAATGACGATGAAGTCGGGCGACATCGCTTCGAGGTTGCGCGCCGTGTCGAGCAAGGTCTCGCCTTTGGTGACGCTCGAAGTTGACGCGCTGATGTTGACGGTGTCGGCGGAGAGACGCTTGCCGGCGAGTTCGAAGGAGGTGCGCGTGCGCGTCGAAGGTTCGAAGAAGAGGTTGATGACGGTGCGGCCGCGCAGCGTCGGCACTTTCTTGATCTCGCGTTGCGAGATGGCGCGGAAAGTCTCGGCCGTGTCGAGGACGTGGACGATCTCGGCGGGCGTGAGTTCGCTGATGCCGAGCAGATGTTTGCTGGTTAGACCCATCCTGTGTGCGCGCCCCTCAAATTTAAAACGCCCCGGCCATTCGCTTTCATGCGCGCCCCGCGCGCGCGCCGGATACGAAAAAGGCGGCCAACTGAGGCCGCCCGTCCTTACCCGTTCTCCGCCGCCGGTCGCTCCACGATGGCGACGCCTTCTTCGCCGTCAAACTCGTTGAGCATGACCTTGATGATCTCGCTCCTTTTCGTCGGCGCAAACTTCCCGACGAAGTCAGCCTGGATCGGCAACTCGCGGTGCTCCTTCCCGCGATCCACGAGGACGGCGAGTTGCACGCGGCGCGGCCGCCCGAAGTCTATCAACTGGTCGAGGGCGGCGCGAATGGTGCGCCCCGTGTAGAGCACGTCGTCGATGAGGACGATGTTGCGATTGTCCACGCCGCCGGGCAAGTCCGTGCGGTTGATGATGGGGTTCGCGCCGACGGTCGAGAGGTCGTCGCGGTAGAGCGTGATGTCGACGACGCCGACGGGCGGGCGGTCGCCTTCGAGGTCGGCGATCTTATCGGCGAGGCGATGCGCCAGCGGCACGCCCCGCCGCTGGATGCCCACCAGATAGAGATCGCTCGAACCCTGATTCTCCTCCACGATCTCCGACGCCAGGCGCGCCAGCGCGCGATTGATGCGCGCGCCGTCCATGATTCGCACTTTTTCGGTAAATTCCATCGGCGCGGATACTAGCATAAAGCGGTCGCGTGTGACGAGTGAGAAGCGGCCGCGATTGCCATCATCTCCGGTTTCGACGGCGGGAAAGTTACGCTAACGCTCCCCTGTAAGTAGAGAGATGCGCGGACGTTGAAACGGGGGCGGGTGAGGGGAAACAGCGGCGGGTGAGGGGAAACAGCGGCGGGTGACAAGCGGCGGGTGACAAGATACACTCCGTTTTGCTCTTGTCAGCCGTCGCTTGTCGCCAGTCATCTTTCAATGTTCTATCGCTCGCTCGTGCGCCCCGCTCTCTTTCGTCTCGCGCCGGAGACGGCGCACGAGTTCGCCTTGCACGCGCTCGCCGTCGCCTTGAAGCCGGAGGGCATGCGGCGTCTGGCCGCGCGTCGTTTGCAGCGTGCGCCGTTCGGCGAACTCGAACGCTTCGGGCTGAGGTTCGGCAACCCGGTCGGGCTGGCGGCGGGCTTCGATAAGAACGGGGCGGCGGCGCGCGAGTTGGCCGCGCTCGGCTTCGGCTTTCTGGAAGTGGGAACGGTGACGCATCTGGCGCAACCGGGCAACCCGCAGCCGCGCCTGTTTCGACTGCCGCAGGAGCGCGCGCTCATCAATCGTCAGGGCTTCAACAACGACGGGGCGGCCGCGCTCGCCGCGCGGCTTGAGCGCGGCGGACGCCCCGCCTGCGTGCTCGGCATCAACATCGGCAAGAGCCGCGTCGTCGAACTAGCCGAAGCGACCGCCGATTATCTCGCCAGTTTCGAACTCGTGCATCCGCACGCCGACTACATCGCCATCAACGTCAGTTCGCCGAACACGCCCCACCTGCGTGAACTGCAACGCGCCGACGCGCTCGCCGGATTGCTCGGCGCGCTGCACCGGCGCAACGAGGAATTGTCGCTCCGCGCCGGTCTAGAGAGAGCGTCGCCGCGCCGCGTGCCGCTCCTCGTGAAAGTTGCGCCCGATCTGGAAACGGCCGACCTCGAAATGATTGTCGATGTCGCGCGCCGCACCGCGATCGACGGCATCATCGCCACCAACACGACCGTTGCGCGTGAGAATCTATCGAAGACCCCGGCACACGTCGTCTCGGCCATCGGCGCGGGAGGTTTGAGCGGCGCGCCGCTCAGCGCGCGTTCGACGGAGGTGATCCGGGCGTTGTATCGTCTCTCGCGCGGCACGTTGAGGATCATCGGCGTCGGCGGCATCTTCAATGCCAACGACGCCTGGGAAAAGATTTGCGCCGGGGCGAGCCTCGTGCAACTCTACACGGGGTTCATCTACGAAGGCATGACCGCCGCCCGCGACATCAACGAAGGGCTGGCGGAGATTCTTCGCCGCGAAGGCTTTCGCACACTCGACGAGGCCGTCGGCTGCCGCGCGCAATAGCTGGCGGCAGCGGTCGGCCGTCAGGCATCAAACCGTCAGCCCTCAACCGGACGAATCACGCTCACGTTGTAACATGAGTTTCAGACGATCGCTTCTTACCGGTAGCCGACGGCCGACATCTCCATCACTATGAACAACAAATTGATCATCGCGCTCGATGTAGAGACGGCCGACGAGGCGCGCCGCTTATGCTCGCTGCTCGGCGCGGAGGCAGGCATGTTCAAGGTCGGCTCGCAACTGTTCACGGCTGCCGGGGGACAGTTAGTGCGCGAGATCGTGGCCGGCGGCGGGCGCGTCTTCCTCGACCTCAAGTTCCACGACATCCCGAACACGGTGGCCGCTGCGTGTCGTGAAGCCGTGCGGCTCGGCGTCTCACTCTTCAACGTTCACGCGGCGGGCGGCGGCGAGATGATGCGGCGCGCGGCAGCGGCCACAAGCGAAACGGCCGCGCGCGAAGGCTTGCCCCGCCCCGCGCTCATCGCCGTCACCGTGCTCACGAGCGCGGACGCCTCCGTCCTCGCGGAGACAGGGGTCGCGCGCGGGTTGGAGGAACAGGTCGGGACTTTGGCGAAACTGGCCGCCGCGAGCGGGTTGGACGGCGTGGTCGCTTCGCCGCACGAGATCGCGCTCGTGCGTGCGGCGGTCGGGCGCGAAGATTTCCTGCTCGTCACGCCGGGCGTGAGGCCGTCCGCCGCCGCGCACGATGATCAGAGACGCGTGATGACGCCCGCCGCAGCGGTGCGCGCCGGGGCTGATTACCTCGTCGTCGGGCGTGCGATCCTGAACGCGCCCGATCCTCTGCGCGCGGCGCGCGCAATCAACGCGGAGATGGAACGCGCCGCGGGTGAATCGCCCGGCGGCGCGCGGGAGAAGTAGGGCGCACGGGGCGGCGCGGCGCGCCCGGCAAGTTGTGCGTGGCGGGTCGTCCACAGGTGCGCGGGCGCGGTTGTGTGGTGTAAGCTAGCGGGCATTAATTCTCCCGTCGAAGGTTTAGGAACGGCATGCGTGCGCGCGGCGTGTAATGCTCACGTCTTGCTGCGCGCGGCGCGAGAGGGAAGTTCGAGCGAACCTGCGGAAATGAGGAAGTTACTTTTGCATCGAAGACACAGACTGCTCCGGGCGGCGTTCACATTCCTGTTCGCATCACTCACCTTCTCCGCGTTCGCCTTCGCCCAGCAACCGGCGGGCGACGCCGCGCCCGGCGGATTTTCGCCCGCGCCCTATCAGGCGGGCGAGAAACTGACCTACAACATCTCCTTCTCCAATTTCAGCACCGCCGGCCACGCCGAACTGTTCAACGCCGGTCGCGGCCGGTTCTTCGACCGCGAAGGCTTTGAACTGCGCGCCCGCGTCCAGAGCGTCGGCGTCGTGCGCGCCGCACTCTACGCCATCGATAACGAGTACACGTCTTACGTCGATCCGCAAACCGGGATTCCCTTTCGCACGCGGTTCCAGCGACTCGAAGGCGGCGCGGCAGCGCAAATTTCAAACGGCGCAGGCCAATCCGCCCCCGCGCTCGAAGCGACGCCCACCACTTACGATTTTCTCTCCGCGCTCTACCGCCTGCGCGCGCTGCCGCTCGCGGCGGGCGCGATTTATCCCGTCAGGGCCGAGAGCGACGGCGTGCAGTACGATGCGGAGTTACGCGTCACGGGGCGCGAGACGGTGCGGACGGCCGCCGGCACTTTCAACGCCATCGTGACCCAACTGCGCGCGCGCAACAATTCAGCCGTGAACGACTACCGCCCGCGCATCTATTTCAGCGACGACGAGCGACACGTGCCCGTGCTCTTGACGGCCAAACTCAAGACCGGCGAGATACGCGTCGAACTCGCGAGTTCCGAGTTGTTGAACGTGCCCGCCACGCTCCCGGCCGGCAACGTCGCGGAAAACGCCCAACCGCCCGACGCGACGCCCACCCCGGCGCGCGCCCTTGTGCCCCCCGGAACTGACGGCGCGCCCCCGGCTGCCGGAGCCGCGGCCGACACCTCTTCCGACCTGCCGTTCAAAGTCGGCGAGCAGTTGAACTTTAATTTCTTCCTCGGCGCGTCGCCGCAGCCCGTCGGCATCGCCACCTATCATGTCCGCGCGCGCAGCCGGTACGTCGGGCGCGACGGCCTCTGGCTCTCCGCCTCGATGACGACCACCAACGCCCTCCAGCAAGTCTTCCCCGTCGCCGACAAGATCGAAACATACGTTGACGCCAAGACCCTCCTGCCCTTCCGCAGCCAGTTGCAAATCCGCGAGGGCAGCCATCGCTTGCAGGGCGTCGTCTCGCTCGATCAGGAGCGCGGCTCGGCCACCGTCACCGACGGCAGCACCATCGAGATTCCCGTCGGCACTTACGATCTCGTCTCGGTCATCTACGCCCTGCGCTCCTTCGACCTGACGCCGCCCAAACGCAACGCCGTCTCCCTGCTCATCAACAAGCGGCCGCGCACCCTCTTCATCACCTCGCTCAAACGCGAGACTATCGAACTGGGCGGCAAGCGCATCCCCACCTACCAGCTCGCGCTCGCCACCGACGAGGCGCAAGGCGACCGCCTCCAACTGCGCCTCTGGGTCGGCGCGGATCGCCGCCGCTTGCCCCTGCGCCTCACCGCCACTACGCCCCTCGGAGCCGTCCGCGCAGACCTCTCCATCATCCCGCTCAACGCCCAGTAAGCTTTTCCCCACCACGTTGTCGCCAATTTCCGCTCGCCCTAAATGAAATTGAAAATTGATTTCAATCAGGCTATACTCCATCATGGTCAGCGTCGATTGAAGCTTACGCTCCCCTTGGTTCTCATAATTCAGACCGCAACGACCATTCAAGCTGTAGCGCGCGTGACCGCGTGAAATTCACAGATATGTTTTCCCCGAGCGATAATTCGGCCGACATCAACCCGGCGGCGGGCGCGCCTGCCGCCCAAACCGAACGCCGCGCCGCGACGACGCTCAACACTCTGCCCTACGGCGCGGAGGCGCGCGTCGTTTCGGTTGACGGCGAGGGCGCGATTGCGCGTCGCCTGATGGAGATGGGCGTCGTGCCCGGCGCGCCCGTGTGCGTCATCAAGGCCGCTCCGCTCGGCGACCCCATCGAGGTGCGCGTGCGCGGCTACCACCTCGCCCTCCGCCGCGCCGAAGCGCAAACGATTAGAGTAGTGACGAACGACGAGGGAAAGACGTAAATCGCGAATCGTCAAGCGTGAATAGAAGAAAGCTGTCTTCGTCTATGCACGGTTGACGGTTCGCGATTTACGTCTTTTGACGATCTAATTCTGTTATGACTACGACCCTGAAATCCCCCGCCCCGACGCCGGACGCCATTGCATTGCCGTCGGACGACGCTGCGATGGCGGCGGCGCGGCCGCTGACAATCGCGCTGGCGGGCAACCCGAACGCGGGCAAGACGAGCCTCTTCAACGCGCTCACGGGCTTGCGGCAAAAGGTCGCCAACTACCCCGGCGTGACCGTGGAGCGCAAAGAAGGATACTGGCAACTCATGCCCGAACTCGCGCCCGCGCAACTCATAGACCTGCCCGGCCTCTACAGTCTCGACGCCAACTCGATTGACGAACAGATCGCGCGCGACGTGATCACGGGTCGGCTCGCGAGCGTTCCCAGACCCGATTGCATCATCGCCGTCGTTGACGCCACCAACCTCGAACGCAATCTCTATCTCGCCACGCAACTGCTCGAAACCGGCCGCCCGCTCGTCGTCGCCCTGACCATGATCGATCTGGCCGAGCGGCACAAGTTGGAGATCGACGCGGCGCGTCTCTCGGACGCGCTCGGCGTGCCGGTCGTGCCCGTCGTGGCGAAGCAGCGACAAGGTCTCGACGAGCTGGCCGAAGCCGTGCTACGCACCGCCGAGGCCGCGCCGCCCATCGCCGGTTGGCGTCTCTCCGCCGCCGCCGAACGCGAACTCGACGCTCTCGCCGCGCTCGACGTGCCGGACGACGGCGACAACGGCCACACGGGCGCGGACGCGGGCGCGGACGCCGTGCCGTTGTTGGACGCGAGAGCGCGACGCTACGGCGCGCTCGTCGAACTTTACGCGGAGGAATTGCCGGAAGCGGCGGAGCATCAAGCGGCGGTCGCCGCGGCGCGCGGGCGGCTCGCGGCGGGAAATCCCCGCTGGTGGCAGGAGCCGCTGCTCGCGCGTTACAACTGGATCGAGGGCGTCGCGCGCCGCACGGTGCGCGATCATAAACCGGGGCGCACGCGCCGCACGGATCGCATCGACCGTTTCGTCACGCACAAGTTTTTCGGCCCCCTCATCCTGTTCGTCGTGATGCTGCTCATCCTCCAGACGATCTTTTCGTGGGCGCAACTGCCGATGGATTTGATCGACGGCGGTTTCGGACGCCTCGGCGAACTCGTGCGCGCGACCTTGCCGCCCGGCCTCCTGACCGACCTGCTGGTGGACGGCGTGATCGCGGGCGTCGGCGGCGTGCTCGTCTTCCTGCCGCAAATTCTGTTGCTCTTTTTCTTCATCTCGCTCCTGGAAGACAGCGGCTACATGGCGCGCGCCGCGTTTCTGATGGATAGGTTGATGCGCGGCGTCGGGCTGCACGGTAAAGCGTTCATGCCGCTCCTCAGCAGTTTCGCGTGCGCCATTCCGGGCATCATGGCGACGCGGACGATCGAGAACCCGAAGGATCGTTTGGCGACGATTTTGATCGCGCCGTTTATGAGTTGCTCGGCGCGGCTGCCGGTCTACACGCTGATGATCGCGGCGTTCTTCTCCAGACAGGAAAAACTGCTCGGCGTTCTATCGGTGGGCGTCGTGATCATTATGGCGATGTACTTGCTGGGGATCGCGGTGGCGGTCGTCGTCGCGTGGGTGTTGAAGCACACCATCCTGAAGTCGCCGCCGCCGCCGCTCGTACTGGAGTTGCCGCCTTACCGGATGCCGAACCCCGTCAACCTGCTGCAAACAATCCGTGCGCGCTCCTGGATGTTCGTGCGCCGCGCGGGCACGGTCATCCTCGCCATCTCGATTTTACTCTGGGCGCTCGTCACCTTCCCGCGCATGAATCCGACGACGCCGGGCGACGCCGACACGGGCGGCGCGGCAGCGGCGGCGACAACCACCGACGCAACGACGAACGCGCACGGCGAACGCGCGACGACGGGCGGGCACGAGGAGACGGCCGCGCGCGAGGAGACGGTGCAGCCCGCCGCCGGTGCGTCCAACGTGGCGGAAGCGGTGGACGGCGACGAGGGCGAGCAGATTCGGCAAAGCTACGCCGGAAGGCTCGGTCGTTTCATCGAACCGGCCATCGAGCCGCTCGGCTTCGATTGGAAAATGGGCATCGGCCTCATCGCCTCGTTCGCCGCGCGCGAAACGCTCGTCTCGACTTTGAGCATCGTCTATAACGTCGGCGCAGACGCGACGGAAGAATCGAGTTCCCTGATCGAGGCGGTGCGCAACGCGCGTCGCGCGGACGGCAGCCCGGCGTGGACGCCGCTCGTCGCCGTTTCGATGATGGTCTTTTTCGTGCTGGCCTGCCAGTGCATGTCAACCATCGCCATCGTCAGGCGCGAGACGAATTCATGGCGGTGGCCGCTCTTTATGGTGAGCTACATGCTCGTGCTGGCTTACGTCGCGTCGTTCGTCACGTATCAGGGCGGGCGGCTGTTGGGGTTTAGTTAAGCTCTATGTTTCAGGACTGGCAAACAATCGCCGTGTGGTTGATTATCCTGGGCGCGCTCGCCTACGTGGGGCGGCGCGGTTGGGCGCGGCTGCGTTCCTTTCGCGCGGGCGGGAAGGGGCAGGCGGCTTCATGCGCCACGGGGTGCGGCAGTTGCGGCGACGAACGCCCGCAGGGGACGGCCGCCGCGTCGAAGCCGCAAAATGTTCTGGTGCAGATCACCGGCGCGCGAGGCGAGATGCGACGACGCGGATAAGTTTTAACGCGCGTTCGTTCCATAATGAAAAGATGAAAGGCGGGCGGGGGTTTGAAACTCCCGCCCGCCTTTCGCCTCCGTGGTTGAATGAACAGCCGCGCGACGCGCTCAAAGCTCGCGGGGTTGCGACCGGCCAACTTCGAGCGCGGCGCGCCTGGTCTGCGATTGGCGTCCTTCGGCGAACGCTAAAGTGTGAAGTTGAAATTAACGAAGCCGGAGACGCGCACGGGTTGGCCGTTGACGACCGTCGGGCGAAACTTCCAACGGCGCGCGGCATCGGCCGCTGCACCGCGCAACAGTTGCGGCCCCTCCATGCGCTCGACCTTCGCGACCGCGCCCTTCTCATCCAACATCAGAAAGACCGTCACCCTCCCGGTGACGCGCGCGGCGCGCGCCGTCGATGGATACGTCGGGGCGGGCTTATCCGTCGCCTTCGGCAGGAGCGAGCCGACTTCGAGCGGCCTTCCGTCGGCCGCGC
Source organism: Pyrinomonadaceae bacterium (assembly GCA_036386515.1). Classification (GTDB taxonomy): domain Bacteria; phylum Acidobacteriota; class Blastocatellia; order Pyrinomonadales; family Pyrinomonadaceae; genus JAIVJZ01. Next base: position 15,372 of record DASVVO010000020.1, read on the forward strand.
CGGTGGGCGCGGCGACCGAAGAGTTGGCGGGCGTCGTCGTTGCCGCCATCGTGTCGCCGCTTTGCGTCGTGTTCGGCGGCGCGTTCCTGGCGGTCGCCGCTGCGTTGGTCGCACTCGCGGGCGCGACGTTCGCCGGAGATGTCTGGGCGGAGGGTTGATTCAGAGCGGGCTGTGCTGAAGTCGGCTGAGTGCGTGGGGGCGGAGGGGCGGTCGCTGTTCCGTTACTCGCCACCCGCCTGTCCGCTCCGATGAGACGCTGCCGCGCGTCCGTCACTTCCGCCTGCCAGCGCGCGCGCTCGTCGTCCTTGCGTGCCAGGCGCACGCGCACGCCCGCCGCTTCTTCGAGCAAGGCCGTCGCGTCAAGGTTCCGCGTGTTCTCATCGCGCAACTGCCGCCCCTGCGCGAGCACGCGCTCGATGAGCGTCCGCAGGCGATCCAGGTCGCCCGCCGCCTCCGCCGGTAATTCCTCATCGGCCACGTTCAATCCGAACACGCGATAGCGTTCGAGGCGGGCGCGCACGCCGCCGAGCAGTTGACCGGCCAGCAGGTAGTAGGCGCGCGCCGCGCTCTCGCCACCCGTCGCCCGCGCGGCAAACGCGGTATTCAACAAATTCTCGGCGTAACTGTAATCGGCCTGATCGATGTAGATTCCGGCGAGCAGCACGAGCGTGATCTCGCGCACCGACGGATCGACGCCCGCCGTGCGCTGCAAGGCTTCGAGTTCGCTGCGCGCCGCCGGGAGATTGCCCGCCGCCGCCAAGGCGCGCGCGCGCGTGACGCGCCGCTGGATGCCGTCGGCGTTCAACTCGCTCTCGGGCGTTTGCGCGCGGCAGACCGGCGCGAAAGCGACGATGACGAGTAGAGTGAAACTGATTTTAACGAGATGCGGCGTAGAGCTTATGAGACGACTTCCCTGCACTTGTGACAACTCCATAAATGTGAAAGCGAGCGTTGACGCTCGCTTGAAGGATGATCGTTGGTCAGCGCGAATATTATCGCCCGTCCACGCGAATCGATCAACTGCGTCGCGCCGGTTTTTTGCGCGCCGGGGTGGCGGGTTCGCCGCGCTTCGGCGTCCGCCTCGCACCTCCGCTCCGGCCTTCTCGCGGCGGGGCGGCCGGGATGACGGCGGCCGGGGCGAGACTCTGCGAAATCCGCGCGCGGTAGGCGCGCGCGTCGCGCTTGATGGCCTCTTCGTCGAGCGTCAGGAGACGGCGGTCGCGCATCACCACGCGCCCTTCGATGACGACGGTTCTCACATCCCCGGCCTTCGTCGCATACACCAGGTGCGAGTAGACGTTGTACATCGGCGTCTGGTGCAGCGCGTCCATATCGACGACGATCAGGTCGGCGCGCTTGCCCCGTTCGAGCGAGCCGATGTCGCGTTCGAGATGCAGGGCGCGCGCGCCGCGAATCGTCGCCATCTCCAACGCCTCGCGTGCCGACACCACGCGCGGGTCGTTCGTCGTCAGCTTGTGCAGCTTCGCCGCCGTGTCCATTTCCTCCCACATGCTCAGGTCGTTGTTCGAGGCCGCGCCGTCCGTCCCCAGGCCGAGCGACACGTCGGCGCGCAACATCTCCGGCACGCGCGCCACGCCCGACGCCAGCTTCATGTTCGACTGCGGGTTATGCACCGCGCCGACGCCCAGACGCTTCAACAATTCGATCTCTTCCGTCGTCAGGTGAACCGTGTGGGCGGCGATCACGCGGTCGTCCAAAAACCCGATGCGCGCCAGGTAGGCGACGGGCGAAGCCTGATGGTCGCGCGTCACATCCTCAACCTCTTTGCGCGTCTCCGCCACGTGGATCACGATGGTCGCCTGCAAACGGTTCGACAGGTCGCGCACGGCCTTCAGGTGTTCTTCCGAGACCGTATAAGGCGCGTGCGGCGCGATGGCGGGCGTGACGAGCGCGTGCCCGCGCCACTTCACGATGAACTTCTCCGTGTAGGCCAACGCTTCCGCGAAAGTCTTGTTGTCGGCCACCGGGAAATCTATCACCGTCTCGCCGAGCACGCCGCGCACGCCCGCCTTCGCCGTTTCGTCGGCGATGGCGTCCTCGAAGTAGTACATGTCGCAGTAGGTCGTCGTGCCGCCGCGGATCATCTCGGCGAGGCCGAGCCGCGTGCCGACGCGCACGAAGTCTTCCGTCACGTTCTTGGCCTCGGCCGGGAAGATGTACCTGGTGAGCCATTCGTTGAGGTCGAGGTCGTCGGCGAGTCCGCGAAACAAGGTCATCGGCACGTGTGTGTGGCCGTTGATGAGGCCGGGCATCACGACGCGCCCGCGCGCCTCTATCGTCTCGCGCCCGGCGAACTCCCGTTCCACGTCGGCGCGTTTCCCCACCGCCACGATGCGCCCGCGATGCACGGCCACCGCGCCGTCCTCGATCAACGTCCCGCGCGCGTCCATCGTCACAATTGTCCCGCCGCGCACGACGAGATCAACCGTGCGCGGCGCGAAGGCTTCGACATTAATCATCGGCGAGACGATGAGGGCGCAGGCCGTCAGGGCAGCGAGAAACAGTCGGGTGCGGGTTCGGAAAAGTTTCATGACGTTAATTCGGTCGGCTGTCGGTGGTCGCAATCTTTTCACTTCTCTCCCGCGGCCTCGTCGAGGAAATCCGCCTCGAAGGGGCGCGGCAACAGGTAGGCCATTTGCAGCGTCTCGGTGTCGCCGCGCAGGTTGGCGAGCACGACGGGGATGTCGCCGCGATGATCGCTGATTGAACTCCTGTGGTAGTCAAAACCCCGCGGTACTCCTCATTCTTACTCAATTACCGACCCCGGCGTTGCCGCCGCTAGGGCTGCGACGCCGCTGTTGTTCATCGGCCAGACGCTCGCGAATCTTCCCGCTGAGCAGGCCGATGCTCACGAGATTGTGCCCGCCCTCCGGGATGATCACATCCGCGAAACGCTTCGACGGTTCGACGAACTGCATGTGCATCGGGCGGACGGTGGCGAGATATTGTTCGATGACGGAATCAACCGTGCGCCCGCGCTCGGCGATGTCGCGCCGCAGGCGACGGATGAAGCGAATGTCGTCGGGCGTATCCACGAACACCTTGATGTCCATCTCTTCGAGCAGCCGCCGCTCGTTAAAGATGAGGATGCCTTCGAGTATGGTGATCAACTTCGGCTCCATGCTGAGCGTTTCCTTGCGCCGCTGGTGGTGCTTGAAATCATAGATCGGGAGTTCCACCGCCCGCCCGCCCTTGAGCGCGCGCACGTGCTCCACCATCAAATCGTTGTCGAGCGCGTCCGGGTGGTCGAAGTTCACCTGATGCTTATAGTCGAGCGGCATCTGGGCGAGGTCGCGATAATAAGAGTCCTGCTGGATGAACGCCACCTCGTTCGCGCTCACCGATTGCAGAATCTTGTTCGCCACCGTCGTCTTTCCCGACCCCGTCCCCCCGCAAATTCCGATAATCATTCAGTCGCTTCGCTCCGAGTGACAGGTGACGAGTGACAGGTGACAGGAGACATCGGGTCATTCCTGTCACCTGTCACTTGTCACCTGTCACTGTAATTTAGGTATCGTCCGTCGCAGCAATTCCGTAAAGGTGACGCGGACTTGTTCGCCGGTTTCCATGACTTCGGCGTGGTCGATCGGCCGGTCGAGAACGCCCGCGGCCATGTTCGTGATGCAGGAGATGCCGAGCACTTTCATGCCCATGTGGCGCGCGACGATTGATTCCGGCACGGTGCTCATGCCGACGGCGTCCGCGCCGAGCGCGCGCAGCATCCGTATCTCGGCGGGCGTCTCGTAGCTGGGGCCGGTGAGGGCGGCGTAGATGCCGCGCTTGAGTTCGATCTTCATCGCCTGCGCTTCGCAGATCGCGGCCTCTTGAAATTCGCGGTCGTACACTTCGGACATGTCCGGGAAGCGTGTGCCGAAGCGCGCGTCGTTCGCCCCGCGCAGGGGGTTCACGCCCATCAGGTTCAGGTGATCGCTAATCAACATCAGCGCGCCCTGCTTGAACGAGTTGTTCAACCCGCCCGCCGCGTTCGTCAGGACGAGCGACTTGATGCCGAGCAGCCCGAGCACGCGGACGGGAAACGTCACCTCGTCGAGCGCGTAGCCTTCGTAGAAATGAAACCGCCCCTGCTGCACGATGACCGGCACGCCCGCGATGCGTCCGAGCACCAACCGCCCCGCGTGCCCCTCCACCGTGGAACGCGCGAAACCCGGAATCTCTTCGTAAGGTATCGCCACGGCGTCTACGAGGTCGTCGGCGAATGCGCCGAGGCCGCTGCCGAGCACCAATGCGACGCGCGCCTCTTCGCCGCCTGCGCGCGCGCGAATCGTGCGCGCCGCGTGTTCGGCGCGCTCGTACAATGTATCCGTGCTGGAAGTTTCCATAACCATTTAGTCGGTCGTCCGTGGTCAGTCGTCTGTTGTTATTTGTCCGCGGTCGGTTGCCGGGTTCAATCGATAGTCGCTCGCTTCGCGCGGCACATGCAACGGACTACTGATCACGGACGACTGACGACTCTTTTTACTTTTCCTTCTGGTACGGGATGCCCAGCGCGCGCGGGGCGCGTGAGAGGCCGATGAAACCGGCGAGGACGACGATCGTCAGAACGTAGGGGACGATGCTGATGAACTGGACGGGGATTTCTTCGCCCCACGGTTTGAAGACGCCTTGCATCTGGATCGAGATGGCCTCGGTGAATCCGAACAGCAGGCACGCGAGCATCGTCTGGACGGGTCGCCACTTGCCGAAGATGAGCGCGGCGAGCGCGATGAAGCCGCGCCCCGAAGTCATGTTGCGCGTAAACAGCGACGACTGGCCGATGGACAAATATGCGCCGCCGATGGCCGCCAGCGCGCCCGACACCAGCACCGCCGAATAACGCACGCGGTTGACGCCGACGCCCGCCGCATCCGCCGCCTCCGGGTTTTCGCCGACCGCGCGCAGGCGCAAGCCGTAGGGCGTGCGATAAAGCACGTACCACGTGACGCCCACGAGCAGCAGCGCGAGCACAACCGGCGTCCACGGGATCAAATTGTCTTTGGGAATCTGCGGCGTCGAACCCGAAGAGAGAAACAGCGCGCCGCTGAGCATCGCGGGCACGCCCGTCATCAGGATATTGATCGCCGTGCCGCTCACCACCTGATCGGCGTTGAAGCGGATGCACGCGACGGCGTGGATGGCGGCGACGAGCATCCCCGCGCCGACCCCGGCGAGCAGGCCGACCCACGGGCTGCCCACGTAATGCGTCACGGCGGCGGCCGTGAACGCGCCCGCCAGCATCAAGCCTTCGAGCGCGATATTGATGACGCCCGCCCGCTCCGAGTACAGCCCGCCGAGCGCGGCCAGCAGGAGCGGCGTCGCCGTCCGGATCGTCGAGAAGATGAGCGCGATGGTGAAAATTTCACTCATAACAGTAGAGGTTAGAGGTTAGAGGCTAGAGGTTAGTAAGAATCAGTTTTTGTTTTAACTGATCTCTAATCTCTGACCTCTGACCTCTATGCTTTTACACTTTCGATCTTTTCAACAAACCGAACCTGCCGAACGAACCGCGAAACAGGGCTTCGCAGGCGACGAAGAGGATGACGATGGCTTGCACCACTTCGACCAAATCTTTGGAGACCTTGCCCGAGAAAGCGTCTACGAAGATGCCGCCGCGAATCAACATGCCGAACAGGAGCGCGGAGAGCAGCACGCCGACCGGGTGGTTGCGCCCGAGGAGCGCGACGGCGATGCCGGTGAATCCGTAGTTGGCCGAGAAGCCGTCGTAGTAGCGATAACGGTAGCCGAGCACTTCGTTGATGGCGACCATCCCGGCCAAGCCGCCGGAGACGGCCATGGCGAGCACGATCTGTTTGCCCGTGGAGATGCCGCCGTATTCGGCGGCGGTCGGGTTCGCGCCCGTCGCGCGGATCGCGTAGCCCCATTTCGTGCGCCACAGGAAAATGTAGACGAGCACGCAGGCGACGAGGGCGAAGATGAACGCGAGGTTGAGCGGGATGCGCTCCGGCAGGCCGGGGATGAAGCTGCCGAGTCGCGGCAAGTGAACGCCCGCGCCGACCGGCACGCTCTGGAGAATCGGGTCGCCAGCCTGTTTGAAGTGATACTGCGTGAAGTAGCTGACGAGCGCGATGGCGATGAAGTTCAACATGATCGTGTTGATCACTTCGTGCGAGCCGAAGCGCGCCTTGAGGATGCCGGGAATCGCGCCCCACGCCGCGCCCGCGACGATGGCCGTCAGGAGTGCGAGCGGGACGAGGACGACGGCGGGCAACGTCATCCACGAATAATTGACCGGCGTGCCGAACACGTCCACCACCGTGCCGCCGAACTTGATACCGACCCACGCGGTGGCAAAGGCCGCCACGTAGAGTTGACCCTCCGCGCCGATGTTGAGCAGCCCGCAGCGGAAGGCGACGGCGACGGCCAACCCCGTAAATATCAGCGGCGTCGCGTAAAAGAGCGTGTAGCCGATGCCGTCAGGCCACGAGAACGCGCTGCCGATAAGCAGCCGGTAAGTCTCGAACGGGTTGTCGCCGATCATCCAGACGAAGATGCCGCCGATGATGAAGGCCGCGAGCACGGCGACGAGCGGGAAGAACAGTTCGCGCAGAAGTTTCATAAGAAATTATTTTCCGCCGGTCATCAACAAACCGATCTCTTCGACGGTCGCCTCCTTCGGATCGACTTCGCCGACGACGCGCCCCTCGCGCATGATGAGCAGGCGGTCGGCCAGAGCCGTCACCTCTTCGAGTTCGGCCGAGACGAGCAGGACGGCGCAGCCCGCATCGCGCAGGGCGACGAGTTTGCGGTGAATGAATTCGATAGCTCCGATGTCCACGCCGCGCGTCGGCTGCGAAACGAGCAGGACTTTCGGCTGCAAGTTAAACTCGCGCCCGATGATCAGCTTCTGCTGGTTGCCGCCGGAGAGGGCGCGCGCCGGAAGGTCTGGGTCGGCCGGGCGCACGTCGAAGTCTGTGATCACTTGCAGGGCGCGCTCGCGGATGCCGCGATCGTTCAAAAACACGTTGCCGAAGCCTGAGACGGCGGGCTTGCGATAGTGGTCGCCGAGGATGGAATTTTCCGCGAGGTCGAAATCGAGCAGGAGGCCGCGCCGGTGCCGGTCTTCGGGGATGTGCGCAAGGCCGAGTTCGCGGCGCGCGCGCGAATTGAGCCGCGTGATGTCGCGGCCGTCAAACTCCACTCTGCCCGTCGCCGCGTGCCCCGTCGCGGTGAGTCCCGCGAGCGTTTCGATAAGTTCCGTTTGACCGTTGCCCTCGACGCCCGCGATGCCGACGATCTCGCCCGCGCGCACGTCGAAAGAGACGCCGTCGAGACGTCGCGCGCCGTCGCGCGCCGTCACCGTGAGGTCTGTCACGCCGAGCACCGTCGCGCCGCCGCGCGCGTCCGTTTTTTCCACACGCAGCAGCACGTCGCGCCCGACCATCAGGCGCGCCAACTCCGCCGCGTTCGTCTCCGCCGTCTCGACGCGCCCGACGACCCGGCCGTCGCGCATCACCGTCACGTCGTCCGAGATGGCGAGCACTTCCGAGAGTTTGTGCGTGATGATCACGACCGTCTTGCCCTGCTCGCGCATGCGCCGGAGGATGGCGAAAAACTCTTCGACCTCCGGCGGCGTCAGGACGGCCGTCGGCTCGTCCAGAATCAACAGCCGCGCGCGGCGATAGAGCGCCTTCAACAACTCCACGCGCTGCTGCTGCCCGACCGACAGGCTCTCGATCGTCGCATGCGGATCGACCGACAGCTTGAACTCGTCTGAGAGCGCGTGAATCTCAGCGGCGGCCTTGCCCAGATCGAGCGAGGCGATGCCGCCCGTCTCCGCGCCGAGCACGATGTTTTCGGCCACCGTCATCGGCTCGACCAGCATGAAGTGTTGATGCACCATGCCGACGCCGAGCGCGATGGCATCGTGCGGCGACGCGATGCGCCGCACCTCGCCGTCGATCAGGATGTCGCCGCTATCGGCCGTGTAGAAACCGTAGGCGATCCGCATCGCCGTGGACTTGCCCGCGCCGTTCTCGCCGACGATGGCGTGAATCGTCCCCGGCCGCACCTTGATGCTCACGCCGTCGTTCGCCACGACGTTCCCGAAGCGTTTGGTGATGTCTCGCAGTTCAAGCATGAGAGAAGTTATCTATGGCCTTTAGTTGAGCCATGATGAAAAGAGTATTCAACGCAGAGGCGCGGAGATCACGCGGAGAAGCGCAAAGGCTTAATCG
>DASVVO010000021.1:0-14464 GCA_036386515.1 Pyrinomonadaceae bacterium
CTCGTGCGGCGAGCGTATGCAGTGTCCCGAATGCGACGTAACGCTCACTTATCATCAACGCGAACGAAGTCTCATCTGCCACTACTGCGACCATCGCCGCCGGCCGCCGACCGAATGCCCCGCGTGCAAAGGTAAGTACATCTATTTTATCGGCGAGGGCACGGAACAGATCGAAGAGATCATCAAAGGGCGCTTCCCCACGCTTCGCATCGCGCGCCTCGACCGCGACACGACCGCGCGCCGACACACCTACGAGCAGGCCATCCTACGCTTCGGTTCGGGCGAACTAGACATGCTCGTCGGCACGCAGATGATCGCCAAAGGCCACGACTTTCCGAACGTCACGCTCGTCGGCGTCGTCTCCGTCGATGCCGGTCTCGCCATGCCTGACTTTCGCGCCAGCGAGCGCACGTTCCAGTTGATCACGCAGGTCGCCGGTCGCGCCGGGCGCGGCTCGCTCGCCGGTCGCGTGCTCATTCAAACCTTCCATCCGGAGCATTACGCCCTGCGCCACGCCTGCGCCCAGGACTACGACGCCTTCTACGAAGAGGAGATTCGCTACCGCGAAACTCTGAGCTATCCGCCCTTCGTCTCGCTCGCGTCGCTCCTCGTCCACGGCGAAGACCTGACGCGCGTGCAGGCGACGGCCACGGAAATCCGCCAAGCCCTCGACCGCGCCAACACGGAACGCGCCTGTCGTATCCTCGGCCCCGCGCCCGCGCCGCTGGCGCGCCTGCGCGGCGAGCATCGCTTCCAACTCCTGCTCAAGTCGCGCCAACGCACGCGCATGCGTTCCCTCCTAGACCTCGCGCTGGCGGAGGCGGGCGCGTCGCCGACCTGCGACCTGAACAGCGTCAACGTCGAGATCGACCCGGTGAATCTAATGTAGGAGACGCGCGCCGCCAGAGAGGCATGTCCAACGGTGGATACTTTGAACGCGCGCCGCTTTGTTGATGAGACTTTCAGAATTAGCACGCCTGACCCAGGCGACCATCGAAGGCGAAACGGGCGACATCGAGATCGTCGGCGCGGCCGGACTCGACGAGGCCGAAGCCGGTCAAGTCGCCTTCCTCGCCAACCCGCGCTACACGCCGCGCGTGCAGACGACGCGCGCCTCCGCCGTCTATCTCGCCGAGGGCGTCGAAGCGGGCAGAGCGGACATCGCCGTCCTGCGCACGCGCGACCCTTATCTCGCTTACACGCGCGCCCTGCGCCTCTTTCATCCCGCACCGGATTTCGCGCCCTTCGTCCACCCGTCAGCCGTCATCGATCCTTCGGCGCGCGTGGACGAGCGCGTCCACGTCGGCGCGTGCGTCGTGATCGGGCGCGACGTGGAGATCGCTTCAGGCGTGTGCATTTATCCGAACGTGACGATCTACGACGGCGTGCGCGTCGGCGAAGATTCGACGCTCCATTCCGGCGTCGCGCTCCGCGCGGGCACACAGGTCGGCGCGCGCGTCATCATCCACAACAACGTGGTCGTCGGCTCGGACGGTTTCGGCTACGCGAAAGACGAGGAACGCCGCTGGCTGAAGATTCCGCAGACGGGGCGCGTTCTCATCGCCGACGACGTAGAGATCGGCGCGGGCACGACCATCGACTGCGCCTCGGTCGGCGAGACGCGCATCGCGCGCGGCGCGAAGATCGACAACCTCGTCCAGATCGGCCACTCCTGCACGGTCGGCGAAGACACGCTCCTGTGCGCGCAGGTCGGCCTCGCCGGGAGTTCGCACATCGGCAAACGCGTCATTCTCGCCGGTCAGGCGGGCGTGGCCGGCCACCTCACCATCGGCGACGACTGCGTGCTCACGGCCAAGAGCGCGACCAGCCATGACGTGCCCGCGGGCAAAATGCTCTCCGGCATCCCCGCCTTCGACAACCGCGACTGGCTCCGCGCCACCGCCGCCTTCCGCCGCCTCGGCGACATGCAGCGCACGATTCGCCAACTAGAAGCGCGCCTCGCCGCGCTCGAAAAAACCTCCGCCGCCGACTGAGCCGACGCCTGATCCGTCCGCTCGCCCGGCTAAAATTTCCGGCCGCGAATATGTCCCGCGAAAAAATCGGCCCGACGATAAATTTTGTCTTGACAGAAAAGCGACCCGCCGACGATAATACGTTTTGAAATTGGATTTCAATTTCGCTGCCCGGCGAATGAAATCCGAAATCTTAAAGCCATTATTCAATCTTCTCAGGAGTTAAAGGCAGTGAAATCCTCGAATCGAGCGGCGGCGCACGTCCTCCCGTCAGCCCGCGAAGACCAGCAAGTCGAAGTAATGCTTGAAGAAGGCACGGGCGTCGTCGCGTTGCGCCTCTCGACGTGGACGGACGGCCTCGGTTGGTGTACGCAGAAAACCATCCGGCTCGATGGCGAACAACTCGACGACCTGCATCACGCGATCAGCGTCGCGCGGCATCGCCTGAACCGGCGGCGCGTGGAAGACGGGCAGTTCACACCGGCCGCGCAGGTCATACGGCTCCCCAGCGTCGCCTGAAACTCGAAGGAATCTCGAAAACAAAGCGAAAGGCAGCGGGCAGATGTTGAATCTGCCCGCTGCCTTTTTCATTTCCGCCGTTTGGCTCGCGCCGGTTTTCTCAGCCGACCTGTTTGAGCGTGATGCGTTCGTTCGTCACGTTGGCTTTACGCTCGGAGGTCAGTTTTTCGAGTTCTTCGACGTGAAGTTTCTCGCTGTAGATGCGCTCTTCGAGTTGGAAGCGCGTCGGCAAATCGTCGTCGCCGCAGGCTTCCCACGCAACCATGTAGGCGGCGAGCGCCTCGCGCTCCATCTCCAAATCCTGACGCAGCATCTCGATCAATTCCGTCGATTGGCGAATCATGGCCGGTTCGACCGTCGGCGCGCCGCCGAGCGCGACGATCTTGTCGCCGAGCGTGATGGCGTGCTCCTGCGACTCCTCGCCCTGCGAGCGAAAGTATTTGCGATAAACTTCGCGCTCGATGCCCGTGACGAGAAAGCTGTGCTGCATGTATTGAATGACCGCGCCGAGTTCCAGACTGAGCGCGCGGTTTAAGGCGTCTATCAAATTAGTGTTTGCCATCAGGTATCAAGTCTCCCGCGAAAAACCGTCGAAGTGTTCTAAATGCACGCGGATGTTACCGCGCGCACCCGCGCCTGTCAAGATAACTATTGAAATAGTTAAACTTAACAATGAAATTCGTTTTCAGTTGCAAGATAAGGCGGCGGGTTTTGCATCCGCACGGAAGGCTGTATGACTTAGAAGAAAACTTCGCTGGCCGACCGGCCACGGCATTATGTGGGAGCGATGCGGAAAGTTGCGGCTTAGGTCACCGAGCCGCCGTCGATGATGACGATCTCGCCGTTCATGAAGCTGTTGCGGTCGCTGACCATGAAGGCGGCGAACTCGCCCAGTTCTTCGGGGCGACCCAGTTCCCCGCGCGGCGACCAGCCTTTGTGCATCTCCAGGAGGTGCGGCGGCAGCGTGTGCGCGAGTTCGGTGTCGAAGATTCCGGCGGCGATGGCGTTGACGGAGACGTTGAAGTTCGCGGCCTCGCGCGAGAGGCATTTGGTGAAACCGATCATCGCGGCCTTGGAGGTGGCGTAGTGGACGGAGGTGGGGAGCGAGCGGATCGCGCCGATGGAAGTGATGTTGAGGATCGCGCCCTTGCGCTGGCGGATCATCTGCTTGTAGATGGGCTTCGTCACGGCGAAGAGGCTGCCGACGTTCGTGTCGATCACTTCGTCCCACGCGCGGTCGGTCGTGGTGGCGAAATTGTCGCCGCGGTTGATGGCCGCGTTGTTGACGAGGATATCGACGCCGCCCCATTCTTCCACGAGTTGGCGCGTCAGACGTTTCATTCCGAGCCGATCCGTGACGGAGACTTTGAAGCCGTGCGCGCGACGGCCGTGCGCCTTGATCTTCTCCGTCATCGTTTCGGCGAGGTCTTCGCGCGAGTGGTAATTGAAAGCCACGTCCGCGCCTTCGCGCGCGAAGATTTCGCACATCGCCGCGCCGATGCCGCGCGTGCCCCCCGAAATAAACGCCCGTTTCCCTTCCAGCAAAAGACTCAACTTGGCCGTTCTCCAAAAAAGCCCGCTTCCTTTTTACTCGGAGCGGGCGAGTTGTTATGAATTCGAGGATTAAAGCGCGAACAGCGGGCGGGCGTCAACTTGGCTCACGGTCTGTGACTCCCGGCGCGCCGAACTTTCGCCTTCACCTTCAAGCGATGCTCACTTCCGCCACCTGCGCCCGCTCCTCTTCGGCGAGCACGGGCGCGGGGATGAGCGCGGTGATCTCTTCCACGATCCGGCGCGTCGAGTGCGGGATGGCGAGGCTGGCGGTGGCCGCGCGCATCGTGGCGTAATAACGCGCGTCTTCGACCATGCGGCGGACGGCGGGCACGATGTCGCCCGCGCGTTCGAGCAACACGCCCGCGCCGCGTTTCGACAGGAGCGACGCCGCCCCGGCCTCTTGCGGCATCGGCGCGGTCGTCGCGTCGGCGATGATCGGCACGCGGCAGGCCATTGCCTCGAAGGTGGTCAGGCCGCCGAGTTTCGAGATCATGACGTTGGCCGCCTGCATCAACTGTTCGACGTGTTCGGAATAGCCGATCACTTTCACGGGGAAATTGGCGCGCGCCGCGATCGTCTCAGCCTCGGCGCGCAGTTCTTTGTTGTTCCCGGCGAGAAAGATGGCCTGCACGTCGAGGTCGCCGCGCACGAGTTCGCGGAAAATTTCGGGGATATTGCCGCCGCCGACCCAGCCCGCGTTGACGAAGACGGTGAACTTCTGCGGGTCGAGGCCGAGGGCGTGGCGCGCGGCCTGCGCGACGCGTTCGTCCGGCAGGTTGAACTTCGGGTGGACGGGCATCCCCGAAATCTTGATCCGCTCCGGCGCGACGCCGTAATCGATCAACTGTTGGCGCGCCTCTTCGCCCGCCACGAGATAGAGCCGCACGTCGTCGCACGCCCAACCCTTCCAGAAGCCGTAGCACGGGTCGGTCACCACCGTCACGAGCGGAATCTTGTCCGCGAGTTTCAACTCCCTGAGCACGCGCCCGATGGCGTGCTGCGTTAACGGATGCACGCTGACGACGACGTGCGGGCACCAACGCTCGAACAACTCGCCCACGTAGCCGACGCTGCGCCGGTAGAAAAAATCACGCGTCTCCGGGCGAAAACGGTTGACCGCCCAGTAGAGATACTTCATCCAGTGCTGGCGATGGCGCAGCACCCAGTTGTACACGTTCACGAGCCGCGCCGAGATCGAATGCGACTCCTCGATGGCGCGCACCACCCGCACGGCGTAAGAGTTCCCCGCGAAAAACTTCTGCAAGCCCGCCGCGATCGCTACCGCCGCCGAGCGATGCCCGCCGCCCGTGTCGGACGAGATGATCAGGATTTTGGGGACTCTGGCACGAAACATAGACTTAAATCGTAGTTCGCAAATTAAAGAAGTTGCCGCAACTCGTCAACTTCGATGCCCGCATCTCGCAAGATAGCCTTGAGAGTACCCGGAGGAAGCGTCTTTCCTTGATGAACGGGGACTGTGACGCGTCTTCGATCGGCCTCTCGCCGGAGATGCACATGACTGCCCTTCTGTCTGACCTTCTCAAAACCCGCACGCTCAAGGGCACGGATTAACTGCTGCCCGTCCACGCGCGGAAGTTTCTCGCTCATGCCGCAACGGGCACGGAGAGTTTGGCGATAAAGAATGGCTCCGGCTCCGTCGGGATAGGTTCTCCGTCTTCGCGCAAGCTCTCGATATGAAGTTCCATCGCTTCCACAATGTTGGCGCGCGCTTCGTCAACGGTCGCGCCCCATGAATGGCAGCCCGTTAAGACAGGCGCGTAGGCGTGGAATCCTTCCTCGTCCGGCTCGATAACGACGGTGAATTGATAGGTGGTCATAATCTTCTTTAGACCTTAACCGTCAAACCTTCCGCTTTCGCTTCATCGCGTTCGAGTTGTTTGCGCGACTTTTTCATCTCGCGTTCGAGTCGCTTGATCTGGATCAGGTGCTTCGGGTTGAACGGCAGACTGGGGTAGTAGCTGTTCGACTCGTGCGTGCAGAAGCAGCCCGATTTGGCCTTTTGGCGGCGCGCTTGCATGGCGGGCGAGAGCCAGAGCTTCTGGAAGTTCCAATCGTAGTCGCGCAGGTTCCCCACCGCATCGAGGTTTTCGCAGGAGGAGACGGTGCCTTCGTCGTAGATGACGCCGCCCGCCGTGCCCGCGTAGCAGGTCATTTGCGCCTGCTGTTCTTCCTGAGCTTTGGCGATCAGGCCGTGCATGTAGATGTCGATGGCGGCTTTGAAGAAACCGGCATCGCCGCCGTAGTTGTTCTTGATGGCCGAGTGGCGCGAATCGGAATCGATCATGTGCGCGAGTTCGGCGTAGCGCGCGTGATCGATGTCGAGTTCCTTTGGGTCGGCGGAAGGCGGACGGATGTAGTTGAAGTTCACCTTGTCGGGGCGCAGGTCGTACTTGAGGAAGTCGTACCACTCGAAAATGGTGTCCTGGTTCGTGTTCATGAAGCAGGTGCAGGTCTGGATGTCGAGGCGCGGGTATTCGCGCTTGATCGACTGCAACTGGCGCGCGGTGTCGATGGCGATGTCCCAGGAGCCGGGTTTCTGCCGAATCTTCTCGTGCTGATCCTTGAGGCCGTCGATGCCGAGGGCGACCGCCACATTGAGGTTCGGGCATTCTTGCAGGATACGCGTTACGTCCGGGATGATGCGCTTCTGAATCTGCCCGTTCGACATGAGATAGACCGATTCGAGCTTGTTGTTCTCGTAGAAAGCGCGGACGATCTCCGGCAAATCCTTGCGCGTGAACGGCTCGCCCCCGGCGAGAATGAGCACGCCGAGATTGCCGCCCAGAGTCTCCGAGACGCGCTGGATTTCGTGCGTCTTCATCTGGAGTTTCTTGCGCGGGCGGTCGTCGAGTTCCTCCGTGAAGAAACAGTGCGTGCAGCGCATGTCGCAGACGGACGTGACGAGGATGTTCAACAGCACGGGCGCGAACGGCTGGCCGAGCGCGAGTTTGGCGTAACGTTTGAGAAGTTCTTTGGTCGTGTAGTCCATCGAAAAACCTTTACTAATGCCGCAATAAAAACCGCGCCCGATCCCGGCGCGGATGAGCGTCGCCTTGCTCGCCAGGCGACAGCAAGAACGAATGTAACCGTCAACGCGGCAAAAGGCAAACTTTCCACCCGCCCACCGCGAGCAAGTTAGATGCTAAATTCCGCCGAGACGCGTGCCGTAAAGTTTCGCCGCCACCGGCCGCGAACTCTCCGCCCCGCTCGCTTCTCCAACGGCCGACTTTCCGCCAAGCGCGCGCCGGAATCACGCCCCGCCTCGCCCGCCCCGCATCCAACGTCGGCGCGGTTCACGCCAAGTTCCGGGTGACATCCAAGCAGACTTGCGGGCGGGCGCATGTCGCTGTCCGGCGCGGCTTTATTAAGATTCTTACTTGAATCCCCATCTCTTCAACGAGCGATCTCGACGGCAGGCCGACAGCGGGCGGGCGCGCGCGCTTTCGATCCTGATCACACGGTAGGTCTCACGATCGACCCGCAGCCGCAAGCACGCGCACCCGTGGCCGTAGTGCCCGTTCGTCTCGACCCATTGCCCCGGTTTGAAACTCGGCCACTCGCCTTCGGCCTGGTAGCCGCCCTGCACGCCGATGATCCACTCGTCGTCGCGATCATGCAAAGACGCGTTGGCCGGTGTCGGATTGCTGAACCATCCGCAACGGGTTTCAAACCGCTCGGCCGCGCTCGCGCCGTTCATTCTCGGCCGCCCGCTCACGAAGGCGACGGAGGCTAACAGCAGGCAGCCAACGATCAGCAAGCCGGGTATGAGGAACGTCTTATTCATAGCTTCTCCATATTAACGAGCGAACACGTCGCGCATATCGGATCGCATGAATCGGCCTGACTCCGCGTTGGAGCGTGAACAACCGAACGTGCCGGTCTAGCTTCCGTTCTCGCGCTCGCCGCGGACTTTGATGCCGAGCGCGCGCATGCGTCGGTAGAGGTGGCTGCGATCCATGCCCATCAGTTCGGCGGCGCGCGTGACGTTGCCCTCGGCCTCGGAGAGTTTGCGCCGGATGAACTCGCGCTGGTGCGCCTCGCTCGCCTCCTTGAAAGAGTTGAAGCGATAGACGGCGACGGGCGGCGCGTCGGTTCCGAGCGGCGGCAGGTCGCTCGCGTTGATGCGCGTCTTCCGGTTCATAATCACCACGCGCTCCACCGTGTTCCTCAGTTCGCGGACGTTCCCCGGCCAGGTGTAGCTTTGCAGGGCGTCCATCGCTTCGAGTTCAAAACGCTTCGGCGGATTGCCGTAGGAGGCGGAGAATTTCTGGTTGAAATGCTCGACGAGCGAAGGCACGTCTTCCAGGCGATCGCGCAGCGGCGGCACTTCAAAAGGAATCACGTTGAGGCGGTAGAAGAGGTCGGCGCGAAAACTGCCGCGCTCGATCTCGTCTTCCAGCCGCTTGTTGGTCGCCGCCACCACGCGCACATCGACGCGTATCTGCGTGCCGCCGCCGACGGGCGCGAAGCGTTGTTCTTCGAGCACGCGCAAAACTTTCGCCTGCGTGCGCGCGCTCATGTCGCCCACTTCGTCGAGAAAGAGCGTCGCGCCGTCGGCCAACTCGAACTTGCCGCGCTTGGCCGAGGTCGCGCCCGTAAACGCGCCTTTGACGTGGCCGAGCAATTCCGACTCGATCAACTCTTCGGGGATGGCCGCGCAGTTCAACTCGACGAGAGCCGCCCCGGCGCGCCGCGACTGCGCGTGAATGGCGCGCGCCACCAACTCTTTCCCCGTGCCCGATTCGCCGTAGATGAGCACGCGCCCGTCCGTCGGCGCGACCGCCGCGATCTGCTTGCGGAGCGCGCGCATCGCCACCGACGCGCCCACCATCGCGTTCTCCTCGTTGATCTCGGCGGCGAGCGTGGCGTTCTGGCGTTCGAGCGCGCGCTGGCGCAGGGCGTTGCGCACGGTGAGCACGGTGCGCTCGATGGAGAGCGGCTTCTCAATAAAGTCGAACGCGCCGAGTTTCGTGGCGCGCACGGCCGTTTCGATGTTGCCGTGGCCGGAGATCATCACGACGGCGCAGTCCGCGCCGGAAGCGGCGAGCCGCGCGAGCGTCTCCAGCCCGTCGATGCCGGGCAGCCACACGTCGAGCAGCACGCAGCCGTAAACCCGCCGCTCGACGGCGTTGAGGCACTCCTCGCCCGAAGCCACCGCGTCCACCGCGAAGCCCTCATCTTCGAGCACGCCGCGCAGCGTCTCGCGGATGCCGCGCTCGTCGTCAACAATGAGAATCGAGTCCATAAGGAAGCAGCGGGGAGAGGTCAGGGGTTAGAGGTCAGTTCTTCTTCCAACCTCTGACCTTTCACCTCCGACCTCTGTTGCGGTTCGTCCGCGACGGGGATTTCCACGAGAAACTTCGCGCCGTGCGGGCGGTTGGGTTCGGCGCGGATGCGCCCGCCGTGCTCGTTGACGATGCGCTGGACGATGGCGAGGCCGAGACCCGTGCCGCGCCCGCGCGTGGAGAAGTAGGGTTGGAAGAGACGCGAGAAGTCGGAGCGTTCGATGCCGTGGCCGGTGTCGGCGATTTCGACGAGGAGCATGCCGCGTGAAGGGTCGTGGCCGGTGGCGACGGTGATGCGCCGCTCCGCCTCCGAGTCGGTCATCGCTTCGAGCGCGTTGTCGATCAGGTTGACGACGGCGCGGCGCATCTGCTCGGTATCGAGCATGCCGGGCGGGAGCGTGCGCGCGAGGTGAACGTTCAGGCGCACGTCTTCGAGGCGGTCTTCGTAGAGCGCGACGGCCTGCCGCACCACCTCGTTCAAGTCCGCCGCTTCGAGCCGCGCGTGCGGCAGCCGCGCGAAACGCGAGAACTCGTCAACCATCGCTTTCAGTCCGGCCACCTCGCGCGTGATCGTCGTCGTGCATTCCTCGACCACCTGCGCCACGCGGGTCTGCTCGGCGAGAGTCGGTTCGGCGTCGCCTTTAACCGACGCGTCGCCGTTTGCGCCGACCGCGTCGCCGTTCGAGGCCACCGTCTCGCCCGCGCCGAACACGCGACGGAAGTTGCGTGCGATGCGTTCGGCGGAGAGCTGGATGGGCGTCAGGGGATTTTTAATCTCGTGCGCCATGCGGCGCGCGACTTCGCTCCAGGCGGCGGCGCGCTGCGCGGCCAGAAGCTCGGTCAGGTCTTCGATGACAAGCACGATGCCGCGCGCGGAGCGCGCCGCGCCGTCCTCCGTGAAATTGCCGAGCGCGGTGGCCGTGAGCGCGACGGGCAGGACGCCGCCGTCCGTGGCCGCGCCGCGCGACAGCTCCATCTGCCAGGCGGCGCGCCCCGTCCGCCGCGCGCGCGAGAGCACGCGTTCCAGCACGAGATGGTCTTCCAGGCTCAACATATCTTTGAGCGGCGCGCCCGCCGGGGGCGTTTCGCCGAGCCGGAGCATGAGCACGGCGGCGGCGTTGATGGTCGTCACGCGATTCTCCACGTCGAGCGAGATGACGCCGGTCGAGAGCGATTCGAGCACGGTTTCGATATAGTTGCGCCGCTCGTCGAGCGCGAGATTCTTGCCGCGCAATTCGCCCGCGCCCGCTTCGATGCGGCGGCGGTTCTCTTCCAGTTGCGCGGTCATCTGGTTGAAGGAGGCGGCGAGGATGGCGAGTTCGTCGTCGGCGATGGTGGCGACGCGGTGCGCGAGATTGCCGCGCGCCACCTCGTCGGCCGCTTCGGCGAGCGCGCGGATGGGCGCGCCGATGCCGCGCGCGAGATGAATCGCGCTCCACGTCGCCGCGAACAGCAGCATCAACGTCAGCAGGCCGAGCGTCGAGAGTCCGAGCAGGCGCACTTTGCGCTGGCGCAGTTTGAAATTCTCGAACGTCTGACTACTCCTGACGAGTTCGGCGAGTTGCGGGTCGGCGCGCCGTTCGCGCGCGGCGACGAGCGAGCGACCGTCGCCGAAGCCCAGTTCCGTCACGTCGAAAACTCTCCCGCCGACGGCGACTTCGCCCTGCGATTCGCCCCGCGCCGTGAGCGCACGGGCGGCGTTCAGGATGGCGTCCGCGTCGCCGGGTCGCAGGCCGCGCGTCGCCGACGGGAAGCCGGTCGCGTCGCCCAACGCGAGCAGCGACAAGTTGCCGCGCCCGGCAAGTTCGTCGAGTTTGAATTTGAGATCATCGGGCGCGGGCGCGGCGGGGTCGCCTGTGGGTTGCGGTTCCTGCAACAGTCTGTGCGCGACGGCGACGGTCGCCCTGAAACTCTCCGCCTCGCGCCGCGCCTCGTTCGCCTGCACTTCGCGCGCCTGCCGCACCACGGCTTCCGGCAAACTGCTGAACCACTTTTCGAGCGAGCGATTGAAGAAGATGTAGGAGAAGACCGCCATCGCCGTGATCGGCAGCAGGCTCACGGTGATGAAATAGACGACGAGGCGCGTCTTGATCTTCGAGCCGAGTTCGTGCGCGCGCCGCTCGCGCCTGAGTTTGACGAGGTTGCGCACGAAGATGAAGGTGAAGATGATGAAGGCGACGAAGTTGAGCGACGAGAGCGCGTAGAGCAGCAGCGTGTCGGCGGCCGTGTCGGGCGTGAAAACTTCCCACAGCCCGAAGACCTGCAACGCGATGAGCACGAACAACAGCGACAACACGAGGCCGCCGAGCAACCACGGCGCGCTGCGTCGTTTGGGCTTCGGCTCGCTCGATGCTTCCGGCGTCTGTTCGGTCAGTTGGTCAGTCATCACGCTTCGCGGAGACAGAGTTTAGCACGCGAAAGAGCGCGCCGGGGCATTCTCCGTCTCACCTCCCGGCCGAACTTTCGGTTACAATCGGCGACGACTTCTCCAATCCGCCAAACCGCGAACGCTTTCACCCGATGAACCCACTCGACATTTTTCTCAACCGCACGCACGGGCGACTGCGCAGCGGCTGGCGACTCACCATCTTCTGCGCCGCCTATTACACCGTGCTCGCCGCGTTCTTCATCGCCGTCAGCGCGCTGTTCTTCCTGTTCAACTCGAACGCCGAGGCGCGCCTCGCCGGGACGCTCGGCTACGTCGTGCAAGCCTTCTTGCTCTTCTCCGCCGCGCTCGTCGTCGGTTGGGGCTGCGGGCGTCTGTTTGAAGACCTACCTTTGCGCGCGCTCGGCTGGGCGCGGCATCGCGGCTGGCTGCGCGACCTGCTCGTCGGCTCGCTGCTCGGCCTGCTCTCGCTCATGCTGGCCGCGCTCATCGCGACGGCGTTTCGCGGTTTCCGTTTCAGCCTCGCGCCGTCGCTGGCAAGCGTCGCGTTCGTGAAGACGTTCTTCGGCTCGGCGGTCATCTTCGTCATCGCGGCGGCGTCGGAAGAGATGCTGTTTCGCGGCTATCCCTTGCAGACGATGATGCGCGCGCTGCCCTTCCTCGCCGCCGTCGTCCCTTCGTCGGCGCTGTTCGCCTACGTGCATCTCGACAACCCGAACGTCTCTTGGGGCTTCACCTTCGCCAACACCATGCTGGCGGGCTTCTGGCTCGCGGTCGCCTACTGGCGCACGCGCAGCCTGTGGTTCCCGCTCGGTCTGCACTGGGCTTGGAATTGGGCGATGGGCGCGCTGCTCGGCCTGCCCGTCAGCGGCATCACGAGCCTCACCCGCGCGCCGCTCCTGCGCGCCGCCGATGCCGGCCCCGCGTGGCTCACCGGCGGCGCATACGGCATCGAAGGCGGCGCGGCCTGCACCGTCGCCCTGCTCGTCTCGACGATCTTTATCTGGAAAACGCGGCTGCTCCGAGCCGACGAAGAGTTGAAGAAGTTTACCGACGGAGAAATGACGAAAGAAGTGATCAGTGATCAGCGATGAAGTGATGAAGTGATGAATGACTGAGTTAGATTGAACAAAACCTAACCAGCTATTAGCCCCGTCAGGGGCGGTTGATAATAGCCCGGCACTTCAGTGCCGGGATCAGATCAGTTCAGGCAAGCAAACAAGAGTCCCGTAGGGACGGTTGACTGAATCATTCAACCGTCCCTACGGGACTCTTGAAGTTTAGGTTGCGTTTGACCCCCGGCGATAAATCGCCGGGCTATTATCAACCGCCCCTGACGGGGCTGAAATTCGTACTTTTCACAATCGTACTTTTCACAATCGTACTTCTCACAATAGGTCGCTCAGACGCATCCGCTATCGTTCCGCAATCGGCACGTACTTCAAATCGCGGGGGCCGATGTATTCGGCGCGAGGGCGGATGAGCTTGTTGTTGGCGTATTGTTCGAGGACGTGCGCCGTCCAGCCGGAGATGCGCGAGACGGCAAAGATGGGCGTGTAGAGTTCGAGCGGGATGCCCATCATGTAATAGGTCGAGGCGGAGTAGAAATCCACGTTCGGGTACATGCCCTTCTCGCGGTGGATGTAGTCCTCGATCTTGCGCGAAATCTCGTACCACTTCGTCTCGCCGTGGGCTTCGCCAACCTCCTGCGAGAACCGGCGCAGGTGCGTGGCGCGCGGGTCTTCCGTCTTGTAGACGGCGTGACCGATGCCCATGATCTTCTTCTTCTGCGCGAGCGCGTTGCGCACGAACTCCTCGGCGCGGTCGAGTTCGCCGATCTCCAGGAGCATCTTCATCACGTTGGTGTTCGCGCCGCCGTGCAAGGGGCCGGAGAGCGCGGCGATGGCCGCCGTGACCGCGCCGTAGACATCGGCGAGCGTGCCGGAGACGACGCGCGCCGTGAAGGTCGAAGCGTTCAGTTCGTGGTCGGCGTGCAGGATCAGACACACGTCGAAGATGCGCGCCTCACGCTCCGTCGGCATCTCGCCCTTGAGCATGTAGAGAAAGTTGGTGGCGATGTCGAGTTCGGGTTTGGCCGGAATCGGGTCTTGGCCGTTGCGGATGCGTTCGATGGTGGCGACGAGGACGGGAAACTGCGCCGTCAGGCGCGTGGCCGTGCGCAGCGCGCCCTCGCGCGAGATGTCGCAACACTCTTTGTCGTAGAAGTCGAGCGCGGAGACGGCGGTGCGCAGCATGTCCATCGGCTCGGCGTCGCGCGGAAAGGCGCGGATGAGTTCGACGATTTGCGTCGGCAACTCGTAGTGCGCGCCGATGTCGCGCTTGAAGGCATCGAGTTCCGCGCTTTGCGGCAGCCGGCCGTGCCAGAGCAGATAGACGGTCTCTTCAAAAGTTGAATGCGCGGCCAGGTCGTGGATGTCGTAGCCCTGATAAATGAGTATGCCCTGCTCGCCGTTCACGTCGCCGATAGACGAACTCGCAGCCACGACGCCGCGCAAGCCCGCTCCGCCCGCAGTAGCAGCCGCGGCGGCGGCAGGCGCGCTCGCTTCCTTCGGTGTGTCCGTTGCAGGCGCGGTTGCAGCTTCCTTCGCGTTTTCCATGATGGGTATCCTTGAAATTGTTTAAGTTGAGTCGAAGATAACAAATGGGGTGACAAGTGACAAGCGACGGGTGACGGAAGGAAAGGCGTGCGGCGTGGATCGTAAATC
>DASVVO010000022.1:0-59551 GCA_036386515.1 Pyrinomonadaceae bacterium
GCAAGTGCTGCGCGAAGTGGTGGAGAGCAACGAGGTCAAGACCAGGATGTACAACGACGCGTTCGTGCAGATGGAATACTTCGGCTATCTGCGGCGCGACGCGGAACCGGCGGGCTTTAACGCCTGGCTCGCATATCTGAACGCCCATCCGGGCGACTACCGCACGATGGTGAGAGGCTTCATCAACTCGGTCGAATACCGCAAACGCTTCGGCCAGCCGGGCGCGCCGCAACCCGGACAGTTTTGAAGGCAAGGGGTAAAGGGTAAGGGGTAAGGGGGAAGGGTAAAACCGGAAGCGGGGCGCAGCCATTCAACGGCCGCGCCCCGCTTTCGTCTTCCCCGTGTCTTTGCGTTGAGCGATTTAAGGATTGGTCAGGCTCAATCACATACCCGGCAATCAGCCTGACAATCAGCGCACGGCAGCGCGCGGCGCGAGCGCGTCGAGCCGCTGCCGCGCGTGCGTCGCTTCGGGGCTGCGTGGGTAACGCCTGACGATCTCGCGCCAACTCTCGCCGTCGTAACGGTAACGCTTCGCCGCGCGCTCGAAGACGAACGTGATGCCCTGCTTGTTGTAGCGATCCAGTTCGTTGAAATTGAGGAAGTAACTTTCGAGCGGCGCGCCGCCCGCCGCCATCTCACGCGCGTCGAGTCGGCGCGCGGCGTCGCGCGACAACTTCTCCGCCAACAGTTCGGCCATGTCCCCGAAGAGCAGCAGGACGGCGGGGCGCAGGGGCGAGCGCGGAAAGTGGTCGAGGAAAATGCGCGCCCGCGCGATGCGGTCAAACTCTTCCGAGCCTTGAATCAAACGCAACAACTTCTCGTCGTTGCCCGCGCGGGCGGGCGCGGCTACGGCTTCGACCGGCAGCCAGCCGCGCGTCCGCCGCGTCACCGCCACGTGGTAGAAGTTCACGCCGTCGCCGCCGCGCCGCGCGCCCGTGATGGCGACCGCCCGACCGCGTCCCAGGCGTTGCACGAGGTTGGCCGTCAAACTCGGCGCGTCCCTCAGCGCGGCCAGCCGTTCGTCAATCACGACGGCGTGTTGACCGCCCGCAACGATGGGCGCGCGCCGCTTCCGCTGCGCCTGTGCGCCCGTGCATAACAGCAGCAGCCCGCAGGCGCACAAAGCCAGCCACCGGACGCCGGAGCGCGTACGAGCGGCGTGCGTGAAAAAGGAAGAGACGGCGAGTTGTGAAGAAAAAACTCGCGTGAAATCCGGCAAGCGTCGAGACATGAGGATCGGTCTCCTTTCGCTGTTTGAGGTTTGAGGAAGAGGCGCAAAAACCGGCCGCTGGCGCGCGCGTGCGTGTGAAGCGTTAGCGAGGCGCGCGGCGGCGAGGGTTTGCGGCCAACAGGGCGTCGAGTTTGGTGCGCGCTGCGGGCAGTTTCGTGCGTGCGGCGAGTTCCGCGTGATGGAAGTGGCAAATGGCGAGCGCGAGCGCGTCGCTGGCGTCGTGCGGCTGCGGTATCTCCTTGAGCGAGAGCAGCACGCGCACCATCTCCTGCACCTGATGTTTTTCGGCCGCGCCGTAGCCCACCACCGTCTGCTTGACGAGGCGCGGCGCGTACTCCGCGATCTCGATGCGGGCGCGCTCGGCCGCCACCAGAATCACGCCGCGCACCTGCCCGAGTTTCAAAGCCGTCTTGACGTTGGCGGCGAAGAACATCTCCTCGACCGCGCACACATCCGGGCGGAAGCGCGCCAGCAACTCCTCCACCCCGTCGCTGATCTTCAACAGCCGCGCCGCGAAACGCTCGCGCGGGCTGGCTCGCACCGTCCCGAACTCCACGGGACGATACCGCCGCGCATCGCCCTCGACCACGCCCCAACCCGTCGTCTCGCTTCCCGGATCAATGCCAAGCACACGCATAAGTACAGAGGTTAGAGGCTAGAGGTTGTAAAAGATAATAGAGTTTGCCCATAAATAATAAACTTTGCCCCTAAACAATAAAGTCTGCCCCTGGATTTGCGGAGCATAACGGAGCATGGGCTTTCCCTAAGCAAACCGATTCACAGGCAGTGTAACTCTTCACGAACAGTGCTTCTTACATGAGTAGAAGCCCTTATCAGAGAGATGTCAGAATACCACAACCCGAGGCTACTGCTCGTGGCCTTTCTGCCGGACTTTACCCGTCGCTAGCGGTTCGGGCGAAGGATCAGCAGGCCGCGCGGAATGTAATGCTCTGCGGTGGATGTGGCCGGGCATTCTCGGAGCATTCACGGAAGTGACTCACGCCTCGCTACTTCCCCGTAAGTTTTATTAAAATCTGGTGAATGGTCTCCATCGCAGTCGAACAACCGGAGCAGTCAAGCACGAACTTTTCCGGGGAGTATTGTTTTCTGGTTCTCGCTTCTGTCGGATAGAAGTTGAAGCCCTTTCGCTCCTCTTTGTTCCCCTTCGGTATCACCACTTCCATGTGCAAACGTCTGCCCTTATTCTCCTCGTACTTGACCTCCGAGATTTTGGCAAACGGTACGGTAAAGTTCGGCTCGGAGACGCTCTGGCCGTTGACCGTCGTCGCTGACTTGCTCTGATATTGGAGACTGCCTTTCTCAATGATAAGCTCGCCGGAAATCAGATCGTCGTCCAATCCCAACGAGGTGCGGCGGTGATGGTAAAGGGGGAATTCCAACCTCTGGCCGAGCGTCGCCGCCCTCGCCAGGTAAGGCACGGACTCTTTGTACTTACCAGCAGCGAAGTAGCTTTTGCCCAACAACAGGTTCGCCTCCGCGTTGTCGGGTTCAGCCTCCAGGACGCCCATGACGTTAATGATGACGCTGTCATACTTACCGTTCCTCAAATCCGTCCGCGCCTCCAAAAGCAGCGTGTCCGTCGAAGCTAGCGAGTGATCAACGGCGACCTCGTCGAAGCGCGAAAGCTGGCGCGACCGCCACGATGCTATCTGCCAGTTGCCCTGTCGCTTCACGTAGGTGAAGATGTTTTCGAACCGCGCGTTCTGCGACCTTAAAGACCGGTAGCGAACGACAGAGGTCATCACGGGATTGTTCATGGAGTCAAAGCCAAGCTCCGCTCTTTCCAGTACGTATAACATCACGTCACGGGCGCCCGTCAGTTCTGCTAGATACGCTCCTTTGTCCAACTTCCTGTAACGATCAATCAACATCGTGAAGTCGTCGGCCAGCAGGGCGCTCATGGCGGAACTGTCACCTTCGACCCTTGCCCGGATCGTCTGCCGCAGGAGGGGCAGAAGTTCGTTATGAGTCGCCTTCGGGTCAGGCCGAGGGGGAGGAGCCGCCTCCCTGGGCTGCGGCACAGCGGTCACGCCTATGGCCGTAGCAATTGTCGGGCTTACAGGGGTGCTCTTTCTATTACCTACGGGCGGAATTGAGCGCTCGCGTGCGGAGTTTCCATTGACTGTTGGGCGGCCGTTCTTCTCACGATTTAACAGATCGGCTAAATGGGACACGTGGACTGCGAAATTCAGATTCTGACTCTCCCTGAAGAACAGAGATGCCACACCGATGACCTCGCCCCTGTCGTCCAAGACCGGCCCGCCGCTGCTGCCCGGGGAGATGGCTGCGTCGAACTGGAGCAACCGTACATTGCCGTCTCGTCTGACTCCGCTGACGAGACCCGAAGAGATCGTTCCCTCGAAGCCTTTCGGGTTGCCGAGTGCATAGGCGGTATCTCCGGCGGCGATCCTGCGACTGATGCCTAGCGGAAGCGCTCTGGCTTTGATACCGCTCACCTTGACGAGCGCTAAATCCGTGTCACGATCCACGTCAATGACCGTCGTCGTGTTGTATTCCTTCGCCTGGCCGACGATCCTAACGTAAATGCGCGTAGCCCCTTTGATGACGTGGAAGTTGGTAGCTACCACGTCGGGGCTGACGAAGAAGCCCGTCCCTTGAGTCAAAGGCTTACCGTTTGCATCCTCCGTAACTATGAGCACGACCGAAGGAAAGGATGTTCGTGCGATCTCCGGAGGGGTGAGTTGGCGACGCGCCTTAGTTTGCGCCTCTGAAGGGGTCAACATGCAAAGGACTGCGGTTAAAAGGCAAAGGGGGTTGAGGAGCAATCGTTGTGCCTCTGACATGGAGTGAGTTCCTTATATTTTGAGCGGTTTTAGTCACCCGCGTGGATTAAGCCTGGAAGTGTGACGCCGGGGCATGAGAATCGCGCAGCGGTTTTTTCTTTAGATTGTTGAGGTCGGCGAGCGTGGCGAAGTTGCTTGCCGGCGTTTGACAGAAACTACAAGGCAAACATACCGACCCCGGCGTTCGGTGTCAATATTCAGGTTGCGGTAATGTCCGACGTATCAGGTTGAAAGCGTTTCTAAAAGAGTTGGTTTCTAAAGCAATGTCTCAAGAGATTTCATTTTCGCGTTTCATCTATCTCGACACGAACATTCTCAGCATCCTTGCCAAAGATCAGTCGCAGTGGCGCCCCCGACAGGATTTCCTGTACCGCAATAAGCTGTGCGTCGCCGTCTCCGGCGCGCAGGTGGCCGAACTCAGCAGCGACACGAGAAGCTCATCGTCGTCGAGCGCAACATGTGCGACGTGCTGAATCAGGTTAAGAGGAATCACAAAGTGCCGGATAGCGTGGTGGTGAAGAATCTGAGGTTCCTCAATGACTGGAATTGGACGGAGGAGGCCACGATTACCGCACCATAAGCCGACTGAGATGAACGCGGCAGGTTTCGGTGACGAATGATTCAGCGACGAAGGTTGCTTAGTCGCGCAAACGCCCATACAGCCCATGGAAGAATAAGGCGTTTCAGGGTTTTGACCGGGGCAGAATGTATACGGATGGGAGTTGACCTTTCCCTGCAATACGCAGTTACCGTCATAACTCGCGTTGCTTTGCCCGCATTGGTCAACCCGGTGCAGGTTGCTGATCTGAATATTATGGCCGAGTTTCCGGCTTTTCAACCAGCGGTACAAAATCCCAACGATACTTTGATATTGCTTCCTCCTGCTTACTGTTTTTTGTGGGCTTTGCGGTTAATGGTTTCGCTGCTGTTTTGAAATCATCCAATTGCGCCACCCAGAGAGCATTACCATTAGCCTTCACTAAGCCATCAAGAATCTCCCGCACCGTGAGGTCTTTGCTGTAGAAGGTGATGTTCCGTTTGGCAAATACATCATCGGGATTATAGCCATAACCGCCTGCGTATCCGCCTTCATAATCATCCGGGTTAAGCGTCATGTCTATGCTCAGACGAAGTTGCTCTTTGGCGGTGAGAAGATTCTCGTTCTCGACCTGGAATTCTTCTATCTGTACGTTGAGAAAATTGGCGGCATCATCAGTAAATGCCGGGTCTGCCAGATGAACGACTCCGTTACGAGTTGTCATTTGGTAGCCGGGCAGCCTTAAGACAATTGCTTCTAACACATCTCGCACCGTTAGATTGCTCTCACGCGAAGGAGGCGCGACATCCGGTTCTGGTGAACTACTCCGATTAACCCATTCAATGCCCATGGGAATCCGGTAATGCTGTGCGACCGCGATGATTTGGTCAGCAGCGGACTTGCCGCCCGGAATAAAATCGGCTTTCTGTGACAATCTGGATTCTATATCCTCCGAGTCAGCCCGAGCCGCAAGCAGCATGTCCGGCTTTCCCTTTGTTCCTTGCTGCCGGGCCAGGATGTACGTTAGACAAGCCAGCACAGCCGCAAACGCCAGTAACGCTACTACAAATTTCTTCTGTTGTTTGAACATAACACCCTCTCAATTATTACAGCTTCAGAAGGTTTTGAAGAAGGGCTGCCTGCACAGCCCTTCTTCGGTGATTGCTCTTAATAACACCGATAGGCGTAGTAACCGGTGCCTCCGCCATAACAAGGGTCAGGAGGTTCGTAGTACGTACAGGCGCATGTGCTCGAATTCCACGAGCCGCCGTAGGAATAGCAATTCTGCTCTTCAGTGACATCGCACACGTTAGACGGCGGAGCCGCTTCAAGCGAGTAAATCAAATTGGCGAAGTCAGTTGAGTATTCAAATGCCTGCAACAGGTGTTCGCGCCCGTTGATACCCTGAGCGTTGTCATTTCTCAGCGTGTTGAGCCAGAAATTGTAGCCGTCAGCGTCCGGCGCGCGCCACAGGTAAGCGTTATACAGGTCTGTGACGAAGTCCTCGTCGCTGCGACCGAGGTTAATGTACTCGGCGGATTGGAAGACTGCACGTGCGAGCGCCCTTGCTTCGGCAAGCAACTGCTCCTGACCTTGTGCGGCCGCGGTGTTTAGCCTGTTCGTCCAATTCAGCAATTCATCATCACTCGGCCAATCCTCGAAAGCGGTGCTGTAGAACTGATTCACCAGCATCGCGGTCTTCCTGCGCGCCGGAGGCGTAGACGGAGGAAGCGTGGAGCCATCGCCCTCGACCTGAATCCCGTTACATTGGAATCTGAAAGTTTTGTCGTCGTTGCTCAACTCAAACCCGTTGACGGTGTAGCGTTGGTAGCCAGTCCCGGTGCAGGTGCCGTTGTTTATGCAAGACGTGCTACGCAGCGTGTAGACGTGCGTCCAGATTCCGCTTCCACTTGTTCCTTTGCCTTCACTCAAAGTCGTCCCGTGGCCCTTCCTCGGAAGAAAACAGTCGTTGGGAATGTCAAAGTTCATGGTGTCGGCAACGGGCACTCGAAAATACATCGGCTGACCGAGTTGATCTATCAGTTGAAAATTAATGTCTTTTCGCCAACCGGACATCAAGCTGCCCCTTCTCGTCGGTCTCTGCGCAGGAAGCGCTTGATTCACCGTTGTTTCTACATATTGGAACTCTGTCGGTTGTTGCACGGTCATGGGAATGCTCGCGCTGGAAGACCTGCCATCGATGTACGTGTACGTAATATTGATGACGACATCGCCGATAGCGTCGCTCTTTTTGACAGATGTAACAGTGATGGCCGAGCCGGACGTGCTGCTGAGCGTCACCTTGTCACTGGACGTTGACCACGAGAAGGTGCCACCGCTCGGAGTGCCTGTCGCGGTGATTTGAGTCGAATTGCGGTTTGGAAGGCTTCCGACCGCCGCGCCGTTGGCGAGGGGAATCCCGTTGTTTGTGGTCTCCGTCGTCCATTGAACGTGAGGCGCGGGGGTAGGAGTGGGCGTGGGATCGGAGCATGCCTCGCCGTTTGCGGTGAAACTTTGTCCCGGCTCGCATGTGTTCGGAGCCTGATACCGGATGGTGTGCGTTGTATCGCCGAGCCTGCGTCGGCGCACTTGCCAATAGCCTGCCCCGCCGTAACCAAAATAGCTAGGCCCGCCATAGCTGCCCTCGGCGAAACCCCAACCCCACGGGTCGTACCAGTAGTAACCACAGGAATAGAAGCAGTAATACTGCTGATAATATTCCAGCACATAATGCCTGGTGTCCGTGTTGTAGTACTGATTGTGCGACGGGTAGCCGTAGTTGAAGGCAATCTCAGCAGGAACCCAGTCGGCGTAACCCTCCGTGTAACCTTCGCCGAGCAGCCTGACGTTTTCAGACGCCCACAGACCTTCGCTGTAGCGACCCCACGTTGCCGGGTCGTAATAGAGACCGGCGCAATAGTCCAGTTCGGTGGACGAATAGAAGTAAACTGACGATCCAGACTGCCACGTGTAGGACGTGCCGTAGGCGATTCCGTAGCTGCAATAGTATTGAGCCTGCGCTTGCTGCGGCGTGAGCAGGAAGCCAAAAAAGGCCAGCGTTAAAATGCAAAGTAATTTCTTCATGTTTCCTCTCCTTCCCTCACGCATTGATTAGCGGCCTTGCGGCACACTGGTATTTCCGAGGCGGCGGATGCCGGGCTTCACGCGCTGTCGCACAAACTCGTTGAAGCGCGCGAACTCCTCCTCGCCGAAGACGGAGCGCAGACGCTCGCGTGCTTCGTTGGTGCGGTCGCGGCGTTTGGCCGAGAGTTCCGAGAGTTCGGCGGGCGGTGCGGGCGGCTGCTCACCGGGGGCGAGCTTGCCTTCAGGGTGTTTAGCCCTCAGTTCACCGATGATCTTCATGGCACGCTTGTTCAGCTTCTCTATATCGCTATTGGCCTCCGCCGCGATCTGGTCGAGTTGCGCCGCCTGATGATCATTGAGCTTCGCCATCTCCTTGTAGAGCTTGCGGAGGTGTGCGCCGTTCCGTCCCTGGCGTTCTTCGGCGGCGGCCTTTTCGTGCAGTTCTTTGAGGTGTCGTAAGACCTGTCCGTAAACGACGTACTCCGGTATTTCCTCCGATTCCGGTTGCTGTGCGGAGAGTCCCGCCGACGGGTTTGCCTGCGCGGGCTGCGGCGACGTTTCCCGGTCAAGGTCGGCGGGCTTCGGCTTAAGCCCGGAAGGGGATGAGATGGTGCCCTGAGCACGGTCTTGCCGGTCAGTTCTCTGAGCAACGGCGCTTCCGATGGCTAGTGCGCTCGTCGTAAAGGCCAGAATCAGGAGGGTGACGATCAGTCTCTTCTTCTTCATCATCTGAGTCTCCATGTAAGGTGAAGCGCGGCTTGAAGTCTCTTCAGACGGGAGAACTAAAAACGCGCGGGCGACAAGATTTTCGGGTCAACGGGCGCAGAACTTCCGGCAGCCTGCTGGCAGGCGCGGTACCACCTATCCTGTTTATCGACTCGTGCGTGACGGCATGCGACACGCACCTGGAGCCGACGCGCGACCGAAAGTTCAGACACACGTTGCCGATGAATTCCTATAGTTGAGGTTGAGCCGCCGCCGGTGGGGTGTACTAAGATGAGGATGCGAACCGAGACATCTTTCGCGGCCACGTCGGCATAGCGGGCGGTTGTTTCACAGGACGCGCCCTGTTGCTACCTGCAAGTAGCAACGGGGCTTTGTTATGTTTACCCGGCAGACATTGTGCCGGCAGCCCTCAAGGCTGCGTGTCGGATGCCTCTCCGGTGGCTGGCACAGTTTTAGATAGACGATGCGACACGGGGAAAGAACCGCGTGACACACGCCTCTCTCGATTCGGCTGTTCACCTGGTAAAG
Organism: Pyrinomonadaceae bacterium; assembly: GCA_036386515.1. GTDB lineage: Bacteria > Acidobacteriota > Blastocatellia > Pyrinomonadales > Pyrinomonadaceae > JAIVJZ01. The sequence goes on from DASVVO010000022.1 coordinate 8,933, forward strand.
AACGCTTCGTCTCGTCGTTTGAGTTTCAAATGGCTCCGTTCTAGTGAGAAGAGCCGTAACGAAGCGACGTATCCATCGAGATATGACGGGGGAAGGCTACATAAACTTCTTTGATACCGTCTGTCGAAAACTCGACATAACGAAATTTTTTTGATGTCAGGCGACGAGGAAATTACTGCTCCCCTCTCGGACGCGCCGGTAGCACTCACAGGAAGCGGCCTCCAATCCGCTCCGGTCGAGAATCGTGATCCTGCCGCGGTTGTACCTGATGAAACCTTCCTTCTGGAGGTTGACGGCGATCATCGTAACGCTCGTGCGCGGCACGCCCAGCATATGGGAGAGGAACTCCTGGGTGAGATGTAACGAGTCGGTCTGCACCCGATCACGGCTGACCAGCAGCCACCGGCAAAGCCTCTCCTCGACCGTGTGAAAGCGATTGCAGGTGGCCGGCTGCGCGACCTGAATGAGCACCGAGTGTGTGTAACGCAGCAAGAGGTCTTGTAGCTTACCGCCCCGGTCGAACTCTACTCTGAGTACATTCTCACGAATGCGCAAAGCGTTACCGGCGAGTTGTACCATCATCTGGTAAGGAGCCACGCGGCTCCTCAAGATAATGGGAACGCCCATCATCCCTTCGTTCCCGATCATTGCGACCTCGATGCTTCTACCGTCTTCCGTAATGGAGAGTAGGGAGATCATCCCGACTTTCGGGAAATAGGCGTAGCTGACCAGGTCGCCTGCGTTGCAGAGGATTTTGCCGGGCGTGAGGCGGACTAGTTTCAGATGAGGCGATAGGCGCTCATACTCCGGGGGCGGCAAAGCAGTCAGCAGACCATTACCGAATGCGGTGTTTGGCTCTTTGACTGAAGGCATAGTGAGGTTCCTTCCATGTCGTGACGTGAGAATACAGCCGGCGATGTAAGACAAAAATATGCGGCCGTGACGGCTCCGCGTTTAGTTTCTTCTATGTGACCGAGGGGGAGCGGGGTCGGGCGTGTAGACGCGAGCACGCGCTCGACACTTATAACGCCGGCTGCCGCGCAGCGTGCGCCCATAAGTGCTTTAATGTTCGGTTGCATCGCAGTGCGGAGATTAGCTCATCCGCACAGCTTACGATACAACTTTGATTTAGACACTCCCCAAAATTTCATTGACTTGACCAGAAGCGTGCGCCAATAATCAAAGCAGGTCGCTCACCTCAGGCGGCTCCGACCGACCTTGCGCATATTTACGATGACGAAAAGCACTCTATGCACTCTCTGATTAAAATGGTGGAGCTAATGGGTGAGCAGCAAGAGTCCGATCCGCACCTGAATGACGGTTGTGTTGTAAAGATTATTTTGAGGCGCAACATATCCTCAGGTCGATTCTCACGCATTGTAACTAGAGAGGCTGCCCGTCGGTACAGGCAGCCTCTCAGTTAACCTATAGCCTAACCACGGCATGCATCCGACGCCCCTTCAGCGGGCTTATCGTCAATCTTGAATGCGGGCGACGGGTGATGCCTGGCGTTAGCCCTAATGAGGACAGTAAGTGCGCACGAATATCGTCCTGATCGACTTCGAGAGTGTCCAACCAGAGTCACTGGTGGCCTTGGAACGTGCCCACTTTAAAGTCATCGTGTTCGTCGGTGCCGGCCAGACCAAAGTGCCCTTTGAAATCGCCTCAGCGCTTCAGCGCATGGGGGCAAATGCAGAGTACGTTCAAATCTCGGGCAATGGGAAGAACTCACTGGATTTCCACATCTGTTTTTACATCGGCCAGTTAGCGACTCAAGACCCGGCGGCCTACTTTCACGTGATCTCAAGGGATGGCGGCTTTGACCCGCTCATCCGGCATCTCAAATCGAGAAAGTTATTCTGTACCAGGTCGTCCAGCATCGACGACATCCCGTTGGTGAAAGCCGGCGACAGGAAGTCGCCCGGCGAGAGGGCACAGCTATTCATAGAAAAACTACGACAGCCCGGGGCTACTAAGCCGCGTACCGTCAAGTCCCTCTCCAGTGCAGTCGCGGCGTTCTTCCATAAGCAAATAACGGACGCAGAGGTTGAAGCTGTTGTAGCCGCAATGCAGGAAAGCGGCTTCATCTCAGTGGCGGGGGGCAAGGTGTCCTATTCTGCCGAGAGCTAACGCCCGGCGTGCATCCGAGTGCCGATATGCTGCTTAAGAGGTCAGTAGAAGAAAATAAGAACTGATTCTTACTAACCTCTGACCTCTGGCCTCTGACCTCTGCTGTTACTCCATGTCCGCTTCGTCGATGTCGAAGTTGGCGGAGACTTTTTGCACGTCGTCGTGGTCTTCGAGAATTTCCATCAGCTTGAGCATCTGGCGCGCGTCCGCGCCTTCGAGTTTGACGTAGGACTTCGGCACCAACTCGACCTCGGCGATCTGCGGTTCGACGCCCGCGTTTTTCACCGCGTCGTGAACGGCCTCGAACTGCTCCGGCGCGGTGATGATCTCGAAGTTGTCTTCGTCGTCGCGCAAGTCCTCCGCGCCCGCCTCCGTCACGATCTCGAACAACTCGTCCTCGCTCTTGGCGGCCTTCTCGACGACGATGTAGCCCTTCTTCTCGAAGTTCCACGATTGCGACCCGGACACGCCGAGGTTGCCGCCGTACTTCGAGAAGGCGTGTCGAATCTCAGCCACGGTGCGGTTGCGATTGTCCGTCATCGCTTCGACGATCATGGCGACGCCGCCGGGGCCGGTGCCCTCGTAGGTGATCTCGTCGTAGTTGATGCCTTCTTCCTCGCCCGTGCCGCGCCGGATGGCGCGCGCGATGGTGTCGTTCGGCATGTTGCCGGCCTTGGCGTCGGAGACGGCTTTGCGCAGGCGCGCGTTGGCTTCGGGGTCGCCGCCGCCCGTGCGCGCCGCCACGGTGAGTTCTTTAATGAGTTTGGTGAAAAGTTTGCCGCGCTTGGCATCGAGCGCGCCCTTCTTGTGTTTGATGGTATGCCACTTGGAATGTCCAGACATTGTTTACAGAGTTTCCTTGTACGCGTGTTTAATCCGAGCGCAGGGACGCGACTATATCACGCGTTTTTTACGCGCCGCAACCGGGTTAAAGCAGAGGTCAGAGGTTGGAGGTCAGAGGTCAGGCGGAAAACGCTCCGCGCGCGTTTTTTACTTCGCGCTCACTAAACTCAACAGCCGTGCGCGCGTTGCTCCCACGACGCGCACGAGCTTCGTCTTCGAGGCGTGGCCGCTCGTAATTTCGACGGCGCGCGCGGGCACGCCGAGGGCGCGCGCCAGCGTGCGCGCCAGTTCCGCGTTGGCCGCGCCTGCGACGGGCGGGGCGGCCACGCGCACGCGCAGCGCGCCGTCGTGCTCGCCCGCGACCTCGCTGCGAGAGGCGCGCGCCACGACGCGCACGGCGAACGTGATCGCGCCGCCGGTCTCCGTGCATCGCAGCATCAGGTATTCAGGGTCGGGCGTTAAGCGGGTTTAAAACTTCATGAGCGTCCCGGCGATGGCCGTCTGAAACAGCCAGATCAGCAGGAAGGCCACGAGCGGCGAGATGTCGAAGAAGCCGAGCGGCGGGATGATGCGGCGCAAGGGCAGGAGCAGCGGGTCGGTCGCCCTCACGAGAAAACGCATCACCGGATTCGACAGCCCCACCATCCCCCACGAGAAGATGATGCGGATCAGGATGAGCATCGAGTAGACGCTCAGGAAGCCGTAGAGCAGCGTGCCGACGAGCGCGACGATGCGGCCTTCGCGCCCGCGCAGGTACATTCCGTAAAACGTCTCGATCACGTCGTTCGCCAGGTTCAAGGCCAGCCAGCCGACGAGGATGACGATCAGGATCGTCACGAGCGGAGCCAGGTTCGGCGAGAAGCCGAAGCCCAGGAGCGAGCGGCGCACGGGGTTGACGAACGGGTCGGTCAGGTTGCGCACGAGCAGCACGGGGCGGCTGAACGGATTCAAGTCCGCGTAATTCAACAGCAGCCGCACCCCCATCAACACGATGGCCGCGACGATCAAGCCGATGATCGCCACGTTCACGAAATAACTGAGAGTCTGAAAGAAGATGTCCATAATTAGTATTTCAAATAAGCCTCAAGCGCGCCCGCCGCGAATCGGCTGACGGGCTGACGGTCAACTCACGAGCGCGGGGCGCGCGCGCCGAAGATCGCGGTGCCGACGCGCACCATCGTCGCGCCTTCTTCGATCGCCACCTCGAAGTCGTGGCTCATGCCCATCGAAAGCTCGCCCCGCCCCGCGCCGAACGCGCCGCGCGCCCGCCACTCGTCGCGCAACTCGCGCAGGCGTCGGAAGAAGGGGCGCACCCGCTCGGCCTCTTCGTAAAACGGCGGCAGCGTCATTAGCCCCGCCAGTCGCACGCGTTCGCAAGTGGCGGCCTGCGCGAGCAATTCCGGCAGGATGTCCGCCCGCGCGCCCGCCTTCGTCGCTTCGCCCGCGAGGTCTACCTGTAAGAGCACGGGCAACTCCGCGCGCCCCTCTTCGACGCACATTCGCTCCAGACGCCCGATCAACTCGGCGGAGTCAACCGTGTGAATCACGTCGAAGAGTTTGACGGCGCGGCGCGCCTTGTTCCATTGCAAGCGCCCGATGAGATGCCAGCGCGGGCTGTTCGCGCCGCCCGCCTGCGCGCCGCCGATGGCCTCGATCTTCTCGTCCGCTTCCTGCACGCGGTTCTCGCCGAAGTCGGCAACGCCCGCCGCGAGCGCGCGCCGCACGCTCTCGGCCGCATGCGTCTTGCTGACGGCGATCAGGGTAACGTCCGTGGGCGCGCGTCCCGCGCGGGCGGCGCACTCGGCGATCCGCCCGCGTATCTCAGCCAGACGCGCGCCAAGCGCATCACCTGTCCGCTCCGTTTCCGTCATGCCGTCTTCGATTTTCGTCCCCGTGGCTCAACTATAGCAAGCGGCGTCGCGCACGGCAACGCCGCCATTCGTCGCCCGTCGCGGGGAAAAGTTCGACAATTAAACGCTCGACGGGTCGCCTGCTTGACACCTTCGCGCCCCGCTCCGTATGATTCGTTCACGTTCACGCGGATGTGGCGGAATTGGCAGACGCGCAGGTCTCAGAAGCCTGTGATGGTGACATCGTGGAGGTTCGATCCCTCTCATCCGCATCAGAGCAGAGGTCAGAGGCTAGAGGCTAGAGGTTAGTAAGAGCGAACTGCTTTTACTGACCTCTAATCTCTAGCCTCTGACCTCTGTTTTTAGTTTATGGCATCGGAGGCGGCCTCGGCGGGTTGCGAGGCCGTGCGGGCGTCCATGATGAGGAGCGGTTGTTCGTCGAAGAGGGTGGAATTGATCAAGGTCTGCACCCAGTACTCGCCGGGCGCGGTGAAGGTGACGTTGACGAAGAAACTGACGTTGTCGGTGTGGCCGCCCTGCGTGATCTCGAAGGGCGCGGGTTCGGAGACGACGACGGGATGCTTCCGGTCGGGCGACAGGATGCGCACCTCCGAGAGATACTGCCCCTCGCCGCGCCAGTGGTTGACGATGGCGAACTTGATTAACGAGACGGGCATCTGCTGCACCAGCATGTTCTGAAAGACGCCGATCAGCGACAGCTTGTTGCCGACCTCCAGACGCACGTCGTCGCAAAAGATCGTGTAGGCGAGTTCGAGTTTATTTTCCGGCTTCGTTGTGCTCATCAAATCTCCGCTTTCGATTAAGTTTGGAAAGACCGCGCGCCAGCCCCCCTCTGCGGGGCTACTCGCTTCCGGCCAACAACTCTGTGAATTCCGTCTCGTCGAGCACGCGCACGCCGAGCGTCTGCGCTTTGTCCAACTTCGACCCGGCCTCTTCGCCCGCGACGACGTAAGTAGTCTTCTTGCTGACGGAAGCGACGACGCGCCCGCCGCGCGCCTCGATGAGCGCGGCGGCTTCGTCGCGCGTGAGCGTGGCGAGTTTGCCGGTCAGGACGAAGAGCAAGCCGGCGAACGCCCCGGTTTGCCCGCCGCCCGCGCCCCCCTCCATTTCCGTGCGCACGCCCGCCGCCCGCAGGCGTTCGCAGAGCGCGCGGTTGCCCGCGTCCGCGAACCAATCGTGGACGCTCTCGGCGACGGTCAAGCCGATCTCCGGCACGGCGTCGAGTTCTTCGATGGAGGCCGCGCCGAGCGCGTCGAGCGTGCGAAACTGGCGCGCGAGGATGGCGGCCGTGCGCTCGCCGACGTGGCGTAGCCCCAAGCCGAAGACGAGTTGCGGCAGGTCGCGCGTTTTGCTCGCCTCGATCTGCGCCAGCAAATTCGACGCGGACTTCTCCGCCATGCGTTCGAGACCCGCCACCTGTTCATGCGTCAGGGCGTACAGCCCCGCCACGTCTCGCACCATTCCCTGCTGCACGAATTGATCGGCGAGCGCGTCGCCCAAACCCTCGATCCGCATCGCGCGGCGCGAGGCGTAGTGGAGCAGGCGCGCCTTGAGTTGCGCCGGGCAATCCGCCGCCACGCAACGCGACACCACCTCGCCTTCCGGGCGCGACACGACGCCGCCGCACACCGGGCACGCCCCCGGCAACTCGAACTGCTTCTCCGTCCCCGTCCGACGCGATTCGACCACCTTGATCACTTTCGGGATCACGTCGCCGCTCTTTTCGATCAGCACCCAGTCGCCTGTCAGCAGGCCGAGCCGTTTGATCTCGTCTTCGTTGTGCAGGGTCGCGCGCGCCACGGTGCTGCCCGCGACCGTGACGGGCGCGAGCACGGCGACGGGCGTGAGCGCGCCGGTGCGTCCCACCTGCACGATGATGTCTAAGACCTGCGTCGTCGCCTGCCGCGCCGGGTACTTGTAGGCGATCGCCCAGCGCGGCGACTTGGCCGTCGCGCCGAACTCCTCCTGCAACGCGGCGGAGTTGACCTTGACGACCACACCGTCAATCTCATACTCCAACTCGTCGCGGCGCGCCTCCATCTCGTGGCAGAACTCGATGACCTCCTCAATCGAAGGGCAGAGCCGTTTATGACTGACCTGAAATCCCGTGCGCTCCAACCACTCCAAGCCCTCCCAATGCGTGGCGAAGGCTTTGCGCTCGCCGCCGATCACGTCGTAGGCAAAAAGGTCGAGGCGGCGGGCGGCGACGATCTTCGGGTCGAGTTGGCGAATCGTACCGGCGGCGGCGTTGCGCGGGTTGGCGAAACGCGGTTCTTCCGCCTGTTCGCGTTCGGCGTTGATGCGCTCGAAGGTTTTGCGTGAGAGATAAGCCTCGCCGCGCACCTCAAGGCCGGTCGCGCCGCCTTCGTCTTTCAGGCGGAGCGGGATGCTGCGAATGGTGCGGACGTTCTGCGTCACGTCTTCGCCGCGCCGCCCGTCGCCGCGCGTCACGCCGCGCACGAGCAGGCCGTGGTCGTAGTGCAAAGAGATGGAGAGGCCGTCGATCTTCAACTCGGCGACGTATTCCAGGCGGCGGCCGTCGGCGAGACGCTTGACGCGTTCGTCGAAGGCGCGCAGGTCTTCGAGGTTGTAGCTGTTGTCGAGCGAGAGCATCGGGCGGCGGTGCTCGTATTGCTCGAAGCCTTCGAGGGGGCGACCGCCGACGCGCGCGGTGGGGCTATCGGGCGTGGCGAGTTCGGGGTGCTCTGCTTCGAGTTGTTGAAGGCGCGCCATGAGCGCGTCGTAGTCGGCGTCGGAAATTTCCGGGTTGTCGTAGACGTAGTAAAGCTCCTCGTGACGGCGCAACTCGTCGCGCAGCCCTGCGATCTCCTGTGCCGGTGTGCCCGCGCCGCGGGTGGACGTTTTTGCCATGATCCTGAACTGCGACTTAAGACCTCTCGATTTTGAATTGAACGAACGATTCCGTCGTCGCAGACTCGCGGCGATCCTCTTTCGCGATCTGCGCGAGGCGGTGGATGAGACGCCCGAAGTATTTGATCCCCTGCACGAAATCTTCGAGGCGGATGTTCTCGTCGGGCGCGTGCAGGTTCGACCCGGCGTAGCTGACGCCGAAGGAGACGAGCGGCGTCGGCGGCAGGTTCACGCCGCAGACCGCGCCGATGGGGCCGCTGGCCGGGTCGAGCGGGTAGACGATGGGCTGCGCGCCGTAAACTTCCGTCGCCGAATCGATCGCCGCGCGCGCCACCGTCGAGCGGATCGAAGATTTGACGAACGGCGCGCTCGCGATCTCGTTGACCTCGATGTCCTGGAAGCCGCGCGTGTCGAGATGGGCGCGCAGGAGCGAGAGGACGAGCGCGGGCGAGAGATCGGGCACGAGGCGGAAGTCGAGCCGCGCCACGGCCATGCCGGGCAGCACGGTCTTCGCGCCCGCTTCGGTGTGGCCGGTCTGGATGCCGCAGATCGTGCAGGTCGGGCCGAAGATCAATTCCTTGGTGAGCGCGCGCCCGGTCATGCCGCGCACCCAGTGGTTGATCTTGAACTCGCGTTTGAGTCCGGCCTCGTCGATTTCGAGTTGCTTGAGCGACTTCGCATCCTCGTCGGCGACGGGCGCGACGTGCGACGAGAAACCGTCGATCGTGATGACGCCTTTTGGCGAGACGATGGTGGAGAGAGCCTGCACGAGATTCCACGCCGGGTTCGGCACGACGCCGCCCCACTTCGAATGTAAATCCGTGCGCGCGCCGTAAGCGCGCAGTTCCAGAAACGTGATGCCTTTGAAGCCGAGACTCAGCAGGAGACGTTCTTTCGTGTCTTTATAACCGTCGTCCCAGATGCAGCCGTCGGCGCGCAGCATGTCGGGGTTCTCCGCCGTGAAGCGGTAGAGGCTGGGGCTGCCCAAGCCGTCTTCGCCTTCCACGATGAAACGCAGGCACAGCGGCAGTTTCCCGAAAGTTTTCTGATACGCCTCGACCGCCGCGAGCCGCGCGACGAGGTCGCCCTTGCTGTTGGCCGCGCCGCGCGCGTACAACTTCCCTTCGCGCACCGCCGCCGCAAACGGCCCCGAAGACCACGCCGTCAACTGCCCCACCGGCTGCACGTCGTAATGGCTGTAAACGATGTAGCAATGCGAACCCGCGCCGAACTCGCCGTAGATGATCGGGTAGCCGTTGCCGACCTTGAACGAGCGCGTGCCCGCACCGATGCGCTGCATGGACTGTTCGACCGTCTCGGCCATCGCGCGCATCCCCGTGCCGCGCGCCGCCACCGAAGGCATGCGGCACAAGGCCTGCAACCGCTCGACATAGGCGGGCGCGTGGCGTTCAACGTAACGGTCGAAGCGGGTGAAAGGCATAAGAAAAGCCGTGAATCGTGAACCGCGGATCGTGAATCGTGAATAGTGAATCGCGAACTGTGAATCGAAGGAGGCGGTTTTTTCTCTTTACAATTTACGACTCGCGAAAGAAAAGATAGCACGGGTGCGCGGCGTCGCGCGCGAAACCGGCGCAGACGAGACCGGCGGCCAGGTGTTGTTGAAATTCGGAGCGCACGCGCCGGAGTTCGCGTTGCGCGGCGAGACCGTCTTCGCGCCGGAGCGTGTTCCAGTCGGGCGGAATCTCGACGGTGGCGGCGGGCGCGTCGGCGGCGGCGGCGACGAGCGCGGGACGCTCGCCCCGCGCGCAGGCTTCGACGCGCGGCGTGCGGAGTTCCCATTCGGCGATCAGGCGATCGCTGTCGAGGTGGAATTGTTTGCCGTCGGCCACGGCTTCCGTACCGGCGTCCCAACCGTAGAAGTTGACGCCGTAGGAGCGCACGACGACGCCGAGCCGGTTGAGATTGAAGTAGGCGTTGCGCGCCTGCATCGGCTCGAAAGTCCAGCGGATAAAGCTGCGCCCTTCGGCGAGCGCGCGCTCGCGTTGCGCCCACTTGAGCCGCGCGCCGAGACCTCGATTCTGGTAGGCGGCCGAGACGGCCATCATGTGCGAGTAGCCGATGATCTCCGCGCCGCGCACGGCGGCGAGATGATGCAGGAAGCCGACGAGTTCGCCGCTCGCCGCCGCGTATGCGCCGAGTATCCAGCCGCCCGCCGCCCTTGAGACGATCAGGTGGCGGCGCGGCGAGAGTTCGAGATCGGGCATGCCGAACACCGCGCGCTGCAAACGCACACAGTTATCAAACTCCTCGATCGTCGTGCATTCGCGGATCAGCACCTCGTCCGCGCCCGCGCGCTCAACTGTTTCCGTCTGCCGTGACATCGAAACTCGAACCTTTCGCAAACCGGTGTCGGGTGGAACTCGGATGATAATAATTCAAACGACCGTTCTCGTGTACCAGTCGTGCGGCACGTGCGCGATGCGCCGCTCGCGCGTGCGCTCGACGATGTCGGGCGCGAAGTTGACGACGACGAGACGTTCCGGCGCGCGATAACGTTCGTCAACGGACGCGCGCAATTCCGCCGCGAGCGCGGACGGATTGCCGATGATTTTGAAGAGGACGAGGCGCGCCACCCCCGCGTGTTTCAAGAGCCACGCCGTCTTGCGCACGGCCGTCTGCCCGCACTCGCCCCAAAAAGCGAACCGGGGCGCGAACTCCGCGCCGTCGCTGCTGCCGCCGCTTCCGCGCGCCACCAGATCGGGCTTGTAACGCAGGCCGACGCGCTGCTCGATCTCCAACGCGGGGAATTCCCCGATGTACATGGCATATCCGAGCGCCTTCATCAACACGTGCTCGTAACTCTCTCCCGTCCGTTGCCACAGACGCACGCGCCGCCCCGCCAACTCGAAGTCGTAAAGCATAAAATGAGTTTCAGGTTTCAGGTTTCAGGTTTCAAGTTAAAGAGCGCGGAACTTTTCAGACCTGAAACTTGAAACTTGAAACCGTTCATTCCTTCGTCGGGTAGGCCGGGAGTTCGAGGCGGACGGTGAGACCGCGCGGCGGGGCGGCCGGGTCGAGCACGATGCGGCCGTTGAGCACGGCGACGAGGCGTTGCGCGATGACGAGGCCGAGTTCGTTCATGTTCGTGCCGCGCTCGTTCGGCGCGTCTATCTCGATGGCATCGAAGATGTGCGCGGCGTCGGCGAGCGGCTCGCCTTCATCGTGTATCTCGACGCACAGCTCGGCGGGCGTGCGCCTGAAGGCGTTGATCTTGATGGTCGCGCCTGCGGGGCTGCGCCCGATGGCGTGGGCGAAGAAGTTGTAGAACACCTGCCTGAGCTTGCCCTCGTCGGAGACGATCGTGCCGCACTCCGGCGCGCTCACGCAATCGAGTTTGACGCCCTTCTTCTCGGCGAGTCGGCCGACCGCGCCGCACGTCTCGCGCAGCGTCTCGCGCACGGAAAATTCGTGGAGGAACAGTTCCGTCTGCCCGGCTTCGAGGCGCGAGAGATCGACGAGTTGCTTCACGCTCGACTGGAGTTTCAAACCGGAGTTCTGAATTTTCTCGCAGTAGCGTTGCTGCGGCTCGGTCATGTTTTCGTGTTCGAGGAGGATTTCCGAGAAGCCGAGGATGGCCGTGAGCGGCGTGCGCAGTTCGTGCGACATGCGCGCGAGAAAGAGCGAGCGATAGCGCGCCACGCGCTGCAACTCGCAGTTGGCCTCTTCGAGCGCGCTGCCCCGCTGTCGCAGTTCCTCGACGAGTTGTTCGATCTGCTCGCGCTGCTCCTTCATCGCGGCGGCGCGGCGCGCGTTGCCGAGCGCGATGACGATGGGCGCGGCGATGAAGCGCAAGCCCCGGTCGGCCGCGCGCACGCGTTCCGGGTGCGACGAGATGGCGACGATGGCGCCGATGATCGAACCGCGCGCCATGATCGGCAAGGCGATTCCGGCCTTGATGTCGGTCTCGGCGAAGTGCGCGCGCGCTTCGTCCGCCGCTTCGCCCGTCTCCGCTTCGTCGAGCCACACGCAATGCTCGCGCCCGGTCTCCTCCACCCTGCCCACGAGCCATTGGCTGATGCGCCGCCCGGCCGTCTCATCCATGTGCGGGTGAGTGTTAATCGCGCTTTCGTGGAGCCGCCCGTCCGCGCCCCGCAGGTAGGTGATGAGGCAACAGAGATTCCAGTGGCGCAGGAGGATGGCGGAGAAGGCCGCGCAGACCGCCGCCTCGGTCGCGTATGCGCCCGGCGTGAAAATCTGCGTGTAGAAGATGTCCACGACCTCCGCGCCGAGCGCGGCAAATTCGTCCGACCTCGCCCCGTCCTCTGCGGCGAAAAACTTCTCCACACTCTTCTCAGCCCGTGCGTTCATGCGGCGCAAACAAAACGTCCCGCCTTCGAGGGACGACCAAACTTACTTAAATTGTCGGGGGCAAAAGTTGTTCGAACTATAGTGCGTCGCTCCCGCGAGTGTCAACGGAAGGCGGCGGCGGATAAATCGGAGGGATGAGGGATGAGGGATGAGGGCGGAGGGATGAGGGATGAATCAGAAAGACGCTCAATGTAAGCGAGTGCTTTCTTCATTCATCCCTCATCCCTTCTCCCTCATCCCTTCTTCCTCATCCCTCATCCCTTCTCTCTGCTATGCTATGATGCCCGTGGAGGAAGTTCCGCTCTTACCTGCTCGATGAACGGTCATTTGCGCGAGCGACCACTCGCCGAACTCATCAGGGAAATCAACGCCGCCAAACTTTCGGGCGCGCTACGCATCACGCGCGAACGCGTGCAGGCCGTCGTCTACGCGGAGGCGGGCGAGATCATCTGCGCGCGCTCCAATTTGCGCGTGCATCGGCTGGCCGTCTGCCTGCATCGCTGGGGCGTGTTGGCGGAAGATAAGCTGTCCGCCCTCGTGACGGAATACATGTCGGACGCGGAGGCGAGCGCGTCGCTCATCGCGGCGGGCGCGCTCACCAAAGACGCGCTTTCCAAACTTCACGCGCGGCAGGCGGCCGACGTGCTGCGCCCGCTCCTCCTGTGGACGGAAGGCGAATGGAGTTTCGACCCGCGCGCGCGCCTCGTCGAAGATGTGCGCTGCAAATTGGAAGCGCAACAACTGCTCCTCGAAGCCGCGCGCATGCTCCCCGCCGATTACGTCGCCGCGCGGCTCGACGCCGCCGCCGAGATCATCTCGCCCGTCAAAGAACACCCCGCGCAACTTCAACTGCAACCGCTCGAAGGCTTCGTCTTGTCGCGCGTCGAATCGCCCATCGCGCTCGGCGACCTGCTCGCCATCAGCGGCCTGCCCGAAACGCAGGCGCGCCAGTCAATTTACGCGCTCGCGCTCGGCGGTTTTCTCGCGCGCGCCGCTTGGCCTGGCGCATCGTTGTCGGCGGCGCGCCCGCCCGGCGGCGCAGCGGAGACGACGACGGCCGCCGCGCCGGGCGCGGTCTCGGCCGAGAAGTATGAACCGGAGGCCGTTGCGCCGCAGGCGGACGAGCCGCCCTCGCCGCGCGCCGAAATCGACGCGCTGTTCGCCCTCGTCCACGACGCGGATCACTACCGCGTGCTCGGCGTCGAACGCGACGCCGGGAGCGCGGAGATCAAACGCGCCTACTACGCGCTCGCCAAACGCTTTCACCCAGACCGCTTCCAGCGCGACGCCGACGCCGCCCTCCGAACGCAGATCGAGTCAGCCTTCGTGAAGATCACCCAGGCCTACGAGACGCTGCAAGATGCGCGCTCCCGCTCCGCCTACGATCTCAAACTTGGCGCGCAAATCGGTATGCCTCAATCGTCCCAGTCCTCCGGCCGCGCCAACGCACACCTCTCGCGCGAGCAACGCGCCGCCGAGAGTTTCGCGCAGGGACTCGCCGCGCTCAAACAGAGCAACCTGTCGGCGGCCGTGACGCTGCTCGGCGAGGCCGCGCGACTCGCGCCGCAGCAACCGCGCTATCACGCCTTCTACGGCAGCGCGCTCGCGCGCGACGTGCGCACGCGGCACCAGGCCGAGGCCGCCTTGCAGACCGCGATCAAACTCGACGGCAGCGACCCCGCCTATCACGTCATGCTCGCCGAACTCTTACGCGCGCTCGGCCAGACCCTCCGCGCCGAACGCGAACTCGAACGCGCCCTCGCCCTCGACCCCAACCACGACATCGCGCGTCGCCAACTCAACCAACTCAGAAACTCGAAGCGCAGTAACTAATGAATGGCGAAGGGTGAATGCTGGTAGTTAATGGCGAACGGCAAATGGTTGATTGACGACCGCCTTCGTTAGTCGCCTTCGTGAGCCGTCTTCGTGAGCCGTCTTCGTGAGCCGTCTTCGTTGGCCGCTTCCGGGCTTTTACTATTCACCATTTACCATTTACCATTCACTCCCTATGGCTTCCATGCAAACGAAGGTATCGGACGAAGACGGCATCGCGCACGAGGCGTTCGCGCGTCTGGCGGCGGCGGCGGACGAGTTTGAAGGCTACGCCCATCCGCACGCGGAGCGGATCGCCGCGCTCGGCAGCGAGTTGGCGAAACTGTTCGGGCTGGGTCGGGCGGATCGCGCATCGCTGCGACTGGCCGCGCTCGCACACGATCTCGGCGAGATGGCGATGAAGCGCGATTACATTCGCCGCGCCGCGCCGCTCACCTTTGAGGAACGGCTCGACCTGGCGCGTCACCCCGTCATCGGCGAACAGGAGGCCGCGCGCGCCGGTGCGGATCGCGGCGCGCAACTGCTCGTGCGCTGGCATCAGGAATGGTGGAACGGCACCGGCTACCCCGACGCCCTCTCGCGCGAACAAATCCCGCTCGCCGCGCGCATCCTCCGCGTCGCCGACGCTTATGCCGCGCTCACCGACGCGCGCCCCTATCGCCCCGCGCTCGCCGAGGCCGACGCGCGCCGTCATCTCGCGGAGTGGGCGGGCTTGGAGTTCGACCCACAGGTCGTCCGCGCCTTTCTCACTTTGAACAATCTCCCCGCCCTGCGCTCCTACGCGCGCCGCGACGAAGCGGCCGCCGCCACGACCGCCGACGCACAGGCGCAACCCGAACCGGCGGGCGACGCCGCGAGCGACAACTTCGACGGCTGGAACGTCGGCGGCCATGTTCCAGAGCGCGGCGCGAACCCTTACGCGCCGCGCGCCGGGGAGAGCGCGCCGGGCGCTAGAAGCCCCGACGCCGCGCCAGGCTCCGAACGCACACGAGACTTCGACAACCAACGTGACGCCGCCTCTTTTACCAAAGCCGACCCCGAACGACATGCCTGATTATTCCGACCCAACGCCGCGCGGCTGGCTCGCTTTCGAGTTGAGCGTCTTGCGCCGTCTCCGCTTTCGTTCGCTCGTCAACCCTTTCGCGGGCGAGCCTGATCTGGAAACGCACGTCAAGCGTTGGGGCGTGCGCGTGGCCGCCAACGATGCGGCTCGTTGGGGTTGGATCAAGTCCATCGCCCGCGTCGAAAACAACGGCGAGCGACTGACCGCGGACGATCTCGACCTCCTGCTCGAAGACGTTTACGTGCCGCGCCACAAGTTGCGCAACCCCGCGCTGCGCCGCTGGTTCGGCGAGACGGATGCGTGGTGGTTCGACAACCTGCGGCAGAATGCGGAGCAACTGGACGGCGAGATCAAACAATCGCTCGCGCTCAATCTCGGCCTGCTCACCGGCGACTACGCGCTCTCCTTCGACGAAGGCACGCGCGAACTGCGCCAGCCGCTCTCGCGCGCGCTCCGCCGCCTGCACGAAACTCTAGCCCCGCCCTTCGACAACGGGCAGCCCAACACGAGCGCGAACAAAGACGCACGCCAGTTCGTCGCCGAACAACGCGGCGACCTTCTCTTCCTGCGCCTGCCCGCGCCCGCGCGCGCGAGCGGCGGCACGGGCGCGCGCAATAATCTTCCCGCGTGGCGCGAGGAATGGGTGCGCGGCGATGCTGATTTTTGGGATGAGTTTGAGGCGGCGCGCGTGGGGCAACTCGGCGGCCGCGTCGAGACCAAGCAGCAATACCTGCGCCTCGTCGAAGAACTGCTCGAAGCCGCCGCGCACCTCAAGTCGTGGGCTATCGCGCACACCGAAGGCGGCTACACGACGACGGAAGAACTCGTGGAAACCATCCGCCGCGTCCGCAAAGTAGAAACCGTCTACACCAAAGACTTCTCCGAACTCCTCGGCGCGCGCGCCACCATCATCACGGCGTAAAGCGGTGACAGGTGACAGGTGACAGGTTAAAAAAGCTCGCTGCTTTAACCTGTCACCTGTCACCTGTCACCTGTCACTTCTTTCAATAGCTCTTAATGATGACGACCGTTTGATCGTCGTCGCGCTCCTGCCCGGCCGTCCAGCTATCAACCTCGGTAAAAATCAGTCGGCGTAGTTCGTCGGCCGTCCGGTCGCGGTTTTTACGCACGAGATGTGCGAGGCGGTGCTCGGTGTATTCCGCGCCGCGCGGGTTGTTGGCCTCGCTGATGCCGTCAGAGTAGATGACGAGCACGTCGCCGCGCGCGAGCGTCGCGCTGGCTTCGGTGTAGCGCGCCCACTCGAACGCGCCGAGCACCGTCCCGCCTTCCGTGAGATGTTCGATTGCGCCGTCGGCGCGGATGAGCAGCGCATCGTTGTGCCCGGCGTTGGTGTAGCGAAGCTGGCGCGTGTTGTCGTCGTAGAGCGCGATGAAGAGGGTGGCGAAGCGGTTCGAGTCGGTGCTGTGGCAGAGTTGCTCGTTGATGCTCGCGGCCATCTGCTCGACGGCGCAGGAGATGTCCACGCCCGTCACGCCGCAAGGCATCTCGACGCCGCCGCCGCTCTGCGGCGCGCTACCGCCACCGGCGAGCGTCGTAGCGGCGGCGGCGGAAGCGGCGCGGGCGGCGGCGCGCATGCGCTCGGCGAGAATCGTCGCCTGCGCGCGCAGAGAGGCTTGCAGGTTAGACATGACGAGCGCGGCGGAGATGCCTTTGCCCGCCACGTCGCCGAGCGCGAAGGCGATGAGGCCGGGCGCGATCTCCACGTAGTCGTAATAGTCGCCCGCCACGCCGCGCGCCGCGCGACACTCGCCCACGATCTCCGCCCCGAGCAAGCGCGGCACTTTGCGCGGAAATAGTTGCGCCTGCACCTCCGCCGCGATCTCGACCTCGCGCTCCAGGCGTTCATGCTTGACGCGCTCCTGCAACAGCGACTCGATGTTGGCCGACATGTCGTTGAAGGCTTCGGCGAGTTCGCCGAGTTGGTCGCGCGAGCGGACGTGGACGCGGTGCGAGAAGTCGCCGCGCTTGATGAAGCCGGTGGCGCGATAGAGCTTATGCACCGTGCCCGTGACGGCGCGCGTGAGCCACGCGGCGGACAGGAGCGCGAGCAGTTCGAGGAGCAGGAAGACCACCGCCACGAGCACGATGGTGCCCTGGAAAACCCGCCCCAGATCATTCTCCTCGAAGAGTTGGTTGATCATCGCGAGCGCGGAAAATTTACAGAGAAACGCACCGCGCTGCGACACCGCGCCGTCCGGCCAACTCGTCGCCGGCAGCACGATCATCGAACTCGTGTTGACCGCATCGCCCAACTGATCCCGGTTGAAGTCGATGACGACCCGGCGCGCGCCCTCGGCGATCTCGATCTGCCGCTCCTCCTCGCGGTTCGTCTGCCTGACCCCCGGCGGGCCGATGGAGACGGAACTCCCCCACCAGTCTCGATTGAACCTCACGGCGGCGATGTCCGCGCCGAGGAAGAAGGGCTGGACTTGCAGGTCTGTGTTCAAACGCAGTTGCTCGACGAGCACGCGGCTCACGGGCACGACGAACAGCAGGGACACTTCGCGGTTGTCCGCGCGGGCGCGCACGAACGCGCGCATCGAGGGTGTGCCGAAGGCTTCCGTGGTCGCAGGCGACGGCGGCAGGTAGGTGAAGCCGCGCCACTCGCCCTGCGCGCGCAGCCACGTGGGCAGCGGCGCGCCGAGCGGCGTCTGGTCGCCGCCCACGCCGCGCACGCGCTCGTCGCGCGGCTCGCTCGTGAACTGCGCGGGCTTGCTTTCATCCGGCCGACTCCCCGCGCCGCCGCTGCTCCACACGGCCACGCGCGCGCCCGGCAGCGAGGGTTGCAGCAGCGCGACGCGCTCGTCGAGCCAGGCCTGTTGCGCCGCGCGGCCGCTCTCGCCGTTTTGCGGCAACCGCAGAAACGCCTCGGCGAGCGTGCGCGCGTTGGCGTGCGCCTGCGTCTCCTTGTCCACGAGTTGCACGCGGACGATGCGCGTCATGACCTGGCTCAAGCCCACGAAGTCAACCATCGCGGCGAGGGTGATGAGCAGCACGATGGGCGTCAGCCCGACGAACAAATAGGTGATGACCAGCCGCCGACGCACGCGCCACATCACGCGCTGCTTCAACCAGCGCAGGCCGATCAGCGCGTAATACGCCGCCGTGAAATAGATGACGAGAAGCGCGACCGTGAACAACCGCCCGACGATGCCTTCGCGGTAGAAGCGACTGTTGTGAATCAGCAGCCACACGACGAACAACGCCGCCGACACTGCGGCCGCGCGCGGCATCACGCGCCGCAGCCACGCGCGCGCGCCTTCGATTGTTTGATTCCGGCCTTCCATCTGTTGCTTCAATTCGCGCCGCCCTGAAGTTCTCCCCTTGTACGTCCTCTCGCGCAAAGGTGTTTCAGACTGTTCAGACGGGCGAGACGGCGCGGGCGTTTCGATAAATTTCGCTTCCCGCTAACTTTTAAACGGACGGCTCGCCAAGCGCGCGGACGTGCGCGAGCGCGGTCGCGCCGAGCGTCGCCAGGTTGTAACCGCCTTCGAGGCAGGAGACGATGCGCCCGGCGCACACGCTCTCAGCCCATTCTTTCACCGTGCGCGTCATCGCCGCGAAGTCTTCGTCCGCCAACGACAACTGGCCGAGCGGGTCGGCCGCGTGAGCGTCGAAGCCCGCCGAGATGATGATGAGGTCGGGAGTGAATTTATCCGCGATCTCTTCGAGCGCGGCGTCGAACGTGCTGCGGTGAACGCGCGCCGGGGTTCCGGCTTTCAGGGGCACGTTCAGGGTGTAGCCGCGCCCGCGCCCCTGCCCGTTTTCGCCGCGCGAGCCGGTGCCGGGATACCACGGGTATTGATGCGCGGAGAAGAAGAAGACTTTCGGGTCGTCGTAAAAAATTCCCTGCGTGCCGTTGCCGTGATGCACGTCCCAATCGATGATGGCGACGCGCTCGATCTCCTGATAGCGCGACTGCGCGTAACGCGCGGCGACGGCCACCGTGTTGAAGAGACAAAAGCCCATCGCGTTCTCGCCCGTGGCATGGTGGCCGGGCGGGCGCGAGGGCACGAAAGCGTTACGCGCCTCGCCCGCCATGATGGCATCCACGGCGCGACACGCCCCGCCCGCCGCGCGCAAGGCCGCATCGAGCGAACGCATTGAGACGATGGTGTCCGCGTCCAGGTAGCCGCGCCCTTCGCCGACGGCGCGTTCGACGCGTTTGAAGTGCTGCGGCGTGTGCGCGGCCTGCACGTCGCCGCGCGGCGCGGCCGGGGCTTCGAGTTCCAATAACCCCGCCCACAATTCCGCGTCGCCGCGCAAAGCCTCCATCACGGCGACGTAACGCGCGGGGCTTTCCGGGTGGTTGTCGCCGGTGTCGTGCTGCTCGTAAACGGGGTGGTGAATGATAGCCGTCTTCATAAGGTCGGATTATGCGAGAGGGCACGGGCGAGGTCAAACAAAGGGATGAGGGATGAGGGATGAGGGATGAAGAGAAAAGCGCTCAGGCCGGTCAGCTTGCTTTGATTTATTCATCCCTCATCCCTCATCCCTCATCCCTATCTGTACGGCTACCATGCGTGGCTGTAGTAAAACTCTTCCGGCGCGGCGTGGCGCGTGCGTCAAAGCGGCGCGTAAGTTGCGTTTTCCCGCCTCCGGCCTCCCGCCGCCGCGCGGAATAAGATTTGCACCATGCGGAGCTTGTGATTCGTCTCTCCCGTCAACGATTTTCAGGCAGAATTAATTATCAGGAGACATTCGACATGAAAAGATTAGTTGCAACTCTGGCGTGCCTCGTCCTTTTGGCGACGATGATCATCCCGGCGGACGCCTCGGCGCAAGACCGCCGCCGGCGTTCACGCTTCGGTCGTAAGGCGCGCACGGCGGCCATCATCGGCGGCGGCGCGCTCGCGGGCGGTCTCATCGGCGGCAAGAAGGGCGCGGCCATCGGCGGCGGCGGCGCGGGACTCTATGCCTTCAATCGCAAGGCCGCGCGGCGTCGCTTCAAAGGCCGCACGCGCACCATCGGCACGGTCGCCAGCGGCACGGCTCTCGGCGCGGGCGTGGGCGGCGCGGTCGGCGGCAAGAAGGCCGCCATCGGCGGCGCGGTGGCGGGCGCGGCGGGCAGCGCGCTTTATCGTCGCAGCCAGCGTCGTCGTCGCTACTAAACAACTTCACGCGCGAGAGAGTGGCCGACCCGATTTGCGGCCACTCTCTTTTGCGTCTTCCCTTGAAATCAGTCTCGCACGAACGTTTACACTTTAATTCCGACCTCGCGCGCATTAAACTCCGACCGAACCATTTAAAATCAGGAGACGAACCCGTTATGTCACACGACGAAGAGCAGCAACGCCGTAGCCGCGTGGTGGTCGAGACGCCGACCGCGCGACGCGAGGAAGTTTACACGCGCACGACGCGCAGACCCGACCCCGACCGCGGAGGGTTCTCCACGGCCACCGTCGCCATCGTCGCGCTCGTCGCCATCGCGGCCACCGCCCTCATCCTGTTCATCTGGATGAACAGCAGCACGGACGCGACGAACACCAACGTCAACATCGCCGCCGCGCCGCCGACGCCGCTCCCGACCGCGCCGACGCCCATGCTCATGCCGCAACAGCAGCCCATGCAGCAGCCGCCGCCCATCATCGTGCAACAACCCGCGCAGACGCAGCCCGTCATCATCGAGCAGCCCGCGCCCGCCACGTCCGCCCCGGTCGTCACCACCACCACCACCGCGCCCCCGGCCAACTCGGGCACGGACGACGCCGCGCTCGAATCACGAATCAACAAGAGTTACACCGACGACCCAGACCTCGTCGGCATCACCGTCACCGTCGTCGGCGGCAAAGCGACGCTCATCGGCTCGGTTAAATCCCAGGCTCTCAAAGACCGCGCCGCACGCCTCGCCAATGCCGTCCGCGGCGTCAGCAGCATCGACAACAAACTGACGGTCGAAACCACACCGTAGAACAAAGGGATGAGGGCGGAGGGATGAGGGATGAATAAGAAAAGCATTCAAGAGCGTTGAGTGCTTTTCTTATTCATCCCTCATCCCTCCGCCCTCATCCCTCTTCTAATATCCTTCCGTGTGTTCGCGCAGCCATTCGTCGAGTTCTTCCTCGGTCGGGTCGCGTCGCAATTCGTCGCGGAGACGGGAGCGTAAGTAGTCGCGCTCGCGCTCGGCGGTTTCTTCGAGCGAGGCGTCGCCGCCGCCAACGCCGCCGCCGCCCTCGGCCTCAGTGTTCCCTTCCTCCGCGGCGTCCAAATGCAGCCGCCGAACATCATCTCCGCCGTTGCTGCCCGTGTGCGTCGAAACCATTGTTCGCTCCTCCTGATATTTGCTTCATCCTCAGCCTTGTAATCGTCCGATGCTCATCTCGCCCGTCAGCGTCGAAGCCTCGACGACGAGTGCGCCCGTCTCGCCCTGAATCTCAAGCCGGCGCAGTTCATCCTTCGCCAGCAAGCGTACCTCTTCGACCAGACACCCGGCCGGGGCGGGCGTGACGCGCGCAAAAGTTTCGGCGTCCGTGTCTCCGTCGTGCAGACGCTGCAAGTCGTCTGCGAGTTGCGCGCGTTCCGCGTCATCCAGGTTCAACTCCTTCAACGCCAGCGACTGCGGCAGCAGCCCCATCTCGGCGTCGGGGAAAATCGTCCAGATGAAATTGATGTCGAGCGCGAGGTGCAGCGCGTCTCCGGCCTCGAAATAGCCGAGCACGGTTGCGCCGACCACGTGCGCGATGACGTGATCCTGATGCGTCCCCGTCTCCTCCGGCCTCCACCCGTCCGTCATAAAATTTGCCCGACCGCAGTATATAACCGGCGGCGCGCCGCCGCCCAAAGAAGAAGGGCGACCAACTGCACGCTGGCCGCCCTCCGTGTTTTAACTCCCGACGTTTCGCTCAACTACTTACACTTGGAGTAGCCACAGTCGCGGCAGAAGTCGCAGCCGGAGGCGTGTTCGAGTTGGCCGCGACATTCGGGGCAATCGCTGATCAGCGAGTAGTTGTTGTTCGCGGGCTTGGCCTGTGCCGCCGGGATTTCCGCGCCAGTAGCCGTCTGCGCGTAGGCGAGCGCGCGCGCCGAATCGGGTTGATTTTGCAGGCGGCGGCTCGTCAAGAGCAGACACTCGGCGACGGCCTGTTCGGGGCTGGTCAGGAGGCGTTCGTTGAACCAGACGGAGTGTGTGCCGATGACTTTGTTGAGGCTGCGCGCGACTTCGCGGTCGTCGAATCCGCCGCGCAGCATCTTCGAGGCGAGCAGGCCGACGCCGCCCGAAATAGGGCCGGTGGCGAACACTTCGAGGATCATGCGCCCGTCGTGATTGACGGTGACGTAGAGATTCTGCCCGTCGAACGGGATGCGCCACGTCGCACCCTGCAACTCGCGCGGGCGTTCGATTTGGATCGGCTGCGTGGTCGCGGCGGCGGCAGCGCGCGCTGGCGGCGGCGCGACGGAGATCGTCGCCGCGCCGGACACGGCGGCCGTCGTATCGTCGGAGCGCGTTTCGGTCGCGGCGGCTTCGTTGACGATGGCCGGGTCGCATGCGGTCTCGCCCTTCGGCTCCGCGCCCTTCATGCTGGACAACACCTGCGACTCGCGCGAGCCGTCGCGGTAATAGCTGACGGCCTTGCAGCCGAGTTCGCGCCCGAGGCGGTAGAGACGGTCAACCGATTCGAGGGTGTCGTCGGCCGCGCCGTTGCAAGTCTTCGAGACGCCGTTATCGACGTGACGCTGCGCGGCGGCGAGCACGTGAATATGTTGCTCCGCGCTGATGGACATCGCCGAGATGAAATAGCCGGGCAACTCATGCTCGTGCTCGACGACGTATTCGGAGGCGTAATCAATCGAAGCCTGATCGGTCTGGTCAACCTCGATGCCGAGGGCGCGCGCGGCCACCGTGTGGACGTAAGTGCGCTTGCCGAGCGTGTCCTGCCGGACGTAAGCCCAGGAGAAGTTCGGCTCGATGCCGGAGGAGGTTTCGGCGACGAGCGAGATGGTGCCCGTCGGCGCGATCGTCGTCGTCTCGTAGTTGCGCGGCGTGAGCATGTCGGCGGGGACGCCGATGTCGTCGCGCAGGAACCGGTCGTAGGCTTCCTGATTCGGTTGATACTCCGGGAAGACGCCGCGCTCCGCGCCCAGGCGGCACGATTCGAGCCACGCCTCGCGCCGCACGAAACTCATCAACTCGTCCATGAAGTCGATCGACTCGGGCGCGCCGTAAGAGATTTCGAGTTGCAGGCAGAGGTCTGCGAAGCCCATCACGCCGAGGCCGACTGGACGCGTGCGCTTCACCACGTCGTCAATCTCCGGCAACGGCCAGGAGCACACGTCGATCACGTTATCGAGGAAGCGCATGCTCCAGCGAATCGTCTCACCGAGGGCTTCCCAATCGACGCGCTCGACGGGGTCGTAGAATTTCGCTACGTCAACCGAACCGAGGTTACAAGAGTTGTTGAAGTGGAGGGCTTGTTCCGCGCACGGGTTCGTCGCGTAGATCGGCCCCATCGACTTGATCATGTGGTTGTGGCGATTCACTTCGTCGATGAAGATGACGCCCGGCTCGGCGTAGCGATGCGCGGAGGCGACGATGCGATTCCAGATGTCCGGCGCGTAGACCATGCCGGGACGGGGCGGCTCCTCGCGCCGCGCCTCCGAGAGGTCTGCCGCCGCGAACGCGGCCTTGTCGCGGAAGGTCACGGTCGAACCGTCCGGGCGGCGGTAGACGGCGTAGTCGCCGTTCGCCAACGGGTCGTGGACAGGCTCAGTCCAGGCCTCGCCGTCGAAACTCAGTTGATACCATTCCTGCTGCTCCACCGCGTCGAAAAACTTGTCCGTGACGGTGACGGAGATGTTGAAGTTGGTCAGGCTGGTCTGGTCGTTCTTCGCGTGGATGAAACGAAGGAGGTCTGGATGATCCACACGCATGATGCCCATGTTCGCGCCGCGCCTGACGCCGCCCTGCTTCACCGTGTCGGTCGTCGTGTTGAAGATGTTCATGAACGAGACCGGCCCCGAGGCGACGCCGTGCGTCGAGCGCACCATCGCGCCGACGGGACGCAGTTTCTCGAACGTGAACCCCGTGCCGCCGCCCGTCTGGTGAATGATGGCGGCGTCGGTGGCGGTCTTCATGATCCCGGCGATGGAATCGGGCACATCGAGGACGAAGCAGGCGGCGAGTTGGCCGTTCGGCTTTCCGGCGTTGACGAGGCACGGCGTGTTCGGGACGAACTCGCGTCGCAGCATGATCTCGGACATGCGGCTGTAGAATTCGTCGCGCTTCTCCGAGTCAGTCTCCGCCAGGCTCACGTGGCCGACGACGCGGCGCACCACGTCCGGCCACTCCTCAATCGGATTCCCTTTCGCGTCCTTCAGCGAATAGCGTTTGCTGATCACCTTGCGGGCGTTGAGGCCGAGTTCGTGGCTCTGCTTCGACGCGCGGCGGGCGGCGGCGGGAATCGGATTACCCTGGGGGGCGTTCGGCTCGACAACTGTGCTCATCTTCTAATTCGCCTTTCCCGCGCGGCAATTTTTGGGCGCGCGAGTCCTTATGTTTGTGCTTTATCAATCCGGCGCGGGCAGCACGCGCACGCGCGCCGTGGACAAAATGTGTGATTCGGAAACTGCGGTTGGCTTGAACGTTAAGCGATAGATTTCCGTGCCGAACGCGCTCCGGGAGTCGCTGCGTGTCGGCCTTCGACGTTCTCGTCATCAAGCGGAGCGGAGTATACATAGCCCGTCCGCGCGTGTCAATACCCAGCCCCAACATATTGTATCAACTTTTCTTTTCAGCGGAATATGGTGGGGAATCTAAGACATTACCTTAACCCAACTTGAGTCCGCTTTAAAGCATCAAAATAGTTCCTTTCACCCTGTTTCGACGGGCGGCGCGAAGGTTTCGGGGCGGTGAAAAAAAGTTTTTCAGCCCGGCGGGAAATTTTACCCGGCGCAAGATATAACAGACGCCGTTCGGACTACCGGCGGGGCGTAAAAAATAACGGCAAGGGGCAGAACATTGAGCGAAGAACAGAAGACGGATTCTCTCGTGCGCGCGACGGCGGCGGATGACGGCGTGCGCTGCATGGCGGCGGTGACGACGAACCTCGTGGCCGAAGCGGTTGCGCGCCACCAGACTTCGCCCACCGTGGCCGCCGCGCTCGGCCGCACGTTGACGGGCACGCTCCTGCTCGGCGCGGGACTCAAGGAATTGGATCGCCTGACGGTGCAACTCAATTGCGACGGGCCGGTCGGCGGCATCACGACGGAGGCGAACGCGCGCGGGCAGGTGCGCGGTTACGCGCGCAACCCGACGGCCAATCCCGATTTGAACGGGAACGGCAAGTTCGACGTGAGTTCCGTGGTCGGCAAAGGGATGTTTTACGTCACGCACGAGTCGGGCTACGAGATCGGGTTGTACACAGACCCGTACCGCGGTTCCGTCCCCATCGTGTCGGGCGAGATCGGCGAAGACTTCGCTTATTACCTCGCCAAGTCGGAACAGATTCCCTCGGCCGTCACGCTCGGCGTCTACATGCGCGCGCGCACGACGGGCGAGACGTTCGTTGAAGCGGCGGGCGGCCTGATGATACAGGTGATGCCGGGCGCGGACGAGCGCATCATCGAAGCCGTCGAGGACGCCATCAGGCGCGGCCCGCACACCACCACCTTGATCCGCGAGGGCGCGCGCCCCGCGGACATGCTGCGCGCCGCACTTGGCGACGTGCCCTTTGAGATATTGGAGGAGAAGCCCGTCAGTTTCGCCTGCACGTGTTCGCGCGAGCGCGCCGTCTCGTTAATCTCCTCGATTGATCGCGCGGAGTTGGAGTCGATCCTGCGCGAAGACAAAGGCGCGGCGATGACTTGCCACTTCTGTAATGAGACCTACCGGCTGGATGAAGCCGAGTTGGAAAACATTCTGGCGGTGAGGCGTTAAAAGTAACGGGTGAGTTGCGAGCGGCAAGGAGCGGAGAGGAAAAGCGAAAGGCGTGCGAAGATATTTTTCTTCGCACGCCTTTTCCGCACACGGCTCGCTGCTTACTGTTTCGAGACAAGCATGTCGTAGTTACCGGCCTGCCGGTTGTGGTCGTCGAGCGTGCCGAGCACGTCGGAGGTCTCTTCGAGCATCTGCTTGGTCATGGCGATGGAGTCGCTGAGTTGCTCGAAGTCGAGGGCGGAGACGCGTTCGGGCGTCGGCAGTGTGACCACTTGATCGTTGACGAGGCCGAAGAAGTTTTCGATGGATTGTAACTGGCCTTCGACCAACTTCACGGAGCGTTCGAGGTCGCCGAAGGCGGCGAGGCGACGCTTCAGGATTTCGACGTTGGCCTGCTGAATGCGTTTGGCGCGTTCGTCGGGCGCGCTCTCGACGGAGCGTTCGGCCTGCGTCAATTGATTCTGCACGGCCTGGCGGTTGATCGAGCGCAGGTGATTCTTGCGGCGGCGGTAAACGTCCAGAAGGTCAACGAAATCTTCCCAGCGTTGTTCGAGGCTGCGGATGTTCGCGGGCACTTCCTTCGCGCCGGTGAACTTCATGTAGTTGTCGAAAACCTGCTTCTTCAACCACTTCAAATAATTCACGGCTTCGCGCTCGCGCGGGTCGAAAGTGTCGATCAACTTGTCGCGCTGGCGTTGACGCTGTGCGTAAAGTTGTTTTTTGGTGCGCGTGTCAACGAGGCGTCGGTAAAGCGCGTTGGCGGGCACGGTCGCCAGGTACAAACCTTCGGCGACGAGCGCCGCGCCGAGCGGGATGATCGAGCCGGTGTAGGCCGCGGCCACGGCGAAGCCCGCCATGCCCCAAAAATTGACGGGTTCCTTGACCGCCTCTTTCAAGTATTGGAGGTCTACCTTTTTGATGTCCGCCATAACGAATGACTGCCGTAAAAGTTTAACGCCGACTGTTCGCCCGCTTCACGCGCGGCGGTGATAAAGAAACTGCTCGCCGTTCACACGATTTCGACCTGCCGACCCTTTAAGAGGCGCGCCCCTGATCCTCGCTCGCCGCCGGAAGCGCGCCCTGTTGCTTGGTGGTCGAACTCGGCAACAGTCCCATGTTCTGCTTGTAGGCGAGCAACTTGTCCTGCAACTGCATGTCCATCGCCTCGCGTTCGATGTCCTGCATCTGCGAATCCACGGAGGCCGCGCCGAGTTGCATCTTGGCTTCGGCGGTGGCCGAGCGGCGATCGATTTTCTCGCGCATCTCGCTGAAGGTCGAAGCGTCGTCGCCGAGTTGGAACGTCTCCATCGTCTGCGCGAGTTGCTCCTGCAACTTCGCCTGCTTCGACTGATTGATCAACTGCATCGCCTCGGCCGTGCGCTGCTGCATTTGCAGCATGTAGTTGTCGCGCGCCTTGAGCGCCTGCTTGGATGCCATCTCGGCGTGCTGTAGTTGCTGACCGGTTTTGTTGAGGTCGAGTTGGGCTTGCTGGAGTTGGCCGATGTAAGCGGTGGCGATATCGTCGCGCCCCAGTTTGATGGAGGCTTTGATCTTCGAGTCGAGATCAACGACCTGCCCTTCGAGCCGTTCCTTGCTCTTGGCAAGCAGCCGCTCGGTCGCCATCACCTGCGCGACAGAGTTGTTCAGTTCGGGCACGCGGTCGCGCATCTCGCGGATGGTCTGGTTAAGAATCAACTCGGGGTCTTCCGTCTTCTCGACCAGACCGCCGAATAACGCGCGCAAAGAACGCTTGAACCTGCTCCACGATGACATCTCTTCTGCTCCTCCGAACCAACCATCCGGCGCATCGCCTTCGACCGTCGCGATGCTGCCAAACTTTCCGCGCCCGAATTTCACGTGCGCCCCAGACTAGTACGTCGGCGCGCCTTCCGCGGTTCATTTTCGGCGGTGATATGCTCTGCCGGCGACGAGTATAGCAGGAGTCGCGGTTGGCAGACCAGAGCCGCTTACGACCGGCTAAATCTTCCGATGTCGCGCCGGTATTGCACCCCGTCCCAGCGAATGCGACCGGCGGCTTCGTAGCAATGTGCGAGCGCGAGGTCGAGCGTCGGGGCGCGCGCCGTGACGCCGAGGACGCGCCCGCCCGCCGTCTGCCACGAGCCGTCGGTCGCGCGTTTCGTGCCCGCGTGAAAAATGTGGACGGGGGCGAGCGCGTGCAATTCGTCCAGCCCTTCGATGCGCGCGCCCGTCTCGGGTCGCTCCGGGTAGCCGCGCGCGGCGAGGACGACGCAGGCCGAGGCATCCTCAGACCAGCGCACGCGCACGTCTCCGAGATGCTTGTGCGCGACGGCCGAGAAGATTTCGCCGAGGTCGCTTTCGAGCCGCACGAGAATGGCCTGCGCTTCCGGGTCGCCGAAACGCACGTTGTATTCAAGGACGCGCGCGCCGTCGGGCGTCAGCATCAGCCCGACGAAGATGACGCCGCGAAACTCAAGGTCATCGGCGCGCAGACCGGCCAGCGTCGGCTCGACGACCTCGCGGACGACGACGGCCAGCGTCTCCGCGTCGAGCACTTCGGGCGAAGTGATCGCGCCCATGCCGCCGGTGTTCGCCCCCGTGTCGCCTTCGCCGATGCGTTTGTGGTCGCGGGCGGGCGGCATCAGGACGTAATGCTCGCCGTCCGTCCAGAACAGGAGGGAGGCTTCCGCGCCGGTCATGGCTTCTTCGATGACGACGCGGCGCGCGGCCTCTTTCCCGACCCGCCCTTCCTCCATCAACCCGGCGACCGCCTGCAAAGCCTCCGCCCGTGTCGCGGCCACCACGACGCCTTTGCCCGCCGCGAGTCCGTCGGCTTTGACGACCACCGGCGACTCCGCCCCGCCAAACTCGCCGCCGAGCAGAATCTCGCGTGCCTCCCGCGCGCTCTCGGCCACGCGGAAACGCGCCGTCGGTATCCGGTGCCGCGCCATAAACTCTTTGGCGAAGGCTTTGCTCGATTCCAGTTGCGCGGCGGCGGCGCACGGCCCGGCGACGGCGAGGCCGCGCCGTTCAAACTCGTCCGCGAGTCCGGCGGCGAGCGGGGCTTCGCCGCCGACAATCGTGAGCGCGATGCGTTCCGTCTCGGCGAACGAGGCGAGGGCGGCCACGTCGGTCGCCGCTATGGGGACGCAACGCGCGA
Organism: Pyrinomonadaceae bacterium; assembly: GCA_036386515.1. Taxonomy (GTDB): domain Bacteria; phylum Acidobacteriota; class Blastocatellia; order Pyrinomonadales; family Pyrinomonadaceae; genus JAIVJZ01. The sequence goes on from DASVVO010000022.1 coordinate 37,906, forward strand.
TTTCGGCGATGGCGTCGCCGCCGGGCGCGCAATAGAGTTCGACGGGGCTTCGGGAAGTTCTTCCCAGCGCGTGGCAGAGCGCGTGTTCGCGCCCGCCCGAACCGATGACGAGAATCTTCATAGTCGGAAAATCAGCTTCGAGCTGCGGGAATATACTGACCTTGAACGCGCGGATGCTGGCACGCCGCGAAAGTGGTGTCAAGACCGCCCGACGCCGTTATGAACCGAGCGTACCCAGCAACCCTTGACACAATTTCGTGATAGTTATATTTTGCATAGTACTTCGGATCGGCGATGGGCGGCTCTGTCGGGTGATGACAGGCGGCGCGCGCGATCTCAAAAACGCATAGAATCAGGTTAAGAGTCTTAATTCAAAGACTGGCGACTGAAAATTTCCGATCTTCCTTCGAGCGACTTCTCTCACCGAACGTTCGACTCCGGGGATTATATCCGTGGGGGGGTTTACAGACATGTCACAAGCTCAAGCAACAGGCCAGCCGAACGGCGAATGGGCGCAACACGCCGAGACCGAATTCCAAGACCGCAACATCCTTTGCGTTGATTGTAACGAAGACTTTATCTGGACGGGCGGCGAGCAGGTTTTCTTTCACGACAAGGGTCTGAAGAACGAACCGAAACGCTGCAAGCCCTGCAAGCAAGCCAAGAACGAGCGTTTGACCGCCATCGCCGCCGCGCAGGCTTCCGGCGTCCGCCAGCGCATCGAAGTTTCCGTCAACTGCGCGCAGTGTGGTCAACAAACGACCGTTCCCTTTTATCCCTCGCAGGGTCGTCCGGTCTTCTGCCGCTCGTGCTTCCTCGCAGGCCGCAGCCCGGAGACGCAGGACGGCTGACACGCCCTCGGCTCCGCACAGTTCCCCCGACAGACTGATCGCCCGGCACCTCTTCGTCGCTGCGCCGAACGCTAGCGGCCGCCCCGACGCGTCTCCGCCGCTCCGTGCGCGAGACGACATTCACGCGCGCGGGCGGGGCCTCAAACAAACTCCACAACACATCTGTCACCCGCCCACGTGTACGACGGGACGCCGCTCCGGGTCTTCCTCCGCCTGCCGCAAGACTTCGTGCGTGACGGGCGCGGTGTCGCCCTCGCCGAACGCCACATACTTGAACAGGTACGCCAGCGGGTTGCCCTCGCTCCAGCCGAAGTAAACGTGCGGCACTTTCCCGGTCATGTCGCGCAGGTGCAGGAGGAAGGCGGCGATGGCGTTCGGCACGGCCGGGCTTTCCGCGCGCAGCACGTGATAGCCTTCGACATCCGCGCCCGTCACTTTCAGCACGCCCGCGAACTCCGACGCGTCGCCGGGTTTGACCTCGAAGAAGAGTACGGGGTCGCGCGTCGGGATGTGGTTGTCGGCGCGCTTCTCACGCTCCTTGAATTCGTACTCGCTCACGTCGCCCCGGTCGCAGCGGTTCGTCACGATGCGTATCTCGCCGCGCTTCCCGGCCTCTTCGACGAACGCGCGCGCCTTGTCGTCTAGTTCCACGCGCTCGACGCGCAACTCGGTCGTGCGCGAGACGCGCGAAATGAGCGAGACGATGATGATGAAGGCGATGAAGGCCGAGGCGATCTTGAGTCCTTCCGGCTGCTCGATGATGTTGACGACCGTGGTGTAGGCGAAGACGATTGCGATGAGCAGGAACGCCCAACGCCACTTCCTCCCCTCGCGCCAGATGGAGAGCGCGACCGCAATCGCCGCCGAACTCATCAAGGCCAGCACGCCCGTGGCGTAAGCCCCGCCCTGCGCCTCGACGTTCGCCTTAAAGAGCGCGGTCACGGCGAAGCAGATGACCGTGAAGACCATCACGAGCGGGCGCGTCGCCTTCGCCCAATCGGGAGCCATGCCGTAGCGCGGCAGGTAGCGCGGCACGATGTTCAGGAGTCCGGCCAGTGCGGACGACCCCGCGAACCAGAGGATGAGGATCGTGCTCACGTCGTAGGCCGTGCCGAAGATGTCGCCGAGGAACGTGTGCGCCAGGTAAGCGAGGGCGCGGCCGCTCGCCTCGCCCGCCGGCTGCGTCGCCGTCTCCGGCCGGAACGCCTCGGCGGGAATCAGCATCGTGGTCACGACGCTGCTGGCAAGGAGCAGCACGCTCATGATCAGCGCGGCGGCCTTCAACAGTTTCCGCGTGTTGTTGATGCGCCCCATCGGTTTTTGCCGCTGGTCGCCGGGTTCGCCCTCGACGAGCGGCATCACCACCACGCCGGTCTCGAAGCCGGAGAGGCCGAGCGCGAGTTTGGGGAACACGATGAGCGCGGCGGCGATCATCATCAGAGGATTGCTGTAGCCGCCGAACAGGGCGTCTTTCCAGTTGACGATCAACTGCGGCTGCATGGCGAGTTTGTAAAACCCGACCGACAGCACGACGATGTTGAGCAGAATGTAGACGACGACGATCACGACCGCGATCCCGATGGCCTCTTTGAAACCTTTCAGGAAGACCGCGCCGAGCGCGGCGATCAAAAAGAGCGTGACGGCGACCTGGTGGTGGTGAAAAAATTGCGGCGTGAAGGGATTGTCGATGATGTGGACGGCGGCGTCGGCGGCCGAGAGCGTGATCGTGATGATGAAACTCGTGGCGGCGAATCCGAGCAGGCAGAGGACGAAAAGTTTGCCCTTCCAGCGCGAGAGCAGGTTCTCCAGCATCGAGATCGAGCCGTCGCCGTGCGGACTTTCGGCGGCGACGCGGTTGTACATCGGCAGCGCGCCGAAGAGGGTCAACACCACGAGCACGAGCGTGGCGATGGGGGCGAGCGCGCCGGCGGCGAGAAAAGCGATGCCGGGTTGGTAGCCGAGCGTGGAAAAGTAGTCCACGCCCGTCAGACACATCACCTTCCACCACGGGTGCGTGTGATGCTGCCCCGCCCGCTCGTGCGGCCCTTCCATCTCCTCGACGCCTTTGAACAACCAACTTTTGAAAGGCGATAATTTACGTTTCGGCGGGGCTGTCACAGTAGCCATCAGAAACTCCCATGCGGAGGCGCGCGTGCGGGCGACCGGGGCGCGGCCTCTTCGGAATCAGACGAGCACGCGCGCGTCTCTCTCGACAGGCACGCGGCCAAGGCATCAACAGACAAGCAAACTTTACGCGCCCTTCGTCACATGTCAATGCCCCGGCGCACTTGTCGCCGGCATGCTTCAAATTAAATTGCTCAATGGCGCTACTTTAACTTAAACGTCAAAGCCCTCGCCACAAAAAAAGGCGGCCTCCGACGAGCGTGGAAGGTGAACGGCGCGCGGTCGCGGGTGGAGTGAGAAACCTTGTCCCGGCCGTTCATCCGTGGCGGCGCGGCATTCCCTCAAGTTTCGGCTTGTTACTTCCTCCCCGGTCTGCTAAATTCTGGAATGTACAAGCCTTTAGGACTGTTTTCGAGAAGTGTAGCTCGAAGCCTGAGACGAATTCCTTTCCGCCCGACCCGTTTTAACAGACAGCAAAATTGAGTGGCCGACTCATTTCCTCGCATTTGTTGCGCCCAAACACATGAATACTCCCTCTCCCAACGACGGCAAAGCCGCGGATAAGCCCGCGAAAGCGGCGGGCGTCGTCAATTTGTCCGACGCGCGTCAGCGCGTGCGCGCGCGCGCTCAGGCCGCGCACGTCGCGCTGGCGGCCGAGATCGAGGCGACGCGCGAATTCATCGACCGCGGTCAGGCCGCCGAGGCCGAGACGCGCCTCACGCAGATCATCAAAGCCACGCGCGACGACGAGGAACTGCTCGCCCAGGCGCGCTGCATGCTCTCCGTCTCGTTGGAAACTCAGGGACGCTACAACGACTCGCTCGCGGCCGTGCAGATGTACGAAGACCCGTCGGCGCGCGCCGGTCTCGAACCGGAAATCTCCGTCTTCCTCCGCGTCCAACTCGGCCTCGCCTACAACTACACGGGCGACCACCCGAAGGCCATCGCCCTCTTGAACGCCACGCTGCGCGAAGCGACCGAGACCGCTTCGAGCGCGCAACTCGGCGCCATCTACATCGCGCTCGCGCGCGTCTACCGGCACATCAACGAATACCCCATCGCCCGCGACAACTCGCAACGCGCCCTCAGCCATTTCCGCAACACCGGAGACTGGCGCGGGATGGCCGAGTCCTATCGCGGCCTCGCGCTCGAATGTATTTTCGAAGGAGCTTACGAGCAGTCGCTCGAATACTACGAGCAGGCATTGAAACTCGTCGGCGATCATCCCGCGCCCTTCATGCTGGGGAAGATTTACGCCAACATGGCCGGCGCCTGCTGGTTTCTCAAACGCCCGCAGGACGGCATCCGCTATCTGGAAAAGGCGATCGACTACTACGAGCGCACGGAGCACAAGGCCAACGCCGTCCTCGGCTACAACAACCTCGGCATCAATCTCACGCTCGTCGGCGACTGGGCGCGCGCCGAAACTGTGTTGGAACGCGCGCTGGCGCGTGCCGCGGAGTTCGACGAGGAGGGCGCGAAAGACAAGGTCGTGCCGATGGTGCTCGACTCGCTCGGCGAGTTGCAGATGCTGCGCGGCAACCTCTTGAAAGCTCAGGAGCACCTGCAACGCGCCGTCCGGCTCTCGCACGACCACGGCAACAAGTGGTACGCGTGTCAGGCTCTGCGCACGCTGGCGCGCTGTCACCTGGCGATGGAGGAATCCACGCGCGCGCTCGACGAAAGCATGCAGGCGCTCGCGCTCGCCGAGCGCATCGGCGACCGGCAGGCCGTCTGCGATGCGCGCCTGCTGCTCGCCGAAGTCTACCTGCGCTGCGACGACCCGCGCGAGTGCGCTTCCGAATTGCAGAAAGTGACCGAGCAGACGAGCGACTCCGCCGCCGACATGGCCGTCGCGGGCGAGGCGCAACGCATCCACGGCCTGCTCGCCCTCGCGCAGTCCGACTCCACGCTCGCCATCCACCACTTCGGCCGCAGCGTCTCGATCTACTCGATCCTCGGCGACCGTTATCGCACCGCGCTCGCCCTCTACGGACTCGGCTGCGCCTACGAGGGCGTTCAGCCCGAACGCGCCGCCGAACACTTCTCCCGCGCCTTGCACACCTTCCGCGAACTCGGCGCGCAGCTCGACATCGCGCGCGCCGAAGACGCGCTCGCCTCCATCGATGTCAACACGACCGAGCAGCGGCACGAGACTTCGGCCTTCGCGCAACTGCTCACGCTCCGCCTCGCCGAAGCCGTCGCCTCGCGCGAACTGCTCCTGCGCGAGCTGGCCGCCGTGCTCGATCAGGAGACGAAGGCGCGCCGCGTGCTGATCACCGAACTCGACGAAGAAGGCACGATCAAGGTCGTCGTCTCGCACGGCGGCGCAAGCGAAGCGAACGCCGAGTTGGCGAACACGCTCTGCATGGCGAAGAACGACGCCGAGCGCGAGAAGTTTGCGCTCGAACACGACTCGACCGTGATCATGCTTCGCCCGACGAACGCTACGCCCGCGTTGCTCTACATCGAGCCGCGCGCCGCGGCCACGCTCTCCGGCGGCCTGCCGATTGATTCCCTGCTCCGCGTCGTCGAACTCGGCATGAACGTCTGCGCCCTGCGCGCGCGCGTCGGTACCGGCCGCGGCGCGCAGGAACAAAACACCTACACCAGCACGGGACTCATGCCGGGGTTCATCCACTCGTCGCCGGCGATGACGCGCCTCGTCGAAGAAGTCCACAAAATCCGCTCCTCCGATGTGACAGTGCTCGTCACGGGCGAGTCCGGCACGGGCAAGGAACTCGTCGCCCGCGCCATCCACGCCCTCTCCTCGCGCCGCGCCAAAGTCTTCGTGCCGTTCAACTGCACGGCCGTGCCCAAAGAGTTGTCGGACGCCTATCTGTTCGGCTACCGGCGCGGCGCGTTCACGGGCGCGGTGTCGGATTCGCCGGGCGTGATTCGTTCGGCGGCGGGCGGCACGCTCTTTCTCGACGAGATCGGCGACCTCCCCCTCGACGTGCAACCTAAACTTTTGCGTTTCCTGCAAGAGGGCGAGATACAGCCCTTAGGCGAGCAGCGACCGGCGAAGGTGGACGTGCGCATCATCGCCGCCACCAACTGCGACCTCGAAAAGATGGTCGCCGAAGGACGCTTCCGCGAGGATTTATATTACCGTCTCAACGTCATCCGCCTGCGCGTGCCGCCGCTGTGCGAACGCCGCTCCGAAATCCCGACCATCGTCAACTATTACATCAACCACTACTCCGCGAAGTTCAACCGCCGCGATGTTCAGATCACGCCGCAGACGATCGACCTCCTGATGGTCTGCGATTGGCCGGGCAACGTCCGCCAGTTGTGCAACGAAATTCAACGCATCGTCGCCCGCGCCGAAGACGGCACGCTGATCACTCCCGAACACCTCTCGCCCGAACTCAAACGCACCTCCGCCCCCGTCTCGACGACGAACACCAACCTCGCCGCGTTCGGCTCGGCGGCGGCGCAGCACGCGACGGAACATCTCTCGCTGCCCGACGCCGTGGAAGACCTCGAACGCCGCATGATCGCCGACTCCCTGCGCCGCCACAACGGCAACATCTCCCGCGCCGCGCGCGAACTCGGCATCACGCGTCGCGGACTCCAACTCAAGCTCGGCCGCTACGCCATGAGCGCGACCTCCTGAGTTGAAACCTTTCGCGGGAGCGACGCGTTATTAGCATTGACCTGCCTCGCGCTTTGTATTAAAACTGCACGCGTTTTACCCCGGCCTCGCTTTGACAAATAAGGAGACCCCAGCATGAAACAGGCAGAGAATACGAACCTCGAACCCATCAACGAAGACACACCGCAAGGTAACGAAACCCCCTTCTTCGCGCGTTTCCTCGAAGGACAGCACAACGAAGACAACCCGCGCGCGGCCGGCGACGAAGCCGGGTTCATGACTCTGAAATATCCTTCAGACCGTGACGAAGATGGCCGTCCGCCCGTCTAAACGTCTCCGCGGCAAACCGTCGGCCGATAGCGGCTCTTGAAATTCAAAGAGCCAGAGAGGCCGTCGCCGCGAGCGCGCCCCACGCGAACATCTCGCGCGAGGTGACAACTAACCCGCGCAACTCTCACGCGAGTGCGCCGCAAATGTTAAGGACATCCCGCGCGGGATGTCCTTAACGTCTGTTTTGAAACTTCTCCAAGTCCGAATCGGCCTGAACCGGGCTGAACCGGCCAGCCGGACAAATCATCTCTTTACTATGGCAACCGGAGCGGAGCGGGAAACCGTCCTGCTGCTCACGCACAGCGGCGATTACTACACGGTGGATCGCGTCGCCGACGCCCTCGCGCGGCGCGGCGCGAAAACCTTTCGCTTCGACACGGATCGCTTCCCGCGCGAAGTGCGCCTCGCCGCCCATCTCTCCGGCGCGGGAAATTTCAGCCACCGGATCGAGGACGGCGCGGCGGCGTGCGAGGCCGCCGGGGTGCGTGCGGTGTGGGCGCGCAGGATGTGGCTGCCGCAGTTGGACGAAAATCTCGACCCGCAGTTTCGACGGATGTGCCAGCGCGAGAGCGTCGCCGCCATGCGTGGATTCCTCGACGGGCTGCACGCCGCGCGCTGGGTCAACGACCGCGAACGCGAAGCCGAAGCCGAGAACAAACTCCTGCAACTGCGCTTCGCACAAGATGCGGGACTCTGCATCCCGCGCACGCTCCTGACCAACGACGCGGGACGCGCCCGTGAATTCTTCCGCGAGAACGGCGGCGCGGTCGTGGCGAAACTGCTCACGCCGCTCACCGTCGGCATGAGCGCGGACTCGGCCTTCGTCTATACGAACGAGATCAGCGCGGGCGATCTGGAAGACGCGGGCGGGCTGCGCCACAGCCCGATGGTGTTTCAGGAGCGCATCCCTAAGTCGCTCGAACTGCGCATCGCCTATGTGGCCGGAAAATTCTTCGTCGGCGCGTTGGATGCGAGCCGCTCCGCGCGCGGGCGGATTGATTGGCGACGCGCCGCGCCCGGAGAATGTCAGTGGCGGCGCGAAGATATTCCGCTTGAACTCAAAGCTCAACTCACGACCTTGATGCACCGGCTGCAACTCGTCTACGGCGCGATAGACATCATTCGCACGCCCGCAGGCCAACACGTCTTTCTCGAAGTCAATCCCGGCGGCGAATGGGGCATGCTCGAACGCGACCTCGAACTCCCCATCTCCGAAGCCATCGCCGACGCCCTCCTCGACTAACATGCCCGACTAAAATTTATGACTGTTCTGATCATCACGCACAGCGGCGACAACGAGAGCGTCGCGCTCGTCGCGGAGTCCGTCAGGAAACGCGGCGGGACTTCTTTTCGTCTCGACACCGATAGATTCCCGACGGAGGTTCGGCTCGTCGCCCGGTACGGCGAAACGCCCGAGCAACTTACGCTCGCCGACGGCGAGCAGATGCTCGACCTGCGCGACGTGTCGGCCATCTGGCATCGCCGCCTGAACGTGGCGGGACGATTGCCCGGCGGGATGGACGCTCAACTCCGCCGCGCCGCCTATGGCGAATCGCGCGCCACCCTCCTGGGGATGCTCGCCACGCTCGACGCGTTTCGCCTGGACGCCGAGCCTCTGATTCGTCAGGCCGAAAACAAGCAGTTGCAACTCAGGATCGCGCGAGAGTCGGGGCTGGACACGCCGCGCACCCTCATCACCAACGACCCGTCGGCCGTGCGCGCCTTCGCCCGCACCTGCGAGCGCGGCATGGTCACGAAGATGCTCTCATCCTTCGCCGTCTATGAAGACGACACGGAGAAAGTCGTCTTCACCAACCCGGTCGCGGCGGAAGATTTGGATGATCTCGAAGGGCTGCGTCTGTGCCCGATGACTTTTCAGGAGCAGGTGCCGAAGCGGTTGGAACTGCGCGTCAACGTCGTCGGCCGGCGCGTGCTGGCCGCCGCGATCGACTCGCAAGCGTCCGCACGCGCGACGCACGATTGGCGGCGCGACGGCATCCGGCTGATCGATGCGTGGCAACCCTACACGCTGCCGCCCGAAGTGGAAGAAAGCCTGTTGCGCCTGATGGACTACTTCAAATTGAACTACGGCGCGGCCGACTTTATCGTGACGCCCGAAGGCCGACACGTCTTTCTCGAAGTCAATCCCGCCGGCGAATTCTTCTGGCTCGAACATCATCCAGGGCTGCCCGTCTCGGCGGCCATCGCGGATGTATTGCTCGGCCTCGTTCAGAGAAGATAAGGGGTAAAGGGTAAGGGGGAAAGGGAAAAGGGAGAGGGAAAGCCTATGTGCTCCCCGTCTTCCCCTTTCCCCCTTACCCTTTCACCTTTACCCCCTATCCTTTCCCTACGCTTTAGCTTTGGCGCGTGTTCTCCGCCAGGATGTTGCAGAAAAGCGCGCCCTGTTCGATGGCGTCTTCGAGGGCTTTGTGCGTGTGCGGGAGATCGTCGAACCAGTGCCGGGGCATGTTTGATTTGATCGTGTGGCGAAAATCTTTTTTGAGGATCGCCATCGCGTAGGATTTGATGTCGAGGCCGATGAAGGAGAACGGACTCTCGCCCGCGAACTTGTGCAGGTACCACTGCACGAACATGTAATCGAAGACGACCGGGTAGGCGACGAAGACGGGGCGGCCGGGCAAAGCCTTGAGCCACGCGACGTAGTTTTTCATGGCCTCCGCGGGCGACTGTAAATCTTCACGACAGGCCGCCCATGCCTCCGGCTGCGTCTGCCACCACTCCATCGTTTCGGGATAGCCGCTCGCGCCGGGGAGCGTTTCGAGATTAGCGGTAAACGTGCCGAGCAGGGTCTTGTCGGCGAGGTAGGCGGCGGAGCCGAAACTGAGCATGGAATGAGGGCCGGGGATGGGGCCGTCCGTCTCCACGTCGGTGCTCACGTAAATTTCCTTCATGTGGTTAGCCTTGTTGCAAACTGTATATCTCGAACCGGAACGAAGTGCTCCGGGGCGCGGAAATCGGCGGATGGAGACAAACTAAGAGACGGCCGCCTTTCGGTGCGACCGTCTCTTAGTCCGAATCGAGGCAAAGCTCCCGGCCGCGCCCCGGCGTTTAAACTCCGGGCGTCGGCTTCTTCGCGCGCGGCGCGGCTGTTTTCGACGCGCCCTTGCGCGGCGCGGCGGCCTTCGTCGTCTTCGCGGGCGACGTGCGCTCGGCGTTCGCGGACGCGTCCGGCGACGACGAGGTTGTGTCGCCGCTCTGACCGAGCAGGCCGGAGACGGCGTTGGTCGCGCCCTCGACGAGGTCTGTGACGCCCGCCGCGATGTCGGCCGCGATGCCGCGTCCGGCGTCGGGGATGAGCAAGGTGACGGATTGCTGCGCGGCGGAGGCGACGGCCGACATGGCCTGCGCGGCCGTCCCGCCGATGGGGCGCGGGTTCAGCATCGCGTCCCAGCGATATTGAACTTCGGCCGGCGGCTCGGCGAGGCGTTTGAAGACGAGGTTGACGACCGTGTCCGTCACCCAGTTGTGATAAAACTCGCCGACCGACGCGAGTTCGGCGTCGGGCGCGGGATTCATGAAATCAATGGCGTAGGGGATGCCGTCCTTGATCGCAAACTCGACCGTGTTGATGTCGTAGCCGAGCGCGCGGCAGAGCGTGCGCACGTCGTTCGTGATGCGCTCGGCGAGTTCGGGCGAGAGGTAGTTCGGGTCTTGGATGTACTGCTCGCCGGACAGGTAAGGCTTGCGCGGGTCGTAGGGCATGATCATCACTTCTTCCTGCCCGATGCAGTAGCAGCGCACGAACTGGTCGAAGGCGATGAACTCCTGAAGGGTCATGCAGAGCGTGCCCGTCGTGTCGTACACCTCCCAGAGTTCCTCGATCGAGTTGACGCGCGAGACGTTCTTCCAGCCGCCGCCGTCGAAGGGCTTGATGATGGCGGGCATGCCGACGTAATCCACGATGCCTTGCCAATCGAGCGGAAATTCGAGGTTGCGCAAACTCTCGCTCGTGATGCCTTCGATGTAATCCTTCTGCGGCAGGAGCGTGGTTTTCGGGATGGCGACGCCAAGTTTGACGGCCAGCGAGTAGTTGAAAAATTTATCGTCCGCCGACCACCAGAAAGGGTTGTTGATGATCTGTGTGCCTTCGAGCGCGGCGCGTTTGAGGAAGGCGCGGTAGAAGGGAACTTCGTGCGAGATGCGGTCGATGATGATCTCGTAGCGGCGTCCCTGGTCAAGGTTGACGCCGCCGACCTCGACGTATTCGGCGACCACTTCGCCGCCGCCGCGCTCGTTAATCCGGTCAATCAATGCCTGCGGAAAAGTCTTCTCGCGGCCGACTAAAATACCAACAGTCTTCACTTTAATTACTATCCTTTCAAAAAAATCCGGTTTCTCGCGGCGGCTACGGCGGCGAGAAACCAAAACGTCTCTCCCGCCTGTCGCCGACCACGCGCTGATGAAAACCCTGCACTCTACATGGCATTTTCCTGACTTGTCAATCTAAGGTTGTAAGTTTCATAAGCCCGGTAAATGGTCGTGTACATCTTCTGGTAACTCCGCGTCCTCCGACATTTCCGTGCTGACAAAATCACGTCGCACCACCAAAGTTTCTTCTCCTATGATCACAACTAATTTCTCCTTGTCCATGCTTAAACCTATCTCAGGTAAATACTCTGGAGCGTTCTTAAGCAAAGATTGGATCGGTAGGTGAACATATAATTCAAGAAAGCGAGCCATCGTTGTTCCAGCAGATGCCTTAAGGTGATCCCATGCCTCTTGTCCCACATAAACTTGTCCTGATGCTCTTAGAAAGGCGTTACGCAACTCTTCTAACTTTGTGTTTGGAGTAGGGTCTAAAACAATTAGTATGGGTTTAAAACCGCTGGCCTCGCAATCATTTGGAAACTCCATCTCCTCGCGCCACCGTCCCTGACCCGATGCCGCAATTGTGACGCGCAATTTTATCTCATAGGCTAGTTGGTCACGAATACAATCAACTTGTCTGCCGAGAGATCCGCTTCCCCCACGCTTGATTGGACTTTTTTTCGCGCTGAATGGAACGCCACCAATGGCATGCGCGATTATAGGCTCGAAAACATATCCAGTCTCCTGACCCGCACGATTGTCAATATCGAATATCCACTTTCGCCAAAACAGGAAACTCACCAAGGCTTTAGGGCTTAAACTACCGAATTGGAGCAACCCTCGCGGCCCAACCTGGTCGATAGTAGGGATAGCTTGGGCTTGAAGGATACGCTCATACTTCAACCTAGCTTTATGAAGTGTCGCTAAACAATAAAAGTATGTATCTGCATCTCGCTCTAAGCCAATCAATCTTTCAAAGAGCGACTCGAAATTTGCATCATCGTAGCGGAGCGATAGTAAAAGTTGATTGCTAAAAAATGGTGAAATATCATCTGAAAACTCTGGAAAGTGTTGTAACAATTCCAAGTCCTTAGCTATTACTGCAATAAGGTAGGCGCAAGCACCTTCATCTAGCGCAACGCCCAATTCGCTTGCACCGGCTGTCCGTATTTTGGTGATGAATGCTCTTTGAGTTGTGGTCAGAGTCATGGAGCCACCCTTGAAGTAACACATGAGTCGGCAAACCGCGCCGTAATCATATTTGTAACTTGCTTTAGGATCGGGCTAAGTCCGTTAGAAAGAGTCGGTATAAAGCTGAGCAATGCCCCGCAGGCTGCTATCTGCTTCACATTAGTCAAGTCCTTCGCAAGATTACTGGCGATAATGAAAGCTAAGCGTGGAGGGACGGCATTGCCAATCAATTGTGATTGCTCTGTTGCAGTTCCATAGAATGTAAACTTATCAGGGTAAGTCTGTAAACGAGCACACTCGCGAATGGTCAGGGGGCGGTCTTCGGCAGGATGTAAAAACTCTGCCCGTGCCCCACCGGTGATAGCCTTGGATGGCTCATCCGAACGTAAGCGGCGAAGTCCTGCTGGAGCACCTCCACGCCGCTCGGTTGGTGTGCCATCTGAGACACGACGGAAAGCTCTGCGACGATAGCTCTCATGCTGCAATTCATCAGGCAGGTCACGCATTGTTTGACCCGGTTTGAGGGCTAATGCGCGAAGCAAGTCCAGCCCCGTTAGGGGGCGGTAATAATGACCTTGAGGCGTGCCGGGTTCCTCGGTTGTGGGAGTTGGAAGACCGTCAAATGCTTCACGGATGGTTGGAGTGGGTGCTAATCTTTGAGTCGCCAAACGCGCACCCGGCGCGCCGAAGGCTGTGTGTGTCACTACTGGAAAGGTAGGTTCCCAACCTAATCCGCCAATCGCGATGACTCTCTTGCGGTGTTGAGGAATCCCGTAATTCGCGGCATTTATTTTTCGCAAGTGAATTCGATAACCTGCCGCGATAAGAGGAGTTAATAACTCAATTACGCCAACTCCTTGTTCGGCCGTGAGAAACCCTTCTACATTCTCAAAGACGAAAGCAGTCGGCCGCAGTTTTATAACGTGTTGCGCAAAACAACTAACTAAGCTGTTACGGTAATCTTTTGCTTTACGAAGTCCTGCTGACGAAAACCCTTGACAAGGAGGCCCCCCAACCACAACCGTCGGTGAAGGCCAATCTATCTCAGCAGATAGATCAAGGTTGATGGAATGCGTCCCTAAGTTAGCTGCATAAGTCTTCAAAGCCACGTTGTTGTTGTCAACCGCCAGCACTACCTCATATCCCGCTTGCACAAATCCAAGAGAAAGCCCACCTGCGCCGCAAAAAAGATCGACAACTGTCGGAACTTGCCGCATAGCGTCAGAAGCACAACTATGAGCAGTTTCATCTCTCAATATTTCTGGCATAACATTTTAGAGACACATGGACGTGTCCGAGAAGTTTATCGGGTAGAATTACTTTGTCAATGTAATTTCTCTGAGATAAATACGGCAAAGTAAAATAGGCAAAAGAGAGCGTTTCCAACGAATTAATACTCATATTTAGTTGGATGAAAACCGCGCACTCTACAGCCGCCTCGTCCTGTTGTCAATGCGCGGGGGCGGGCATCCGTCGGGCAGGTTTCCGGCATCAATATGTGTGTTTGACGCGAGCGCGGCCGAAGACGCCTTACGGCCGTCGGCTTCTATGTTACAATTCGCGGCTTGATTTTTCCGTTCTTCACTCCCGAAGGTTTTAGCCAAAGTTTTTAAGGAGATGTTACCGGTGTTGCGACGCTTTCATTTATTTGCGCTGGCGGTCATGCTGTGCGGTACGGCCGCGCTCTCGCGCTCCTCATTGGCGCAAACTCCTCCAACCACCACCACTCAGCCCGCCGTCCCGACCCCGACGCCGCAAGTGAAGATTGAAAAAAAGATTCAACCCGTGACCGGCAAGGAGACCGTGACGCCGACCGCCGAGCAGGTCGCCGAAACCGTCATCCTCATCTACGGCGGCGGGCGCGGGCGCGACATGCTGAAACAGATTCGGCGCAACGGCGTCGAGCGCGGGAAGGTCACGCGCACGGCGGGCGACGGGCGCACCGAAGAGTTGAGTTACGAGCAGCGGTTCGTGCGCGGCGAGACGGCGGGCAAAGACAAAATTCGCGTGGATCAGAAAATGCCCACGATGGAATACGCGCTCGTCTTTAACGAGGGACGCATCTGGGGCATCATCAACGGCACCGCCTTCACGCCGAAGCAGGACGTGACCGCGGAATTTATCTCACAGTCGCAGCACGGCATCGACGCCCTGTTGCGTTACAGCGAGAACGGTTCCACGCTCACCCTGATCGGCAAAGAGAAACTGAAGGGTCTCGACCTCTGGGTGCTCGACCTGACGGATAAGGATAAGAGCCGCACGCGTTACTACATCAGCGCGAATCCCGACATCCGCAAAACGGCGCGCGTCCTCTGGCTCGAATACGAGGAGACGCCGCCCGATGCCACCGCGCCGAGCAAGTATCGCCGCACGTTCCACGACTATCGCTATTCGCAAAACACGCTCGTGCCCTATCGCTCCGTTCTCTACAAGGACGATAAACAGGTGCAGGAGGCGCGCGTGCAAACCGTCACTTACGGCATCAAGATGGACGAGAGTTTCTTCCAGAACCCGGAAGCGGCGGCCAACTGACAGTTCGCCGTCTGCGCCGCATTCGGAATCCAGAAGTTCATCGCCGGAGGCCGCAACATTTGGTTGCGGCCTCTCGCTTTTGCACCCGGCGCGCCAGACACAAAGCGGGAAAAGCCGACGCGACGAGTACACCCGAGATGAATCGAAAAAGTAGCGGAAGTGCGCGGCCGCGGGCGGCGGCGAGCCGGGGCAAGTCATAGACGTTTATGCGAGAACGTGTTAGTATCCCGCCGCTTCAACGGACGACACCAAGCCTTTTTCGCGTCCTGCTTTTTCATCCTGATTGCGGGTCGGACTTTCCGCCCCCACTGGCCTCGGCGGTCTCCTATTTCGATCTCTGATAACAATCTTCGATCCCCCGTCGGCTCGTTTTATGATCACGCAGGAGTAAACGTTCTTTCCGCTTACAACTGCTACGACTTTGTGCGTTCCGCGCCCCTGATCCTCGCTCACGGTCGCCCACGATCGAGGCGCGCGCGTCGCCCTAGAGCAGGCGGGCACGTGCGGTCGGCGTCGCTCGCGCGAACGGCGCCGAGGCCATCGTCGGTCTGAAGACCTTTGCATTTTTCAAGGAGTGAAGCGATGAGTAATACTCTGGTTGAAATCATGAAGACCGGCCAGTCCATCTGGTACGACAACATCCGGCGGGCGATGCTCGCGAGCGGCGACCTCCGGAAGAAGATCGAGGAGGACGACCTGCGCGGCGTCACCTCCAACCCGACCATTTTCGAGAAGGCCATCACCGGCTCGAACGACTACGACGAGCAACTGCGCTCGCTCGTCGAGGCCGGTAAGAGCGTGCCGGAGATTTACGAAGACCTCGTCGCCGACGACATCGGGCGCGCGGCCGACATCCTGAAGCCCGTCTATGACAAGACCGGCGGCCTCGACGGCTACATCAGTCTCGAAGTCAATCCCGGCTACGCCTACAAGACGCAGGAGACCATCGAAGAGGCCGAGCGCCTGTTCAAACGGCTCGGCCGCCGGAACGTGATGATCAAGATTCCGGCGGCGCAGGAGGGCTTGCCCGCCATCGAAGAGTCGATCTATCGCGGCGTCAACATAAACGTCACGATGATCTTCTCGATTGAAAACTACGTGCAGGTGGCCGAGGCCTTCATCCGCGGACTCGAACGCCGCGACGCCGAAGGCCAGGCGGTTGACGGCATCGCCTCGGTGGCGAGCTTCTTCGTCTCGCGCGTGGACACGGCGATCGACGCCGACCTCGAATCCAAAGCGCGCCACGCCGCGACGCCCGAAGAAAAGGCGCGGCTCGAAGGCTTGATGGGTCGCGCCGCCATCGCCAATGCCAAGCTCGCCTACGTCAAGTACAAAGAGATATTCCACGGCGAGAGGTTCGCCGCGCTGAAGGCCAAGGGCGCGCAGGTGCAGCGTCAATTATGGGCTTCGACGGGCACGAAGAATCCGAAGTATTCGGAAGTTCTGTACGTGGACAATCTGATCGGGGCGGAGACGGTCAACACCGTGCCGCCCGCGACCTACACGGCCATCCGCGAGAAAGGCCGGGTCGCGCTCACGCTCGAAGAGGGCTTGGACGAATGCCGCGCGCTGGTGCGCGAACTCGGCGAGATCGGTATTGATCTGAAAGCCGTCACGGAGAAGTTGCAAAGGGACGGGCTGAGTTCCTTCGTCACCTCCTTCGACGCGCTGGCCGCCTCCATCGAGTCGAAGCGCGACGCGATTCTCTCCGGCATCAACGAGCGGCTGACGGCCACGCTGGGAAAGTATAGCGAGGCGGTCGCGGGGGCGATCAAGGAAGCGGACAAGGGCGACGTGATGCGCCGCATCTGGCGCAAGGACGCCGCGCTCTGGAAATCGGACGAGGCGCACCGGCAGATCATCGAAAACGCGCTCGGCTGGCTGACCGTGCCCGACACGATGATCGGCGTCGAAGACGACCTCGTGCAGTTTGCGGAGCGCATCAGGGACGCGGGCGAGTTCAGGCACGCGATGGTGTGCGGCATGGGCGGCTCGTCGCTGTGCCCGGAAGTGCTGCGGCAGACCTTCGGCCGGCAGGACGGCTACCCCGAACTGCTCGTGCTCGACTCGACCGACCCCGACGCCTTCTCCGACATCGCCGCCCACATCGACCCCACGCGTTGCCTCTTCATCATCTCGTCGAAGTCCGGCACGACGACCGAGCCGCTCGCCTTCTACAAGTATTGGTACGATCAGGCGGCGCGGCGCACAGAGAACCCCGGCGACTGTTTCATCGCCGTCACCGATCCGGGGACGCTCATGGAGCGGATGGCGACGGAAGACAAGTTCAAACGCATCTTTCTCAACCCGGCCGACATCGGCGGGCGTTATTCCGCGCTCTCTTACTTCGGCATGGTTCCCGCCGCGCTGATGGGTCTGGACGTGAGGAAACTGCTCGACCGCGCCGAGCGCGTCGTGCATGCGTGCGCGCCGGTCGTGCCCGCGTCGGAGAATCCGGCCGCGCGGCTCGGCGCGATCCTGGCGGAATGCGCCAAGGCCGGGCGCGACAAGTTGACCGTCAGCGTCGATCCGAAGATCGGCTCGTTGGGGCTGTGGATCGAGCAACTGATCGCCGAGAGCACGGGCAAGGACGGAAAGGGCATCGTGCCCGTCGCGGGCGAAACGCTCGCCTCGCCTTCGTCCTACGGCGATGATCGACTGTTCCTCCACATCAGCGTCGAGCGGATCGAGAGCGAGACGGAGGCGAAGTTGAAGGCTCTGGAAGCGGCCGGCCATCCGGTGGTCTATCGCACGCTGACAGACCTCTATGACCTCGGCGAGGAGTTTTTCCTCTGGGAGTTGGCGACGGCGTTCGCGGGCTGGCGGCTCGGCATCAACCCCTTCGACCAACCGAACGTGCAGGAGTCGAAAGACGCGACGAAGGAACTGCTCGACGCTTACGCGCGCGACGGCAAGCTGCCCGAACAGGACGTGCTCGCCGCCGACGGCGTGCTCACGCTCTACGCCGACGCCGCCACGCGCGCCGCCCTCCCGAACGAATCAATCGGCGCGGCCATCACCGCGCACCTTGCGCGCGCGGGCGCGGGCGACTACATCGCCCTGCTCGACTATTTCGAGGAAAGACCCGCCTACGAGCGCGTCGTGCAGGCGATTCGCACGCACCTGCGCGACGCGACGCGCTGCGCCACCACGACCGGCTACGGCCCACGCTTCCTCCATTCGACAGGCCAATTGCACAAGGGCGGCTCGGACGCCGGGGTCTTCCTGCAACTCACCGCGCCGGACATCGAAGATTTGCCGATTCCGGGTCAGCCCTACACTTTCAGCACGTTGAAACAGGCGCAGGCGCTCGGCGATTTTCGCGCGCTCTCGTCGCGCGGGCGGCGCGCCATCCGCATCGATCTCGGCGCGGACATTCAAGCCGGACTCG
This sequence comes from Pyrinomonadaceae bacterium, assembly GCA_036386515.1. Classification (GTDB taxonomy): domain Bacteria; phylum Acidobacteriota; class Blastocatellia; order Pyrinomonadales; family Pyrinomonadaceae; genus JAIVJZ01. The sequence continues at coordinate 56,252 of DASVVO010000022.1, forward strand.
ACCGTCTCCAAGAGTTGATCGGCCAAGCCCTGCCGCGCTCCGGCGCGACGGGAGCATAAAAGCAAGGATGAGGGATGAGGGATGAGGGATGAATCAGAAAACTGCCCGGGCAGTTGAGACATTCACTTTCTTGCCTGATCCCTCATCCCTATTATTGAGTAAGGAAATCTTATGTCTACACCTGAACAGAGCGGTAAGACGGCGCAGATCGGCATGATCGGGCTGGGCGTGATGGGCGAGAATTTGGCGCGCAACATCGAGCGCAACGGTTATTCCGTCGCCGTCTGGAATCGCGAGCCGAAGAAGGTTGACGAGTTCGTCGAGCGACTGGCAGGTCATCGGGTGATCGGCGCGCACACCCCCGAAGAATTTGTGAAGTCGCTCGAACGCCCGCGCAAGATGATCCTGCTCGTCAAGGCGGGCGACCCGGTGGACTGGACGGTCAACCAGATCAAGCCCTTCCTCGACGAGGGCGACATCATCATCGACGGCGGCAACTCTTATTTCATGGACACCGCGCGGCGCGAGAAAGAGTTGAAGGCCGAAGGCTTCAACTTCATCGGATCGGGCGTCTCCGGCGGCGAGAAGGGCGCGCTGTGGGGGCCGTCGCTGATGCCGGGCGGCGACCGCGCGGCTTACGAACAGATTCGCCCCGTGTGGGAAGCCATCGCCGCGAAAGTTGACGACGGCGCGTGCGTCACCTACATCGGGCCGGGCGGCGCAGGCCACTTCGTCAAGATGGTGCATAACGGCATCGAGTACGGCGACATGCAACTCATCGCCGAAGCCTACGACCTGATGCGTACCGTGCTCGGCATGTCGGCCACGGAGATGGCCGACGTGTTCGACGAATGGAACCGGGGCGACCTCGAATCGTTTCTCATCGAAATCACCGCGCAGATTTTGCGTGTGACAGACCCCGAAACCGGCCGGCCGCTCGTCGATCTCGTGCTCGACAAGGCCGGGCAGAAGGGCACCGGCAAGTGGACTTCCGACATCGCGCTCGAACTCGGCATCGTCACCCCGACGATTGACGCCGCCGTGGATACGCGCAATTTGTCGGCGCGCAAAGAGGAACGCGTCGAGGCGTCGAAACAGATCAAGGGGCCGGAGCGCGGCGCGTTCAACGGCGACCGCGGCGAGATGCTACAGGCCATTCACGATGCGCTCTACGCCTCGAAAATTTGCTCCTACGCGCAGGGGATGAATCTCATCCGCGCCGGTTCGGACACCTACGACTGGAACATCGACCTCGGCGAGTGCGCGCGCATCTGGAAAGGCGGCTGCATCATCCGCGCCCGGTTCCTCGGCAAGATCAAGGGGGCTTACCAACGCCGCGCCGACTTGCCGAATCTCCTGCTCGACCCCGCTTTCAACGCGTTCGTGGAACAGTCGCAGCCCAATTGGCGTCGCGTGGTGGCGACCGCCATTCAGAACGGCGTCGCCGTGCCCGGCATGTCCGCCAGCATCGGCTACTTCGACACCTATCGCACCGCCAACCTGCCGCTGAACCTGACGCAGGCACAGCGCGACTTCTTCGGCTCGCACACCTACGAGCGCACCGACAAACCCGGCCAACCCGCCATCCACACCGAATGGGAAGAGATGCTCAAGAAAGGATAGTGAGAAGGGATGAGGGATAGTCTAAGGGATGAAGGATGAGGGATGAGGGATGAATAAGAACAATTATCAAGTTGATGTGCTTGATTCTTTCAGGTTCATCCCTCATCCCTCCGCCCTCATCCCTTAGACCTTCCTCATCCCTCATCCCTTGATTGTTATGTCTGCAAATGTCCTGGAGAACCCCTTGCGCGCGGGCGTGCGCCTCGAACGGACGGCCGAGCCGTGCGTGGTCGTCATCTTCGGCGCGACCGGCGATTTGACGAAGCGCAAGCTCGTGCCCGCGCTCTACCGGCTCGTGCAGGAACGGCTCGTGCCCGCCGAGTTTGCCATCGTCGGCGCGGCGCGTTCGGAGTTGAGCAGCGAAGAGTTTCGCGCCAACATGAAAGAGGCCGTCGCGCAGTTTTCCGAGGCCAAGAGCGTGGACGAAGAGGTGTGGGAATCCTTCGCGCAAGGGCTGCACTATCTGAAAGTTGACATCGGCACAGCCGAAGATTATGTGGCCTTGAGCGCGAAACTCGACGAGATCGATGCCTCGCGCGGCACGCAGGGCAACCGCGTTTTCTATCTCTCCACCGCGCCTTCGCTCTACGCCGAAGCCGTCCGGCAACTCGGTCAGTCGGGTTTGGCGAAGCCGAAAGAAGGCCAGAAGGGCTGGGTGCGCGTCATCATCGAGAAGCCTTTCGGCACAGACCTCGCGAGCGCGCAGTCTCTCAATCGAGACATTCATCAACATCTCGACGAGTCGCAGATTTATCGCATTGATCATTATCTCGGCAAGGAGACGGTGCAAAATCTGCTCGTCTTTCGTTTCGCCAACGGCATCTACGAGCCGCTCTGGAATCGCCAGTACATAGACCACGTGCAGATCACGAACGCCGAGACGGTCGGCGTCGAAGGTCGCGGCGGTTACTATGAGAAGGCGGGCGTGGTGCGCGACATGTTGCAGAACCACGTCTTTCAAGTTCTCTCGCTCGTCGCGATGGAGCCGCCCGCGAGTCTCAATTCCGAATCCGTGCGCGATGAGAAGATCAAGGCGATGACTTCCGTGCGCCCGTTCACGCCCGAACGCATTCGCGCAGAGTGCGTGCGCGGTCAATACGGGGCGGGTTCGATTAACGGCAAGACGGTTCCGGGTTATCGTGAAGAAGAGGGCGTCGCGCCCGATTCCGCGACGGAAACCTTCGCGATGCTCACGATGTACTTCGACAACTGGCGCTGGTCCGGCGTGCCCTTCTACATACGTTCGGGCAAGCGACTCGCCAAGCGCGTCACGGAGATCGCGATTCAATTCAAAGACGCGCCGCACAAACTCTTCGGCGAAGAGATGATGGAGCAGATGACGCCGAACCAACTGATCATACGCGTCCAACCCGACGAAGGCATCACCATGCGCGTCGCCGCGAAAGTGCCCGGACAGGTGACGCGCATCCGCGACGTGAACATGGATTTTCGCTACGGCGCATCCTTCGGCGTCCAACTCGCCGAAGCCTACGAGCGACTTTTGCTCGATTGCATCCTCGGCGACCCCACGCTCTACGCGCGCACAGACATGACCGAGCGCGGCTGGGAAATAGTCATGCCGATTCTCGACGAATGGGCGGCCACGAAAGCGGAAGCCCCCTTCCCCAACTACGAAGCCGGAACGTGGGGGCCGCAAGCCACACACGACCTGTTAGA
>DASVVO010000023.1:0-3015 GCA_036386515.1 Pyrinomonadaceae bacterium
ATTAACAGCAGTCGAGGTGTCGAAATGATGAAAGCGGCGAGGATGCACACGGCGCACATGAAGACAGCGCAGATAGCATACGCATTTTTGTTAATCGTCATGATCATGCCGCACGCGAGTGCGCAAACCGCGACGACTCAAAAACCTCCGCCCGCCGATACGGTTTCGACGCGCGAGATGGATCGCATCAACTGGATGGAGTTTCGCGAAGTTGTCCCCGCGCGCATCCAGACCGTGCTCTTGCCGACAGGGACGCTTGAGCCGCACGGCGTCGCGAACAACGGCGCTGACAACACCGCGCCGCTTGCCATCGCACGCCAGATCGCGCGGCGCACGAACGCCTTGATCGCGCCCGTCCTCCCTTACGGCATGACCGGCAGCATGGAGGCTTATCCGGGCGCGTTTCAGATCACGGAGGCGGCCTATCGCCCGTTCGTCAAACAAATTCTGGAGGGCCTGGCGAAGAACGGCTTCCGCAACATCGTCATCGTCAACGGCCACGGCGGCGGGCAGACGGCCGTGCTCACGGCGGTCGCGGCGGAGGTTGCGGCCGAGCGCAAAGTGCGCACGCTCGTCGTCAACTGGTGGTCTTACGCCTCGGACGTGACGAAGCAGGTCTTCGGCGAAGACGGCGGCCACGCCGGTTTGAACGAGACGGCCTTCGTGCAGGCGATAGACCCGACGCTCGTCCACCCCGAACGCTACAAGGCCGACCTCGCCACCGCCTACCCCGCGCCCGGCACGTGGGCGGCCACGCCCTTCCCCTCCTCCATCGGCCTCTATCAACCGGGACAGGGCTATCCGAAATTCGACCAGAAGAAGGCCGACGAGTATTTCGTGAAAGTGACGGACAAGATCGCCGCCCTCGTCAACGACGTGGTGCGCAAGTGGGACATGGCGGGGTTGTAAAAATGTCAGTTGTCCGTGGTCAGTTGTCAGTTGCTTGTGCTGCATTGGCTATGCCGCTAAAGATTAAATAGAACACTACGAACAAAGAACAACGGACAACTGACCACGGACAGCTTTTCTATGAGACTCATCATCACCGAGAAACCTTCGATGGGGCGCGACGTGGCGGCCGCGCTCGGCGCGACGCGGCGCGGCGAAGGCTATCTCGAAGGGCGCGACGACATCATCACGTGGTGCATCGGCCACCTCGTCGAACTCGACGACCCGGAAGTTTACGATCCGAAGTTTAAATCGTGGCGGATGGAGACGCTGCCGATCATCCCCGAGGAGTTCAAGTATCACGCGTCGGAGCGGACGCTCGATCAATTCAAAGTGATCAAGACGCTGCTCGGCCGCGACGACGTGACGACCGTGGTCAACGCGGCCGACGCGGGGCGCGAGGGCGAGTTGATCTTCGATCTCGTCTACACCCTCGCGCGCTCGCGGAAGCCCGTCGAACGCCTCTGGATTTCGTCCCTGACGCGCGACGAGATCATCGCGGGTTTCAACCGGCTCAAGCCCGCTTCGGATTACGTGGGCTTGCGCGATTCGGCGCGCTCGCGGCAACAGGCCGACTGGCTCGTCGGCCTGAACGCCACGCGCGCGCAGACCATCAAGGCGCGCGGCGCGGGACACGACGGCGTCTATTCGCTGGGGCGCGTGCAGACGCCGACGCTCGCGCTCATCGTCGGCCGCGACGAGGAGATCGCGAATTTCGTCCCGACGAACTACTACGAGGTGGTCGCCGATTTCGAGTCGGCGGCGGGCGCGTATCGCGGCACGTGGTTCGACAAGAAGGGGAGCCGGTTCGATCATCGTGACGCGGCCGAGGCCGTCGTCTTCAAAGTCAAAGACAAGCCGGGCGCGGTCGAAAAAGTCGAGAAGAAGGCGACGAAGGAACGCGCGCCGCTGCTCTACGACCTGACCGCCTTGCAGCGCGCCGCCAACGCCCGCTACAGTTTCTCCGCCGCGCGCACGCTCGAACTCGCGCAGACGCTCTACGAGAAAAAATTCATCACCTACCCGCGCACCTCCTCGCGCCATCTCTCCGCGGCCGTCAATCAGGAATTGAAAGGCCACGTCGAAGCGGCGGGCGTCGGGCCTTACGTGAAATTCATCGAGACGATTCTCAAGAAGGGCACGCCCAAGCTCACGAGCCGCCACGTTGACGACAAGAAGGTGACGGATCACCACGCCGTCATCCCGACGAAGCAACGCATCGAGCCGAACGCGCTCGCGCCCGACGAGAAGCGCATCTACGATCTCGTCGCGCGCCGCTTCCTCGCGGCCTTCTACCCGGACGCGGAACTCGAACGCACAACGATCACGACGGCCGTCGAGGGCGAGCGGTTCATCACGCGCGGCACGGTGGTGCTCAAGGCGGGCTGGCGCGAAGTTGATCCGCCGGGGAGGGAAGAGCGGAAGAAGCCTGACGCGGAAGACGAAGCGGAAGACGCGGAGTTGCCGCAAGTCCGTGCGAAAGAAGCGGTCGAGACGGTCAACGTCGAAGCGGTGGCGAAGCAGACGAAAGCGCCGCCGCGTTATTCGGAGTCGAGTCTGCTCGGCGCGATGGAGACGGCGGGGAAGAAAGTCGAAGACGAAGAGTTGCGCCTTGCGATGAAGGATTCGGGATTGGGCACGCCCGCCACGCGCGCACAGATCATCGAGACGCTCTTGAAACGCGAGTACATCACGCGTGACAAGAAATCTCTGACGGCGACGCCGAAGGGAATCGCGCTCATCAAACTCCTGCCTTCGCAACTGCTCAAGTCTGCCGAACTCACAGGCAGTTGGGAGCAGAAGTTGGCGCGGATGGCGCGCGGCGAGTACGCGCGCGAGCAATTCATGGGCGAAGTGAAAGAGATGGTGACGGAACTCGTCGGCCAGATTGCCGCCGCAGAGATGGAGCGCGCGAGCGGCGACGGCACGACGAACGCGAACAGGCCGCAGACGCCGCGCCCGGAAGATGCGTTCGATTGCCCGAAGTGTAAACTTGAGGAGCGCGCAGGCTTTCTCATCGAACGCGTGAGCGCGTCGGGTAAGTTTCTCGTCTGTTCGACGGGGCGC
>DASVVO010000024.1:0-74999 GCA_036386515.1 Pyrinomonadaceae bacterium
CTGAAAGACACCTTGCTTTCAGTTCGTCCTCCCGGCCGCAACTTGTCTTCCGGGGTAAAGTTTTAATCAGCAAATGCCGCGGCTCTGCGCGCCGCCGTCGCAGAGGGCGGGCTTCACCACCTGCCACCCGACGATGACCCCGGCGGCGACCGCGCCCCCGATGAGCGCCTTCGTCATCGTCGAGAGTCCGCCCGGTTTCTTCACCTGCGCCACGTCGTTGTAAGCCACCACGTTCGACGCGCCCGTCTTCGTATCCGTGACCGTGAAGGTGTCCGCTCCGGCCGCGCTGATATAGCCTTTCAGCTTCGAGTCGTCGCGCAGTTTGACCTCGACCCGCGCCCGTTCGCCGATGCCCAATTTCAAAATTCGCATCCGGGCTGGTTGGTCGAGACGCGCCTCCGCGCCGGTTTGCGCTCGCACCGTCTGGAAGCCAAAGGCCGCCGGCAAAAGTATTCCTGAAAGGATGAGCGTGAGAGTTTTTCTAAGCCACATTCCGGTCTCCTCTAAAATTTCAAATTCCGCGAGACGCCTATTGGCAACCATCGTGCCAACGCGCGCCGGGCATTAAACGCGGCGAACTGCCGAAGTAATCGGCGAGACCCGTGCGTCGCCGCGCCGGAAGTCGCGTCGTTCAATTCTTTCTACTGGTGGGTTTCTGCTGCGCTCCGGCGCAGTCGAGGGAAATTTCACGTTGCCCGTCGGCGCGTTCAAATCATCAATAGTTCAACTTCGCTTTGTGTTAATCTTGGCGTTCAAGGAGAGAGGCGAGTTATGCGACGACGCGAAAGCGACGGCTGCCCGGTGGCGGGCGCGTTACAGGTGGTCGGCGACAAATGGACGCTGCTCATCGTGCGCGACCTGGCGCGCGCGCCGCGCCGCACCACCGAACTCATCGCCGCGCTCCACCCCATCAGCAGCCGCACGCTCGTCGGCCGTCTCCGCGACATGGAACAGGACGCGCTCGTCGAACGCCGCGACTACGGCGGCAGCCCTCCGCACGTCGAGTATGCGCTGACGGCGCGCGGGCGGCTCCTCCTCCCCATGCTCGACAGCCTGCGCCAACTCGGCCTCGCGCTCGCCTGCAACGAATGCGAAGACCGCCGCGCGCATCTCGGCGACTACTGCGCCGCCTGCCCCCACAACGCCGCGCGCGAACACACGCCCGCCGCCCCCACGCGCCAACGCGAGCGCGACGACTCGATCGTCCTCTTGTGAATTATCACCAACTCGCCCCTTCGTGAATTACCGATCGAGCGGCGGATGAGGCTCACGCTCCCGACCCGCATCCTTAACCCAAGGCTCAGGCCGTGAGCGAGTCTCCGCGCCTCCGTTTACTCCCGCCTCCAGGTTTCCCTACGTCGTCGGGGTTGCAACGTGCCGAACCTGAAATCAAGGCGACGGTGAAACTCCGGCAACATATTTATCCGATCATCCGTCGGGAACAAATTCTCGAACTGAGAAAGGTTTAACTCGATGATTGTCGCCACACGCCCGCGCGGACGCCGGACGGACACCACGCTCTCGCCCATCACGGCGATCCTCTTTCTGTGCCTGTGCGCGGGCGGCTGCGCCGCGCAGCAAAATGCGCCCGCGCCCGCTCAACCACCGGCATCTCCCCGCGCGGACGCCGCACCGCAGCAACCCGGCAGCGACACCGGCGCGCGGGCGACCGCCACCACCGCCGCCACCGGCACGACGCTCACCGGCCGCGCCGCGCTCGGCGATTGGACGACGGATGCGCCGGGCGTGCGTCGCCGCATCACGACGGCCGACCTGGCGCGTCCCTTCGACACGCGCTCGGTTGATAACGGGCCGCGCCTCGTCGCGCGTCCCGCGAACGCGTGGCCGAAAGTGCCCGCCGGTTTCAAGGTCGAGGAATTTGCCGCCGGACTCGAAAATCCGCGTCTCGTCCGCGTCGCGCCCAACGGCGACATCTTCGTCGCCGAAAGTCGCACGGGCAAGATACGCATCCTGCGTGCCCCCGACGGCGCGGGCAAGCCCACCTATAACGACATCTTCATCTCCGGCTTGACGCGGCCGTTCGGCATCGCCTTCTACCCGCTCGGCGCAAACCCGCAGTACGTCTATGTCGCCAACACCGGCTCGGTCGTGCGCTTCCCCTATCGCAACGGCGACCTGTGCGCGCGCGGCGCGGCCGAGATGATCGTGCCCGACATTCCGGGCGGCGGGGAGTTGCGCGGCGGCGGACACTGGACGCGCGACATCGCTTTCTCCCGCGACGGCCGGAAGATGTACGTCTCCGTCGGCTCGCACTCGAACGTCTGGGAGAACGAGCGCGAGAATGAGGAACGGCGCGCCAACATCCTCGAATACAACCCCGATGGGACTGGCCTTCGCATCTACGCGTGGGGCATTCGCAACGCCGTCGGCATCGCCGTCCACCCGCGGACGGGCGACCTCTGGGCTTCGGTCAACGAGCGCGACGGCCTCGGCGACGATCTCGTGCCCGATTACATCACGCGCGTGCGCGCGGGCGGCTTCTACGGCTGGCCGTGGTATTACCTCGGCGCGAATCAAGACCCGCGCCACCCCGGCAAACGCCCCGACCTGCGCGACAAGGTGATCGTCCCGGACGTGCTCATCCAGTCGCATTCGGCGTCGCTCGGGATGGAGTTCTACACCGGCCGGCAGTTTCCGAAGGAGTATCTACACGACGCTTTCGCCTCGCAGCACGGCTCCTGGAATCGCTCGCACCGCACGGGCTACAAAGTGATCCGCGTGCCGCTGAAAAGCGGCGTGCCGACGGGCGAGTATGAAGATTTCATGACGGGCTTCGTCACGCCGGAAGGCGACGTGTGGGGTCGCCCCGTCGGCGTCGCGGTCGGCAAAGACGGCGCGCTGTTCGTGACGGACGACGGCTCGAAGACCGTCTGGAGAATTTCGTATCAGGGAAAGTAAGCGCGCGTGGCCGCCGGCGGCTACGGTACTATCGACGCACTAAAGACGCGTGGCCGCAACGACTGCCGACCGCACGACGAAACATTATTTGGCGGCAACCGCCCGCGTGCGCTGTCCGGCGCAAACGCGAGTCGAGACCATTGGCCGAAGATATTTCTTACAACGCGAATTTGATCATCCCGGTGGGGACGCAGGTCGTGACGCTCGTCGAAGTCAGGGGGCGTGCCGGGGGAAGAATGTGCCCGCGCGGCGCGGTCGGCGAAGTCTTCGCCGCGCCGCAAGACAACTTTCATTCATACCACGTGCGTTTCCCCGACGGCACGGAGGCCGCGCTCAAGCGGCACGAGTTCGCCATCAGAAAACATCATCAGGCCGCCACGCCTCCAGAGCTTGAGGACGGCCTGCAAGACTTCTACCTCCGAGAGCACGTCATCTACGTTTGCGTTGTCGGCTCGCGCGCCTACGGGTTGGACGACGACGCCTCGGACACCGACCGGCGCGGCATCTACCTGCCGCCCGCCGCGATGCACTGGTCGCTCTACGGCGTGCCCGAACAGTTGGAGAACAAGAACACGGAAGAGTGCTACTGGGAGATGCAGAAGTTTTTGACCCTCGCGCTCAAGGCGAACCCGAACGTGCTCGAATGCCTCTACACGCCGCTCGTCGAGCACGCGACGCCGCTCGCCCTGGAACTGCTCGACATGCGCGCGGCCTTCCTGTCGAAGCTCGTCTATCAAACTTACAACGGCTACGTGATGTCGCAGTTCAAGAAGCTGGAACAAGACCTGCGCACGCGCGGCGAGGTTAAATGGAAGCACGCCATGCATCTCATACGTCTTCTGCTCGAAGGCGTCAGCGTGCTCAGGGAGGGCTTTCTTCCCGTTCGCATGGACGAGCACCGCGATTCGCTCCTGGCGATCCGGCGCGCGGAGATGCCCTGGGCGGAAGTGGAAGCGTGGCGACTCCGGCTGCACCGCGAGTTCGATGCGGCGTTCGCCGCCACCTCCCTGCCGGAGCGACCGGACTACGAACGGGTCAACGCATTTCTAATCAAGGCGCGACGCACGGCCGCGCGCTCGGGAGACGAAATCGGATGAACATGATCATAGACGAACGCGTGCGGCGCGAGGCGGACGCACACCCCTACCCGCTCCTCTTCGCCACCATCAGCGGCGCGCACCTCTACGGTTTCCCGTCGCCCGATTCCGATTACGACCTGCGCGGGGCGCACATCCTGCCGGTCGGCGAAGTCGTGCGTCTCGAAGCGGGGCGCGAAACCGTCGAAGTGTCGGAAGTGAGAAACGGTCTGGAGATCGATCTCGTCACGCACGACATCAAAAAATTCTTCCAGATGCTGCTCAAAAAGAACGGCTACGTGCTCGAACAACTCACGTCGCCGCACGTCGTTCGTGCGATGCCAGAGCACGAGGAGTTGAAAGAGATCGCCGTGCGTTGCGTCACGCGCCACCACAGCCACCACTATTTCGGCTTCGCCGAAACGCAGTGGAAACTCTTCGACAAGGAGCGCCCGCGCCGCGCGAAGCCGCTGCTCTACGTCTACAGGGTTTTACTGACGGGCATTCACCTGATGCGTACCGGCGAGGTCGAGGCCAACCTGCTCAGGCTCAACGAGGAATTCAAACTGCCCTATATCGATGAGTTGGTCGCGCGGAAACTCGAAGGGACGGAGAAGGCCGTGCTCGTAGACCCCGATGTCGAGTTTTACCATGAAGAATATCAACGCCTCCGCCGCGAGCTTGAAGACGCGCATCAGTCGAGCCGCCTGCCCGAGACGCCTTCCGGCAAGGCCGCGCTCGACGACCTGCTCGTCCGCCTCCGGCTCGCATCGCATTAAGAGTCTGTTACACGAACGCGAAAACAAGGGTGCGGGAGTTGAACTCCCGCACCCTTGTTTTCGCGTTTGTCTGAATTTGTCCGGCGCGTTTAATCCCCGGCCGACGCGCCTCCGGTTTCGGCGTCCACGTGGTTTGAAATCACTTCGCCGTCGGGCATGATGATCGCTTCGTGGTCAGCCGTGACGATCTCGCCTTCGATGGTCACTTCTTCGCCCGTGAGCGTGGGCACGGGAAGGTTGTCGAGATAGCGTTCGGCGTCGATGGCGGCCATGCAGCCCGTCCCGGCGGCCGTGATGGCCTGGCGGTAGAAGGAATCCTGCGCGTCGCCGCAGGCAAAGACGCCGGGCACGTTGGTCGCCATCGAATGCCCGTTCGTCTTGAGGTAGCCGACCTCGTCCATCTCCAACCAACCTTTGAACATGTCCGTGTTCGGCTTGTGGCCGATGGCGACGAAGACGCCTTCGCAATCGAAGACGGTCTCTTCGCCCGTCACGTTGTTGGAGAGCCGCACGGCGGAGACGCCCGCTTCGGGCGTGCCGAGAATCTCACGCACGTCCGTGTTCCAGATGAAACTGATCTTCTCGTTTTTCATCGCCTTGTCCTGCATGATCTTCGAGGCGCGCAGGTGGTCGCGGCGATGGATGACGGTGACGGACGCGGCGTAGCGCGTGAGGAAAGTGGCCTCTTCCATCGCCGTGTCGCCGCCGCCGACGACGACGATCTTTTTACCTTTGAAGAAGAAGCCGTCGCAGGTGGCGCAGGCCGAGACGCCGAGGCCGCCGAGGCCGTGCGGCGCGGGCGCTTCGCCGGGAATGCCGAGCCACTTCGCCGAGGCTCCCGAAGCGATGATGAGCGTTTCGGCCTTCACCGTTCCTTCGGCCGTGTAGAGCGTGAAAGGGCGTTCGGAGAGATCGACTTTGTCGATCCAGGAGACCAGAAACTCCGTGCCGAAGCGCGCCGCCTGCGCGCGAAACTGCTCCATCAACTCCGGCCCCTGAATGCCTTCGGCGAAGCCGGGATAGTTCTCGACTTCCGTGGTGATGGTCAGTTGGCCGCCCGGCTGCGGGCCTTCGATGACGAGCGGTTTGAGGTCGGCGCGCGCCGCGTAAATGGCCGCCGTCAACCCGGCCGGGCCGGAGCCGATGATCACCACTTCTTTGTGCAAAATTTCTTGAGTCATGACGCTGTTAATCGCTCTCCTTCGGGAGGTTTGCGCGCCCGCGCGCGGCTTAAACACCCATTTGCGTGTAGCCTTTTCGCTTGCCCGTATAGTATAACTCTCTGCGCTGGATGTAGTCGAATCAGGCCATGCGAGCGCGGACGCGGACGAATTCCCTGGCCGTCGAACCCCGTAGACGCGCGCCGCACACTTAAGAGACTTTGCACTCACCGGGAAGCATAAGCATCGCCAGTCCGACCATCGAGACGGTCGCCGTGCTCGGGGCGGGCACGATGGGGCACGGCATCGCGCAAGTGGCCGCGCTCGTCGGCTACCGCGTCGTGCTGCGCGATGTGGAGCGAGAATTTCTCACCTGCGGCCTGCGCGCCATCGAGGACAATCTCGACAAAGGCATCCGGCGCGGCAAGACCACCGAAGCCGAACGCGACCTGACGCTGCAACGCATCCGCGGCGCAACCAGCCTCTCCGAGACCGCTCACGCAGACCTCTACATCGAAGCCATCCCGGAACGCATGGAGTTGAAGCAGGAGACTCTGCGCGAAGTGGAGCGGGTGGCGGAACGCGATTTCATCTTCGCGTCGAACACTTCTTCCCTCTCGATCACCGAGATCGCCCGCGCCGCCCGTCGCCCCGAACGCGTCGTCGGCATGCACTTCTTCAATCCCGTCCACATCATGCGTCTCGTCGAGATCGTCGTCGGCGCGGAGACGAGCGAGGAGACGATTGAGACGGCGCGCGCCGTCGGGCAGAGGATGAGGAAAGAGCCGATCACGGTGCGCGATGTGCCGGGTTTCGCGTCCAGCCGCCTGGGCGTGGCTTTGGGCTTGGAAGCGATGCGGATGTTGGAACAAGACGTGGCGAGCGCGAAAGATATAGATACCGCGATGGAACTCGGCTACAATCATCCGATGGGGCCGCTCCGCCTAACCGATCTCGTCGGCCTCGACGTGCGCTTGAACATCGCCGAATACCTGCACCGCACGCTCGGCTCCGAAACCTTTCGCCCGCCGGAAATTTTGCGGCGCATGGTCGCCGCCGGAAAGCTCGGCAAAAAAAGCGGCGCGGGTTTCTACGACTGGAACGACGAAGAGCAAGTGAGTGGTAAGCAGCGCGCCGAGCCGTGAGCAGTTAAGCAGAAGCTGCTGCCCTGGCCGCCCTTGCCAATCTTTACCGTCCGCGTTATTGACTGCTGACTGCTGACACTTTATGACGACGCCGATCAACGAAGAGAGACGTTTCGCGCTGCGCATGTCGTTGCGCCTGCCCATCGTCGTCTCCGGTCGCGCGGAGGACGGCGCGGCGTGGAGCGAGCCGACCGAGACGGACGACATCTCCACCACCGGCGCGCTCTTCCATCTCAACCAGAAAGTGACGCGCGGCGAGCAACTCTACCTGCGCGCGCACCGCCCGGACGGCGCGCCCATCGAAGTCACGGCGCGCGTCGTGCGCATCGCCTCGGCCATCTACGGCACGGCGCGCATCGGCGTCCACATTCTCGAACCCGCGGAAAACTGGCTCCGCCTCTTCGTCTCCTGGGTCGCCGACGATCACGGCGCGCCGCCGGAAGAAGCCTGAAGCGCGAATTTCAAGTTTCAGGTTGCAGGTTTCAAGTTAAAGACCATCGAACCGCTTCAGTCTTGAAACTTGAAACCTGCAACCTGAAACTATTTTTCGGAGAAAATTTTAATGTCGCAATCATACGAAACTTTGCTGGTTGAGCAGCGCGGGCGCGTCGCCATCATCACCATCAACCGCCCCGAGAAACGAAACGCCTTGAACATCCAGACGCGCGCCGAAGGCGCGGCCGCGCTCGAAGCCTTGCGCGAGGACGAGGAAGTGCGCGTCGTGGTGTTTACGGGCGCGGGCGATAAGGCGTTCATCGCGGGCGCGGACATCGGCGAGTTTGCCGGGCGCACCGCCAACGTGCAGCGCGACGTGATGACGGGGCGTTCGCTCTTCACCGCGATCGACACTTTCCCGAAACCCGTCATCGCCATGATCAACGGCTACTGCCTCGGCGGCGGCTGCGAACTCGCGCTCGCCTGCGACCTGCGCATCGCGAGCGAACGCGCCTCTTTCGGTCAGCCCGAGATCAACCTCGGCATCATTCCCGGCGGCGGCGGCACGCAACGACTCACGCATCTCGTCGGCGAAGGCAAGGCGATGGAGTTGATCCTGACGGGCGAGATCATAGACGCGCGGACGGCTCACAGTTACGGCCTCGTCAACACGGTCGTCCCGGCCGACGAACTCGAAGCGAAGACGATGGAGATCGCCAACCGCATCGCGGAGAAGAGTCCCATCGCCCTACGCATGGCGAAGGAGGCCGTCAAAACCGCCTCGCGCTCGACGCTCGACGAAGGTCTGCGCCGCGAGATCGATCTCTTCGCCCTCTGCTTCTCCAGCGAAGACAAGGACGAAGGCGTCGCGGCCTTCCTCGAAAAACGCAAGCCCGAATTCAAAGGGCGATAGTGTCGCGGCGGGGCACGCGCGATCTACTTCCCACACGGCGAATCACCGGCGGCCTGCCCGCAAACGCGCCGCCTCTGTTTTGCCCGTCCCAGTTACCGCCCGTAACGTGCGCTTGACGACTTTTCGCGCCCTAAGCTACTCTCTCCATTCGTCGCCCACACGACACAATCAACCAAGGGGCCGTAGCTCAGCTGGGAGAGCGCATGACTGGCAGTCATGAGGTCAGGGGTTCGATCCCCCTCGGCTCCACCAATATTCGCAATAATTTAGGGGCAGCCACATGGCTGCCCCTAAATGTTTTGTGTGCTTATAGTGTGCCAAGTTCAATGTTGGAGACTAATCGATATTCATATTAACAAGATTGTTTGAAAGTTTAGTACGCGGGAGAGTGTAGTAATTCCACAAAAGCCCCTTTCCGGGAAATTATATCTTGTCGCAAATAGTGTTTGAATTTTGCTGGGGATAGCGTTAAAAGTCGCTTGTCGGAGTGATTAGGCTGCCAGTAGCGGATAATTTCCGCTGGTGAGAGGTTTAGCCACACTCAACGGTAATAATCGCTCTATGAGGGTATTAGACCGCTAGTAGCGGCCTGATGAGCGTTAGGTGGCTTATTCGTCATTGTGTACGGAACAATCCCAATTAATTATTGTCTAATGTAAAATTATTTAACTTAACAGTTGCTAGCGGAGCATACCTATCAGGGGTAGGAAGAATGCGAGACGAAATAAAGAGCGAGTTGAAAGTGTGGGCACAGTACCTGGTGATTGCGTTCGTAGCAGAGGTTATGGCTTTTGTGGCATTCTTCCCCGATTGCGATGGGTGCGCCTATCAAGTCTCGGCTTTAATTAGTAATGTATTTGAAGAGTACGAAAGACCGAGGTTGCGCGCGTGGTTCGCTATCTTCATGGTGCTGAGCGCCGTGAGATTTACAAGCCGCGTTATCATTCTTCGTCATCGCCGCCACCTAACAAGGGGATGAACCGGACGCGATATAAGCGTGCCTCTCATCATCCGGATTACATGCGCGCCGGTTATCCCCGGCGTTAGACGGCTGCAATTCTTGCTGACCTAAATTTATGAACGACATTAGATTCTGGATACCATCTATTATTGGCGTGTTGCTTACGCCGATCTTTTTCTACGCATCAACACTCTCCGGTGGAGGTGCAGCCTCACACGCGGGCGGTGGTTTCCAAGCGGTATTTTTCTATCCTCTTCCAATATTGCTGGCAGTAGTTGGTGCCTCATCTATGGGTGACGCTTTACCACAAGTTATTAAAATTATATGCATCGGATTAGCTGCTATTCAGTTCCCGTTCTTCGGATTGATGCTAAGTTATGCAGGCACCAGGCAAGGTTCTATATTTTACGCTTTAATAAAAGGAGTGATCTGGTTTCATGTGATCGTCTCATTGATATTCTTAGTAATTGTTTTCATCACGGCCGGGTAAATCACGGAAACTGACTTTGGTACTGTGCCGTCTAACAACTCATTCAACCGGACTCGCAATCAGCGGGTCTTTTATCTTTGATGTTAATTGCTCGCCGGTTAATTCCGGCGTTAGCCCGCTGAGTTGAACAGATATGATTGGGTTACATCGAGGAACAGTAAGATTGATGCCCCATTCTGAACTGTGGCATCAACTGTATGCCGAAGAAGAAACGCAATTGCGTAATGCGATAGGTGGGCAGGTAGTCGCAATCGAGCACGTGGGGAGCACCGCCGTTTGCGGGCTATCTGCTAAACCCATCATAGATATTGCCGTTGCCGTGCGAGAGATTGCTGATGCCGAGAAGTGTGTCACGCAGCTTGAAGGCATCGGTTACAAATCTCGCGGCGAGCTTGGCATTCCGGATCGGCAATATTTCACAAAGGGCGATCCGAGAACCCATCATTTACATATGGTCGAATTAGGTAGCGATCTTTGGAGAAGTCATCTGTTGTTTCGTGACTACCTGCGACAGCGCCCCGAAGTAGCTAAAGAGTACGAAAATCTCAAAACGGAGTTAGCGCGACAGCACACAGAGAACCGAGAAGCATACACGGAGGGGAAAGCTGCCTTCATCGAAGGTGTCTTGAAGGCAGCAAGCAGGTAGTGGCGCGGTCTAACAATCTGTTGCAGCGCGACGCCTCGATAGCTCCGTTCTCAAGCATCTTCCACGCGGTCAAGTTGGAGGCTGCCCGCTCGGCGCGTCTGAACAGCGACGTTGTGCGCTAGCGAGTTACGAGTATGAGACAATTTCTCAAAGGCATGAAAGTCATCGCCTATCCCGCCTGCTTCGTCATCGGCATGATAGCTATGCCTGCTTACGGCGTATTTAGCGGCTTGTTCTGGGGAAAGAATATTCAGGCGCTCGACTCACCCGGCAGCGAGCATCAGGCCGTGCTCCTGAAAAAGTACAACCTCGCCGACATAAACTTCATCGTCAAAGTTGACGGCGAGCGGGTCTATGTCTCGCCAGACCTAATGGGTTTCCCCGACCGCTGGTATCGGGAGACGCTGGTGTGGGATCAGGCGGGGCGGGTCGTCGTGCTGGAGTTGATGGGCAAGCGGGTCTTCGCCTATGACACCCAGACAAAGAGGGAGTTACAGAAGGGCGAGTTGAATCAATACCAGCTTTGGCCGATGCCGTCAGACCAGAATTACGCCGACCTGAAAGATATAGATGAGTAGACCGTCTTAGGCTCGCGGCGCGCATAACAAAGGCATGCACCCGGATTAGGGCATCCGTCTCAAGTCATCAATAGAAATACCCGGTGACGGGCGATCTGAGGATCGCCCGTTTTTGCCTGGCGTGGCGAGGGGATGGGAGGTCTGAGTTCTGTGGGATTTGTAAGGCGAATTTACCGGCGCGCGCCCCGTTAATATAGTTTGACAGGATTAGCCAATCGTGCGACCCTACGCCGCAGGTTTTTCCAGTTTTTATTTGGCTGCTGCTCTCCGCAGTATCCGCGTAGATCGATTCCGATCGCCACCGATTGCCTCACTTCCGGCTACCAGCTATTTGGAGATTTCCAATGCTTTCTTTTCCTCAGCGGGGCGGCGCCGTGGTCGCCGTCAATCCTGAATCCCTGCGCTCGACGAAGAAACTTTCGGTTGCACGCATGTGGCCGCGTCTCCTGGTCTTCATCTGTCTGCTCGAAGTTCTCGCCGGCGCGGCTGACGTGGTGGGGCAGTGTGCCGCCGTGCGTTTCAAGGGAGCCGCGCGTGTGGCCGCCGGGGTCGCGCCGGCCGCGCTCGTCGCGCGTGACTTCAACGGAGACGCGCATCCCGATCTGGCGGTTGCGAACAACGGGTCGAATAACGTCTCCGTCCTGCTCGGCAACGGCGCGGGCACGTTCGCCCCCCCGACAAATTACACGGTCGGCTCGCGCCCCCACTCGATTTCCGCCGGAGACTTTAACGGCGACGGCAAGGCCGACCTCGTCACCGCGAATTACGACTCGGCCAACGTCTCCGTCCTGCTCGGCACGGGCGCGGGCACGTTCGGCGGCGCGAGCAATTACGCCACGTTTCAAGACCCTCAGGGGTTGGTCGCCGGTGATTTCAATGGCGATGGGCTGTCGGACATCGCGTTGGGAAGCGTGCGCCGAATTCCGGGTGGTAGCAACTCGGTCGTGATCTTGTTGAGCAACGGCGCGGGCGGGTTCAACGCCGCCGCGCTCTTCAACGCGGGCGGGGCTATCTACGACATCATCACCGGAAAGTTTAACGGCGACAACGCGCTCGACCTGGCTCTGCGCATGGAGAATCAAACCGCCGTGTTCACGGGAAACGGGTCGGGCGGATTCAATGCCGCCAGCCCTCTGCCGGTCGGTTTCGGCGTGCGGGCGACCGGCGATTTCAACGGCGACGGAAAGCCTGATCTCGTCGGGGCGCATGACTACAACGACGGCATCTGGGTTGCGCTCGGCGACGGCGCGGGCAATTTTTCCGCGCCGTCGGTTTTCCCCGGCCGTGCCTACCAGGGGATCGTCGTCGGCGATTTCAACGGCGACGGAAAGAGCGACATCGCCGCGCTGGATGGAAACGCCAGCGTCTCGATACTGCACGGCGACGGCACAGGCCAACTCGGCCCTGAAACCCTCTACGGACTCGACACAGGGGAGTCCAGCATCGCCTCCGCGGATTTCAACGCCGACGGCAAACCCGACCTCGCCATCGCCAACCGCAGTAACAACGCCATCGCGATGCTCTACGCCACGACCGGCGGAGAATTTGCGGGCGTGTTCAATATCAGGTCAGGCTCCAGACCCCACGATCTCGTCCGCGCCGATTTCAATCGCGACGGGAACGACGACCTCGCCGTCATCAATGCCGAGTCGGCCGTGTTGGAGGGATTCGGCGCGTCGAGCGTGTCGGTCTTTCTGGGCGACGGCGCGGGGCGCATGTCGGCCGCCCCGGCGATTCAATTTCAGGACGGCATGTCTCTCACCTCGATCGTCACGGCCGATTTCAACAACGACGGTAAGCCCGATCTGGCTGTCTCCATGAACGACAACTCTACGACAGACCGGGTCAGCGTGATGCTGGGCAACGGCGACGGCGCATTCGCCGCACCGACCCACGTCGCGCTCGGCGCTTACGGGAGCATCGCGATCAACCTCGAAATTGCGGACATCAACCGGGACGGCCTGACGGACATCGTCGTCGCGTTTATGAATTCGGGTAATTTCGCGACGCTGTTGAGCACGGGCAACGGCGCCTTCACTATCGCCGCCGGCTCCAAGGTGACGGGAAGCAGCTTCTACGAAGACTTCTCCATCGCCGACTTCAATCAGGATGGCAATCCCGATCTCGTCTACGTTCGCAATTACGAAAAATTTCTGACCGTTCTGTTCGGCAACGGCACCGGATACTTCAACACACGCGTCGATCACCCTCTGCCGAACGACATCCAGCGCAGCGTGATCGCACAAGACTTCAACCGCGACGGCAAGGCCGACGTGGCCTTCATCTCCAACAACGGCTCCATCACCGGTGATCTCGTCACCATCAGGCTCGGCGACGGCGCGGGCAACTTTGGCGACGCGGCCGAATACGAGGTCGGAAACTATTCGCCGGACATGAGCGCGGCGGATTTCAACGGCGACAGTGTGATCGATCTCGTGGTCACGGGCGCGATCTATGGAGACGTGAATATCTTGATCGGCGATGGCGCGGGCGGCTTCTCTCTCTCCCCGCCCTTGCGGCTCGGAGGCTATCCGGGTTCGACCGTGGGCGGTGATTTTAACCGCGACGGTAAAACCGACCTGGCCGTTTCGCTCACCGGCGCAGACAGCGTCGCGCTTTTCCTGAACGATTCCATCGCGCCCCTTCCCTGCCTGTCCATCGACGACGTGGCCGTCACGGAGGGCGACACGGGGCAGAGCAATGCGGCCTTTAAGGTCGTCCTGTCCGAAGCCTCCACGCAGACGGTGCGCGTCAACTTCCGCGTCGCGCCGCGCCCCATTTTCATTCCGCAAGAGATGAAATTCCATGCGCCGTCGGCGGGCGCGGATTACTTTTCTCCCACCGGCGTGCTCACCTTCCTGCCGGGCACGACGACGCAAACGATCAACGTGCCCGTCTACGGCGACACGAGCGACGAATACGACGAAGCGTTCGCAGTCTTCCTCTCGACGCCCGCAAACGCCGCCATCCAGGAAGGGGTCGGCATCGGCACGATCCTCGATAACGACGCGCCTCCCACCGTCTTCCTTAGCGATGTCTCGATCACGGAAGGCAACACAGCCGCCACTCCGAAGACGTTCGGGTTCCACGTCTCGCTCTCGTCGGCCAGCGCGAAGACCATCGCCGTGCCCTACCAGACCGCTCCGGGCACGGCCACGGCCGCGAGCGATTATCAACACGCCGCCGGCTCGCTCAAAATCTCTCCGGGCTTCGCCGGGCAGACCATCAACATCGGCATCATCGGCGACGCGGTCTACGAACCGGACGAAACTTTCTTCCTCAACTTCGACGCTTCGCCCAACGTGACCCTCATCGACCCGCAGGCACAGATCACGATCCTCAACGACGATCCGCAGCACACGCTCTCCGTCCTCCCGGCAAACGTGGACGAGGGCGATGCGGGGACGAGCGAGGCCGCCGTGCAAGTGGTCTTGTCGGCCGCTTCAACTCAGCCGGTCACCGTCAACTACGCGACGACGAACGGGACGGCCACCGCGGGCAGCGATTACGTCGCCGCCTCCGGTTCGCTCACCTTCAACCCCGGCGAGTTGAGCCAAACCGTGAAAGTGCCCGTCAACGGCGACACGCTCGACGAGATCGACGAAACGTTCGGCCTCACGTTGAGCGGCGCGACGAACGCCTCGATCGGCACGGCGCAATCCGTCGTGACGATCCGCGATAACGACGGCCCCACCATCTCGCTCGACGACATCAGCGTGCTCGAAGGCGATTTCGGATTCCGGGAAGCCACCTTCACCGTCACCCTCTCCGCCGCCAGCCCGCAATTCGTCAGCGTGGGTTATGAGACCGGCCTCAGCGGCTCGGCCACGAGCGGCGACGACTATCGCCCGCTGTCCCCCGCCAGTCGCATCTCCATCCCCCCCGGCGAGCGTTCGGCGAAGTTCCACGTGCAAATTATCGGCGATGTCGGCCTCGAACCCGACGAGACTTTCGCCGTCAATCTCCACTTGCCCGTCGGCGGGACGATCGCCGACGGTTCCGGCGTCGGCACCATCCTCAACGACGACACGCCCGGCACCTTGCAGTTCAGCGCGCCCTCCTACAGCGTCAACGAAAACTCCGGCTTCGCCACCTTCAACGTCAACCGCGTGGGAGGAAGCAGCGGCACCGTCTCCGTCGTCTTCGCCGCCGAGAGCGGCACGGCCACGGCGGGCGCGGACTTCCAGGGAGTCTCCTATGCCGTCACCTTCCTGCACGGCGAGACGACCAAGACGGGACTCCTCGTCCCCGTCACGGACGACGCGCTCGACGAAGAAGCGGAGACCGTCAATCTCAGCCTGAAGAGTCCGACGAACGGCGCGCTCTTAGGCAGCCCCGCGACGGCCGTGTTGACCATTCAGGATGACGATTCCACGTGCGTCGAATCGATCAGTCCTGCGAGCCGGACTTCGCCGGCGGAGGGCGAGACGACGACCGTGAACGTGACGGCGCAGAGCGGATGCGCCTGGACGGCCGTGAGTACCAGCAACTTCATCAGCGTTACTTCCGGCGCGAGCGGCGCGGGCAACGGCGTGGTGACGCTCAACGTCTTGTCCAACGGTTCGGGCGTGCCGCGCACCGGCTCCGTCATCATCGGCGGACAGACGTTGACGATCACGCAGCCTGAGACGACGCCCGCCGTCCCGACCTTACAATTCGGCGCGGCGAGTTATACGACGGGCGAAGGGGTGGGTCTGTTGACGGTGCCGGTGACGCGCACGGGCGGCAGTCTCAACAACGCGACGGTTGACTACCGGACGCTCGATACGGACGCCTTCACGGTCTCTTGCGCGGACACGACGAACAACAACGCCGGGGCTTTCGCGCGCTGCGACTTCGCCACCTCGGTCGGTCGCCTCGGCTTCGCGCCGGGCGAGACGCAGAAGACGATCAGCATTCCCATCATCAACGACGGGCACGACGAGGCTGCGGAGACTTTCCAAATCGTCCTGTCGAACCCGACGGGCGTCGCTCTCTTAGGCGCGCCCGCCACGACGACCGTCACCATTCAGGACGACGACCCGGCGGACGCGCCGAACCCCGTCTTCACGACGCCCTTCTTCGTCCGCCAGCATTACCTCGATTTCCTCTCGCGCGAACCGGAGGCGGGCGAACCGTGGTCGGCCATCCTGAACAATTGCGCGAACCCGTCCAATCTCGACCCGGCCAGCCCGTCGGCCACGTGCGATCGCCTCATCGTCTCGCAGTCGTTTTTCGGCTCGCCGGAGTTTCAGTTGAAGGGCTTCTACGTTTTCCGCCTCTACAAACTGGCCTTCGACCGTCTGCCGGAATACTCCGAGATCGTCTCGGACATGAGTTTCGTGGCGGGCGCGACGCAGGCGGAGGTCTATGCCCGCAAGGCGCAACTGGCGAGCGCGTTCGCGGCGCGGCAGGAGTTCGCCAACGCCTACGGCGGCCTGTCCAACGCCGGGTTTGTGGAGACGCTGTTGGGGCGGTACGGCCTCACCCGCATCAACACCCCCGACCCGCAGCAACCCGACGGCACGATCAAGATGATCTTGACGCAGGGAGACTTGATCACACGGCTCAATGCCGACGCTTTGACGCGCGGGCAGGTGTTGCGCGCCGTGGCGGACTCGGACGAGGCCGGGACGCGGGAGTTTGATAATGCGTTCGTGGCGATGCAGTACTACGGCTACCTGCGGCGCAAGCCGGAAGCGGCGGGCTACGAGGCGTGGCTCGCCGTGCTGCGGCGCGGCGACATCCGCACCATGGTGAACGGCTTTATGAACTCCGCCGAGTATAAACTCCGCTTCGGTCGCCAGTAACAACAAGCGGGAGACAGCCGGAGCGGGAAGTCTATCGCGGGTTAAGTCGTCGCCGCTTGCGATGTCGGCTGTCGGTTGGAGAAGCTGCCCGCGGTCGGAGTGACACGTGATTGATTAGGGCAATAATCTGGTTGAATGGCCTTGAGTCAGGCTCCGGTTTAAAAACGGGCAGCGACATCAGGTAGCGCATGATAAACAGTCTCCTTTATGCCGTCCGCCGTGTTTTACACGCGGCTGAAACTAAAGGAGAGTCTTGATGTCCGAAGAAATCAACTCGCACAGAAGCGCCCGCCCGACCATCTTCCTCGTCGAAGAAGACGACGCGATTTAGCTTGCCGGGTAAACGCCTACTACCCGCCACCGCCGATGATGAGGAGACACCTATATTATGCTCTTGATTAGCATCGCATTGTTTATTGCCTTCGGCGTGATTGGCTGGCTGGCGACGCGCATCTACAAAACGCAAATGGAAAAGCGTCTGGGCAGGAAAATAGAGGGGGAGCATGAATTAACGTCCATCGCCTCCTGGATGGAAGCAGCCAAAGAAGAAAAGCCGCATGATGGAAGATAAAGGGCAACGAAGCGCATAGCCTCTTCACCCCGGCTACAGGCCGCTCCATTTTGGTTTTTGGGAGTTGAAGCCCCGGGAAAAACGTGAGCTTTTGACAGCGGTTCAGGCGTGCGCGTCTAAGGAATATCTCGATAAAAGAACCTCGTCCTGCTAAAAAAACATTCACATTATTTTCGCTTCCGCGCCCGGCTCTCCTTCTTCCCGGCAACTTTCTTCGTCGCCTTCCGTTCATCCGCCCGAACGCTTTTCTTCACCGCCGCTTCAACAGGTTTCGACTCTTTCCGCACAGTGCCGCCCGTGGCCTCGCCGAGCGATTCCCGGATCAACTCTTCGCCGGGACGCTTCCCGTCAACGAACGCGAAAACGTGGAAGTGATCGCGATTTTCTCTGAGCGCCTCGATGCGGCCTTCGTCCCGCATGCGGGCGAGGTCTGCCATCACGTGCGCCTGTTCATCGGCCGTCATGTAACGGTAGAAGATGTCGAAGGCCAACCCGGTCGAATGCGGGGGCGTCTGGATGCGTGTGGCGTTTGCATTGACCTTGCTCAGTTGACGCTGGTATTCGTCAGGACGAATGAGCGAAGTGATGGGCAGCGGGCGGTCGAATTTCTGCCGGTACGAGCGGGCGATTTCCTCCAGGACGCCGACCGCTTCGGGGCGCAGGTGGCTGAGCAGACGCACCTTCAACTCCCGGCGCGCCGACGAATCGGCCAGATCGTAGGCGACGCCCGACAAATCAGACGCCACCCCGGCGAGCAACTCGTGCTCGGCGATGAGTTCCTGCCGACGCTTGCCGTCGCCCGCATAATAGGCTTCCAACAATTCCCGACGCTCATGAACAACTTTGAGTTCCTTCGCCTGAGAGGAAAGCTGCGATTGGAGGCGCGCGCGCGGCGCGCGCTCTCCCTTGCCGAGAGAGTTCAACTGTTCCTTGAGCGCGGAGATTTCCTCGTCGATAACCCGCAAAGACTCGTTCAGGCGCGCGGCTTCCGGCTCGATTTCGGCCTCGCCCAGCAGGGGAATCCTTTTACCGCTCGCTTTGTCGTAGTGTGTGAAAGCGTCTTTGCCCGCGAGCGCCCCCACCCCGTACAGGACGTGGTTTTCCCCGACGCTCGCCACCTCGACCATCTTTCCGCCGCGAATCAGGTCGGCGAGTTCGGCGAAGTCGTGCGGCGTCGCCACGTGGTGCTCTTTCCACTCCGCCACCTGTATGGCGAGAAAGCGGCGCGAGTCGCTGTAATGACGAAGCTGACCGGGAACTTCAATCTTCGCCTGCCGCCCCGTCTGCTCGCCCCTGTCCTCGACCACTTTCATCGCGGCGAGTTGCCACGGGCTGATCTCGGCGGCGGCCGCCGTCCCGTGGTCTGACGCGTATGGTGAGCCATCGTTCCGGCCTGCCCGTCTCTTCCCCGGCAGCAGCGACAACATCGCCATGCCGAGAGCCAATATAAGAACCACCGGAGCGACACGTCTCCACAGACTTTGATTCATGCGTTAATGATTCCTTGAATAAAAAGGCGTGTCACGACGAAGCACTGGGATTATTTCACCGGCTGCGTCATCGTCAGGTTGGGAGAACTTTTTTGATGTGATTTCAGGGTCAAACGTTGCGGGTCAATTTGCTTAATTCGCGCCTCCGCCGCCGGGTCGCGAAGGCGATGCAAGGCTCCGCAAACTTCGATAAATTTTTGACCGCCCTCGCCGCCATGGTTCGTGATCACGAGACGCCGGGGAGATTCTTTCGCCGCCTCAAAAAGCCGCCTCGAAAAGCCGCCTGGCCGGGGCAAAATCTTTGCGACACAGGCATAAAATTCATGCGTCAGTAGCGTTCGGCCGCGCCTTGCGGGCATTTCGGCGGGCTGACTCAAGTGTTGAAATAGTTGGAGTTTTTTTCGAGACCTCGCGGCGTCGCCGTTGAGGAATGGAGATTGCCGGAGGGTGTCTGATATAGTGCTTCGCACAACAGGTCGCTTTGGCGGGCGTTGGCCGGAAAGGCTCGCGGGCGTGGGAAGAATCGTTATATCTGTGTTGTAATGTTCGTTTTCGCGGCGACCGGAGCCACATCACGCGCATCAGAGATGTACATCGTCTGCGCGAGAGGCCGAGCGCATCGCACCGACGAAAATCCAAACAGGGTATTTTTTCAAGACTGTTCCGATGAAGATTGTAGCCAGCAAACACCCCCCCTCCGAAGACCGGCGCGCCGACCCCTCCGGCGCGGCTCTGTCGCCGAAATTGATGGACGCCAGCCAACTGCTGTTCAACCGTGAGTTCAGCCTGTTGGAATTCTTCCGCCGCGTGCTCGAAGAGGGATTGGACGCGACGCAGCCGCTCTTGGAACGTCTGAAGTTCCTCGCCATCTTTTCGAGCAACGTGGACGAGTTTTTCATGATCCGCGTGTCGGGACTCAAAGAGGAATTTGAGCATGACGTGACGGAACTGTCGCCCGACGGCATGACGGTCGCCGCCCAACTCGCGGAGATCAGGCAACGGCTCCTGCCGATGCTCGCGGAGCAGAGCCGCTGCCTCGTTGAAGAGTTGCTGCCGCAACTCAAAGAGCAGGGCATCGTGATCGCCTCCTATAATTCCCTGTCGGAGGATGAGCGCACCGCACTGCAAGACTATTTCGAGGATCAGGTGTTTCCGGTGCTCACGCCGCAGGCCGTCGATCCGAGCCACCCGTTCCCTTACGTCTCGAACCTGAGCCTCAATCTCGCCCTGATGGTTGCGCCGCTGCCGGAGCACGGCATCACGAGTTCGCTGGTGGGCAAGATCGAGCCGCGTTTCGCGCGCATCAAAGTGCCGCCGCTCGTGCCGCGCCTGATCCCGGTCGAAAAAGACGGCTCCAGGTTCATCCTGCTCGAAGACCTGATCGCGGCCAACGCGAAGGCTCTGTTTCCGCGCATGCGCGCGAGCGTGTGCCACGCCTTCCGCGTCACGCGCGACGCCGACATAGACATCCGCGAGGACGAGGCCGACGACCTCCTGCGCATCATGCAGCAGACGCTGCGCAAGCGTCGTTTCGGCGCGCCCGTGCGTCTCGAAGTGGCGGACGGGATGCCCGCCGACATGACGCGGTATCTCACCGAGTCGATCGGCGTCGAGGCCGAAGACGTGTACCGCGCGGGCAGCCCCTTGAACGTGCCCGATTTGATGAGGCTCTACAAGCTCGACCGTCCCGAGTTGAAAGACGCGGCCTTCAAGCCGCAGACGCCCGTCGCGCTGCGTCGCCCGCGCCTCTCCATCTTCGACGCGATCCGCGAGCAGGACATCCTGCTCCATCATCCCTATAGCTCGTTTGCGCCCGTCACGGATTTCATCGCCGCCGCCGCGCACGACGAGAACGTCGCGGCCATCAAGATTTGTCTCTACCGCACGGGTCACAACTCGCCCATCCCGCAGTCGCTCATCGAGGCGAGCGAGCAGGGCAAGCAGGTGACCGCCATCATCGAACTCAAAGCGCGCTTCGACGAGGAGAACAATATCGAATGGGCGCAACGCCTGGAGGAGGCGGGCGTCCATGTCGTCTACGGGTTGATGGGACTCAAGACCCACTGCAAGCTCGCGCTCGTCGTGCGCCGCGAAGACGACTCGATGCGCCGCTACGTTCACATCGCCACGGGCAACTACAACCCCGACACCTCGCGCGCCTACACGGACATCGGACTCTTCACCGTCAACGAAGAGATCGGCGCCGACGCCTCCGAACTCTTCAACTACCTGACCGGCTATTCGCGCCAGAAAGAGTACCGGCAATTGATGGTTGCGCCCGTCAACATGCGCGAGCGCATGCTCGCGCTCATCGGGCGCGAGGCCGAGCACGCGCGCGCCGGCCGCCCCGCGCGCATGGTCATCAAGATCAACCGGCTGGCCGACATCGAGATCATCCGCGCGCTCTACGACGCGTCGCAGGGGGGCGTCCGCGTAGACCTCATCGTGCGCGGCGTGTGCATGCTGCGCCCCGGCGTCGCCGGGCTATCGGAGAAGATCACGGTGCGCAGCATCGTCGGCCGCTTCCTCGAACACAGTCGCTTCTTTTATTTCGCGAACGGCGGCGACGAGGAGTTTTACACGGGCAGTTCCGATTGGATGCCGCGCAATCTCAACCGGCGCGTCGAAGTCGTCGTGCCCGTCCACGATGCGCGGCTGCGCCGTCATTTCAAGGACGTGATTCTGGCCGCCTACCTGCGCGACAACGTGAAGGCGCGCCGGCTCCTGCCCGACGGCTCTTACGAACGCATCCTGCCCGCCGAGGGCGAGGAGCGGTTCGATAGCCAGCTACATTTCATGGACGTTCAGCTTTAAAGCGCGGACGTTAAAATTCATTTACCCGAGAGGTGTGACAGCATGTTTCGAAAGAGTAATTTTCGCGCGGTGATGCTCGCTCTCATCGTCATCGCGCTCGGACTCTCGACGACGGCCTTCGCCGTCCAGAAAAAAGCGAAGAAGGCGAAGAAGCCGATGCCCACGGGCACGCCCGTCATGTGGCGCGAACCGACGGACATCGCGACCCGTGATCTGTTTCTCGGTTCCGGCGGCGAAGCGGGAAAGCCCGACCTGTCGAGTCTGACCTTGATCGAGAAAGTGGAAGGCGGCTTCTCCGAGAAGTATCGCGTGAAGGACGCGGCGGGGCGCGAGTGGGTGGCGAAAGTCAGCCGCGAAGCGCAGTCGGAGGCGGCGGCCGTGCGCCTGCTGTGGGCTGTCGGTTACGTCACGGAGATCAACTATCTCGCGCCGAGCGTGACCATCCCCGGCACGCCGAAAGGCACTTACGAAAACGTCAGGTTGGAAGGGCGGTCGAAAGACATCAAGCGGCTCGACCCGTGGCTGTGGGATAAAAACCCTTTCAGCGGCAAGCGCGAGTTTCAGGGTTTGAAAGTGATGATGCTCCTGCTCAACAACTGGGACATCAAGGACGACAACAACGGGATTCTCCACGTCGTCACCCCCGAGGGACAGAGCGAACTGCACTACATCGTCAGCGACCTCGGCGCGACATTCGGCAAGATCGGCAGCGGGCCGCTCTGGGCGTTGAAGCGCAGCCGCAACAACCCTGAAGATTATGCCGGGTCGAAGTTCGTCGATCACGTCTACAAGGATCGCGTCTTCTTCCACTACGGCGGCAAGAAGCAGGACACCTTCGAGGACATCTCGGTCGGCGACGTGCAATGGATCGCGGGGCTGCTCTCGCGCCTCAGCGACCAGCAACTCAGCGACGCCTTCCGCGCGGCCAACTATAATCAAGAGGAAGTGGGTTTGTTGACGAGCGCGGTGCGCGCGCGCATCAACGAACTCGTCAATCTCCCGCCGGCGGAATCCTGAGGGGCGGCCGTCCTCGCCGAAGTAGTTCGCATCGTTCGCAACAACGCCCGTCGCTTTTTGAGCGGCGGGCGTAGTAAAGTTAAGGTGACATGCTCAGAAGAAACCAGCAGAAGACTCTCGTTGTCGGAGTGCTCGCCGCGCTTCTCGGATTCGGCCTCGTCGCGTTCCTGATGTCGCGCGGCAACAATGCGAACAACCCTCCCGCCGCCGGGACGCCGACGCAGGAAACCGCTGCTGCCGACTCGCCCGCCCAAAGCTCGACCCAGACCCCGCCCGACGACGCGCCCGCGCCGACCGCCTACGCGCCCGCTCCGGCTCCGGCAACCGCTCGCTCTCAAACCGACACGCCGCCGCGCGCCGAAGGCGGCAACGGCGGCGGTGACGGCGGTAACAACGACTCCGTCATCTCGATGCTTTTCGGCGCGGACGATATTAAAGCAGGCCCCAACGCGCCGCCCGAAAGCTGGACGGTGGTGATCCCGCGCATTATCGTGCGGCTCGCGCTGGCCGCGCTGCTCGTGGCGGCATTGGCCTTCCGCCCGCGCCGCGGCGTGCCCTCGCTCCCGCGCAACCCTTACGTAGCGCAGACGCAAATCCTGCTCGCCGTCGTGGCCTCCGCGCTGATGATGATCGTGGGCGATAGCGCGGCGCGCGCCTTCGGCATCTTCGCCGCCGCCTCGCTCGTCCGCTTCCGCACGAACATCCGCGACCCGAAGGAAGTGACCGTTCTGCTGATCAGCCTCGCCATCGGTTTGGCGACGGGCGTCGGCCGTTGGGAACTCGCGCTCACGCTCTCCGTCTTCGTCTTCCCGCTGCTCTGGGTGCTCGAACACTACGAACTCGGGCAGGTCGTGCGCCCCATCCTCGTGACGGTGAAGACGCGCGACACGACGCGCACGCAGGAGACGCTCCTGCGAATCTTCCGGCGGCACAGGTTCAACGTCGAACTGCGCCAACTCGATCCTTCCGACGCCGAAGAACCCGTCGGCTGCATCGTCTATTTCCTGAACATGAATCTCAACATCAGCACCGACGAAATGAGCGAAGAGATCATGTCGTCCGACCCGCAGCACATCGAGGGCATTGAATGGGAACAGACGAAGGGCACGGGCAATCAAATCTATCAATAGACTTCGCGGGCGTCGTAGAAAATCAGGACGAAAAAAACCGTGGCCGCTTCCGAGTGAAGCGGCCACGGTTTTTCATTGAGCGCGACTTGAAGTTATTTCAAAGCGGGCGCGTGCGTCATCGACGCCGCCGGTGCGGCGTGCGTCGCGTGCATGCGCTGCGAGTAATCCTGCACATACTTTTTCATGTCGCCGTGTCCCCAGCGCGTGTAGAAGTCGAAGTCTTTCATCTCCCGGTAAACCCGGTCGTAGTTCCAGCCGTACCTGGTGAAACGATAGACCGCGCCCATCACCCCCGTGCGATGACGCCCGCCCGCGCAGTGGACGTAGAACGCGCCGGTCTCCGGGTTGTTGGCGAGTTTCAAAAACGCCTCGATCTGTTCCTCGCGCGGGTAGTCCTTGTCGCTCATCGGGATGTTGACGTAGCGCATGCCGAGAGCTTCCACGGCGGGCTTCTCGTAAGCCTGCGCGTCGTCGCGCAGATCGATGACGGTCTTGATGCCGAGCGCGGCGAGGCTCGGGTAGTCTGCTTCTTTCGGCTGCGCCCCACGGTAGAAACGCTCGTCCATCTGGCCGAAGTTTTTGATCTTGATGTCGGAAAAGGATGTTTGCGCGGACTGCGCGAAGGAGGCGACGGACAGAGCCAGCACGAGGAGGAAAGCATTCACCCCGCGCCGGGAGAAATTACGCTTCATACGCATCGAAAAATTCTCCTACAGTTTGAAAGAAACCAAAAACAATAAACTACAGAAGATTGGTCTGGTGAGAATTTGGGCTGCCGCCGTTGCTCCGCATAACCGCCGCGGCGTTTTACCAATCAACTCTGCCGATTGACCGCACGAATTGTCGTCGTCTTCGCCGAAGCCCCGGCGGAACGCATGCGTCCAGTATCAGATGCGACAAACGCCGCCCGCGTCGCCCCTGTGCAAACGCCGGGTGCGCGCCGAGTCTTTGTCATGCACGCTGCGCCGCCTGGAATTACCATCACCCGCCAGGCTCGCCAAGTAGCCCCGCCGCGCTCCTTCGCGGAAGGCGGCCGGACGCGTTCCCCGACGCGCCTAGCCGCGACGCGATCTCTGCCAACGCTCTTTGACGTTGACGCGCTTCTCCGTGCGATAGAGACACGACCAGCAGACGTGTCGAACCCGGTCGTCCGCCTCTCTCGATTCGCTCATGCGCGCGCACTCCTTGTCGCAGCGTTCGCAGATTAAAGCCGGTTTCTCTTCAACTGTTGACATCGCTTTTGCTCCTGTCGCGCTTCACGTCGCCCGAGGCACAGTGTAACCGAAAATCGCCCGCGTGTTCAGCCACGGCGGCGGCCGCGCGCTCCAAATACCCGAACCTTTGTTAGAATCAGGCGGGCAAACATTACGGCGGCGTTTGAATCACAACTCGGGCGGGCGCATTTCGACCCGCACCGGACGCGCCCTCTCCCGCGCGCGTTCGTTCCGTCAAACTCACCGCTTTTGGACACGCAGGGCTTGAAGCCCGGCAACGGAGTGCAAATGAAGATGACCGGAAACATGTTTGGCATCGCGCTGATGCTCACCACGCTCGGCCTGAACGCGACGGGGGCGAGCGCGTGCGCCGTCGAGACGCGCGAGGGCGCAACCGCTGCGGGCGGACAGTCTAAAGCGAAAGCGCAGACGACGCCGCCCGCGACGGCGACGCCATCGCCCGTGTTGGCGGGGGAGGAAAATTTGGAAACAAAAGTTGAAGGCGAGATCAAAGAGTTGGCGGCGGGCGGCTACAGTTCCGTCAATGAACCATTCGTCGTCGTCGCGCGCGACGCGCGGACTTACGCCGCCCTGCGTCTGTTGCACGACAAGCTGCCGGAACTCGCCGCGGAGTTCTTCAAGTCGAACGCCGTGGTCGCGGCCTTTCTCGGCCAGCGGCGCAGCGGCGGTTACGCGGTGCGCATCACGCGCGGTGGCGCGGGGGAGGCGAGCAGCCTGCGCGTCTCGGAGAAGTCGCCGGCGAAAGACGCCATCACCACGATGGCGCTCACTTCCGCGTTTCGCATCGTCTCCGTTTCGGTTGACGAAGAAAGCCCGCTCACGCTCGCGCTCGATGCGACGTGGCAGGAGGCCGCGCGCCCCTACGCGGTGGGCGCGGGCGAGTTCACGCGCATCGGCGGCTTCGCCGGTGGCCGGGAACATTCCAAGCTCGCGGGCGACCTGCGCATTATGCGCCACGGGCAACTCGCGACCGTGTTCTTTGCCCTGACCGGCGCGGGCGCAAACGGGAGATATGAACTGAAAGACGCGGCGACCGGCCTGGTCACGCCTGAAGGCGCGCTCTCGCTCACGCGTCTCGACCCCGGCTCGTTCGTCCCGCCGCCGCGCTACCCGCTGCGCGCCCGCGGGCAGTTCACCGACAACGAGGGCAAACTCTCGCTCACGTTTGAAGTCATGGAGGCGAAGGTCAACGACGGCTTCGGCGGTCAGGGAAAACTGGAAGCCACGGCCACCGCGCCGCCCCCGAAGAAGCGCGCCCTCGGCGGCGGCGACCTCCCGATGTAGATGCGGCGCCGTCAATGAGCCGCATGGCTCGGACTCTTATCCCCACTCTCCGCACTTCAATTCAACGACGTATGCGCCGAGTTCATTATGCGCCCGCCGCGTATAGGTAAAGGCGCGCTCCAACGCGGCCGTCCCCGCCAAACGCCGCTCGTCCAAATCCTCCTGCTCGTCAGGCGCGGGCGGGGGAGCTAAGCCACAGATCAACTGAATCAAAGCGTCGATCATGTCGCCGTCATCGTATCTTGTGAACGCATCTACCAACTCGCGCGCCCGATCTTGACTGACGGGCAAAGTTGACCAACGCCTGATCGGTTCGTCGAAATCCGGCTCTCGGCGCGGGCGGGCGGGTGACATGCGCGTGCTATTATCTTTTCGCATCAGTAGCTCCTTAACCTGTGATACTGGTGTAGGGCTAAGAATGAGCGATTGCCGTCGAAAGTAACGCTCACTCTCTAGCCCTTTTACTTTGGCAGTGAAGAAACTATACGCAAATACGAAATATTAGTCAACAATTTTCTTCGCATTGACGAAGGGTTTCGCTGAGTGTATAAAAATTGCATATGGCGATATTGACGACGGCACAGGCGGCGGGGCAGCTAGGCGTGAGCGTTCGACGCGTTCAACAGTTGGTTAGAGACGGACGCTTGCCAGCCGAGCAGTTCGGCGGCTCGCTGATGATCAGAGAGGAGGATTTGAAGCTGGTTGAAAATCGAAAAGTAGGACGCCCGCCGAAGGTTAAAGCTGAGACAGCTAATAAAACGAGTAAGAAGAGAGGGAAAAGATAGCCAGTAATAAGCTATACTTGGTGGCGTAAACTTTCCTCGCGCAGCTTTAGTTTAAAATTCCCGGCCTGAGTTTTTTAACTGAACCCGTGGACTCGAACACCTTTCTCGTCATCGCCATTATCGCCATCGCCGCGCAGAGTTTGCTGTTGTTCCTCGCGCTGTTCGAGCCGGGCTTGGATTACAAGATCACGCAGCCGGCCGCCTGCGCGCCCGACTCGCCCGAGTTCCTGCGCATCCTCGAAGCCCTCACCGACGCTCAAGTCACGCGCCGCAGCGCGATTGAGGTTTTCACCAACGGCGAGAATTACTACGCGGCCGAACTCGACGCCATCCGCCGCGCCGAGCACAACGTCAACATCGAGGCTTACATTTTTCAGAAGGGGCGGGTGGCCGACGAGTTCATCGAAGTTTTGACTGAGCGCGCGCGCGCCGGGGTGCGCGTCAACCTCGTGCTCGACGCCATCGGCAGCTTCGCCTCATGGGACAGCTACTTCAAAGAATTGCGCGCGGCGGGCGGGCGCGTCTGCTGGTATCACCCGTTTCGCTGGTACACGCTGCCGCGCATCAACAACCGCACGCACCGCGAACTCTTCATCGTTGACGGGCGCATCGCCTTCGTCGGCGGCGCGGGCGTCGCAGACCACTGGCGTTACCCCGTTAAGGATCATCCGCGCTGGCGCGATTCGATGTTTCGCGTCGAGGGCGACGCGGTGGCGAACCTGCAGGCGACGTTCGCGGAGAACTGGCTCGAAGCGTCGGGCGAGATACTGGCGGCAAAGGAATACTTCCCGCTCTGCGAGGCCGCGCACTCGACGCCCTCGCTCGTCGTCAACAGTTCGCCTTCGGCCGGACGCTCCACGCGCGCGCGCATACTTTTCCAGATGCTCCTCGCCTCCGCGCAAAAGAGCGTCCTCATCACGACGCCCTACTTTCTGCCCGACCGCAGCGCGCGCGCCGAGATGGTGCGCGCCATCCGCGAGCGCGGCGTCGAGATACAGATCGTCGTCCCCGGCCAGAAAAGCGACCACGCGCTGACGCGCAACTCCAGCCGCCGCCTCTACGGCGACCTGCTCGCGGCGGGCGCGAAGATTTACGAGTACGCCCCGACGATGATGCACGCCAAGACGCTCGTCGTTGACGGCGTCTGGAGCATCGTCGGCTCGACCAACTTCGACAACCGCTCCTTCGGTCTCAACGACGAAGTGAACCTCGCCGCCTGCGACGCGAGCCTCGCCGCGCGCATCACCGAAGACTTCGAGCGCGACCGCGCCGAGAGCAAACCCGTCTCCTACGAAGAATGGCAACGCCGCCCCATCCTCGAACGCGCCCACGAACTGTTCGGGATGCTCCTGGAGAGGCAACAATAGAACAGAGGTCAGAGGCTAGAGGTTAGAGATCAGTGAAGACGAAACTGATTCTTTCTGACCTCTGACCTCTGACCTCTGACCTCTGTGTTATGCGCATCGTCACTTACAACGTACACAAATGCCGCGGCCTCGACCGGCGCGTGCGCCCGGCGCGCATCGCGTCGGTGTTGCGCGAACTCGATGCCGACATCATCGCGCTGCAAGAGGTGTTGAGCGTGGGCGGCGGGGCGCGCGAGATGGATCAGGCGCGCTTCATCGCCGAAGAACTCGGCTATGATTACTGCATCGGCGAGAACCGCAGGCTCTCCGGCGGCGCATACGGCAACGTCATCCTCAGTCGTCTACCGTGGCGACACGTGCATAACTACGACATCACCTGGCGCGGGCGCGAGCGGCGCGGCTGCCTGCGCGTGGACATCGAGACGGGCGAGGCGGCGGCGGCAGGAGGCGCGGGGCGGCTCCTCCACCTCTTCAACGTGCATCTCGGCACGGCCTACATCGAGCGTCGGCATCAGGCGCGCCAACTCGTCGGCGACCGCATACTCGGCAGCGCGGAACTGACGGGCGCGCGCATCGTGCTCGGCGACTTCAACGAGTGGACGAAAGGTCTTGCCACCCGGCTCCTGACCGAGCAACTCCAGAGCGCAGACCTGCGCACGCACCTGCGCAGCGCGCGCACCTATCCCGGCGCGCTCCCGCTCGTTCATCTCGACCACATCTACTTCGACCCCGCGCTCGAACTTCGGCAATTAACCTTGCACAAAAGTCTGACCGCGCTCGTCGCCTCCGACCACTTGCCGCTCGTCGCGGACTTCCGCGTGCGCGCGTAAAGCGAACTTAATCGCGTTGGCACGAAGCGGCTTTTGAATTTCAGGGCTGTTGAATTTTGCTCAGGAGAGTTTCGCGTTTTTGCGGCGCGGGGCGCGCTTTTTGGCGGGCGTCGCGGCGGCGGGCGGCGTGGCGGCGGGCGTTGCGTCCGTCGCATGAAGCCTCGCCGCCGCCGCGCCGTTGTGGTTCGAGACGTAGCGGCGCGCGGCTTCGTCGCTGATGATGCAGAGGCCGTGAATCTTGTCGGCGCGCAGGCGACCTACCAACCCCGCCGCGTCTTCGTAATTCACGCCCGACGCCTCGCAGCCGCGTTCGCTCACGACCGACCAGCGTTGTTCTCGCAGTTCACTCATCAGAATCTCTCGGCCGTTGAAAGTTGATTGAAGCTGTCGGGAGTTTAATGTAAGGCGGCGCGGAAAGCCAAACAGGCGAGCCGCCGACGACCGTGGCGGCAACGCGGCGCGTGCGGCGGCGGGCTGAATTTGACTTTGCCGCGCAAATACAATAGAAACCACGCCGCACGACCCCATTCTCCCCTCCGCCCCGCGCGCGCCTTCAGGGGAAACTTACGGAGCCTCCACATGTTCAGAGAGTTCAGAGAGTTCATCAAACGCGGCAACGTCATAGACCTCGCCGTCGCCGTCATCATCGCCGCGGCCTTCGGCAAGATCATCACGACGCTCGTTGACGGCGTGATCATGCCGCCCATCGGCATGTTGCTCGGCGGCGTGGACTTCTCCGGCCTTTTCCTCAACCTCTCGGACAAGCCGCGCCCGGCGAGCCTCGCCGCCGCTCGCGCCGACGCCGTCCCCGTCATCGCCTACGGCCAACTGATCAACGACATCATCACCTTCCTCATCGTCGCCTTCGTCGTCTTCCTCATCGTCCGCTACGTCAACCACCTCAAGAGCAGACAGGCGACCGACGCCGCGCCGACTACCAAAGACTGCCCGCGCTGCCTTTCAACCATCCCGCTCAAGGCCACGCGCTGCGCCGGATGCTGCGTTGACCTGAGCGCAATTTAAGCGTCCGCGGCGCAGCGGATTCCGGCGAAGCCGATGCGGAAGTGGCGTCGGAAAAAGTTGCGGAAGGAAGTGCGCAAAATCGACGGGTGGGTCGCCCACGAGCCGCCTTTGAGAACGCGGTGGTCGCCGTCGAACCACACCTCGGAATATTCCGGGTAGGGGTAGGCCGTGAAACCCTCATAACCGGCGAACGGGTCGCTCGTCCATTCCCAGACGTTGCCCGTCATGTCGAGACAACCGGCGTCGCTCGCGCCCGCCGGGAAAGAGCCGGACGGGGTGGTGTCCCAATAACGCAGATCGAAATTGCCGTGCGCGTCGGCGGGCGCATCATCGCCCCACGCGAAGAGGCGTTTGCGCCCGCTGCCGGCGTCCCAAGACGCGGCCTTCTCCCACTCGGCCTCCGTCGGCAGCCGCTTTCCGGCGAAGCGCGCATAGGCCGCCGCTTCGTACCAACTCACGCCCGCCACCGGATGCTCCGGCTTGAGCGCGCCCTCTGCAAACATCGTGCGCACGCTCCAACGGCGCGCGCCGTCGTCGCCGTCGCCGTCGGGGTTCTGCGGCAACCAGTAGAACGGCCGCGTCCAGTTCTCGCGCTCGCGCCACCCCCAGCCCTCTTCATCCCACCACTCGCGCCGCTCGTAGCCGCCCTCCGCGATGAAGTGCGCGTACTCTTCGTTGGTCGTCAAGAGCCGGTCGATTTTGAAAGCGTCGAGCGCGACCGTGTGCGGGGGCAGTTCGTTATCGTAGACGAACATCCGCCACGGCGCGCCCGATAGAAACTCGCCCGCCTCCACTCTCACCATGTCGCCACGCGAGACAGGCGGCAGGGGCGGCGACGCGTGCGCGCCGACCTGCAATGCGCTCGCGTCGGGCGCGGTGGCGCGCCGCTTCTTCGCCGGGTCGAGCATGTGCAGGAGGTAGGCCAGCGTCTCCTGGTGCTGCCGCTCGTGTTCGAGAACGAGTTGGAAGACGTAACCGTCGCGCAGCAGCGGCGACTGAGGCGGCGATGCGGACTCGTCGAAGCGTGCGTCTTCAAGATAACGGAGTGTCGCGCTTCTGACGCGCGCGAGGTAGAGTTCCATCTCGCGGCGCGTGGGGAGATGAATCGAGTTTTCGCGCGGCGTGGCGATGGGGTCGAAGATGCGTTCGTAGCGCGCGTCGGGCGCATCGTCGCCCTTCGCTTTTTGCAGAATCCAGTAGGCCTCGAAGACGCCGATGTGCGCGAGATGCCAGATGACCGGGCGAAAACCGCCGCCGGGACTCTCGTGTAAATCCGCTTCGCGCGCCGCCAGGTCGAACAATCTCATGGTGACGGCGCGCGTCGCCTCCAACATCTGCGCGATCTGCGCGGCCTGCTCGTTCATCATAAAGAAAGTTTCAGGTTTCAGGTTTCAGGTTTCAAGTTAAAGACCACAGAACCTCAGTCCTGAAACTTGAAACCTGAAACCTGAAACTCATTCCCTCATCGGTTGACAGTGAACTTTGACAAGTTATGATAGCATGCGAAACGAACGAACCGGGGCAAAGGGCATCGAGCAAAACTTTGCGGATTCCGTTCGAGAATCCGCGACCGACACGCGAAACGAAGAATCTCCACGATGATGCCGCCCACCGCCGCCGACCTCCACGCCGCACGCCTGCGCCTCCACCGGCTCGACACCGC
Organism: Pyrinomonadaceae bacterium; assembly: GCA_036386515.1. Taxonomy (GTDB): domain Bacteria; phylum Acidobacteriota; class Blastocatellia; order Pyrinomonadales; family Pyrinomonadaceae; genus JAIVJZ01. Next base: position 32,101 of record DASVVO010000024.1, read on the forward strand.
CGACGCCCGCGCCGCCTTCGCCCGCGATGTCTCGGACGGCCTCGGCAAAGCTCCGAAGCAACTCTTCCCCAAATATTTTTACGACGAACTCGGAAGCCTGCTCTTCGACGCCATCTGCCTCCTGCCCGAGTATTACCTGACGCGCGCCGAAAACGACATCCTCGCCCGCCATGCCGCTGAGATCGTCGCCGCCGCCGCCGCGCCGGACGATGCGCCGCTCTCCCTTCTGGAACTCGGCAGCGGCAGCGCGACCAAGACGCGCCGCATCATCGAAGCCCTCCTCGCACGCCAGACGGAGTTGCACTATCTTCCCGTGGACATCTCCGTCTCCGCCCTCGAAGCGAGCGCGCAGGCGTTGCTCCAGTCTTACCCCGCGCTCCGCATAGAGGCTTACGCCAGCGATTACGACGCCGCGCTCTTGCGCCTGCGGGGCGAGCGCGCAGCGCGCGGCCAACGCCTGCTCGCACTCTTTCTCGGCTCGAACATCGGCAACTTCGACCGCGACGGCGCGCGTCAATTTTTGCTCGCGCTGCGCCAGGCGCTCCGCGACGGCGACGCGCTCCTGCTCGGCGCGGATTTGAAGAAAGACCGCGCCACGCTGGAAGCCGCCTACGACGACGCGCTCGGCGTGACCGCCGCCTTCAACCTCAACCAACTCGTGCGCCTCAACCGCGAGTTCGACGCCGACTTCGACCCGCGCGCCTTCCGTCACGTCGCCATTTATCAAGAAGAGGCGGGGCGCGTCGAAATCTACATCGAGAGCAGGCGCGCGCAGGTCGTCAGCCTGCCCAAGCTCGACTTGCGGATCAGTTTCGCCGAGGGCGAGCGCATTCACACGGAGAACTCCTACAAGTATGACCCGGAGGAACTCGACGCGCTGGCCGCGCACACGGGCTTTGCCTGTACGCGCCGGTGGACGGATGCGGCCGGGCGTTTCAGCAGCAATCTCTTCGTCGCGCGCTAGCAAGGACTCCCGGTTTCCCGTATGACCCACGATCAACTCAGCGAAGAAGCGACGGGCGAGCGCGTGTCGGGCGACACGGCCGCCGCCCGGCCTCTCGAAGCGACGCCCGCGCCCGTCGTCAATCGCTTCCCGTCGCTGACCGATGCGATCGACGAATCCTCCGTCTCACTCTTCGAGGAGAACCTGCGGCGCGGCGCGAAGCCCGCCGCCGAGTGGATGTGCGGCATCGAGTTTGAACTCTTCGGCTACGACGCGCGCGGCGGCAAACCGGCGCGACTGAACCCGGCGCAGGTGCAGGGCGTGCTGGCGGGCTTCGCGCCCGCGTCCGCCGATCTCGTCTACGAGGGGCGCACGCTCGTCGAAGCGAACGCCGGGGGGATGAGTCGGCTGACGGTGGAACCGGGCGGGCAGGTCGAGTTCTCCGGCGCGCCGCAACGGAAGTTGGCCGATGTCGAACGCGAAGTCACGCGCTACCTCGCGCGCCTGCACGAGATCGCCGAAGCGGATAGTTTCGTCTTCCTCGCCGTCGGCTTCGACCCGCTCTGCACGCTCGACGAGCAGCGTTGGTTTCCCAAGCTGCGCTACGACGTGATGCGCCCCTATCTCGCCACGCGCGGCGCGCGCGCCTGGGACATGATGACGCGCACCTGCGCCGTGCAAACCAATCTCGACTATGACGGGGAAGCCGACCTCGCGCGCAAGTTTCTCGTCGGCAATCGGCTCGCGCCCATCGCCACGGCCATCTTCGCCAATTCGCCCTTCGAGAACGGCCGCCTCTCCGGCTACAAATCCACGCGCGCCGCCGCCTGGCTCTCGACCGACGCCGACCGCACCGGCATCTCGCCGCCCGCGCTGCGCTACAACTCTTTCTCGCCCGCCTCCTTCATCGCCTACGCGCTCAACGTGCCGATGCTCTTTGCGCAACGCGGCGGAAGCTACGACGGTGCTCCCACGGGCATGAAATTCAGCGACTTCCTCGCGCGCGGAACCGATGCGCTCGCGCCCGTCTTCGGCGACTGGGCAGACCATCTCACCACCATCTTCACCGACGCGCGCCTCAAACAGTATCTCGAACTGCGTAGCGCGGATTGCGGCTCGCTCGCCCACGCCCTCGCCTTCCAAGCATACTGGAAAGGCTTGCTCTACTGTCCCGACGCGCTCGCGCTCGCCCTTCGCCTCGCGCCCGATCTCGACGCCGACGATGCGCTCGAACTTCGCGCCGCCGTGGCCCGCGATGCGCTCGCCGCGCGCGCCGCCGGGGTTGACGTGCTCGCGCTCGCCAAAGAATCGATCGCGCTCGCCACAGAAGGCTTGCGCCGCGTCGCCCCGGAAGAGTTGCCTTACCTGGACGTGCTGCGCCAGCAAGTCGTCGCGGACGAAGTCTCTCCCGCCGACATCCTGCTTCGCAACTGGCACGGCTCGTGGCACCGCTCGATGCCGCGCGTCTTTGCACACCTGCGCATCGCCTGAAACGCGAGGACGTAATTCTTATGCAAACCGAACATCTCGACCAGTCGTTCTTTTTGGCGGCGCGCCTCGTGGAGAATTCCCAACACGACGACGCGATAGTCGTCCTCAGGCCGCTCATCGAATGCGAACTCGACGACTTTCATAAGACAATCGTGTGCGTCAACATGGGGATCATCTTCGGGTTGAAAGGACAGGACTCGGACGCGCTGGCGTGGTACGACCGCGCGATCAACTACGAGCGCGTCCACGGGCGATACTTCGCCGCCGAACGCAAGGCCGGCTACCTGGCCGAGTTGGGCAGGAATGCCGAGAGCCTCTCGATGTTCGAGCGGCTGCTCTCCGAGCCTTCCCTGACGGCTGAAGACGACGAGCGGATGAGGCAGAACATTTCAATCTTGAAAAATCGCGTCGTGTGAAAAAGCCCTCACCGTCGAGAGCGGGTGATGCCCGCGTTTGTCCCGGCAGGTGTCGGAACGAATCGCGTGAGAGTTTTCCGAGGGGAGGCCGAAGAAGTTTCAGGCGATGGATCGCGGCAGCGGCCGGACGGGCAAATTTAAAGGCGCGGCGCACGCGAAAGGCGCGCGGGCGAAGTTTCTCACTTCGCCCGCGCGCCTTTCGCGCAAGATCAACTCGCGTGGACGCTCCGCCCGGTCTAATTTTTCTTGACGAGCGTGACGCGGAAGGGTTCGTTGAGGCTCTCGGTGGGCACGTTGATCTTTTGCGTCTCGTAGCCTTTGGCTTTGACGATCAACTTGAGGTTGCCCATGTGCAGCGGCGGCAGCACGGAGACGCCGCGTTCGTCCGACGAGTTCCAGGACTCGCAGAAGTAGCCGTCGGTGCGTTCGGATTCGAGTTTGAGCGACGCGCCGCGCACGGGGTTTCCGGCCTGGTCAACGACGCGCGCGTCGAGTCGGCCGATACCGTTCGGCTGGGTCGGCGCTTTGCCCATGTTGGGGATGTCGCTCTGAGCGGGCGACGAAGAGGCCGCATCCTGCGCCGCGGCGACGCTGAAAGTGGCGATGATGACGATGGTGGCGAGAAACAGTTTGCGCATCTCTGGTAAAATCTCCTGAACTCTGTTGAAAATTTAATGAGGGTCTGGGGCGTCAAACGCGAGCTACAACTTCCGACGGGTGTGTGGCCCTGTCAATTCTCCCGGCCACGAACGATTATATGGACAATCGCGCGAATTGGAAAGAAGAAACTGCGCGCCGCTTTTAACGTTTAATTAAAACACGAGGTGGAAGGCCATGACATTGCTTGATTTGCTGATCTTGTTGCTGGTGGCGGGCGTCTGCGGCGCGCTGGGGCAGGCGATCAGCGGTTTTTCGCGCGGCGGCTGTCTCGTCTCAATCGCGCTCGGTTTCATCGGCGCGATTCTGGGGATGTGGCTGGCGCGGCAGTTGGGGCTGCCGGAGTTGCTGATGTTGCCGGTCGGGGGCAAGAGTTTTCCGGTCGTCTGGTCGATCATCGGCGCGGCGTTGTTCGTCGCCGTCATCAGCCTGCTCACGCGCGGGCGACGCGGGTGAACAGTTCATGCTTTAGTGATTGATTTGTAACGGGGGCGCGCTAGAGTTTCCGCTCCCAAAATTCCATCCAGAAGGATTCCGTTTTTCGTATGACTTCCGCCACGACTACGCCCGGCGCGGCATCGCTCACGCCCGCGCCCGACCTCAAATATTTTCGCGAGCGTTACCCGCTGACGGTGGCGAACTTCGGCGCGCTCGGCGACCGTGAAAACTACCTGCGGCGTATCTGGCGGACGGAGACGCGCTGGCAGGAGACGCTGGAGAACCAGCAACGCGCGGCGCGCGAAGCGGTGGTGCGCGGCGCGCCGCCCGCCGGTCTGGCGGTGGAGGGCGAATTCGAGATTATTTATGCGGGCGGCACGCTCGGGTTGCTGCACGCGGCGGTGTTGGCCTCCGGGTTCAAACGCCGCGTGATGGTCTTCGACGCCGGAATGATCGGGCGCGAGGGCGGCGGGCGCGCCTGGAATTTGTCCGACGAAGAACTCGGCGAGTTTGAACGCGCCGGGCTGTTTACGAAAGCCGAGATCGAGGGAGCGGTTCTCAATCGTTACCGTTCGGGCTTCGTCAAGTTTCACGATGCCGCTTCGCGCGTGAAGACGCCGCCGCTGTGGATGGAGAAGGTGCTCGACGTGTCGGTTGACGCCGACAAGTTGCTGGGACTGGCGGCCGCGAAAGTTCGCGCGCGCGCGGGGGAAGGCTCCGCGCTCTTTGAACATCTGCGCTTCGTGCGCGCCTATGTGGAGGCGGATCGCGTGTGCGTGGAAACGGAGGACGCGCGCGGCGGCGGTGCGGGCGGCGGCGGCAGGCGGCGACTGTTCGCGGCGCGGCTGTTCGTCGATGCGACGGGGGCGCATTCGCCCGTGGCGCGGCAGTTCGACGGCGGACGCGCCTTCACGCACGTCGCGCCCTCGGTCGGGACGGTGGCGCGTGGATTCGCGCGCGGCGAAGGAACGGGGCGAGTCGATTTCAAGGTCGGCGAGATTCTGGTGAGTACGGAGGACGCGCGCGACCACCGGCAACTGATCTGGGAAGGCTTCGCGGGCAGCCCGGCGCGCGACGAGTATGCGACGCGTCTCTTTTTTTACGACGCCGTCGATTCGCCCGCCGACAAGTCTCTGCTCGCCCTCTTCGAGCACTACTTCGAGGGCTTGCCGCGCTACAAACAGGCGGGCGCGCAGTGGCGCGTGGGGCGGCCGCTGTTCGGCTACGCGCCGGGCGTGAGCCGTCGCGGCTGGCCGAAGACGCGCTCGCGCACGGCCGAAGATCGCGTGATGCTGGCGGGCGATGCGGCGGGCGTGATCAGCCCGCTCGCCTTTTCCGGCCCCGGTGCGGGCGTGCGCGGCCTGCGCCGACTCACGCACCTGACCGACCTCGCGCTCGCCGCCGACCTTCTCGACGCGCGCGCGCTCTCCGAGATCAACACGCCCGCGCCGCGCGTGCCGCAGATGTCCGGCCTCGTGGAATTTTTGCGCCCCGCGCCGCAGGGACAGCCCGCCAACGTCAACGAGACGCTCAATGCCGTGATGGCCGCGCTGCACGAACTGGACGTGCGCGTCCGGCGTGAACTGTTTCAGGATCGCATGTCGTTCGGCGCGCTCAAGAGCCTCCTCGGCCGCACGGCCAAACTCTACCCGCGCATCTTCCAGCGCGTGCGCGAACATCTCGGCGCGCGCGGCACGTTCTGGTGGCTCGCCAATATCGCCGAAACCGCCTTTAGCGAACGACGCGTGCGCGGCGGCGCGGCCGACGCGGAGATCGAGATTGGCGAGAGCGCGCCCGCGGAAGCGTTCGCGCGCTACGTCGCTCTCTACCGCAAAGATCGAGAGGCGGGCGCGTCCGACTAGAACGCGCCCGCCTCTCGTTTATTCGGCGCGCGCAGGCGAGGCGACGGTGAAATAAACCGCCCTTGTCTGCGCACGCTTCGTTATTTGTAAGTGATGGTGATCTTCGAGTCTTTGTTCAGCGGGATCGGCGTGTTCTCGTCGATCTGCAAACTGATCAGGTTAACGTGATCGTTCTTGAAATCTCTCCCCGAGCCGGTCTGCGCGTTGAAGTTTGCGGGGACGGTGATGTTCACGGAACCGCCGCCCTGGATGATGATCGGGGGGTCGCCTTCGGACGGCGGAGGGATAGGGTTACTCATAATCATTCTCCTTATACAGTTGAGGTCTGTTGAGGTTTGCGGTGTGAGGTGCGATAAAAACTTGCGCATCACGTCGCCACGGTTGACGAGTAAGGACGAAGCGCGAGAGGGTGAGAAGTTCGTTACGCCCGATCTTTCGCGCTCCGTCGCATGTGGCGGCCTGTACGTGCCGGCTTAACTGGGATTTCCAGAACCGCCGCCTTGAATGATGATCGGGGGGTCGCCTTCGGTCGTTTCGGGGTCGGGCGAATCGGCCGACGCCGTATCGGCGGTCGAGGTTTCCTCTTCCGTCTCCGGTTCCTGCGGTCTGTTTTCGCTGTCGCTCATGTCGGTATTTCCTTTCGCGCTGAAGTTAAGTTAAGAAACAGGTTTACCGGACGTTGGCGGAGAGTTCACCGAGTTGCTTGCGGCCGACTTGCACGTCCGGTCTTGCCTGATAAACGTTGAAAACTTCTGCCCCCCATTTCTGCTGGAATTCCGCCAGCAAGCTCGCCGCGCGGGATGCGGCGTCGCGCGCCGCTTCCAGATTTCCCGCCCGCTGACTGGCGCGCGCCGCGACCGACCACGCGCGCCACTCCGAAACCTTTTGCCCGAAGCGCGCGAAACTGGCCTGCGCTTCCAGCGCGACGGAGAGCGCGCCCTTCGCATCGCCGCCTTCGAGTAAGGCTTCGGCGAGCGCGAGTTGGGCGTTGGAGATGAGCCACGGGTCGCCCGCCGCTTGCGCGCTCGCGAGTGCGTCTCTGCACGTCGCGATGCCGGCGGCGCGCGCGCCGGAAAACGCCTGCGCTAATCCTAATACGCGCCGCGCTTCGACAAAGGTCGTTTTATTTTGTTCGCCCGCCGCCTCAAGCGCCTCCGTGGCTTTGGTTTTGGCCTCGGTGAGATTTCGTTGACTCAAAGCCATGTGCGCCCGCGCCAGACAAATGTAGGCCAACAACTCTTTATTCTCTCCGCCCGGCTTTTCGGCGATAGCGCGCGCCTGTTCAAACATTGAACGCGCCTCTTCATAGCGGCCGAGCGGCCAGAGCGCGTCGCCGCGATTGTATAAGCCGTAGGCGCTGCGCAGTTCGTTGTTGAGCGACTTGTAAATCTTGTAGCTCTCGTCGAAATGCTGCAAGGCCTCCACGTACTTGTCTTGCTGGAGCAGCACGTTGCCGATTTCCGAATGCATCTCCGCCGCGAGCGAGAGGTCGGTGGCCTGGTCGGCGAGTTGCATGGTCTGGTTGAAGGCGTTCAGAGCCTCCTCGTAGTTGCCTTTCTGGCGTTTAGCCCGGCCGAGCAGGGCGATGGTCTGCGCCATCTCTTTCCGGTAGCCGCCCGATTGATAGAAGTCGAGCGCCTGCTGCAAGTGGCGGATGCCATCCTCGGTGTTGCCCTGCTGGATGTAGAGTCCGCCGAGGTTGCCGAGCGCCTTGGCGGCGTAGCGTGAAGCGTTGCTCCGCTGGGCGGAGAGCAATCCCTGCTGCAAGTATTTTTCGGCTTGGGCGTATTTGCCCTGACCGCGGAAGGTGTTGCCGAGGTCTACGAGGCTGAGCGCGACCAAATTCTCCATGCCGTTGGCGCGCGCCAGTTCGACCGCCTCGCTCGCGTAGGATTGCGCGGCGGCCGGATCGTTCTTATTCGTGGCGACCGCGCTCAACTGCAACAGCGTGTTGATGCGCTGCGACAGGTTGCCGCCCGTCTTCGCCATGTCGAGCGCCTGCTGCAACTGCGCCTGCGCTTCGTTGAGATTGCCGCGGGTGCGCGAGAGATAGCCGCGGCGGTAGAGCACCTCGGTCTGGCCTTCGGCGTTGGCATACTTTTTGTAAATCTGTTCGGCCTTGTCGAAGGCGGAGAGCGCGCTGGCCGAGTTCGTCTGGCGCGTGGCGAGGATGCCGATGCGGAGGTAGGCCGTGGCGTTCTCCGGGTCGCGGTTGGTGGCCTCGAAGTAGCTCTCGATCGCCTCTTTGACTTGATCCGTCTTCTCGTAGGCGCGGCCGAGATCGACATACACGTCGGCGCGCTCGGGCAACAGGCGCGTGATCTGCTGGTACGCGCCGACGGCGCGCGGAAATTCGCGCGATACGGTCGCGCGGATCGCTTCGAGACGGAGCCTGTCCACTTCCGAGAGGGCGTCGAGTTCGGCGTTGTGCGAAGTGACGCGCAGCATCGAATCACGCGCGCCGTCGGCGTCGTCGAGTTCGGTCAACGCCTCGGCCAGGCGCGCGTGCGCCAGCACGAACTTGTCGTCGAGGTTGGTGGCTTGCAGCAATCGGCGGCTCGCCTGATAGTACGCGCCCTCGCGCAGCAGATTGGTGCCCAACTCGTAGGCGGCCTTCGCGTCGTTCGACGGCTCGTGCGGCTTCGTCCGCAACAGCCAGCTCGCGCCCCACCCGACGCCCGCCAGCACCACGATGCCGATCAGCACGGCGGCGATGGAGAGACGCGGGCGGCGCAAGTTGTCCGAGAGCGTCGTCAGCGAAGTGGCGCGATGGGCGTTGGTGCGATGCGCGCCGATGGAGTAAGAGGTCATGCTCGGCGTGCGCGTGTCGTCCAACTCGGAGAAGTGAAAACTGAGGGCGCGCAAGTCCGCGATGAGCGCTTCGGCCGTCTGGTAGCGGTCTTCGGGACGCTTGGCGAGGGCTTTCAGGGTGATGCGGTCGAGTTCGGCGGGCACGAGCCGGTTGAATTGCGAAGGCGGCGGCGGCATGACGTGGAGCACCTGCGCCGCGATCTCGACGACGGTTGCGCCGGAGAAGGCCGGGCGTCCCGCGATGCTCTCGTAGAGCAGCGCGCCGAGACTGAAAATGTCGCTGCGCCCATCGACGGGAACGGCCTTCGCTTGTTCGGGCGAGAGATAGAGCGGCGTGCCGAGCATCACGTCGCTGCGCGTTTTGAGGCCGGCGAGCGTCGCGGCGTTCTGGTCGAGGTCGGGGTCGTCGGTGATGAGTTTCGCCAGTCCGAAGTCGAGCACTTTCACTTCGCCGCGCTCGTTGATGATGACGTTCGAGGGCTTCACGTCGCGGTGGATGATGCCGTGGCGGTGCGCTTCCGAGAGCGCCTCGGCCACATCCGCGATGATCTCGATGGCGCGCGCCAGCGACAACTCTCCGGCGCGCATCAGGTCGCCCAACTCCCGCCCGTTGACCAACTCCATGACGATGAAGGGTCGCCCGTCGTCCGTCTCGCCGTAGTCGAAAAGCGTGGCGATGTGGGCGTGGCTCAGGGCGGAGATGGAGCGGGCTTCGCGCAGAAAGCGCGCGTGGTGATTATGGCTATCGGGCGCGGCGGAAGGGATTTTGACGGCGACGCGCCGGCCGAGCCGCGTGTCTTCCGCCTCGTAGACCACGCCCATCCCGCCCTCGCCGATCTGTTCCAGAATGCGGTAATGGGAAATAGTCTGCCCGATCATAGTATGCGGATTCCTTATAACCCCGATAAGCGTGCGGAATGGCGTGGTAAATGGCGAGCCGCTTGCCCAACGCGGCCGTTCAGGCGTGGCTCGGAAGAACTCGTTTGTTCGTCTGCGGACATTCTGCGACAAAGCACCCGGCATTTCAAGAGCAAAATCATGCGGGGGTTCTCTCGCTTCGCGGAACGTGAGCGGCGTTGCGCGGGACAACTTATCTCTTGCGCTCGACGGCGATTGCGTTCATACTTTTCTCCGTTTGAAGCTCCTGCTCTCGCGCATCTACGGTGATGCGCCTGCCCGTAACTGAGCTGCGGCGACGGCGTTAGGCTGAAGAGAGAGTGAGGTTAGGTTGTTAATCTGTTAGAAGCCGCTCTCGTTAGTGTTAGAGCAGCGGGCGTGTCGCCGCCGAGCCGTTTGGCGGAAGTCTTACGAAAGACTCCGCCAGCTTGATCTGAAAGACGCCCGGCTTCCTTCGACTTTTAAGGGAAAAAGATATGGGGACGAAACTTTACGTGGGGAACCTCTCCTTCCGCACCACCGGCGACGAACTGCGCGATCTGTTCGCGCAAGCGGGCGAGGTGGAATCGGCATCCGTGATTGAGGATCGCGAGACGGGTCGCTCGCGCGGCTTCGGCTTCGTCGAAATGGCGACGCCGGAAGGCGCGGCCGCCGCTATCGAACAATTCAACGGGAAAGACCTCGGCGGCCGCGCCCTGACGGTCAACGAAGCCCGCCCGCGCGAGGATCGCGGCGGCGGCGGTGGCGGCGGAGGACGCGGCGGCTATGGCGGTGGTGGAGGTCGCGGCGGTGGCGGCGGTTACGGAGGCGGAGGCGGAGGCGGAGGCGGCTATGGCGGCGGTCGCGGCGGCAACAGCGGCGGCGGCGGTGGCGGCGACCGCGAACCCCGCTGGTAATATCGAGTGGGAAAAGGAGAAGGGGAAAAGGGGAAAGGGTAAAGGTGGAGCAGCTTAATGGCTCTTTACCTTTATCCTTTCCCCTTTACCCCTTTCCCCTTTTCCCTTTCCCCTTTTCCCTTCGGCTATTTCCTCGCCGCGGGCGTCAGCTTCAGTTTCAGACGCTCGCCGCCGCGCATCACTTCCACGTCGTATTCGACCCCGGCGCGCATCTCGCCGAGCGCGTAAGTGTAATCGTAGACGTTGCGCACGTCGCGCCCGGCCAACTTGACGATCACGTCGCCCGCCTTCAAGCCCGCCTTCGCCGCCGGGGTGTCTTCGCGCACGCCGTCGAGCTTCAAGCCGTCGCTGCCGCCTTCGGCGTAATTCGGGATCGTGCCGAGGTAGACGCGGAAGCCGGTGGAACGCCCCGCCGCCGCGTCCGATTTAGCGAGCGTGTACGTCGGTCGCGCATCGCTCGCGTCCACGGAGCGCACGATGTCTCTGATGAAAGAGACGATGCGAAGTTCGCCTTCGTAGTTGATGCGGTCGGCCGTGTCCGAAGGCTTGTGATAATCCTCGTGCGTGCCCGTCCAGAAAAAGAGCACCGGCGTCTGCCTGGCGTAGAACGACGCGTGATCGCTCGGCCCGAAACCGTCTTCCGTCGTGGTCAGGGCGAAACGCCCGGCGGGCGCGACGGTGGCGATCGTGCCTCCGTTCGAGCCGGTGACGACCGGATAGTTGCCCGCCTTAACTTCCTCTTCCGGCGAACTCGCGCCCCGCGCGGCGGCGACGTTGAGGTGCAGCCCGTGGTTGGCCTTCGCGAGCCACTGCTTCCACTCGGCCGACGTGCCGACGCCGCCCACCATCAACCTGTTCCCGTTCATCCGCCCGATCATGTCGAGGTTGATCATCGCCACCGTCTGCGCGAGCGGCCGCGACGGATTCCGCACGTAGTAACTCGAACCGAGCAAGCCCTCCTCTTCGCCGCCGAAGGCGATAAAGATCATCGTGCGTCGCACGGACTTGCGCTCCCTCGCAAACGTGCGCGCGAGTTCGAGCAAGCCCGCCACGCCCGAAGCGTTGTCATCCGCGCCGTGATGAATCTCGCCCTCACGCGCGGCCAGGCTGCCCTGCCCGCCGCGCCCCAGGTGATCGTAGTGCGCGCCGATGACGACGACTTCGTGCTTCAACTTCGCGTCCGAGCCTTCGAGAATCCCGACGACGTTGGCCGCCGGGGCTTCGCGCCGCACGATCTCCGTGTTGATCGCGAACGCGATATTCCGCAACGGCGCGGCAAAGCTATGCCGCACCACAGGCTTCGACGCGCCCTGCCCCGGCGGCGATGCGCCCGCCGCCGCGCCCTGCCCTCCCGACGGCGGCGCGGGAGAGACGGCCTTCTCCAGTTCTTCAAACGTCATGGACGGCGTCGCCGCCGCTTCCAACGCGCGGCGCGCGGCCTGACGCGAGATGACGACGACGGGCAGACCTGCGTCGCCCGCGGCGAGGCTCTCGTCAACGCGCAGGCGCGCTGATTTTTCGTCCTTAAAATTCTCTTCACGCGCGACGAGGATGAGGGCGCGCGCGCCGTGGTCGCGCGCGGCCGCCGCTTTGAAACGAAGGTCTGCGAAGCGCGCGAAACTGCCGTGCGGGTTGTCGCCGTCGGGCGTGCCGGTGAAGGCGAGCGCGATGCGGTTCCGCACGTCCACACCCGCGTAGTCGTCGTGTTGCAATTCGGCCGCCGTGATGCCGTAGCCGACATACGTGACGGGCGCGCTCTCGACGCGCGCGTTCGCGCTCCACGCGAGCGGCATCCAATCCTCGCCCACGCGCAGGTCGAGCGACATCGCCGCCGCCTGCGCCCGCGCCGCCTCGCCCGCGCGCGGCGTGAACGTCATCGCGTTCCCTGCGCCGAGTTCGACGCCGGAGACGTAAGGGAACTTTTGCAGGTAAGCGTTCAGGCGATCCTTCGTGCCCGCCGGCCAGTTGATGTCGCCGCCGAGGCCGTAGCGTTGAAACTCCAGCGCGATGTACTGCGCCGCCACGGTCGCGCCCGCCGTCCCCGTGCGCCTGCCCTCCAGCTTATCCGAGGCGAGATACGCCACGTGCGCCCGCAAACGCTCCTCGCTGACCTCGCTCGACCCCGCGCCGCCCGTCGGCTGCGGCCGCTGCTGCGCGAACGCGCTCGCCGCCAACACGACGACGAGCAACAGTTGAAAACTTTTACGTCTCATAAATTTAAAACCCGTCAGTAGTCCGTGGTCAGTCGTCCGTTGTCATGCATCTGGCTTAACTTGAATTTGCATCTTTAGCGGCCGCTCAGGCAGCCACAAGCAACTGACCACGGACAACTGACCACTGACCACTGACCATTGACCAATCCTTATTCCACCCAATCGGCGATGAAGATGTTGGTGTCGCCGCGCGCTTTGGCGTTGCGGTTCGAGGCGAAGACGAGACGCTTGCCGTCGGGCGTGAACATCGGGAAGCCGTCGAAAGTCTCTTCGTAAGTGATGCGCTCGAAGTCAGTCCCGTCCACATTGATGGCGTAGAGGTCGAAGTTGCGCCGCCTGGGGTCGTTGACGTTCGAGGCGAAGATGATGCGCCGGGCGTCCGGGAAGAAGTAGGGCGCGAAACTGGCCGCGCCGAGTTTCGTCACCTGCCGCTTGTTCGTGCCGTCGGCGTTCATCACCCAGACCTCGAAGACGGTCGGCTCGATCAGGTGCTCGGCGAGTTTCTGCCGGTAGCGCGCGATCTGTTCGGGCGTGCGCGGGTGATAGGAGCGATAGACGACCTGCTTGCCGTCGGCGGAGAAGAACGCGCCGCCGTCGTAGCCGAGTTCGGTGGTCAAACGCCGCACGTTGCGCCCGTTCGTGTCCATCGTGTAGAGGTCGAGGTCGCCGTCGCGCATCGAGGTGAAGATGATGCGCTTGCCGTCGGGCGAGATGGTCGCTTCGGCGTCGTAACCGGGGGTCGTCGTCAGCGGGCGCACGTTCGAGCCGTCGGCGTCGGCGGTGAAAATGTCATACGAAGGGTAGATCGCCCAGACGTAGCCCTTCGAGAAGTCGGGGTTGGGCGGGCAATCGGGCGAGCCGAGATGAGTGGAGGCGTAGAGTATGCGGCGCGGGTTTTTCGGGAAGAGGTAAGAGCAGGTGGTGCGCCCCTTGCCCGTCGAGACCATCCGCACGTCGGAGCCGTCGGCGCGCATCGTGTAAATCTGGTCGCACCCGCGCCCGTCGCGTTTCGACTGGAAGATGAGTTGTTTGCCGTCGCCGCTGAAATACGCCTCGGCGTTCTCGCCGCCGAACGTCAACTGGCGCACGTTGCGCAGACGCTTTTCGGCGGCGAGCGTTACCTTATCATCCGTCTGCGTCGTCGCGCTCAGTTTCGTCGTCTGGGTAGCCGATGGCGATGCGACGAGCAGCGCACAGGTAACGGCCACCATCAAGCGAGGGAATAGTTTCTTCATACTTGTAAACTCAACCGTTCTTGCGCTCGAACTCCTTCATAAATTCGACCAGCGTTTCGACGCCCTCGCGCGGGAAGGCGTTGTAGATGGAGGCGCGCAGGCCGCCGACGGAGCGGTGGCCTTTGAGTCCGTCGAGTTGGGCGGCGGTCGCTTCGCGGACGAACTGCTTCTCCAAATCTTCCGTGGGCAGGCGGAACGTCACGTTCATCAGCGAGCGCGATTCGGGCGCGGCGTGGCCGCGATAGAAGTCGCCCGCGTCGATGGCGTCGTAGAGCAGTTTGGCCTTCGCTTCGTTTTCGCGCTGCATCCCACTGAGGCCGCCTTTGCCTTTGAGCCACTTGCAGACGAGGTTGAGGATGTAGATGCCCCACGTGTTCGGCGTGTTGTAGAGCGAATCGTTTTCGACGTGGGTGCGGTAGTCGAGCATCGTGTGGAGGCCGCCGGGCGCGCGCGCGAGCAGGTCGTCGCGGATGATGACGACGGTCAGACCAGATGGCCCCATGTTCTTCTGCGCGCCCGCGTAGATGAGCGCGTACCGCTCCACCGGCTCGACGCGCGAGAGGATGTTCGACGAGGCATCCGAGATGAGCGGCACGTCGCCCACTTCGGGCAAGTCTTTCCACTCGACGCCCTCAATCGTTTCGTTCGAGGTGAGATGGACGTAGGCCGCGTGCGGGGTGAGTTTCAGTTCGTGTTGTTCGGGCGTGCGCGAGTAGCGGCTGTCGGCGGTGTCGGCGGCGACGTTGATCGTGCCGGCGCGCTTCGCCTCTTTCAAGGCTTTCTTGCCCCAACTGCCGGTGATGAGATAGTCGGCCGTCGCGCCTTCGGGCAGCAGGTTCAACGGGATCATCGAGAACTGCAAGCTCGCGCCCCCTTGCAGAAAGAGCACCTTGTAGTTGGCGGGGATGCCCATCAACTCGCGCAAGCCCTGCTCGGCGCCGCCGATGATCTCGTCGAAAGTTTTCGAGCGATGGCTGATCTCCATCACGGACATGCCGACGCCGGGGAGCGCGAACATGTCGCGCTGCGCTTCTTCGAGCACGGGCAGGGGCAGCACCGCCGGCCCCGCGCTAAAATTGTAGATTCTCTCTGTCATGTTTCTCTTCCTGAAGTGAAGTTAGTCGGTCTTGATTTTCAAACCCGAACGCATCCCCGCGCCCGCGATGCGCGTCACGAGGGAGCGCGGCACGAGGCGTTCGGCCTGCGTCTGCACGTAGTTGATCCAGCCGGAGATGATATGGCCTTTGCCCCGTTCGAGTCCACGCAGAGCGGTCGCAACCACGTCTTCCGCCGTCTCGGCGACGCGGAAGGGCGGCTTCCTGACGCCCGCCGCGTTGAAAAAATTGGTCTCCGTCGCGCCGGGACAGAGCGCCATCACGCGGATGTTGTAAGCGCGGTTTTCGTCCCACAGGGCTTCGCTGAAGGAGAGCACGAAGGCTTTGGACGCCGCGTAGGTCGCCATGTAGGGCACGGGCTGAAAGGCGGCGGTCGAGGCGACGTTGATGATGTAGCCGCGCCGTCTTTTGCGCATCGGCGCGAGGTAGAGGTAAGTGAGTTCGACGAGCGATTTCACGTTCAGGTCGATCATGTTCAACTCGCGCGCCAGGTCGAGCGAGAGCAAATCGCCCATCGAACCGAAGCCCGCGTTGTTGATGAGCGTGTCAACTTCCAAACCGCGCCGCGCCGTCTCCTCGAACAGCCGCCGCGCCGCGCCCGCCGCCGACAAATCCAGCGCGATGGTCTGACAATTGACGCTATGCGCCCGGCCGAGTTCGTTGCACAGTGCGCTCAACTTCTCTTCCGAACGCGCCACCAGCACGACGTTCTCGCCCCGCGCCGCTACCTTGCGCGCGAACACCTCGCCAATCCCGCTCGACGCGCCCGTGATGAGAGTTGTTTTCATCGCCCCTTCGATGCAATCCAGCGTACTTAACTCCAATTCAACGTCCGAACGTGGTTGAAGTTGATTACATCTATTCCTTGTTTGTCTAAATGCCCGGCCAATGGGAAGTCGTCAGTCAGAACAAGATGCCGACCGGGCGGCAAATTTAAAATTCCGGTGTCAGTTAGTCCCAGCTTAATAAAATGCGGGGTCGAAGATACTTTAGAGCTTTCTATGTATTGCTCATCCAGGGCGGCAATTTGCGCCGCGAATATCGGGTAGAAGGCGAGTTTTATATTATTCGGCAGTTGATTGGCGAGGCTGTTCACTTCCGTTAGGATGTTAGGGGTTGTGACAACTTTGCCGAAGTATTCAAAAAATCTCAATAGAGTAAAGAAATCTTCTACCGCAAACGTCATTGTGCGTTTGAATTTAGGTACGAACTGAGGATCATACAGGCCGACGAAATACAAGAGCAGCAGATTCGTATCTATCAGCACTCCTTTGCTCTTGTATTTCCCTAACAGGTAATCAAGCTGCCGCATGTTGTAGTTCTCTAATTTTCATGGATAAGACTTCCCCGGTATCCGTATCAACTTTAAAAATTTTGTATCGCCTCCCGCCGCCACCAAAAAGTAGATGAGAGGAACTTGAAGGCGCGGGAAAACTTAGAGTTATGAGCCAATATTTTTCATCCTCGGACAACTCGACCTCTTCTAACATGACATCCGAGATCGTTTCATTGGAATAAAGTCCGACAAGGAAATTAGAAGCCGATTGTGCTGCCTGTTTCACATCAATCATCGTAGACACCTCCAGGTCACGGCAACTTTTAAGTCCCCATTCTAACTTCTTAGCTCCAGCAGATCGAGTTCGATGATGTCGGCGTTCTCGGCGCGCAGCCGGTCGAGGGTGGCGGCGTCGGGAGCGGCTTCGAGGTTGATGCGGGCGACGGCCGCTTCCGCGCCCTCGAAGATGATGTTCTCCATCTCCTGCACGTTGATGCGGGCGGCGCGGATGGCGTCGAGCACTTGCGCGAGGACGCCGGGGCGGTCGCGGTGGCGCACGACGAGCAGGTGCGTGGCGGGCGTGCGCGCCGCGAGGTTGACGACGTTGGGCACTTTACCCGTCTCCTTGAAGGCGCGGATGATACGCACGGTTTCGGCGGCGATGGCCTCCTGCGCCTGATCGGTGGATGCGCCGATGTGATGCGTGCCGTAGAGATGCGGCTCGCGCGCGATCTCGTCCGTAAACTCGCCCGAAGCAGACGCAGGCTCGGCGGCGAACACGTCCAGCCCGGCGCGGATGCCGCGCGTGCGCATCGCCATGAGAAGCGCGCCCTGATCCACCACCTCGCCGCGCGAGGTGTTGATGAAATACGCGCCCTCGCGCATGGCCGCGAAGAAGTCCGCGCCGATGAGGCCGCGCGTATCCGGCTTCAACGCCAGGTGGACGCTCACGATGTCGGCGGCGCGCGCCACGTCGGCCAAACTCTCCTTGCGTTCTACCCCAAGTTCCTCCGCGCGCTCCACGGTCAGGCTCCGGCTCCAGGCCACGCACGGCATCCCGAAGCCTCGCGCGCGCCGGATCACTTCCTGCCCGATCTGCCCCGTGCCGACGAGGCCGAGCGTGCGCCCGTAGAGGCCGCGCGCGCGCGAAAACTCTTTCTTGTTCCACTGCCCTTGCCGGAGCGCGGCGACGTTGTCGGCGATGCGGCGGTCAAGCGCGAGGATGAGCGCGAAGGCCAACTCCGCGACGGCGATGGAATTTTTGCCGGGGCAGTTCGAGACGTAGATGCCGCGACGCGAAGCCGCCGCCACGTCGATGGTGTTGTAGCCCGCGCCCGCGCGCACGACCAACTTCAACGCGCCCGCTTCCAGCATCGCTTCCGACACCTTCGTCGAACGCACCACGAGCGCATCGGGCGCGTAAGCCTTGATGGCTTCGACCAGACTCTCGTCTTTCACGTCCGGCTGGTAAGAATAGTCGCAGCCGGCGGCCTCCAGCCCGTCGCGGCCGGACTGTTCGAATTTATCGGCGATTAGCACACGCATAGAATCAGAATGCAGGAGTCAGAATGCAGGAGTCAGAATGAAACCGCGTGAAGTTTGTCGTCCATTCTGAATTCTGCATTCTGCTTTCTGTCTCCTTTCAAATTTTGTGAATCAACAACCCGTCGCGCAGTTTCGGCTCGAACCAGGTGGACTTGGGCGGCATGATGCCGTTGGCGTCGGAGACGGCGAGCAGGTCTTCGATGGTCGTCGGCGAGAGCGAGAAGGCGACGGCCGCGCGTCCCTCGTTGATGAGACGTTCGAGTTCGGAGGTGCCGCGAATGCCGCCGACGAAATCAATGCGCTTATCCGTGCGTACGTCCTTGATGCCGAGAATGGGGTCGAGCAGTTGGTCTTGCAGGACGCTCACGTCGAGCGTGGCGGTCGGGTCGTCCGCCTCGGCGGGCGCGGCGTCGAGCGGCGTCAGGTTATACCAGCGTTGCCGCAGGTACATGCCGAATTGGCCGCGCGCGGGCACGGCGGCCGAGCCTTCCGCGACGCTAAACTTCGTCTCGACCGCCGCGAGAAACTGTTCGGCCGACATGCCGTGCAGGTCTTTCACGACGCGGTTGTAAGGGAGTATCTGCATCTGGTCGGACGGGAAGATGACGGTGAGAAAACGGTTGTACTCCTCTTCGCCCGTGTGTTGCGGATTCCGTTCGCGCAGCGCGGCGCGGGCGCGGCTCGCGCTGGCCGCGCGATGATGCCCGTCGGCGATGTAGAGCAGAGGCACCTCGCCGAAGGCGCGCACGAACGCATCGGGCGAGGGCGCGCGCCAGAGCGTGTGGCGGATGCCGTCCGGCGCGGTGAAATCGTAAAGCGGCTCATCTGAGACGACGGCCGCGGCGAGCGCGTCGATGCGCCGGTCGGCGCGATAGGTGAGGAAGACGACGCCGGTCTGCGCGCGCAGTTCGAGCATGTGGCGCGTGCGGTCGTCTTCCTTGTCGGGGCGCGTGCGCTCGTGCTTGCGGATCAGGTCGCGGTCGTACTCGTCAACCGCGCAGCAGGCGGCGACGCCGATCTGCTCGTGTTCGCCCATCACGAGACGATAGAGATAGAGGCTCGGCTCGGCTTCGGTCTCCAGCGGGCACGACTCGACGAGCCGCTGAAAATTCTCCGCCGCGCGCGCATAAACTTCCTCGCTGTAAATGTTCGTGCCGTCGGGCAGATCGATTTCGGGGCGCGTCACACGCAAGAGACTGAGAGGGTTTTCGGCGGCGAGCGCGCGCGCCTCCTCTGTGTTGACCACGTCATACGGCACGCTCGCCACCTGCTCGACTCGCTCGACCGGCGGGCGCAAAGCGCGGAAAGGATAAATGGCAGCCACGGGCGTTCGTTCTCCTCACAACCGAAGATGAAAATGCGGGATTTCTAACCCCTAAGACTATCCGCACCCGCACCCCTTTGCCAAGCCGCGAGCGCACCCCGCCGCGACGACGCGCGAAGATTGTTTTCCCCGCGATAGATTATTTCCAGAGGTGTATATTAACGGCAGGAGGAAACTGCATTATGCGCGCGGAGTATTTAACGAAGCCGGTTGAAATATCCGGGAGGCGGGTTTGAATATCCGGGAGGTGAGTTTGAATGTTTAGGAAGCGTTCCCAACTTTCAAACTCGTGTTCCCAACTTTCAAACTCCCGCTCCCAAGTTTCAAACTCGCGTTCCCAACTTTCAAACTCCGTTCCTATCTTTTAAACTCGCGCTTCTTAAGTTTCATTTTCTTCTCCCGAGTTTCAGCCGCGGGTTACGCACACCAGACGACAACGCCGAAGCGCGTCGGCTACAGTTTTGGCCTGCGGCTCAGCTTTTTTGAAGCCGGTTCACACCGACCGGAAGAGACACAGAGGTATCCATGAAACGATTGTTTCTCACCACGAGTTTGTTATTCGCCGCGACGCTCGCCGCCGGTTACGCGCACGCGGTCGGCGAGGCGGCGACGACGCATGGCGACCACGCGAAGCAGACGCGACGCGCGGCGATGGCTCGCAGCGCGGCGACGCAAAACACGGGCACGGCGACGCAAAACGCGGGCACGGCGGCGCAAAGGGCGGGCGCGCTGCCGCCCGTTGTGCGCGTCTCGGCCGAAGGGACGGACGCGGCCGAACCGAACATCGCGGCGGCGAAAGACGGGAGCGTCTTCGTCGTGTGGGTGGAGCACGGGGCGGACGGGGGAGCGGACGTGCGCCTCGCGCGCTTCGCGGCCGACGGGCGGCGTCCCGGCGCGACACCCGCGCGCGTTAATCCGAAAGCCGGGCAGGCTCTCTCGTGGCGCGGCGATGCGCCGACCGTCGCCGTCGCGCCCGACGGCGGGACGGTTTACGTCGGGTGGATGGGGCGCGACAAGACGGTGGCGGCCGCTTCTCCCGCCGATGCCGCCTCGCTGCAACTCTCCGCCTCGCGCGACGGCGGGCGCACCTTCACGCCGCCCGTCAAAGTCAACGATGCTCCCCGGCTCGCCGCGCACGGCATGCACTCGCTCACGGTCGCCGAAGACGGGCGCGTCCACATCGCCTGGCTCGACGAGCGCGGCCACGTGCCGCCGCCCGCGCATGCGGACGCGAAAGGAAAAACTTCCGGCCACCACGAGGAGCCGAACCGCCAGGTCTACACCGCCTACTCGGCCGACGGCGGGCGCACTTTTTCGCCGAACCGCCTCGTCGCGCGCGACGCCTGCCCGTGCTGCAAGACCTCGCTCGCGGCGGCGAAGGGCGGGCGCGTCTACGTCAGTTGGCGGCAGGTGCTCGCGGGCGACTTCAGGCACATCGCCGTCTCGGCTTCGGCCGACGGCGGGCAGACCTTCGCCGCGCCCGTCGTCGTCAGCGACGACCGCTGGATGCTGAACGGTTGTCCCGTGTCGGGCGCGTCGCTCGCGGTCGGCGACGACGGCGCGCTCGCGGTCGCGTGGTACACGGCGGGCGCGGCGGGCGCGCCGGGCATCTACTGGTCGCAGTCGCGCGACGGCGGGCAGACCTTCGCCGCGCGTCGCGCCGTGGCGCAGGGGAAGGCGCAAGGCACGCCCACGCTGCTCGTCGAGGACGACGGCGCGTACGTCGTCTGGGAATCGAGAGAGGGCGGCACGGCGCGCCCGGCGAGCGCGCGGCTCGAACGCAATAGCGGCGGCGATGGCGGGCGCGTGCCTGACGTGAAGCCTCTCGCCGAGGGCGGCGAACTTCCTTCCGCGACGACGATGGGAGACGGGCGGCTGTGCGTCGCCTACGTCTCGAAGCGCGGCGACCGGCGCGCGGTCAATCTCGTCCGCACGGGCAGAAGAGATGGCCGCGCTTCCACGGCCGGAGCACGGCGCAGTCAGCCCTCGCGCGCGGCGAACTGAAGGCGCGGCCGACGCGATTTCGTCGCCCGCCGCGCCGGACGCTCTCAAGCGGGGCTTGACCTTGTAGTCGAGTACAGGGGTTACAATGCCGCGTGAGGGAGGAGAGAGGTTATGCGTCAAACAATTTGCCTGTCGGTGTTGTCGCTCGCGTTGTTCGTGGGGGCTTCCGCCCAGGAGTTGAAGCGCGGCGGTTACGCGGGAGAGGAGCGGCGCGCGATCAAGTCGCTCTCGGCGGAAGAAGTGGAGCAGTTATTAAACGGTCAGGGCATGGGGCTGGCGAAGGCGGCGGAGTTGAACCACTATCCCGGCCCGCGTCACGTCCTGGAGTTGGGAACGGAACTCCAACTCACGCCGGGGCAGCGGACGCAAACGCAAGCCGCGTTTGAACGGATGCGGGGCGCGGCCGTGCGGCTCGGCCGCCAGATCGTGGAGCGCGAGCGGGAACTCGACGCGATGTTCGCCGCGGGCGAAATCGACACGAACCGGCTACACGCCGCCACGGCCGCTATCGCCCAACTGCAAGGAGCGTTGCGCGCCGCTCATCTCGCCGCTCACCTGGAGACGCGCCGTTTGCTCTCGCCCGCCCAGATCAAAAGATATGACGAACTGCGCGGCTACACGGCCGCGCCGAAGCCGGCCGAGCCACACGGCCACAATCACGGCAAACACTGACGACGGAGAAAGTGTCCAAAGACATGAACGAAGATTCAGAGACGTGCGAGTTGGTGAACCGGAAATGCGTGCCCTGCCACGGCGGCGTGCCGCCGCTCGCAACGGACGAGATCGAGCGATACCTCGGCGAGTTGCGCGGCTGGGAAGTGGTTGAGGGGCATCACCTGAAAAAGTCTTACGCCTTCCCGAACTTCCGACAACCGCTCGCGCTCGTCAACCGCATCGCCGAAGTGGCCGAAGCCGAGGGGCATCATCCCGACATCTCCTTCGGCTGGGGGCGCGCCGACGTGACCATCTACACCCACGCCATCGACGGCCTCACCGAAAGCGACTTCATCCTCGCCGCCAAAATAGACGGGATTAAGAGCACCTGACAAAACCTCGGCGACGGGCTGAGCCTCTTAGAAATTCTCACACAGCTCTACCCAAAAGTCGGGGTTTTGTTAGGTGCTTTAAAGTATTGACATTCAACCTCTGCGGTAATATTGTGCCTGCGCGCTGAAAGTTACTTCCATGCTGACAAGACCCTTTCTTGTTAGCCTCACAAAATAACTCCTAGTAATTTTAGAGTGCCTTCGTAGGCACTTAGAAGGCGCAACCCCTACTATTATTTACTCCAATGGAGGAGCAGCCATGAGCCAAAATCCTTATGAAAATGAAGCCGGGACTTTAAGGCCCGAAGATTTAGTTGAAGAGGCAGAAAGAGAGGCTGCTAGTCAAGCAATAGACATGGTTGTTGAAAAACATATCACTCAGGTAATGGATATTCGGGAACAGTACCCCTTGAATGACCGAGATCTCTTTACTTCAAATATAATTAAATTCACAGATATTCCTCAATCAGTAAGGCAAGATGTAGGGAGCTTGCGGCAAAAGCTGAGAAGCATCATTGAGAAAGTTGCTGCAAGAATAGAAGATCGCAAATATAAATCTTCTGAAGAGGCAATCGGTGACATGAAACTTGCCTATAACGAGCGTGAGCAGGTAAGCGCTCTAATCAAATCTGATAAAAAAGTTCATGTCTCATATCAATCACTCAGAATTGCTGTCGAATCTTTCTCGGAATTTAATAAATTGATTATCAAGAGACTTGAAGAAAGTGAAAAAGCCGGTGATGCGCAGATGCAAAGGAACCTGATCTTTGGAAACGCTTTGCTTGTCTATGAATTAACAGATTTCGTAATTGGTTATATTGAATCTTTTAAGGTTCAAGGCATTGATGAAATAGAGACTCTACATGAAACAATGCGTAAAAGATTTGAACAGTTTCGGTCAGAGCAAGAGCAGTTAAAAAAGCAAGTTCAGACAGATGATGTTGATGCCACGGTAAGAGAGCAAATTCTACTTGATATAAGTAACAGGGAGCAATCAATCGACATTGTGGTAAATGAGTGGGACGACTACGTGAAAACCATTAAAGAGTTGATTAGCGAAACTGGCACAGTCAAAAAGAGACTGCCAACCTTAAGAGCTATCAGAGATAATGCTAAGAGCCAAATTAGCCTGCTTGAAGCTGTTGCTGTTATGCAGATCGTGCAAAGTAATATTGGAGCTCTCAATGCAACGATTGCAACACTGGAAAAGATAGAGTTGGTTTCATTATCACCTGATAGAGTTCGTAGCCTCCTCGGCATCAAGAATAAATTGCTTGAAAAATAAGAGCCGACATTCTGCGGCCAGAGGGAGTGATTTATGTCTAGCAATAATCCCGACCCTAAATATGCTCAATATGCAACAGAGCAGTTAGAGAAGTTACTTAGTCAGACGCTGGAAACCGGAGAATCAAACCGGATAAAAGAAGAACTTAAAAGACGCTTTGCAGAGCAGTATGTAAATATAAAGGTTGATCTTCCAACTGTACCAACTCCTGCGAAAAAGCCTGTTAAGACAACTAATCCGACCAATAGTGGTGATTCAAATTGGGGGTGCATAGTTTTCGTCGTCATAATAGTTGTATTACTAATGGCTGGTAATAATTGCTGAGCTAAATCAGGGGAGTCCAAGTAGGTAGTTCATAAAAATACAAATCCTAAAGGATGCGCTGACTTAATTCTGCTCATTCAGTTGTCTCAGAACAATTAAGAGCACCTGACAAAACCTCGGCGACGGGCTGAGCCTCTTAGAAATTCGGACACAACTCTACCCAAAATCAGGGTTTGTCAGGTGCTCTAAATAGGGATGCGGATTAAAGAATGCGCCCGTCTTTCCAATCCACATTCCGCATTCCGCATTTCATCTCACACGGCTTTTCTTCCGTTTCAGGAAATCTATCAAGACGAACTGTGAGAGGTTGCCGGGGGTGGCGAAGTAGGCTTTGCCGTTCGTCATCTGCGACATCTGTTTGACGAACTCGACGAGGTAGTAGTCCGAGGCGAGCATGAAGGTGTTGATCATGATCCCGGCCTTGCGACACGCCTGCACTTCTCGGAAAGTCGCATCCATCACGACGGGGTCGAGTCCCATCGAGTTTTTGTAGAGGCGTCGCGTTCCCGGCGTCGCCTCCGTTCCCGCCCGCCGCCTCGCGTCGCCGCCGCTGCCTCTCGACGAGGCCGCCGCCCCCACGGCGGCGCCCGCTCCTTCGAGAAAACAGGCGGTGGGCTTGCCGTCCGTCACCATCACGATCTGCTTCATCTCTTTGCGCTGCGCCTGCAAGAGACGGCGCGCGAGTTTCAAGCCCTCGGCCGTGTTCGTGTGATAGGGGCCGACCTGCGTCGTCGCCAGTTTCGCCAGCGGCAACTCCTCCGCGTCGTCGTGAAAGAGCACGACCTTGAGCGAGTCGCCCGCGTACTGCGTGCGGATCAGGTGAGCGAGCGCGAGCGCGACCTTTTTGGCGGGCGTGAACCGATCCTCGCCGTAGAGGATCATCGAGTGCGAACAATCGAGCATCACGACCGTGGCGCACGAAGATTGATAGTCGCACTGGTGGACGTAGAGGTCGCGGTATTCGAGATTGAGCGGCACGCCCAAACCCTCGCGCCGGATGGCCGACATCAGCGTCGCGTTCACGTCGAGGTTGATCGTGTCGCCGAACTCGTAGAGCTTCGAGGCCTGCGCCGCCTCCACGCCCGTCGAGAGGTGCGGCGTGTCGTGCCGCCCGACGGAACTCTTGCCCATGCTGCCGAGCAGATTCCTGAGCGTCTTGTAGCCGAGAAAATCCAGCCCCTTCTCCGTCAACTCAAACTTCACGTTGCGCTGTGGCGGCGGCGCGGGCGCATCAATGCGCCCCGTCCCCGTCTGCCCGTTCCGCGCGCGTTGCTCACGTGTCGGCTCCTCGTGCAGATTCAACAAGCCCTCTTCCACCAGACGCTCGATCAACTGATTCAACAACTCTTCGAGTTGCGACCCCTTGAACCGCCCCTCGTTCTCCGCCAGCATCTCCGCCACCTGCCGCTCGTCAACCTCGCCCGTCTCCAGGAGCGCGCGCAACAACGCCTCGCGCAGCGCGTCGAGCGAAGTGTCCTGCGGCCGCCGCTGCCGCGTCCAGTAATAATCATCGTCGAAGCCCGACTGCAACAAGCTGTCCTGCAACGCCTCCATCAGGTCGCCCAGATTCACGCCCGACACATCGAAGCCTTTGAATTTTGAATAACGTATGAACTTCATTGATTACTCTCAGAAATAACAGTCAATCCCGGCACGTTTTTAAAATCATTCAGATCATGTGTGACTAAAGGGGCATCGTAGGCTAAAGCGGTCGCGGCGATCCATGAGTCGCTGACAGAGATTGGACGGCCTATCCGCTTAGCGTGCGCCTGAACTTTAGCCCACAGCAGTGAAATTTCCTCATTCGCTTCAACGAAGACAAATTTTTTAACGTATCTGTGAAGCTCTCTATGACGGCTGCTTCCCCAGTTATTATTCAGCGGCATGAGTTCTAATTCCGCGAAGGTCTGTGCGGCAATCATTATCAACTTACCTTCGATGTGCGGCTTGTACAAATCGCCTCGCGTGTCCCTTTTGAATATGTAGGAGATGACGTTGGTATCAATCACCACTACATTGTGAAGCGGCACACTACTCATTTTCTGTTTCGACTTTATCCTGCCGGCGGATGGTACGCACCCATGATAAAAACTCGTCCACGCTTTCTTCTTCCGGCCAAAAATCCCCCTGCAACTCTTTGATATCGTGTATTGGCTCAACTCCTTGCTTCTTCGCCAATTCCCATGCGCGCGCATGTGCCTCTCTTCGCGCCTCTTCGCGCGCTAGTTCAGCTTCATGTTCCAATCGCTCGAAGAGTGAAAGATAATTTTCTGACGAAGGCGACATCGCAGGTGGATGGGAGCGCACACTCTCAACCGCTGTCTCAACAAAAGTGCTCATAATCTGTTTACCTCTGACCACGCCAATCAAATATGTGTAATAAGACCGTCCTCGGCGGCGGCGATAATTTTATTTTTCAACTCAGTGTTGATTCGATTGTCTTCTAAAAGATTTTCCGCAGCCGCTTTGATTTGTTCAAGAGCCTTTTTAGTGTCCTCTAACCATCCCGCGTCTCTCATGTAGGCTTGCAGAAAGTATTTACCCCACTCCTTCACGTCCTCTTTGTCAGGCACAGTGAAAAACATTGTCCGGTTAACGATGTTTCTATCGAGAAGAGTGAGGTCTTGCCGATCCAATGCTTGCTTCGCTCCCCGGTAACAATCTTCTAACATATCTCGATAAACTGCGGCTTCCGCTTGGCTCTCGGCGGCTATTTGTTCAGCTTTCCGCAAGCGTTCCAGCAGCGTTTCACGCTCTTCTTCCCATGTGACTTCACTCACAGATAATTACCTCTCTTCATCCATCGAGTACTAAAAAGACCGAAGACTACGGCTGCTTTGAATTCATGAACATGCGAACTGCATTCAACTCCCCATTGTTTTGTATAAGATCGGTTCTCGGATCACTTCGTCGCCGTCAGTTGCGATCAACGTCAAGGCCTGATTCGCCTCAAGCACCGTCTCGACGGCATCGCGCAAATTGCTCCGCGCCTCGTCCAGGTCTGCGCCCTGCGTGCTGACGCCGGGCAGTTCTTCGACGAAGCCGACGTAGCCTTCGGGCACTTTGAGGTAGACGGCGTTAAACGTCCTCTCCATATTCAAACTCCTTAGCTGAAGCGTCCCGTCTCGGTGAGGTCATCATAGATCATGCCGCGGCGATCACGCTTGGCTTTGGTGGCGGCCGCGTAGCCGCCTTCCTCGTTGCGGCTGATCTTGTTGGCGGCGTAGAGACCTTCGAGGGCGAACTCGCAGGCGGCGATGAGTTGGGCTTCGTCCGTGCGTTTGAAGTCGAAGGGAATCGTGACCGTCTCGATGAGTTGGGGCACGGCTTCGAGGAGCGTGACGCACTCGGCGGCCGAGGCCGTGTCGGCGAGGCGCAGGTTGTGGCCTTCGTCGAACCAGCGGACGGCCGGGGTGAAGTCGATGCCGACGAAGTAGCCTTCGTGGATTTCCCCGGCGGCGCGCTTGATCAGGTCTTTGGCGATCCTGGATGAACCTATTTGCTCGCCTTCGTATTCGAGTTCCATCTTGCCGGTCATCGAGGGCAGGGCGGCGTAGATGTCGGAGATGCGCGGGACGATCTCGTCTTCGCCGGTCAGGAGCGCGCGGCGTTCGGCGTTCGAGACGATGGATTCCATCACCGTGATCGGCAGACGCTGCGAGACGCCGGAGCGTTTGTCGATGCGCTGGTCGTCGCGCGCCTCGAAGGCGATCTGCTCGACGAGTTCGCGGATGAAGCCGGGCACGCGCAAACGCCCGCCGAAGCCTTCGCGCTCAGTCCACGCCTCCTGTTTGGTGATCTCGACGCCGAGTTGGAGGTCGGCCGGGTAGTGGGTGGAGACTTCCGCGCCGATGCGGTCTTTGAGGGGCGTGATGATCTTGCCGCGCGCCGTGTAGTCTTCGGGGTTGGCGGAGAAGACGAGCATCACGTCCAGTTGCAAGCGCACGGGGTAGCCTTTGATCTGCACGTCGCCCTCCTGCATGATGTTGAAGAGGCCGACCTGAATCTTGCCCGCCAGATCGGGCAGTTCGTTGATGGCGAAGATGCCGCGATTGGCGCGGGGCAGCAGGCCGTAATGGATGGTGAGTTCGTCGCTCAAGAGGTGGCCGCCCTTCGCGGCCTTGATCGGGTCAACGTCGCCGATGATGTCGGCGATGGTCACGTCGGGCGTGGCGAGTTTTTCGACGAAGCGCGCGTCTCTGTCCACCCACGCCACCGGCGTCTCGTCGCCCATCTCTTCGATCAACCGGCGGCCATACGCGCTGATGGGGCGAAACGGATCGTCGTTGACTTCCGAACCGGAGATGACGGGAATCTGTTCGTCGAGCAGATTCGTCAACTGGCGGATGATGCGGCTCTTGGCCTGACCGCGCAGGCCGAGCAGGATCAGGTTGTGGCGCGCGAGGATGGCGTTCGTGATCTGGGGCACGACCGTCTCGTCGTAGCCGAGGATGCCGGGGAACAGACGCTCGCCTGCGCGCAGTTTCGTGATGAGGTTCGCGCGCAGTTCGTCTTTAACCGTGCGCCCTCGATAGTTTTGCCGTTTCAACTCGCCTAAAGTTTTTGCCTGTGTCATTACTTTAAAATTACTTCCCTCTTCGTGCGGATGATTGCTGAAATTTGAGCCGCGGACGGCGGACGATGAACGCTTCCCTCTCCCGTCATAATTTCAAAGGCGACGCTTCCCATTCCTCTCTCGTCAGCCCGTACCGGAGTCGGTCGAAGCATGCGCTCATTCGTGTAGATCATGCGGCGCGGCGCGCCCTCGCGCCGGAAGCCGGGTTTTTCGTGAAGCGCGACGGAAGCCGCGTTGCCGCCCTCGTAGGCTCTACGAACGCGTCAACGCGCGCGCGGCGTTCGCCTCATCCGCCGCGACGAAGTTTCCCTCCGGCGTTTGCGCGACGAGTTTGTCCGCCACGAGTTTTTCGAGATGCGCCAGCACGGCGCGGGCGGCCAGCGCGTGCGCTTTCGGGTGTACGTCCGTGTAGACGCGCGCGACGATCTCCGGGGCGGTCGTCGCGCCCTCGCGCACGGCGCGCAGGATGTCGCGCTCGCGTTCGAGCCGGTGCGCGATGTATTCCTCGATCTTCGCGCGCGGCGCGGCGACCGCCGCGCCGTGCCCGCCGAAGAGGACTTTGACGTGCGGCAGGAGCGCGCGGTAGCGTTCGAGCGAGGCGAGATAATCGCGCACGCTGCCTTCGGGCGGATCGATCAGAACCGAACCGAGGCCGACGATGTTGTCGCCCGTGACGAGCGCGCCGGTGCGCGGCTCGTAAAAGCTGAGATGGCCGCGCGTGTGTCCCGGCGTGTGCATCGCGCGCAAGCTGAGAGGGGGCGCGCCCGCGAGTTCGATCAAGTCGCCGTCTTCGATGAAGCGATCCACTTGCACCTGGCCGCGCAAACTCTCCGCGGTTTGGCGGTGCGCGGCGACGGGGACGCGGCCGCCGAGATGCCGCCGCAGCGCGTCCGTGCCCGCGACGTGATCCGGGTGATGGTGCGTCAGGATGATCTCGCGGACGTTGCGGCCTTCGGCGATGAGTTCGTCCACGCAGGCGGCGAGCGCGGCCTGCTCTTCATGGTCGGGCGAGCCGGGGTCGAGGATGACGAGTTCGCCGTGGCCGATGATGTAGGCGTTGGTGTGCGTGGCGGGCGGCTTCGTCGGCGTGCGCAGAGGGAAGCAGATGAAGCCGGGCATGAACTCGATGCGGCGCACAGGCTCGCGCCGCGCCTGGGGCACGCGCAGAAAACGCCCGGCCGTCTCCTCCGTCAAGCCCTCGCTCAAAACTCTCAGGGCGTGCAGCACGGGCGGCGCGACGAGCGCGTCAGAGCGTTCCCAACGCCCGATCGCGGCGGTCGCCGTCGTCCACTCTCCGTCCTCAAACTCCGCCGTCAGCACGCGCGGCTCCTGCTTGCGCGGGCAGCGCACGAGAAAGAACCAGGTGTCGAAGCGGCGGGGGCTGAAGGGGGGCGTCACCCAACGTCCGGCGAAAGTGAAATCGCGCGCGTCGAGGCGCAGGCCGTAGTGCGCGAGCAGTTGCGGGAAGGACATGCGCTGCGAGGCGAGGTCGTCGAGCACGGAAGCGAGTTGGCCTCTCGTCAGGGCGTCCGCGCCGCGCGCGACGAGCACGCCGAGTTCTTCAAACAACTCGCGGGCGGCGCAGGCGATCATGGCCGCCGTTTCCGGGTCGGGCGAGTTGTCCACGGGCGTCGCGGCGTCTTCCGCGTCGCGCTGGCCGCCGGGAAAAGCGTGGAAGCCGCCGAGGAAAGCCAACTGTTCGCCGCGCCGCGCCCAGTAGACTTCGGGCACGCGCTCGCCTTCCGTCTCGCGCACGAGGATGACGGCGGCGGCATCTCTGGGCACGGCGTCGGCGGCCTTGCCGCGCGGCGCGGCGGGCATCGTAGTTTGCGATTCGTTGAGGGACATACTTCGGTTGAGAAATCGTCTTCGCCGGAGACGATTCACGCGCTCCAAAAATTTATGCTTCTGTCTATCGCTTGGCCTAACCGGCGCGCAGAGATCATAATTGTTAAGAAGCTCGCCGATGGCGCGTCCGGTTCAAGCTGTTGTTAGATTGCGAGCCTTGCGGGTTGCGCCTTCAGTGAACCCATGACATGAAAGGCAGGGCTTCGTCGTCGAACAATGTGATGTTGTCATCGCCTCGCCTTACGTTCCCCACTTTGTAACTGCCGTATTGCTTCTTTAAATGAGCGACCACAAAATCTTTTAACTCTTGCTCAAGCCCGTCGTCCCTTATTTGCCGAAGCAGTTGCCGCTCTATCACAAGCGATTTAGGGACATAGTATTTCCGGAAAAAATCAATCTTCTCGAACTTGAAGCGAACGCCTTCTCGATGCCATGAGAACTCATAGGTAAAGTCCACTTGCTTGATCCCAAGTTGATGTAGCTTGCTCATCCAGCCATATTTAACGCCCTCACCCCTCTGACCACTCTTCAGCGTGGCGACGAATGACTCAAGCTCGAAACATCCGGCAATTCTCTCGGTACACATTCCGGTCTTTTCGTTTTCGAGCTGCCGAATGAGTCGCTCAACCCTGGCTTCAGCCTCAAGCTGCGGGATTGTAGTTTGACTGCCGAAAGACGAGGTCAGAAATATACTCAGTATTAAATAAATCATGGCTCAAGTTTTAATTCCATAGCTCAATACAATGGGGAGCAATCTAATCAGGAGGATGAGAATTATAGCACCCGGAGGAAGGCAACAGTAAAAAGGCGAAAGCGAAGCGGGGCGCAAACGCCCCTCCCGGCTTCACTTCCGCCTATCGCCTATTCGGTTGTGACCCGACTCTTACGCGCGCGGCCTGACGGTCAGAAAGATCGTGTTGCCGCGACGATTGACGAGCAGGAGCGCGGGGCGCGTGCCCGTGCGCCCGACGGCGGCGGTCAGATCACCGCTCGAACGAATGGGCTGGCGGTTGGCCTGCACGATCACGTCGCCGCGCTGGATGCCCGCGTCGGCGGCGGGGCCGTTCGGGTCAACGTCGGCCACGGCCACGCCCTGCGCGCCCGGCTGCAACTCCAACTCGCGCGCCAGTTCCGGCGTGATCGGCTGCACGCGGACGCCGAGTTTTCCGGTCGTCTCGCCCGTCGCGCCCGCGCCCGGTTCGGAGCCGCCCGGTTCGCCCTCGCGCCGCGCCGCCTGCGTAAACTCGCCGAGCGTCGCGCGCACCTGCTGCTCGCGCCCGTCGCGCACGACGGTGAGCGTGACCTCCGTGCCCGGCGCGGCGCTGGCGATGCGGTTGCGCAGAGAGTTCACATCGTTGACGGTCGCGCCGCCCACGGCCGTGATCACGTCGCCCTGTTTCAGCCCGGCGCGCTCGCCCGCGCTGCCCGCCGTGACCGCGCCGATGATGACGCCGCGCACTTCCTTGAGGTCGAGGCTCGCCGCGATGTCCGACGTGACTTCCTGAATCTGCACGCCGAGCTGACCGCGACGCACCTTGCCGCCCTTGACCAGTTGCTCCATCACCCCGCGCGCCATGTTGGAGGGGATGGCGAAGCCGATGCCGATGCTGCCGCCGGTGGGCGATAGGATTTGCGAATTGATGCCGATCAGTTCGCCGCTTGTGTTGACGAGCGCGCCGCCGGAGTTGCCGCGATTGATCGGCGCGTCGGTCTGGATGAAGTTGGCGAAGCTGCCGTCGCCGACGCCGGAAGTGGTGCGCTCCTTGGCGGAGATGATGCCGGCGGTGACGGTTTGACCGATGCCGAGCGGGTTGCCGACGGCGAGCGCCATGTCGCCGACGCGCACCTTGTCGGAATCGCCGAGGGGCAAGACCGGCAGGTTCGACGCCTCGATCTTCAAGACCGCGAGGTCGGAGGGCGGGTCGGAGCCGACGATTTTCGCCGTGAGCACGCGGCGATCCGAGAGTTCCACCCTGATCTCATCCGCGCCGTCAACCACGTGATGATTCGTGAGCAGGTAGCCGTCGGCCGTGACGATAACGCCCGAACCCAAGCCCTCTTCGCGGCGCGGCGTCTGCGGCGAGTTCGGCATGCGCTCCCCGAAAAACTCGCGGAACCGCGGATCGTCCATGAACGGGTGCTGCTGCGCCGCGCGCCCGCGCCGCTCGGAACGCACCGTGACGACCGCCGGGGCGACGCGCTCCACCACGTCGGCGTAAGAATTTTGCGGCGCGATGGCGGCCGCGCCCGTCGTCGCCCCGGACGGGGCGAAATTAAGCTGCGGCTGGTTGATCTCCGTCGCCTTCGACCCCACCGAATTGCACCCGACGAAGATGAAAGACGCGACCAGCGCGCAGGCCAGCCGCGTTAAACGCCGCGCCCCGCGCGGCCTCGCTTGTGTGGTAAGAAGTTCGTTGTTCATGTGCTGTACCTCTGTTGTAAAAAAATATCCGTAAATTTTTTAGTTGATCTCGTGCAGGTCAACTTCCACTTCAGGTTTCGATATTTAGATACGATCAGGGGGGCGTGCGGTTGCGTTAAGAATGTAAAATTACTGTGGCGGCGGCGGCTGCCAGTATTCTTCACTTTCGGCGGGCGCGGGCGGCGCGCCGGCGTTGGCGGCGGCCGGGCGAACCGTGACGCCGTCGCCGACGCCACCGGCCGACGCCCCCTGCGACCGTGCTTGTGTGTAGTTGACGACGACTTCGGTGATCAATTTCGTGTTCGGGATGACGATGAGCCGCCCGTCCCGGGCGCGCACGAGCGTGTCGCGCATGCGGATGGTCTCAATCGTCCCCTCATACTCGCCCATCCTGATCTGGTCGCCGATGTTGAAGGGGCGATAGAGGAGCAGCATGATGCCCGAGAGCAGGTTCGAGAGCACGTCTTTCAGGGCGAAGCCGAGGGCGAAGCCAGTCAGGCCGAGTCCGGTGACGAGCGCGCTCACGTTCAGCCCGGCCGCGCCGAGGGCGGTGATGAGGCCGAAGATGAGGATGCCGTAGTAATAGATTCTCGACAGCAGCAACACGACGCCCGTGTCCGCGCGCACGCGCGGCGCGGCCAGCGCGATGACGCGTCGCCCCATCCCCGCCACCAGCCAGAAGACGAGCAACACCAGCATGCCCCGGAACATGCCCGGCAACGCGCGCAGCAAACTGTTGTGCAACTCCGCGAAGACTTCCGTGAGCGTGGCGGGAGACGGTGGCGAAGGGGCGGGCGTGGGCTGTTGGAGAAACATTATGGGAAGGGATGTCAGTTGTCCGTGGTCAGTGGTCAGTGGTCAGTCGTCCGTTGTTCGGGTGGGGCGAGCGAGTGGCTAAAGATTCAAGTTCCTGACAACTGACTACGGACAACTGACCACGGACAAACCACATATTTTATTCCTCGCTCTGGTAGCGAAAGCGTTCGCCGTCGCTTCCATTCCAGGGGACGCCGCGCATGTGATAGCCGCCCTCTTCCCAGAAGCCCGCGCGGTCTTCGGCGAGGAAGCGCAAGCCCTTGATCCACTTGGCCGACTTCCAGGCGTAGAGTTGCGGAATGATGAGGCGCGCCGGGCCGCCGTGTTCGGGCGGGATGGGGCGGCCGTCGTGCGACCAGGCGACGAGCGAATCTCCGGCGAGGAAATATTCGATGGGCACGTTCGTCGTCCACCCGTAATCGTAGGCGAGCGCGACGACGTATTTCGCTTCCGGTTTGACGCCGACGAGTTTCGCCAGTTCGCGCGTCGCCACCCCGCCCCACACGTTGTCGAGGCGCGACCAGCGCGTCACGCAATGAAAGTCCGCGTAGACTTTCGCGGCGGGCAAGGCCAGGAACTCGTCGAGCGACCACGCGAGCGGCCGCTCCACCAGGCCATCGATCTCAAACTTCCAGTTCGCCAGATCAATCTCGGGCGTGCCGTGCGCGTCGAGCACCGGCCACTTGCGCGTGCGCGTCTGGCCGGGCGGCAAGCGACGCTCGCGCCGCGTGTCGGGACTGATGACGATCTCGCCGTCCTCGAACGCCTCGGCCGGGCGCGGGTCTTCGCGCTGGTAATCCTCGTCCTTCATCAAACCGCTCAGAAAACTCATGGCTTACTCATACGTCCTGGTTGGACATTGATCTTCTCGTTAAATTATCGGGTGGACTTGGAGTTCATCCAACTCTTTCATCTCCTGCTCCGTGTCCTTCGACAATCTAGTCCTCGTGCATTCACGGGCTTGCAAGTAAGTCGAGCCGGGATGAAGGGCGGGGTCAACGGGTTCGGCATACACCAAATATTCCTCGCCGAGTTTGAAAGGATAATCACAGCCTGAGATGGAATATGATCCGTTTTCGTGCGGCTTGGCTCCGGTAGACATTACGAACTGCTTGCTGACATCTCCCTTCCACACCTTATCAACTTTGAACCACACCTTGAACCTGTTCGCTTTGACGACCTTGCCCGAGAAAACCACCGCCGCGCTGTTGAAGTCTTTAACGAGCGCGGCGCGAGCCTCTTCAGGACTCGGCTTTCCGGGCGGCTGGGGAACGCACTCGCAGCCGAGCGCGCTTCCAGAGAGAGCGAGCATAAAAGCGAAGACGGCGAGAGACGCTAAAACATGCTTCCTCATCTCAACCTCCACTTTCTTCACGCCGCGAGGCGCGGGCTACTTCTTCGTCGCCCGCTCCGCCAGGTTCATCAACTCATCGGGCATCCATTTATTGACGCCTTTGGCGAGCGGCTCTTTGATGCCGACGCTGCGGTCGTGCCATTCGTCGGCCGCCCCCGCATGGCCGCGCTCCTGCTCGTAGCGGTCTGTCAGTTCGAGGCTGAGCGTGATGCCGTCAACCACGTCCTTCCAGCTCTGCTGCTGGATACCGCGCAGCACGAGCGAGAGACCGGCCGACCAGTCCTCTTCGGGCGCGCGCGCGTCCTGTTCGGGGATCGTCAGGTTATAGACGGGCGGAAACGCTTTGCCCTTGTACTCGCGCACGAGTTGCGCCTTCAAATCCTTGAGCGGCATGTCCGGCCGCTCGCGCCGGATAGCTTGCGCGCGGCGGAAGATGTCCGCAACGCTCGTCTGCTTTTCTTGTTCTGCCATCGTGTTTGGTAGCCTCTCGGTTTTGCCCTTAACTTACACGCCCGCCGCGAGAATCACAACCCTTGAATTGCGGCGCGCGCGAGACACGCGACCGCCACAATTTCGCCACTCAAAGTTGAGGGTTGCCCGTTCCGTCTCCCCGCGCGGGCTGTGTTATCGTTCGTCGTTCGTCAAGTCGGGAGAGAGCGAGGTTTAAGTTCAAGGTGTCAGAGACGATTCCGGTTGATGGCGGCACGGCGGCTCAGCACGACAGGGCGATGGGTTTTCCCACCTGCCCGGTCTGCGGACGCGAATCGAAAGACGAGTTGACGCCGTTCGACGCGCTCGACGAGTGGCTGCGCTCTCTGGT
This sequence comes from Pyrinomonadaceae bacterium, assembly GCA_036386515.1. Taxonomy (GTDB): domain Bacteria; phylum Acidobacteriota; class Blastocatellia; order Pyrinomonadales; family Pyrinomonadaceae; genus JAIVJZ01. The sequence continues at coordinate 67,715 of DASVVO010000024.1, forward strand.
GTCGGCGAACGCCCCGGCGGGACAGTTTGTGGGCGTCGTGTGCAAGCGTTGCGTGGAGATGTTCGAGCGCGCGCGCGTCCAACTACACGCGGACGCCGTCGTCTTCGAACAGGGCGGACTCGTCTTGCCGACCCCGCTCCGGCTCGACGCCGACGACCGCTTTACGGGGCGCGGCGTGACCATCGCCTTCCTCGATTCCGGCTTCTACAAACACCCCGACCTGACGACGCCCGACAATCGCATCCTCGCCTATCACAGCATCGTGCCCGACCACCAAACTTCGCTGGAGACGACCGACCCGGCGAGTTGGCACGGGATGATGACCTCGGTGGTGGCGGCGGGCAACGGCTCGCTCTCGAAGGGCTTCTATCGCAGCATCGCGCCCGAAGCGAACGTCGTGCTCGTCAAGCTCGCTTTGACGGGTCGCATCTCGGAACGCAACATTCAGGACGGCCTCGAATGGGTGCTCGCGCACCGCGAGCAGTACGGGATTCGCATCGTCAACATCTCGGCGGGCGGCGACGACGAGCAATCCTACCTGCACAACGAGTTGGCGCAGACGGTGGAGCGCGCCGTGAAAGAGGGCTTGATCGTCGTCTGCGCGGCCGGGAACGCCGGGCACATGCCGGGGCATCCGGTGTTGCCCCCGGCGAGCGCGCCCGCCTCGATCACCGTCGGCGGACTCGACGATCAGAACTCGCTCGACCGCGCCCGCCGCGGCATGTATCGCTCGTCCTACGGCCCGACGATCGACGGCCTGCAAAAGCCCGAAATCATCGCGCCCGGCATCTGGGTGCCCGCGCCCATCCTCCCGCACACGCCCACGGCCGACGAAGCCGAACTCTACGCCAAGCTCGACAAAGCCCCCGACGCAGAACTGCACGCCATCCTCGAAGCCAACGCCGAGGTGGACGCCGACCTCTACAACGCACGCGAACTGCGCACCTCGCTCCTGCGCCACCTCATCACGATCAAACTCCACGAGGCCGACGTGATCAGCGAGCACTACAAGTATGTGGACGGCACCTCGTTCGCCGCGCCCATCGTCTCTTCGATCATCGCCTGCATGCTCGAAGCCAACCCGCAACTCACGCCGCATCAAGTCAAACGCATTTTGATCGAGACGGCCGAGCGGCTCCCCGGCATCGAGATAGACCGGCAGGGCTGGGGCGGCGTCGCGCCGCGCCGCGCCGTCGAACTCGCGCACCTGCTGAAATAAGGTAACCCGCGCGAGCGCGCCCGTTTGCGCGCTCGCTCGACGAAACGAACGGAGGGGCTGGCACGCGCGCATGCCAGCCCCTTCGTTGTTCAGCGAGCGGAAAGTCTCCCGCCACACTCTCTCGCGTCAGCGCGCATCCGGCGCGGTGTTCCGGCTCGCCGCCCGTCGCGCCGCTTTGCCTGAACTGCGCCCCGCCGCTCCCCGCCGCTTAGCTGTGCCCGCTTAACTGTGCCCGCCGCGCGATTCTCCTTCGCGCCGCATCGCTCTCTCTGGTTCGGCCGCCAGGCGAACGCCCGCGCGAGACGGTGAGCCTCGCGCGGGCGTTCGCCGGTGTTGCCGTGTCGCCTATTTGATCAGGTAGGCGTTCAGTTCCTTGCTGTTCTTCAGGTTGAAGACGCGCCCCGAAGCCTCGTCCACCTCGTAGTCGGGTTCTTTGTCTTTGAACATGATCTGGCGGTCGCCCTGTCCCGTCTCCATGTTGACGCCGACGACGCCCGCGCCCTTCTCCTTCTCCTGCTTCACGTCCGTCAGCACGTAGACGTAGCGGCCGCCCGCCTTCGTCGCGCTGTAACGCTTCGACATGAACTGCTCGTAAGAGGACATGGCGTTGATGAAGTTGCGGTTCGAGTCGCCCGCGCTGCGCCAGTTGCCTTGCGAGGCGTAGGCGGTCTCCGCCGAATTGGACATCGCCGCACTGGCGATGGTGATCGCCGTCATGGCGATCTTCTGCCAGCCGGGAACGCCGGGCGCGGCATACTTCGTTGACCACGGAATCTGCTTCGTGCGCGGGTCGAAGGCGAGCAGGTGTTGCTTGCCGCGCACGACCACCGTGCCGTTTTCGCGCCGACTGATCGAGACGGGTTCGTCCGTCGTATCCCCGCCCTTCGAGCCGAGCGCGGAGAGGCCGCCGAAACCGAACTTGGCGATCTTCGCCACGGTCGCCGCCGCGCCGAGATTGAACTTGAATTCGAGTTTGACCTTGTAGGCTTCCTTCGCCTTGCCCGTCGCCGTCGTGTCGAGCGCGATCAAATTTTTGCTGTCGGCGATGAGAATCTGATTCTGGTCGGGGAGGAAGGCGAGGTTGGTGATGCTGTCGTCGGCCTTGTCGTAAAACCAGTTGGCCGTGCCCGCGCGCGGGTCGAGCGCGACGACGCCGAGCGGTTTCTTCACGACGTACTCGCGTTTGCCGAAATCGTAGAACGTGCCGCCGAGCCGCCCGTAGAGCACGCCCGCGCGCAGGTGCATCTCGGCCACCGCGCCGCCGAAATCTTTCGACATCCACTTGACCGTGCCGCTCGTTTTATCCACGGCGCGCACTTGCCCCTTGGCCGAAGTGTAGATCGTGTCGCCGTCTATGACGGCCTGCGCGTTGCCCAGTTTGATCTTGCCCTCGGTCACGTCGTACTTCAGACCCCAGACGAGTTTGCCGTCCGAGAGGTTGAAGCGATGCAGCCCGGCGTAGGTGAAATAGACCGAATCGCCGTCGAAGACGGGCGGCTGCGCGCCGGAGAGATCGAACTTCGGGAAGTATTTACTGCCGCGCTCCATGCCGTAGAGATCGACGCTGTCCGTCAATTCCGACTGCCAGAGAAGCGCGCCGGTCGAGAGTTTCAGCGCGGTGATGTCCGGCTTATCCTTGGTCGCGGAATTGCTGACGACGGTCAGCAGCAGCACCATGTCCTTGTCGTAGATCGGCGTCATCTGGACGGCCGAGCCTTTGAGTTGTTCCGTCTCCCAGACCGTCTGACCCGTCAACACGTCGAGCGCGGAGAGTTTCGTCTTCTTCTGGACGGAGCCGGAGTTGTCGCTGACGAGCAGGAGCGGCGTGCCCGCGATCTCCTGCGTCTGGTACTCGTTCACGCCCTTGAAATCGTCGCGCCGCCAAGCCGTCTCGCCCGTTTCGGGATTGAGCATGTACAGCCCGGCATCCGTGCCGATGAGCAGCGTGCCCGCCTCGGCCACACGGTACCACTTGATCTCCTGCGCGGGCTTGTGCGTCCACAGCATCGCCTGCGCGCGGGCGGCGCGGGGCGCGATTGGCAGCAAGAGCGCGAGCGCGAAAAATATCGTTAGGGTTGAAGGTCGAAAGCGGCGTTTAAGGCCGGCGGCGAGTTGAGCGCGTGAACCGGCCGGAGAGCAGGCAGGGTGATGTGACATGGGGGAAGTCTTTATCTCCTGGAGTTCGGACTGAAATTTTTATGCGCCTGGTGTTTCCAGACTTAAGGATCGCGGATTATATCCGACGCGACGCACCGCCCGCATCGGCCGAAAGGTCTACGCGCGGGTAAACTTTCGATATAGGGCGGCGCGTCACGTTCGCACGCCGTTTGCGACGGGCGACACGCACGCGCCGCCTGATCAGCGAATAAATTTCCGCGCCGCGCCCGCGCGCCCGCGCTAAAATGGCGACGCCGTTTTCGGCGGCGACGAGGCGGCCGCAGTTCATCAAGGAAAAAACTTTTGCGCGATCGTCGTTTAGCGGCGACTAAGTCAACCTCGTGCGCCATCTCGATGGGTAAAAATCGTCAGTTGTCAGTTGTCCGTGGTCAGTTGTCCGTAGTTAATTGTCCATAGTCAGTGGTCTGTGGTCAGTTATTCTTCGTCGGTCGTTACCTGTTCACTTCAATCTTTAGCAACTTGTGTGATAGTCGAATACAACTGACAACTGACTACTGACTACTGACCCCCTGCATATGAAACTCAACCCCGCCACCGTTCTCAAACGCCGCCCCTACCTTCGCCTCTCGCTCAATTCGAGCGACGAAGTGGAGGTGTCGGTCGAAGGCCGGGCGATCAAATGCGGGCTGCACACGCTCGCCGTCCTCGAACTCTTTTCCCGGCCGCTCTCCGTCGCCGACGCCATCAAGCAACTCGGCGCGCGTTACGCGGCGCAGGAACGCGTGGCGGCCATCGCCACGCTCTTTCGGCTCCAGGAGGGCGGCGCGCTCCGCGACGTTTCCGCGCGCGACGATGCCGCGACGAGCGCGGCGCGCGATGCGGGCGCGGCGCCGCGCGACGACGACGCTCCGGTTGAAATTCTCGCCGCTGAAAATCTCCCCGCCGACGAAATCTACTTCGAGTGCGCGCTCGACGATGCGACGCGCGACCTGATTCCATACCGCGAGCGCGACGAACGCGACGGTCTTCTTTCAACAGCGTCGCTCGATGCGCTGGAACTCAACCCGCGCCTCGACCTGCAAACGGGCGACGATGCGCCCGCCCTCCTGTCCGCGCGGCTCTCCTTTCTCGACCGTTTTTCCCCGCGCCGCCCGCTCCTCTGGGTCGAAGATGCGGGCACGCAGACGCTCGCGCCCTACTGGCTCGACCCGCGACAGGCGCACGCGGTCGAACAACTGCGATTGGGGACGATCACGCCCGCCGAACTCGACACGGAAACCCGTGTGCGTTTCGCGGAGGCGCGCATTTTGATCGCGCCGGAGGGGGAAGCGGCGCGCGCGGCAGAATGGCAACGCGCTTGCGAAGACTTGCGGCGCGATCTGCAAATCGAACAGCACGCCGTGCTGCGCCGCATCATCGCCCCGCTGCAACTGGCGGCATTGCGTCGCTACTTCCGCGCGCTCGACGCGGGCGGCCGTCTCCGGGCGAGCAGCAACAAACACTACGCGCACCGCCGCCGCTCCGTCTACGACGAGGAGACGGCGCGCTTCGTGCAGCGGCAGATCGCGCCGCTCGTGAATCGCATCACGCCCGCGCCCGTCCGGCCATCACACTGTCAGGTGTCCGTCTATCAACCCGGCGCGTTTTTGCGTCGTCACAAGGATCAGCCGCAATACGTCTGGAATCTCTCGCTCGTCGTGGATGCGGAACCGGAGTTGGAAGCGGCGCGCGCGTGGCCGATCTGCGTGGAAGTGGAGGGGCGGGCGCGGGAGGTGCGCCTGGAGATCGGCGACGCCGTGCTCTATCGCGGCTCGGAATTTACACACTGGCGCGACGTGCTGCCCGACGGTCAATCCGTCACGCTGCTGTTCTGTTTCTTCTCTCCCGCCGACGCAGAGTCCGCGCAAACATCTTAGGGTCGGTGGACACGCCCGCACAGTCTGTGCCACAATTCCGGCTCAACAAACAAGCGAATTAAAATCAAATTTTGAGGGGAACACGATGTCAGAAAATGAGAACGCGATAGGCGCGACGGCCGCGACGCCGGACGCGCAAACCGGCGGCGATGGCGATGCGACGACAACCGGCGAGACGGCGACCGACGCCGCGCCCGCCAGCACGGAAGAGATCACTTATCACGCCGTCGAAAAAGACGGGCAGGTCACCGCCCTCTGGGAGATGCAGGGGCGCAAGCACCTGCGCACCATCGACCCCCGCTCACGTCAGGGACAGGAAATCCTGCGTCTCTACACCGCCGAGCACCACGACGAGCAATAGTGACAAGTGACAGGTGACAAGTTAAAACAAACTGCCTCGCTTTAACCTGTCACTTGTCACCTGTCACCTGTCACTTACTAAATTCCTTCCTTCGCCTCCGACGAACGCCTCGATGTTGTCTATGAGTTGGTCGGCGAGCGACTGCATGGCCTGAAGGCTCGCCCACGCGACGTGAGGCGTGACGATCAGGTTCGGCAGGTCGAGTTCGAGCAGCGCGTTGCCTTCGCGCGGCGGCTCGCCGCTCAGGACATCCACGCCCGCGCCCGCGATCACGCCCGCGCGCAACGCTTCGACGAGTGCGGCTTCATCCACCACCCCGCCCCGCGCGCAATTAATCAACAGGGCTGTCGGTCGCATCCGGGCGAGTTCCGCCGCGCCGATGAGGTTTCGCGTCTCGTCGTTGAGCGGCGTGTGCAGCGTGAGGATGTCGCTCTCCCGCAAGACTTCCGCGAAGGGCGTGCGCCCCGCCCGCGCGACGGCCGCGCCTTTGCGCTCGGCGACGAGCGTGTGCATGCCGAGGGCGCGGGCCAGATGCTCCACGGCGCGGCCGAGCGCGCCGTGGCCGATGATGCCGAGCGTCGAGCCGTGCAGATCGCGGATCGGGTGCGTGAGCAGGCAAAACTGCTCCGCACGTTGCCACGCGCCTACGCGCAAGTCGCTCCGGTAGCTCAAGAGGTTGCGGCGCAGCGCAAGGATGAGCATGAGGACGTGTTCGGGCAGCGTGTGCGTCGCGTAGCCGCGCACGTTCGAGACACTGACGCCGCGCTCGCGGCAACTCTTGAGGTCTAGATTGTCCGTGCCCGTCGCCGCGACCGCGATCAACTTGAGCGCGGGCAACCGCGCGAGTTCCGCGTCGCCTATCCTGACCTTGTTGACGATGGCGATGCTCGCCCCCGCGAGGCGTTCGACGACCTCGGAGGGGCGCGTCTGCGCATACTCGCGCCACTCATGCGCGAAGGCGGGCGGCCTGACATCCGCCGTGAGCGTGTTGCGATCCAGAAAGACGATTCGTTCCATAGTTCTCTTCGAGGCGTGAACTTTAAACCTCAGCGCAGGAAGGGCACGAGCAGGCGCACGAGGACGACGATCACGAAGACGCCGACCACGTCGAGCAGCAGGCCGTAGCGAATCATGCGCGCGAGGGGGATGTAGCCCGAACCGTAGACGATGGCGTTGCAGGGCGTGGAGACGGGGAGCATGAAGCCGAGGCTCGCGCCCATCGTCGCGCCGAGCGCGGGCTCAAGCGGGTCCGCGCCCTGCGCCTTCGCGATGGCGATGACGACGGGGACGACCATGTTCGCCGACGCCGTGTTCGAGGTCGCCTCCGAGGTGACGACCGCCACCACCACCGACGCGAAGAGCAGCCCCGTCCCGCCCCCCACGGGCAGCAGCCCCGTCAGCCCGCGCCCGACCGCCTCGGCCAGCCCCGTCTGGAACGACAGCACGCCCAAAGCGAACCCGCCGCCGTAGAGCAGCACGACGCCCCAGTCGATCTTGACCGCCTCTTCCCAGTTGATGGCGCGCGCGCCCGCGTCGCCCGGGAGCAGGAACAACAGCGACGCGCCGACGACCGCGGCGACGGCCTCCGGGACGCTGCCGTTGACGAACTTGTAGGCGGCGCTCTGGTCGCCCGCGAAGAGCGCGACGAGGCCGGGCACGACCCAGAGCGCG
>DASVVO010000025.1:0-8698 GCA_036386515.1 Pyrinomonadaceae bacterium
GCGGCGGCAGGAGCGCGGGGATGGCGAGCGTCAGGAAGCCGAAGCGCGCGTAGGCGCGTTCGACGCGCGCGATGTTCTCTTCGCTAAAACGCTTGCGCAGGACGGCCTGGCCGCCGCGCCGCATGATCACGTAGAGCAGCATGCAGCCGATGACAGAGCCGAGCGCGGCGAACAGCGGAAAATAGAATGCCGCCTTCGGGTCGCTGTAGCAGCGCATCACGACGAGGTAGTCGTTGATTTCAGGGAGCGAGAGAAGCGAGGAGTCGAGCGCGCCGATGACGACCATCGCGGGCGCGGCCACGTAGATGGGCACTTCGACGATGAACCTTTGCAGCCCCTCGGCCACCCCGCGCAGCCATTGCCCCAGCCCGTTGATCAAAAGAAGCATACAAACAGTGACGAGTGACAGGTGACAGGTGACAAGATAAGAAAAAAGGAGTTTATCTTGTCACCCTTCGCTTGTCACTCGCCACTGTTTTATTTGACGGGAGTGAAGATCGAGGGGGTGTCGTAGGTGACGCCGAAGGTGACGCCGGAGCGCGGGCTGAACTCGGTGAGACCGGCGATGCCGGCGAAGTCGAAGCGCAGGCCGGAGGCTTTGACTTGCAGGCCGAGGCGCGCTTCCGACAGCGATTCGGTGCCGAGCGGGGCGCGCCCGCCGCGCGTGTTGGCGCGCCCGTTGATCTCGCCCGCCACGTTGATCTGGCGATTGAGGCGCACGATCCCGGCGATGCCGTAGAGCAGCATGTCGTTCTGCGTGAAGGCCTGCGTGGGCGCGGTGAAAATTCCGAGGCCGAGATTGCCGAAGAGGTTGACGCGATCGTCGCGCCCGAATTTCTTGCCCATCAGGATCGTGCCGAAGGCGTTCGTCTGGTTGACGCCGATGCCGCGCCCTTCGCTGGAGTTGGGCAGTTCGACGCCGAAGCGAAAGCCGAGCGAGGGCGCGCGCCGCGTCTCGTTGCGCAGTTTGATCTTGGTGGCGAGCCGGAAATCGCCCGTGTCGTTGGTCGAATCGGTGCGCGACGTGGTGAGCGGAACGGCCGGGTTGAGCGCGACGGAGTTGATGCTCAGGAAGTTTTGGAGCACGCCCTCAATCTGAAATTCGACGTTCGGCGAGAGGCCGATGTTGACGCCGACCACGCCGACGCGCGTCAGGTCGCCGCGCAGACCCGACACCGGAAAGCGCGCGTCCTGAAAAAACTCGATGCCCGCCTCGATGCGCGCCGAACCGGGCGGGATGATGTCAACGTCCTCCGTGATGAGCGGGCGTTGCTGCGCGGCGGCCGAGAGCGCGCACGCGAAGGTGAACGCGAGGGCAGCCGAAAAGCGTATAAAGTGGAAGCGGCGAAGCGACATAGGTTGTGGTTGCGTCTGGGACGTGTATTTAAAGGTTGATTCGCGCCGGTCGTCTGCCGCCTTTTCGCGCGGGTGTACCGGACTCATGGCGGATTGTAGTAGCTTCGCTCGCGGAGCGTCAATGTTTGAGCCTCCCGGCCGCTTATCACTGGTGACAGAAAAATGATACAGCAGTCGGTTGAATTTCACGGGAACGAAAATTTGGAAGAAATATCCGCGCCGCTTCGTCTAAGCCAGGTGAGCTTTGCTAATGCAGCGTCGGGGATGGAGCTAACGGCGGTGATTGAGGAACGTCCGGTTGATGCGCGCGTGGTCGAATCCTGCCAGCAGGGCGACCGCGAAGCCTTCCGCCTGCTTTTCGAGACGCACACCGACAAAGTTTATTCCATCGCCCTCTATTTCTTCGGCGGCGACGCCGCGCTCGCCGCCGACATCACGCAGCAGGTCTTTCTCAAACTCTTCACGCGCATCGGCCAATTTCGCCACCAGTCGGAATTTACGACGTGGCTCTATCGCCTGACCACGAACACCTGCATTGACGAGCAGCGCAAGCGACGCCGCTTCACCTCTTTTCCCGAAAACCTGGCCGAACCGGCGACAGCGCACAAGTTGCCCGCCGCCGAGGCGCGCTTCATGCGCCTGGAAATGGCGGACTCCGTGCGCGAAGCCATCGCCTCGCTCAAGCCGAAACTGCGTATCGCGATCCTGCTCAAATATTTCGAGGAGCTTTCCTACGAGGAGATCGCCGAAGTTCTCAATTGTTCAAAAGGCACGGTGGCCTCGCGTCTGAATCGCGGCCATTCGATACTCGCGCGACGGCTCGGCCACCTGCGCGCTAACGTTTTCAGCGGAGACTAAGGAAGCAAGATGTTCGGCCAGCAGCACGTCAAAGAACAACTCACGGCTTACACGCACGGCGAACTATCGGCGGCGGAATCGGAGCGCGTCGCCGCGCACCTCGGCGCGTGCGCGCGTTGCCGCGCGGAGTTTGAAGAGATCGCTCATGGCGTCCGGCTCTTGGAAAGTTTGACGTTGCAGGCCGCGCCCGCCGCCCTGTGGGACAACATCGAGGCCGCGCTGGCGGCGCAAGCGGCGGCGTCTCAGGATCGGCCGACGAAGCATGCGGCGCAGCACGCGTCGGCGCGGCAGACGCGGGCGCGTCGCGGTTGGCTTCCCGGCCGGATGAGTCTCGCCTGGTTTGCCGGTGCGAGACCCGCGCTCGCGGCGAGTCTCGCGTTGCTGTTCGTGTTCGGCGTGGGCGGCGCGTCCTGGTTATACCTCCGCACGCCGCGCGCGGGTTGGGAAGTGGCGCGGCTTCAGGGCGCGCCCTCAATCGATGCGGATCGCATCGGTTCGACCGCGCGACTAGGGATCGGCGAATGGCTCGAAACCGACGCCGATTCGCGCGCGCAAATTCAGGTGGCGAACATCGGGCAGGTGGAGATCGATCCGGGCACGCGCATCCGGCTCGTCGAAACGCGCCCGACCGAGCACCGGCTCGAACTGGCGCGCGGGCGCATGCACGCCACCATCTACGCGCCGCCGCGCCTCTTCTTCGTTGACACGCCTTCGGCCGTCGCCGCCGACCTCGGGTGCGCCTACACGCTCGAAGTTGACGACGCGGGCAGAAGCGTCCTGCACGTCACGGCGGGCTGGGTGGCGTTTGAAACGAAGGAGCGCGAATCGGTGGTTCCGGCGGGAGCGGCCTGCCTGACGCAGCCGGGCGTGGGGCCGGGCACACCCTTCTTTGAAGACGCCTCGCAACTCTTCCTCGACGCGCTCGCGCGCTTCGACTTCGCCAACGGCGGCGGCGATGCCCTGCGCGCCGTCATCGCCGAAGCCCGCCCGCGCGACACGCTCACGCTCTGGCATCTGCTCGCGCGCGTCGAAGGCGACGAACGCGCGCGCGTCTACGAACGCCTCGCCGCGCTCGCGCCCCCGCCCGCGAGCGTCACGCGCCAGGGGATCATGCTGCTCGACCCCGCCATGCTCTACGACTGGAAGGCACACATGGAACCCACCTGGCTGTCATAAAACCAGCCCGCCGCGCGTCGCCCTTGATGCACAGACTTTGATCAAACTGTCTCTCGCGCCCCGCAATGGTCAGAGAAGCCTCAGGCTATCCGAAGTGAACTTATCGCCGGAGCGCAACGCGCGGAACGCGCTTCAGGCGACGCGAGAGATGAAAGAAATCGGCCGACACCTCCGTCTAATGAACTAAAGCGACGCTCGCCGGGATTGCGACGAGCGCGCGCGCGAGACGGGCGGAGGTTAAAAGTCGATGCGAAAATTTCTCAAGCTGGCGGCGTTGGCCGTGGCGATTCTCTTCATCTCGGTGCAGTTCGTTCGCCCGCCCAGGGCGAACCCGCCGGTCGATCCAACTCGCACCATCGAAGCGCACACGAGCGTGACGCCGGAGGTCGCAGGCATCTTCGAGCGCGCCTGCAAGGATTGTCATTCCAACCAGACCGTGTGGCCGTGGTATGCCCAGGTCGCGCCGGTCTCGTGGTACGTCGCCGATCACGTCAAACACGGGCGCAGGCATTTGAACTTCTCCGAGTGGTCTGCCTACGACCGCGGCCGAGCCGACTGGTTGCTCGGCGCGATCTGCATGACGGCCGAACGCGGCCGGATGCCGCTCCCCTCCTACACGCGCCTGCACCACCCGGCCACCCTCTCATCCGCCGACGTGCAAACGCTCTGCGCGTGGTCGCAGGCCGAACGCGAGAGGAATTGATTCATTGATTCATCGGTTCATTGATTCAATGAAGAAGCGCGCCAGTGAATCGATGAATCAATGAATCAGTGAATCGATGAATCAATCTCTCTCCTGTGCTACCATCCCGCCGCAACTTTGCGCTCCCGCGCCGGCACGAACGCCCGTCGAATTCCCGGAGCCGAACGCCGACTAAGCACATGAAAAAACAACTGCTCGCCTGTTCCCTGCTGCTCTCGATGATTCTCGCGCCCGCCGCGCGCGGCGCGCAAACGCCCGCCGCCGCGCCGTCGTCCGCCTCAAACACGCTGACCCTCGCCGGGCTGCGCGCGCCCGTCCATATCCGCCGCGACGAACGCGGCATCCCGCACATCGAAGCGGCCAACGAATCAGACCTCTACTTCGCGCAAGGCTACGCGACGGCGAGCGACCGCCTCTGGCAGATGGACTTGCTGCGGCGCACCGCACGCGGCGAACTGGCGGAGATTTTCGGCAGCCCCGCGCTCGAAGAGGACAAGCGGCGGCGCATCTACGGCTTCGCCGCGCTCTCCGACGCGCTCGTCGCGCACACCTCGGCCGCGACGCGCACCGCGCTCGAAGACTACGCGCGCGGCGTCAATGCCTATATCGAGACGCGCGGCGGCGCGGACGCGCCCCTGCCCCTGGAGTTTCAAATCATCGGGTATCGGCCGCGGCCGTGGCGTCCGGCCGACTCGCTCGTTATCGGCAAGATTTTCGCCGAGATGCTCTCGACCACCTGGCCGACCGACATCGCGCGCGCCCTGCTCGCAGACCTCCCGCCCGCACGCCGCGCGCAACTGCTCCCCGAAAGTTCCCCGCACGACGTGATCGTCGTCGGCAGCGACAACGAGCGGGCGCGGCCGCCGGCCGACCACAGAAGGAAGACGCCCGCCAAAACTCGCGCGGCGCAAACTCGCGCGGCTCTCAGTCTCCCCTCGTTCGACGAACGCGAGCGCAACGACTTGCTGGCGGAGGTCGAGCGCATCGCGGCCTTGTCCAGAAGTTCGCTCGAACGCGTCGGGCTATACATGGAAGGGCGCGCCGTGAGCAACAACTGGGTGGCGAGCGGCAAGCGCACCGCTTCGGGCAAGCCGCTGCTCGCCAACGATCCGCACCTGCCCGCCTCCGCGCCTTCCATCTGGCACATGGCGCACCTCAGCGCGCCCGGCCTCAACGTGGCGGGCGTCACCGCGCCCGGCGCGCCCGGCATCATCATCGGCCACAACGAACACATCGCCTGGGGCGTGACCAACCTCGACCCCGACGTGCAGGATTTGTATCTCGAAAGATTCAGCGCGGACAAAAAGAATTTCTACGAAACTCCGGCGGGCTTGCGCGAGGCCGTCGTGCGCCGCGAGGAGATCAAGGTGCGTAAAGGTCTGACCGACCCCTCGACCGAGACCGTCAACTTCGACGTGACGGAGACGCGCCACGGCCCCATCATCCTCGAACGCGAGGGCAAGCGTTACGCTCTGCGCTGGACTGCGCTCGACGCGGAGCGGACGGAGTTTGACGCCTTCTACAAGATCAACCGCGCGCGCGACTGGAACGAATTCCGCGACGCGCTCGGCGGCTACAGCGGCCCGACGCAAAATTTCATCTACGCCGACACCGCAGGCCACATCGGCTACTACGGCGCGGGGCGCATTCCCGTCAGGCGCAGCGGCGACGGCAGCGTGCCCTCCGACGGCGCGACCGACGTGGGCGAGTGGACGAGCTTCATCCCCTTCGACCAACTGCCGCACGTCTACGATCCGCCGTCGGGTTTGATCGTCACGGCCAACAGCCGCGTCGTCGGGCACAGCTACCCGTATCACCTCACGCACGAATGGGCTGCGCCTTATCGTTCGCGGCGCATCTACGATCTGTTGAGCCGGAAGCAAAAGTTGACGGCGGCGGATTATCGCGCCGTGCAGGCCGACGTTTACTCGATCGGCGGGACGAGCTTCGCGCGCGCCGCCGCGCAAATTCTGCGCACCCTCCCGCCGGGAGGCGGCCACACAGTTCAGCCGACCTTAGACGCCGACAACTTGCGCGCCGCCGTCGCCGCTCTCGCCAATTGGGACGGGCGCGTGACGACGGACTCGACCGTCGCGCCGCTCGTGGCGGAGATGAGCCTCGCCTTTCGTCGGCGCATCCTCAGCGACGCGCTCGGCGAGGCGCGCGCGCGTTCGTTTCGCTGGGGCAGTTCCGACCTGTTCTTCAACCGCGTCGCGGCGGAGCGTCCGGCCGAGTGGTTGCCGAAGGAGTTCAAGAGTTACGGCGACCTGATGCGCGCCTGCCTCGCCGACGCGCGGGCGGCTCTCGCCAAACGCCTCGGCGCGGACGAGTCCGGCTGGACGTGGGGGCGTTACACCCCGGCGCGTTTTCAACATCCGCTCGCGGTCATTCCCTTCATCGGCGGACGATTCGCGATCGAGCCGTTTCCGGTGGCCGGCAGCGGTTGGAGCGCGGGCGCAACCGTCAACGTCGGCTCAGGCGTCTCAATGCGTCTCATCGCCGACGTGAGCGATTGGGATCAGACGCAGCAAGGCATCGCGCTCGGCGTGTCGGGCGACCCGGCCAGCCCGCACTGGTCGGATCAACTCGCGGACTGGCGCGCCGTCACCCCGCGCCCCTTCCCGTTCGGCGCGAGCGCGGTCGCCGCGAGCACGCGCCGGACGCTCGTGCTCGCGCCCGCGTCGAAGTGAGTTTGAGAGAGGCGCGGTTGGACACGCGCGCGGCCGTGGCCGGGCGCGCACGCCTTCGCTACGGCAGAGCCGGTTAAAGCAGAACTGCCCGCGCCTCTATCGAGACGCGGGCAGTTTCTATTTGCCGGAATGTTATTCGCGCTGGTTTAGAAGCGGAAGTTGAGACCGATGCCGAGGCGGATGTTGTTGCCCGTCTCGCCTTCGACTCTGACCGGGTTGTATTCGACCTTGATCGCGCGGAAGTCAACGTTGCGGTGAACGCGGATGTCGAGGCCGCCGCCAATCGCCGCCGCCAAGCCCGTCTCGCTCTGGCTGAGGCCGGTCGCGGGCAAGCCGGTGGTGTTTCCGGTCACATCCACCGAAACGCGCCCCAGACCCACGAGCGCCTGCGCGAACGGGCGAACTCTGGTCTCCGTCGCGTTGTCCTGAATCTTGATGCCGCCCATGAACTGCATCAGGTTGCCGTCAACGTTCACGGTCTCGCCGCCGGGGACGAGGCTGCCGAAATTCTGTGATTTCTTGTGATACGAGAAGTCGGCCTTCGCGCCCACGTAGCGGCTGAAATTGTAACCGGCATCGACGTTGACGCCGTGGAAACCGTCGCGGCCCGTATCGTTCGGGTTGACACTGAACGCGCCGTCGGTGTCCACGCGATTGTGCGAGAACATGACGCCGAATTCGCCGCGCTGGAAATCGTCCTGTCCGAACGCCAGCGGCGCGCAGAAGACGAAGAACAAAGCCGTGAATAATGCTTTACGCATGTGAGTTAATCCCTCCGTGTGAATACTATTGAATTGTGATGAAGGCTTTTTTTTCTCTCATCCCTCATCCGTTCGACGACGAGCGCGCCCCTCAACCTGCGAATCGTCGATGCCGTCCCGCGTGGACGGAGTAAGGACGAATAAGTCAGGGAGCACAACAAGTCGAGGGAGTTAGTTTCCTATTCTCGCCCGTGCGTTGTATGAAAGTATCTAATCTCGTTCATTACATTTTTTATTCGCCCGCCGCTCCCTCGATCCGAATTTTCGGATGCCCGCGCGTTGATTTAACCCGACCTCCCAATGCACAATGTCCGGCGCGCGCGAGTCGTTTACGGATGCTTAAAATTTTCCGACCGCGCGCCTAAACCAGGCCGGGCGAGCGACCCCCTCCGCGAGTCCGTTACCCAACTCTCCACAGACGGTCAACCCTCCTCAGTTGACTCCGGGGCTACAACCTTGAGCGAACCTGAACCAAAACAGCAAGTGCGGATTTTTTGCGCCGTGGAACTACCTGAGGACGTGCGCGCGCGCATCGACGCACACGTCGCGCGGTTGCGCGAAGCGACGCCGGGAACACTCAAAATCAGTTGGGAGCGGGCGGAGAAACTGCACCTCACCTTGAAATTTCTGGGCGAGATCGATGCGGAGCGGGTGGAGGCTCTGACGCGCGCGGCAGGCCGGGCGGCCGGGGCGGCCGGTAAATTCGAAGTGAGCTTGCAGGAGACCGGGGCATTCCCCGCGCGCGGCAACCCGCGCGTGCTCTGGCTCGGGCTGCGTGACGACACGAATCGTCTCGCGCAGCTTCAAGCGCAACTCGAAGCGGAATGCGAGCGCGAAAATTTTCCCCGCGAGGCGCGCCCCTTCCGCCCGCACATCACCATCGCGCGTATCCGCGTGGCGAACGCCGCCGCGCGCCACGTCGCCAGGTTGCACGGCGAGACGGAGTTTGCGCCCGCGACGTTCAACCTGGGCGAGTTCGTCGTCATGCAGAGCCGCCTCGGCGCGGGCGGTTCGCGCTACACGCCGCTCTCGCGCCACGAGTTAAAAACCGGGGCGCACGATTGAACGCGAAATTTCCGATTTAGAATTTTTTCAAATTTGACATATGAAACGAGAGGCGGGCGGCCGTCGAATTTCAAGTTTAAGACATGAAA
>DASVVO010000026.1:0-75064 GCA_036386515.1 Pyrinomonadaceae bacterium
GTTCGACATCTCGAACATCGCCCTCTCAAACGTTGATCCGGCTAAAGGAATTAGCGCGGGGTGCTATTCGGGTTGTTGTGTCCCGGCGGGCAGGGGCACTCTCTCACTTCCGCCTCGAACTGTTTGACGCACTTGCCGCGCGTCGTGCTCTTGTCGTTGTCGGTTCTGGCCGTGTTGTCGCAGGCCGACAGGCGGCCTTGAGCCGCGGCCTTGCAGTCTTCACACGCCTGCGTGGTTTGTCCCTGACCGGCCTGCGCCGGAGAGATGTAGTTGAACGGCGCGAGCATGGCCGCCCCCGCCAGAACTAAAATTGATGCCGCGTAAGCGAGGTTTCGTTTCATACTTCACAACTCCTTACCCTTTGGTTCGTTGTCCGATGAATGCCGGAGACGCGCCTTGCGAGCCGCACGCTGCCCGCGCTCCGACAATACTCAAAGGGGGTTAATGGGAACGCGCTCAGGCTAACGCTCTTGACCTGCCGTAGTCAACGCCAACGGCGAATCGCAACGAAATTATAAGAATCCCGTTCGGCACGGCGACGACGCCGCGCTCGCGCCAACGACGAGGGCGGGCGCTACTGTTGTTTGCGCTGCGCGCGGTAGCCCGCGCCGCGAATCACGCGACCGGCGAGAGCCTGGGTGCGCTCGCCCGCGTCCACGGCGAGTTGGCCGTTGATGATGACGTAGTTGATGCCTTCGGCGTACTGGTTGGGCTGCTCGAAGGTGGCGCGGTCGCGCACGCGCTGCGGGTCGAAGATGGTGATGTCGGCAAACGCGCCGGCGCGCAGCACGCCGCGGTCGCGCAAGTTGACGCGCGCGGCCGAGAGGCCGGTCATCTTGTGGACGGCCTGTTCGAGCGTGAGCAGTTTTTCCTCGCGCACGTAGCGCGCCAGGATGCGCGGGAAGGAACCCCAGCCGCGCGGGTGCGACTTCGTGCCGGAGAGCGCCCCGTCAGTGGCGCGCGCGCCGCTATCGGTGCAGATGGAGACGTGCGGCGAACTGAGGGCGGCGCGCAGGTCGTTTTCGGTCATCATGAAATAGATCGCGCCCGTTTGGCCTCTGTCCGCGAGGATGAGATCGAAGAGAGCGTCGAGCGGGTCTTTGTTTTGCGCGGCGGCGATTTGTGAGAGGCGTTGACCCTGCAAGGCTTCGAGCGCGCGATTGTTGACCGAGCCGACGAGCACGCCCTCCGCGCCGCCGCTGCCGAGATAGATGTTTTCCCAATCGGCGGAATCGGTCGTGATGTCGCGTTTGAGACGCGCGCGCGCGGCGGGGTCGGCGAGGCGCGCGAGCATTCGTTCCGTGCCGCCTTCGAGCGCCCAAGGCGGGAGGCAGGCGTTGAGCGAAGTGCTGGCGGCGGTGTAAGGGTACACGTCGGCGGTGATCTTCAAGCCTTTGGCGCGCGCCGCTTCGATGCGCCGGAGAACTTCGGGCATGCGACCCCAGTTCTTCTTGTATGCGGTCTTGAGATGCCAGATGCCGGTGGGGATCGAAGCCCGGCGCGCGATCTCGAAGACTTCGTCGAGTGAACTATCGAGCGCGTTGGCCTCGCTGCGCTGGTGCGTGGCGTAGACGCCGCCGTAACGCGCGGCGACCTTCGCCAGTTCGACGATCTCGTCGGTCTGGGCAAAGCGCGCCGGGACGTATTGCAGCGAAGTCGAAAGACCGAGCGCGCCATCCTCCATCGCCTGCGCGACGAGACGGCGCATCTCCCGGAGTTCGGCGGCGGTGGGCGCGCGGTTGTCGAAGCCCATGGCGTGAGCGCGCACCTGAGTCGCGCCGACGAAGGTGGCGAAGTTCAGCCCCAAGCCCTGACGCTCGACGCGGCGGAAGTATTCGGCGAGGGTGCGCCAATCGACCGTGAGGTTGAAGCGGCGATAATAATCTTCGTCCTCCTTGATGAGCCGCTCGTTCATCGGCGCAATCGAACCGCCCTCGCCCGTCACCTCCGTCGTCACGCCCTGCATCACCTTGCTCATCGCGCGCGGGTCGATCAGGAGATTCGTCTCCGATTGGCCGAGCATGTCTATGAAGCCCGGCGCGACGACGAGGCCGCTCGCGTCAATCGTGCGACGCCCGCGCGGGCGGCGACGCGATTGCGCGACAAGCTCGATGCGGTCGCCGCGCACGGCCACGTCGGCGCGGCGGGCGGGCGCGCCCGTGCCGTCCACGACGAGGCCGTTCATGATGACCAAGTCGTATTCGGCCGCGACGGCGTGAGACGACGGCGGCGTCGAGGCGAGCAAAAGTATGAGCGCAAGCGACAAACTCGCGGCAACGATCAGAGCTTTCATTTATCCTCCACGGAGAACGAACGGGTGAGCGGCGGCGTCGCCGCATGGTAATGCTTTCGCGCCGGGGATGTAAACTGTCTCGAAAATTCGCGGGCGCATGCAAACTCGCGGCTCCTCACGGGCAGGGCTTGAATTATAATCGAGAGACGATGTGCGAGAGAGAAGGGAGCAACCGAAACCACCATGCCGGATGCTACGGGGCGGAATAGACGCGCGACTCTGGAAGACGTGGCGCGAGCGACGGGCGGCGTCCTATCGGGCGCGGGCGACGCGAGCGCGGGCGTCGTGTCGGACGTGACGCATGATTCGCGCGAGGCGCGGCCGGGGAGTCTCTTCGTGGCGATTCGGGGCGCGAAACTGGACGCGCATAGTTTCGTCGCCCGGGTGATGGCCGGGGGCGCGTTGGGCGTGATCTCGGAGCGCGCGCGCCCGTCGGATTTCGAGGGCGCGTGGATCGAGGTGGCGGACGCGCGCGTCGCACTGGCGCGGGCGGCGGCGGAAGTGCAGGGGCATCCATCGCGCGAACTCAAGCTCGTCGGCATCACCGGCACGAACGGCAAGACCACGACGGCGCACCTGCTGGCGGCCGTGTGCGAGGCGGCGGGCGAGCGCGTGGCGGTGCTCGGCACGGTGGGCTATCGCATCGGCGACGAGCAGTTCAAGGCCGAGCACACGACGCCGGAAGCGAGCGCGGTGCAACGCTTCCTGCGGCGCGCGGTCGGGGCGGGTTGCACGGTGGCCGTGATGGAGAGTTCGTCGCAGGCTCTAGACCTCCGGCGTTGCGACGCGCTCGCATACGAGGTCGCCGTCTTCACCAATCTCACGCAGGATCATCTCGACTATCACGGCACGATGGAAGACTACTTCGAGGCCAAACGCCGACTCTTCGACGGGCGGCTCGGCGCGCCCCCCCGCGTCTCCATCATCAACGCGGACGATTCCTACGGCGTGCGGCTCGCGGCGGAACTCCGGCGGGGCGGCGCGCGCGTCATTACCTTTGCGCTCGACGCGGAGGCGGATGTGCGGGCGCGCGACGTTGAGTACACGCTCGACGGCATGCGTTTCACGCTCGGCGCGCCGGGCGCGGAGTCGGCCGTCAATTCGCCGCTCGTCGGGCGGCCGCACATCTCCAACATGCTCGCGGCCGCGGCGTGCGGCCTCGCGCTCGGCTACGATCTCGCGTTGATGGCGCGCGCCTTTGCGACCTGCGCGGGCGCGCCCGGCCGCTTCGAGCGCGTCGGGCACGAGGCCGGAGACTTCGCCGTCGTCGTCGATTACGCGCATACGGACGACGCGCTGAGAAACGTGCTCTCGACGGCGCGCGACGTGGTGGCGCGCGGCGGGCGCGTGATCACGGTCTTCGGCTGCGGCGGCGACCGCGACCGCACGAAACGCGCGCCGATGGGCGAGGCTGCCGCCTCCCTCAGCGACATCGTCATCCTCACCTCCGACAACCCGCGCACCGAAGACCCGGAGACGATTCTCGCCGATACGGAAGTCGGCCTCCGGCGCGTGGCGGGTAAGTCGTATGTGAAACTCGCGGATCGGCGCGAGGCGATCTTTCGCGCCGTCGCGGAAGCGCGCGCGGGCGATGTGGTGGTGATCGCGGGCAAGGGGCACGAGGACTACCAGATCATCGGGACGGAGACCATCCGCTTCGACGACCGGCAAGTGGCGCGCGAAGCCCTGGCGGCGCGTCTTGTTTAAAGGTCGTGCGATGAGACGAGGCTGGCCGTGGCTCGCGATGGCGATCGTGGCGGCCGTCGCCGCGCTGCAACTCCGGCGACAAGGCCGTCTGTGGTTGTGCGAGTGCGGTCGCGTGCTCGTGTGGGCGGGGGATGCGTGGGGCGCGGATAATTCTCAACACCTGTTTGACCCGTACAGCTTCACGCACGTCCTGCACGGGTTCGTCTTCTGCGGGGTGTTGGCGTGGGCGTGGCCGCGCGTCGGGTGGGAGTGGCGGCTCGCGCTCGCGGTCTCGATCGAGGCGTTATGGGAAGTGGTCGAGAACTCGGCCTTCGTCATCAACCGCTACCGCGAAGCCACCCTCGCGCTCGGCTATCAGGGCGACACCGTCATCAATTCCTTCGGCGACATCATCGCGTGCGCGTTCGGATTCGTGTTAGCCCGCCGCCTCGGGCTGCGCCTCACGCTCTTCGCCTTCGCGCTCACCGAAATCGCGCTTCTCATCTGGATCAGGGACAGCCTGTTGCTCAACGTCTTGATGCTGCTCTACCCGGTGGACGCGATCAAGGCGTGGCAGATGAATCACTGAGCGTGGGCGAAAAGGCGGGCGATAATAATTAGTGGAAAGTGACCGGCGCAGGTTAGCGCGGATGGGCGCGCGTCGGCGTATGGATGCGAATCAGGTTAGTCCTAATTCCTTTTTGGCGTCTGCCAGCGAGAGTGTCGGCTCGCCGTCTTCCTCGCGCTTCGCGGCGCGAAGGTCGAGCAGGTCTTCAACGTCATCGAGCAATTCCTGCAAGGCAAGAAACTCTTCATAGGGCAACACGACAAATTCCTTCTTGCCATTCTTGCTTAAAATTTCCGGGTGCAAGGTGATTCTGCTCATAGCTTTTAAGAATACGCGTCTCTTCGATGTCTGATTCGATAAATTAGCACTTTGTCGCCCACAGTCTCAAACAGTACGCGGTAATCGCCGACCCTCAGACGGTATTCGGGCGTGAAATTAGTGAGCCGCTTTACATCTCCCGCCAGATTGTTTTGCAAGGCTTCAATCTTCGACATTATCCGGCGTCTATCTTCCGGCGTGAACGACTTCATATCTTTAACCGCACGCGGTTTGAACTCAATCTGATAAATCACTTCTCAGTCTCTCAGATTTCATCTTCCCCCGCGCGCGTGGATTGAGACGCGATGCGGTTGTTGTGCCGCGCCCAGTACCAGTAGACGGGCAGGCCGAGCAGGATCAGGCCGAGGCCGATGAGCGCCTGCACGGGCGTGGTCAGGAGCGTGTTGACGAGCAACCAGCCGGTGACGAGCAGGAAGAGGATGGGCACGACGGGGTAGCCCCACGCGCGGTAGGGGCGTTCGGCGTCGGGCATGCGGCGGCGGAAGATGAAGACGGAGGCCGTCGTCAGCCCGTAGAAAATCCAGGAGCCGAAGACGACGTAGTCGGTCAGCGTGTCGAATGAACCGGAGAGGGCGAGGAGTCCCGCCCAAAAGCCTTGCAGGACGAGCGCGCCGATGGGCACGTGGGTCTTCGGCGAGAGGCGCGCGAGGTTTTGGAAGAACAGCCCGTCGCGCGCCATCGCGTAAGGGACGCGCGCGCCCGTCAAAATGGAAGTGTGCAGCGTGCCCACGGAAGAGAAGAGGAGCGCGGCGGCGATCAAACTGACGGCGAAGGGGCCGAGGAACGTGCGCGCCACTTCCGAGGCGACCGACGAGGCTGAGGGCACGCTCGCCACCTCCGTCGGCGAGAGCGCGTAGAAGTAAGCGATGTTGACGAAGACGTAGAGCGAGATGATCGTGATCATGCCGCCGATGAGCGCGAGCGGGATGTTGCGCTGCGGGTTCTTCACCTCGCCCGCCACGAGCGTCAGGTTGTTCCAGCCGTCGTAGCCCCAGAGCGCGCCGAGCATGGCCGCGCCGAAGCCCGCCATCCCGGCGCGCGCGTTCGCGCCCACGCCCTCGCACGCGCCGCCCGCGTTCGTCATCCCGAAGTGCGACCAGTCGCCGCCCTGCGCGAACAGCAGCGCGCCGAGGCCGACGAACAAAACGAGCGCGATCTTGACGCCCGTCAGCACGGTCGCGATATGACCGCTCACCACGACCGCCGCGCAGTTGATGATGGTGACGACGGCGATGGCGGAGAGCGCGACCACCTGCAAATAGCCGAAGGGGAGCGCGAAGCCGCCGAGGTTGAGCGTGAAGAAAGTCGCGTTGAGCGCACCATTCGTGAGGATGTTGAGGAAGATGGCGAAGGCGACGGCGACGGAGGCCTGCGAGCCGGTCTTGGCGATGAAGATTTGCATCCAGCCGTAGAGGAAGCCGAGCCGCGCGCCGTAAGCCTCGCGCACGAAGACGTACTCGCCGCCCGCGCGCGGCATCATCGCGGCGAGTTCCGCGTAGGTGAGCGCGCCCGCGAGCGAGAGCAGTCCGGCCGCCACCCACACCGCGACGACCATGCCCGGCGTCGAGACGTTGCAGGTCATCACGCGCGCCTTCAAAAAGACGCCCGTGCCGATGACGTTGCCGATCACGATGGAGACGGCCGCGAGCAGCGTCAGGCCGCGAATGAGTTTGACGTTATCCGTTAAAGGGTTGGTTGACATAGGTGTGGCTTGTGCGTTCCCGGTGGTGCGGTCGTCGGTTCGCTGCTCTCGCGCGCCGTGTGTTTTATCCGCGCCCGGCCTGGCGTCCGTCAGGCTGGACGGGCGTGTTCTGAAAAGCGGCGATGCTCCACTTGCCGCCCTCTCTCGTCATGATCATCGTATTCATGCCCCGAGCCTTCATCGGTTGGTCGTTGACTTTAAACTCCAGATTCCACTCGACGTGGGCGACCGCCACGTCCGGGCGCAGCAGGCGGATGCTTTTCACGGTGGCAACGTTGCGACTGTCTTTGTAGATGGTGGTGAAGATTTGAACGTGCCCGCGTTCGATCTCCTCGCGGCCTTTGATGTACATTCCGTTGACCACGACATAGTCTGCGTCGGCTGCGAACTGCGCGGCGAAGGCTTTGCCGTCATGCGCGTTCCAGGCGTCCTGCACGCCCTGCACCACCCGCCTGATGGCCGTCTCGTCCGCGCCCGAAAGTTTCGGAGTTTGCGCGTAGCCCGACTGCGCGCCCGCCAACAAGAGCGCGAGAGCGAGGCATGCGAACATGTTCATACGTTGAGACATCACGGAATCCTCCTGTATCTGCCGTTGAAGGTGAAACGCGAGCCGTTACGGCCGATGAGCGCGCCGCAAGCTGCCGGGAAGCAATAAGTTTGCGATAACGAATGCACGCGCGCCTGATTGTCGGCGAAGTTCAGGCTCTGCGTCTAGCCCTCGCCGTGCCGGTCAAAGCCTGCGCGGCCGCTTCGCCCGTCACCACCGCGCCCTCCATGAAGCCCTGCCAGTCGGCGAGATGTTCGCCCGCGAAGAGAACTTTGCCGTGCGGCTTTTGCAGGGCGGGGCGGACGGTGAACCACTGCCCCGGCCGATAGACGGCGTATGCGCCGCGCGTGTAGGGGTCGCGTTGCCAGGGCATGGACTGGATGGCGCGCGCGAGGCGCGGGGCGCGCGCGTCGAGCGGCAACAGATCGCGCGTGATGATCTCCATGCGCCGCGCGTCTCCCTGCGCGGCCAGCACGTCGGCCTTCTCGCCGATGGCGTAGCTGCACAAAATTCCCTGCGCGCCGGGTTGGTCGCGCGTGCTGTGAAAATAGTAGTGCGAGGTTACGTCGCTGACGAGCGAGAAGTTTTCCGCGCCCCAGAAACGCTCGTCGAAGAGAATCTGATTTTTGACGATGCGCGAATATTGGAGACGCTCGGCGGCGTCGCGCTGCGCGGCGGGCAGCGGCGGGTCGAACTTGATGCGGTCGAGCGTGCGCGCCGGGACGGTGCAGATGCAGGCATCGGCGACATGCAACGCGCCGCTCGCCGTTCTCACCGTGACGCGCCCGCCGCGCTGCTGGCGTATCTCGACGACCGGCGCGCCCGTGCGGATCGAATCCTCGCCGATGCGTTTGGCAAACTCCTCGACGAGGCGTGAGTTGCCGCCCACGATCTTGAAGTCCATCTCGTTGGCGGGACTCGACTCGAAATACTCGGAGGCGGCGGCGTAGGCCGAAACCTGACGGATGGATTCGCCAAAGTCGGTGCTGTCTTGCAGGTCGCGCAGCAGGAGGTCGTCGGGCGTGAAGCCGATCTCTTCGAGCCACGTCCACCAATCGTAGCGGTCGAGCCGTTCGCGTTCGCGCGGTTTGTAGCCGTGATAAGTTTTCTTGAACTTCTCGAAGGCCGTATTGGCCGCGGCCGAGAAATCCCAGGAGCCGGGGCGGGAGACGCGCCCGTCGCGCATGAGCGACGCCTCGAAGCGATGATCCTTGAGCGGAATCTGAAACTCGGCGCAGAGCGCGCGCAGGCGTTCGTGGCTCGCGCCGATCCACTCGCCGCCGAGTTCGCAGACGAGTTCGGGATTCCGGTCGAAGCGAAACGAGTGGACGCGCCCGCCGCGTCGCTCTCTCGCTTCGAGCACCGTCACGTCCCACCCGGCGCGCTTCAAGGCGTAGGCGGCGGCGAGACCTGAGAGACCCGCCCCGACGACGATGCACCTATGGCGCGTGCCGGGGCGGGCGCGCCGCCGTATCTGCGCCGTCGCATCGCTCAACAGCAACGGGGCGGCGAGCGCGGCCGCCCCGGCGGCTTTGAGAAACGCGCGACGCGTCGGACGCTCTGCGGAGTTCGACGTGTTGTTATCGGCCGGTGTGGTTTGAGATGGCAAGAACCCTTATTTCCTTCCGCGAAGAAGCATTGATTGAAAGCGTGTAAACAAGACTCGGAGCCGACTAGCCGCCACTTTCGTGCCGGTGGGCGCGCGCGATGTTCGCCTCCTGCGCGCGACGCAGTTCCTCGCGGAACTCTTCCCGGTCGCGGTCGGCTTGCGCCGTGCGGCGGGTCTTGTCGTTGAGGTAACGCTGGCCTTTGATGTCGGAGTTTTGGAGGGCGTCAGCCCATCCGCGAAGTTGCCGGGAGATATTTTCGGCCAGTAGTTTCAAATTTGAAATCTCAGCCTTGAGATCGTTAAAGACGGGGAGTCGTTCGAACAGGCAGAGCATCGAACGCACCTCCCCGGCCGAGCCGCGCGCGATGTAAATAAATGTCAACAACTCTTGAGTCGTGCCGCGCTCATAGCCTTCCGCGATGTTGTTGGAGACGGAGACGGCGGCTCGCTCAAGCTGGTCGCGCAAACCGTATTGGCCTTTGAATCTATCGCCGGAAGTGAAAGCGTAAATTCGCACCCCCAACTCGATGGCCGCCTGCCAGACCGGAAGTTCCTCAAAGCGCGTGTACTTCATAAAGAACCTTGTCCGCTTCACCAAACCCGGTTTCCAGTAAGGGCAAACCTGGGACGTAGGATTTGAGATTTGAGATTTCGAATCTGAGATTTCAAATCTGAAAGTTGAACTCTGAAATTTCAAATGTCAAATCTGAAATTTGACATTTGAAATCTGAAAGCAGCTTGAACACCATAAGTCTTGCGAGTTTCGAGTCACCAGATGTCGCCGGTGAGCAGGTCTTCGTAAGTATCGCGGCGGCGGACGAGGTCAACCGTGCCGCCTTCGCGCACCATGACGGCCGCGGGAAGCGGGCGGCCGTTGTAGGGGAAGGCTTGGGCGAGCGAGTATGCGCCGCTGTTGAGCAGCGCGAGCGATTCGCCGGGACGCACGTTCGCGGGAAGGTGGCGATAGTCGGGCAGGCGGTTCTCGCCCTCGATGTCAAAATACACGTCGCCGGAATCGCAGAGCGGCCCGGCGACTTTGTAGCTCGTGTCGGGCGGCGCGTCGGCGCGCGTGGCCGAGATAAGATGGTAGTACCATTTGTAGGTCGTCATGGAGAGCAGCAGGTTGAAGCCCGCGTCCGTGAGGAGCCACACGTCGCCCGTTTCGGGTCGCCGCTTGATGTTGCGGACGGTGGTCAGCACCAGCCCCGCGTCGGAGATCACGCTGCGGCCGGGTTCGAGCAGGATCGTGACGCGATCCAAGAGGTGTTCGGCCGTCGCCGCACGCGCCGACTCGCGCGCGACGTTGAGCGCGGCCGCAAGCACGTCGGCCGGTTCCAGATTCGCGCCGAGCATGTCGCGTTCGGCCGGGGGGAGTTCGTCGGCCTGCGAGCGGTCGCGCAGGTAGTTGACGGGGATGCCGCCGCCGAGATTGATGTGTTCGAGCGTGTGGCCGGTGTCGCGGTGGAGCGCGACGAGGTGTTCCCACATCGTGCGGAAGGCATCGGCGAAGGGTTCGACATCGGGCGTCTGGGAGCCGACGTGGATGTGGATGCCGCCGACGCGGATGAGTTCCGGGTGGGCGAGCGCGCGGCGGAAGGCGTCGGGCACTTCGCTCGAAGTGATGCCGAACTTGGAGGTCAGGAGCGCGGTCTGCAAGCCGATGTGCGAGCGCGTGCCGATCTCCGGCACGAGTCGCAAAGTGATCTGAGCGCGCCGCCCGACGCGGCGCGCGGCCGCTTCCACGAGTTCGATCTCGTAGACGGAATCCACGTTGATCGAGTAAATCCCGGCGCGCACGGCCTCGTCGAGTTCGTCGTCGGTTTTGCTCGTGCCGTTGAAGATGATCTGTTCGGGGCGGAAACCGGCGCGGAGGGCTTTGAAGAGTTCGCCGCCGCTGTTGACTTCAATGTCGATCCCGGCGTCGCGCACGGCGACGAGGACGGCCATGTTCGAGTTGGCTTTCGAGGCGTAGCAGAATTTGACGGGGCGCGACACGCTCTCGGCGGCGCGACGCAGGCGCGCGATGTTGGCGCGGATGCGCGGCTCGGAGAAGACATAGAGGGGCGAGCCGTATTCGCGGAGCAGCGCGAGAGCGTCCGCGCCGTTGACGTGCAGGCGGCCGTCGCGAGCTTCCAGAAAGCCGGGGATCGTCCACGCGGGCGCGGCGTCGAGCACGGGCGTTGGGGCTGGCATGGTATAAAGACTCCTTGAATTTTCCCTCGGAGAGAAGACGCGTGCGAAGATAGACCGCCGCCGCTGGACGGTCAAGACGGGACGGGCGAAAGGGTATAGGGGTACAGGTAAAAGGGTACAGGCGAAGCGGGAACGCCGGAGCGTGGTCGGACAATCACCTCGCTTAATGTTTTTACCTTTCCCCTGACCCTTTTACCTTTATCCCTCTTTGGAGCAGGAAGATGGTTGACGAAGTTGATTGGCGGAGCGTCAGGCGTGATTTTCCGGTGACGGAGCGGCTGGCTTATTTGAACAGCGCGGGAGCGGGGCCTGTCTCGCGCGCGTCGTTCGAGGCGGCGACCGAGTTTTACCGGGAGACGATGGAAGCGGGCGACCGTCGTTGGGTGGATTGGCTGGAAAGGCGCGAGCGCGCCCGCGCGGCCGTCGCGCAACTCATCAACGCCGAGCCGGACGAGATCGCGTTCACGACCAACACTTCGGCGGGGATGAACCTGATCATAGACGCGCTCGAAGGGCGCGGCGAGGTGATCTCCTGCGAGTTGGAGTTTCCGGTCTCGACCATCCCGTGGATGCACCGGGGCGTGCGCGTACACCTGCTGCCGGCGCGGGACGGGGAACTCACGGCGGCGGACGTTAGCGCGGCGATGACGGAGCGCACGGGCGTCGTCTGCCTCAGCCACGTGCAATACTCGAACGGGCTGCGCGCGCCGCTCGCCGAAATCGGCGCAGGCAAAGGCGAACACGCCTTCGTCGTCAACGCGGCGCAATCGGCGGGCGTCTTTCAGATCGACGTGAAGCGCATGAAGATCGACGCGCTCTGCTCGACGGGGCACAAGTGGATGCTCGGGGGCTTCGGCTCCGGCTTCGTCTATCTGAGCCGCGCGCTTCTGGCCGCGACGCGCCCGCGCGCCGTGAGTTGGTTGAGCGCGGAGAATCCTTTCGCGATGCGCAACGACGAGTTTCAAGTGCGCGGAGACGCCGCCGCGCGCGCCGAGATGGGCTGCCCGCACTTCGCCGGAATCTTCTCGCTCGGCGCGGCGGCCGAATACCTGTTGCGGACGGGGACGCTTGAGATCGAACGGCGCGCGCTCGCGCTCAATCGCCGCTTGACGGAGCAACTGGCTGCGGCCGGGTGGCGCGTGCTCTCGCCCCTCGGCGACGAGGCCGTCCGTTCGGCGGAAACGCTCGTCGCGGCCGACGACCCGGCGCGCGTCGCCCGCCACCTCTCCGCGCGCGGCGTCGCCGTCACGCAAAAACCCGAGGGCATCCGCGTCGCCACGCATTTCTTCAACGACGAGGAAGACATAGCGCGGCTCGTCGCGGCGTTGGACGAAGTTCGCTGAGAAACCACTCGACGCCGGTTGAGAAAGAACAAGGAGCGCACGCGAATGACAACGGAAAGGAGCGCACGCGAATGACCACGGAGAGGCCGCTATTCATCCCGGTGATTTTGGGCACGCCGCGACAGGGGCGTATGAGCGAGCACGTCGCGCGATTCGTGCTCGGCAGGTTGGAGCAGCGCGCCGGGATAGAGACCGAGTTGATCGACGTGCGCGCGCTCAACCTGCCGACGGACGACGCGGGCGAGGCGATCAAGGATGAGGGTTTTAGCCGGGCGTGCGCGCGCGCCGACGGCCTCGTCATCGTCGCGCCCGAATACAACCACGGTTATCCGGGGCTGCTCAAGCACGCGCTCGACACGAACCTGAAGGAATACATTCACAAGGCCGTTGGCGTCTGCGGCGTCTCGGCGGGCGGCTTCGGCGGCACGCGCGTGATCGAAAACCTGTTGCCCGTCCTGCGCGAACTCGGTCTCGTCGCCATCTTCAACGACGGCAACTTTTCCGGCGTGCGGAAGATTTTCGACGAGTCGGGCGCGCTGCTCGACGAGTCGTACATCAAACGCACCGAGCGTTTCCTGGAGGAACTCGTCTGGATGTCGAAGACGCTCCGCTACGGGCGCGAAAACGTCGCCTACTGAGGAAGAATTGATTCATTGCTTCATCGGTTCATTGATTCAATGAAGAATTGAAATATCGGATCAATGAAGCAATGAAGCAATGATTCAATTCCCCTGCAACCCCCGGCCGCCGTGCCGAATCACAAGAGGTGAGCAAGCGAACCGAACAAGGGCTGTCCATGACCTCAACACACGACGCGGGCGCAAACGACGAAGCCACTTATCTCAATCCCGTCTACGGGCGCGACTTCCCAGACCCCTTCATCCTCAAGCACGGCGGCGAATACTGGGCTTACTGCACCGGCTTGCGGAGCGACGGCCGCGCCTTCGGCGTGCTCCATTCCACAGACCTCGTGCATTGGCGCGAACTCGGCGGCGCGCTCGCCCCGCTCCCCGGCGAACACCCTTGCTACTGGGCGCCCGAAGTCGTCTATGAGAACGGGCGTTTCCTGATGTACTACAGCGTCGGCAACGAAAAGTCGATGCACCTGAGAGTCGCCACCGCGTCGCACCCGGCGGGGCTGTTCGCCGACAGCGGCCACAGGTTGACCGAAGCCGAGTTTGCCATCGACGCGCACGTCTTCGTGGACGAGGACGACACGCGCTGGCTCTTTTACGCCACCGATTTTCTCACGCACACGCACATCGGCACGGGCACGGTTTGCGACCGGATGCTCGACCCCTTCACGCTCGCGGGCGAACCCCGTCCCGTCACGCGCGCGCGTTACGATTGGCAGGTCTACGACCCCGCGCGCAAAGAGAAGGGCGGCGTGCGCTGGCACACGGTCGAGGGGCCGTTCGTGCTGCGGCGAAAAAATCTCTACTACCAGATGTTCAGCGGCGGCAACTGGCAGAATCTGACTTACGGCGTGAGCTACGCCTTGAGCGACCGCATCGCGCGCGCGGACGAGTGGGAGCAGGCGGCCGACGGAGAACGCGTGCTGCCGATCCTGCGCACCATCCCGGAGCGCGTCGTCGGCCCCGGCCACAATTCGGTCGTGCGCGCGCCGGACAACCGGCAGTTGTTCTGCGTCTATCACGCTTGGGACGGCGAGCACGGGCGCGTCCTCGCTATCGACCGGCTCGACTGGGTGGGCGAGCGCATGACCGTGCTCGGCGCGACGACGACCCCGCAGCCCGCGCCGCCGCAGCCGATTCGCGCGGATTTTTCCGGCGCGCACGAGGGCGGTTTAGGCGCGGGGTGGACGTGCGAGGGCGGGCGTTGGAGCGTCGGCGAGGGCGAGGCGAGGCAGGAGTCGGCGGCGGCGGGCGCGGCGTCGGCGCGTTACGACGCGGGGGCTGCGAGTTTCCTCTTGGAGGTCAGTCTGCGCGCGCGCGCAGGGGAAGGGGCGGGCGAGACGGCGGCGGGCGCGTTCGGCGTCGCGCTGTGGCGAGACGATGAGCGCGCCCTGCAATTTACGCTTGAGCCGGAGACGAACGAAGCGCGCGTGAACTGGCCGGCGGCGGACGGCGCGCCCGCCGAGACGCGTTTCGCGCTGCCCGCGGATTTCGACGCGCGCGCCCTGCACCTGCTCCGCGCGGAGGTTGACGGCCGGTTCGCGACTATTTCTCTTGACGAAAGACTCGTGCGCTGGCAAGGTACGCTGAACGCCGCGCCGGATGCGGTTGCGCTCGTCACGGAGAGAGCCGCGGCGGCCTTCAAAGGCTTCGAGCTAACTATCGGATGGGAAGAACTATTCATGCGGCCGGAGCGGTCGCTGGCCGAGCGCGGCTGGCAACCCGACGGCGAAGAATGGCAGTTAAAAGATAACCTGTTGCGTTGCGACGATGCGGAAGGCCGCCACCGCGTCATCAGCAGAGGGGTGTCGCTCGAATCTTACGAACTGGTCGTCAACGTGCGGCTTGAGCGCGGGCGTTCGCGCGACACGGGCTGCTACGGTTTCCGCCCGGCCACCGGCGCGCAAGATTTCGATCCCCTCTTCACCATCGAACCCGATGGAGCGGGCGAGCGTTGGACGCTCCGCATGCGCCACCGCCCAACCGATTCATTCGCACACGACTCGCTCGAAAATGATTCCAACAGTGAAAGCTGGCCGCTCCCCGCTTCGTTCGATCCGTTCGTCATGCAACAGTTTCGCTTCCGCAAACAAGGCGGGCGTCTCACCATCTGGTGGGAAGCCGCGCCGCTCGGCGGCATCGACACCACCACGGAGGCCACCGGCGTCGGCCTCTACGCAGACCGCGCCCCGGTCGCCTTCGACATGGTGCGGCTCACGGCTTTGAAACAGTGACGGGTGACAGGTGACAAGTTACAAAGGCACGCTCAATTAACCTGTCACCCGTCACCTGTCGCCCGTCACTCTAAATCATATGAATGAATTGATACTGGGAGCGAGGCCGGAAGACTTCATCTGGGCGAGCGGCGTGGAGGACACGTTCGTGCCGCAGGTGAAGGCGGGGCATCGCGCGCTCGACGAATATCAGTTGATGGGACACTACGAGCACTGGCGCGAAGACCTCGCGCTCGGGCGCGACCTCGGCGTGCGCGCCTTGCGCTGGGGCGTGCCGTGGTATCGCGTCGAGCCGGAGCCGGGCGTGTTCGACTGGAGTTGGGCTGACGAAGCGTTGCCCTACATGATCGAGGAACTCGGCATCACGCCCATCGTCGACCTGATGCACTACGGCTGCCCGATGTGGCTGAAGAAGGAGTTCATCAGCAAAGACTACGTGCGCGCCGTCGCGAACTACGCCTCGGCCTTCGCGCGCCGCTACAAGGATTTGGTGAAATGGTACACGCCCTTGAACGAGCCGATCGTCAACGCGTTGATGTGCGGCAAGCGCGGGCTGTGGCCGCCCTACCTGCGCGGCGATGGGGGCTACATCCGCGTCATGCTGCAACTCGTGCGCGGCATCCAGGCCACGGTCGAGGCGATCAAGGAGATCGACCCGCTCTCGATCATGGTGCATGTCGAGGCGACCGGCTTGAGCCGCGCCATCCGGCAGGACTTGGAATCGCTCGCCGTGGAGGAACAGCGGCGCGGCTACCTCGCCTACGACCTGCTGGTCGGCCAGATCACGCACGACCACCCGCTCTTCCCGTGGCTCATCCGCAGCGGCGCGAGCGTTGACATGCTCGACGAGATCGCGCGCCGCAAAATCTCGCTCGACGTGCTCGGCATGAATTTTTACCCGCAGTGGTCAACCCAGCATCTCTACACCGACCCGAAAGGGCGTCTCGCCTACCGCGCGCACGAAGAGGACGGCGCGGGCTTCGCCGCCGTCATCAACGATTACTACGAACGCTATCGCGCGCCCATCATCATCACGGAGACGAGCGCGTTCGGCTCCGAGGAATTGCGCGCGCGCTGGTTGAAATCCAGCGTGGACGCCGTCAAATACCTGCGCGGCCAGCGCGTGCCCGTCCTCGGCTACACCTGGTTTCCCATGTTCACGATGATCGACTGGCGTTATCGCCACGGCCAGTCGCCCCTTGAACACTATCGTCTCGAACTCGGTCTCTACCGCCTCAGCGACGACCCGGCGCGCGAAGGGCGTTGGAGCGCGACGCCGCTCGTCGAACAGGTGCAAAGCTACATCGCCAACTCCGCCGAATCCGTCGGCGCGCTCGACCCCGCCGCCCTCCCCCCCGCGCTCAACACTGACGCCAGTCGGGCGCACTCTCGCCCGGCGCACCCCAACCCCGCCGCCTTCGCACGGGAACAACGGCAGCCGGAGTTCGTTGACGGCGACTAAACTTCGGGGCGCAAACGCGACGACGCAAAGCAAGGTTCGCAGTTGCGATCATCGTCGGCGAGCCGACCCCGTGTTTGACAGTCGCGCACGCGTTTGAGTATCTTTCACCTCACCCTACGCGTTTAGCGACATCGGCGCGAGCGGTTCCCTTTGAGCGGGTGTGGCGCAATGGTAGCGCATCAGCTTCCCAAGCTGAGGGTTGCGAGTTCGAGTCTCGTCGCCCGCTCCAACACTTATCTTTAGCGAATTAAAGGGCTTTTCGAAGCCCTTTTCTTTTTAGCGAATCTAACCCATGTCACCCATTCTTCCCATCCTGCCTAAAAAGTGGACGAAAAAGTGACCATATCATTCCTGACCTTCGTCGGCCGTAGCCGCAGGAGCGAACTGATCGAGCGCGATGAAGGCGGCGCGGCGAGCCGGGAAGCGGGAGAGCTTTCAACTCTCGTTTCTTGACACGAAAGAGTAAACGGATATGATACCGCCGCCGGGGAGCGCACCCTCTCGCCCGCCGGTGCCGTTCAGCCGAAGTTCAAAGCGCGTTCACCCAGCCCTGTGGCATGAGATAGATACATAATGAGTTTGATAAAAAAACTGGTTCCCCTTCCGCTGAAGCAGAAAATCAAGGCCGTTCAAGAAGACCGCCGGAAGAGAGAGTTGTTCGGCGAGCTGGCGCCGCTCGTGCCTCCGATCGCGCGCATGTACGACGGGCCGCCGGGGCTGGCGGAGTTCAAGGCTAACGGCGAAGAGTTTCTCAAAATTTACCGCGAGAATTGCGGCCTCCGCCCCGACGAGCGGATGCTCGACATCGGCTGCGGCACGGGGCGAAAGACCTTGCCCCTCACGCAGTATTTCGACGGCCGGGCGGTCTATGAAGGTCTCGACATCACGCAGCAGGGGATCGACTGGTGCCGGGAGAAGATCACGCCCCGTTTCCCGAATTTTCACTTCCAACAGATAGACGTTTACAACAAGCTCTACCACCCGCAAGGCCGCCACAGCGCGGCCGAGTATAAGTTTCCGTTCCCCGACGGCTCGTTCAGCTTCGCCGCGCTCGGCTCGGTCTTCACCCACATGTTGCCCGACGATTTGGAGAATTACCTGACGGAAGTGGCGCGCATGCTGGAGAGCGGCGGGCGGTGCCTGATCTCCTACTTCCTGCTCAACGAGGAATCTTTGCGACACGTCGCGGCAGGCGAGGGCACGCTCGACCTCAAGTACGTGTTCGACAACTATCGCGTGATTTCGCTGGAAGTGCCGGAGGATGCGATTGCGTTCGACGAAAGTTGGGTGCGTGGGCTGTACGAAAAGCTGGGGCTGAAGATCGTGCGTCTCGACTACGGTTCGTGGTGCGGGCGCAAGAATTATTTGAGCTACCAGGATTTGGTGCTGGCCGTAAAGACGTAGAGCCGCGTTACGGCAAACAGTTTCTCCGCCCGTTCGCCGCCGCCGTTGCCACGCGGAACCGGACGACGGCGAGCGTAGGCGGCGCGGCGCACGAGACCGCAACGCAATCATGGCCGCGCGCGGCCGAACGCCCCGTTCATCCGGCGCGACCGGCCGCCGGACTATTTCGCCTGCCGGTCGAGTTGATTTCTTCCCGCCCGGGGTTGATCCCACAGAAAACTTTCTCAAGAGTTGTGTGCGTGCCGGAGAAACCCGCCCGCCCTAAAACAAGTGCGCGCGCCGGAACGTATCAGTAAAAGATTCATCGTTCGATTTTCGTGAGCCATCGCGGCAACGAGCATCGGGAGAAGTTCAGGAGCGCAGCGCATGAGCACAATCACGAATTTAAATAGACGGCTGCTGTTGGCGTTCGGGCTGTGTCTGGTCATCGCGGCGGGCAGTTCGTCGCTCGCGCAAAGACGCGCGTCAAAGGCCGGCCAACGCGGGCAGGCCGGGGCGGGGGTCGTCGCCGGTGCGCGGACGAGGCCGGCGACGCCGCAGGTCTTAGAGCGAAACGTGCGGGCGCACATGGAGTTTCTGGCGAGCGACGCGATGCAGGGGCGCGGGAGCGGGACGCAGTTCGAGTTGCTGGCGGGACAATACATCGCTTCGCAGTTGCGACAGTACGGAGTCGAGCCTGCGGGCGACGCGGCGGGCGGGGCGGGGCAGCGGAGTTTTATCCAAACCGTGACGCTGACGCGGCAGGCTTTCGCGTCCGCGCCCGCGCTCAGTTTCAACGGGGCGGGCGGCGTGGAGAAGCGTTGGACGCACGGGCAAGAGATGCTCGTCACGCGGATGACAACGGGGCGTTTGCAGGGGGCTTTGCAGAAGTTGCGCGCGGGCGAGAAACCTGCGCCGGGCGCGTTCGTGCTGATGACGCAGGGCGAGGGCGGCGACGCGCGACAGTTGTACTCACAAGCGTCGGCGATGGGGCGGCAAGGTGCGTCGGCGGTCTTCGTCGCGGAGAACGCGACGCTCAGGCGAAACTGGGCTGCGATGGGGTCGAAGCCGCCGGAGTTGCCGCGAATGGCCGGAGCCGGGAACGGCGCGAGCAGTATGATCGTCCTCAGCACGGACGCCTTCGAGGAACTGCAAGCGGTTGCCGACGGCACGCCGCTCAGCGTCGAGGGGACGCTCGCGCCCGCCGAGATGAGCTACACCTGGAACGTCGTCGGCGTGTTGCCGGGGGCAGACGCGAAACTATCGCATGAGGCCGTGCTGCTGAGCGCGCACATGGATCATCTCGGCGTCGGGGCGGGG
This sequence comes from Pyrinomonadaceae bacterium, assembly GCA_036386515.1. Lineage (GTDB taxonomy): Bacteria > Acidobacteriota > Blastocatellia > Pyrinomonadales > Pyrinomonadaceae > JAIVJZ01. The sequence goes on from DASVVO010000026.1 coordinate 19,315, forward strand.
CAGGCGGGCGACCGGATTTACAACGGCGCGGACGACGATGCCTCGGGCGTCGTGGCCGTGTTGGAGTTGGCGCGCTCGCTCGCGGGCGCGGCCGCGCGGCCGAAACGCACGACCTACTTCGTCCTCTTCGGCAGCGAAGAGAAAGGCGGCCACGGCGCGCAATATTTCCTCGCGCATCCGCCCGTCGCGCTCAAGCAGATGGTGGCGAACCTGGAGTTTGAGATGATCGGGCGACCCGACCCGAAAGTGGCGGCGGACACCCTCTGGCTCACCGGCTACGAGCGTTCCAACCTCGGCGCGGAACTCGCGCGGCGCGGCGCACGACTCGTCCCAGACCCGCACCCTCAACAAAACTTCTTCCAGCGTTCCGACAACTACGCGCTCGCCCGTCTCGGCGTCGTCGCTCACACCGTGTCGAGCTTCGGCCTCCACCCCGAATATCACCAGCCCAACGACGACATCGCCCACATAGACTTTCCACACATGACCCGCGCCATCAACTCCATGCTCGCCCCCGTCCGCTGGCTCCTCAACTCAAACTTCACCCCCGCGTGGGCTGAAGGCAAGAGGCCGTAAACGTAGGGTAAACCCGGCCGCGATTTCTAACCCTATCCGTTGCGGCCTTCGATATAGCGGTCAACAGTCTCAGCCAAATGATCCACCCGCGCGCTCATCCGCGTGATCGCCTCATCCGCCTTGGCCGCTGCTCCCTCGCTGCGAATTTGGGCGTCGGTTAGAGCGGCCATGCGCTCGTCCGCATGCGATTGTGTCGCGGCCAACCGAGCCATTGCGTCGTCAGTACGAATTTGGGCGTCGGTTAAAGCAGCAATGCGCTCATCCGCGTGCGATTGCGCTACTTCAGAACGAATTTGAGCATCAACTAACGCGGCGATGCGCTCGTCCGCGTGCGATTGCGCTGCTTCTGAACGAAGCTGAGCGTCAGCTAAAGCGACCATGCGCTCATCGGCTTGGGAGCGTGCAGTTTCGGAATGAACCTGAGCATCAACTAACGCAGCGATACGTGCATCTGCGTCAGACCCTTCCGCTGATAATCGCCCAAGAGCATCCTCGGTACGAATTTGAGCATCGGCTAAGGCTGCGATACGCTCATCTGCGTTTGTCTGTGCCGCTCGACCTTCATCTAATCGCTCATCGTGGCGGCGCAACATCTCCACCAGCATTTTGAAGTACTGCTCAAGGTCGGAGACCCGCGCTTCCAACTTATCCGTGCTCATTTCTTACCGCCTTTCTTCTTACTCGCCTTTGCATCCGTCTCAGCTTTAGCCTTTGGTGGTCTGCCAACCTTCGGGCGATTTTCAACTAACTTCAAATCGTCTTCGTTGATAACGTAATCTCTGCCTACCTTTTGAGCGGGCAACAGACCCTCCCAAATCAATTGTTGGACGCGCCCGACGGTCACTCCCAATTTATCGGCAGCCTCCGATGTGGATAACAATTTCATGGGAACAAATTATATCCAGCCGATATTCTATGTCAAAACCTAAAAAAACGTTGACAATGATTCTGTCATGGCCTAGTATTTCTCTCGCTAGACGTAGGAATGCACAAACAGGCGAGGACTTACCAAGACGGCGAATCTCAATAAGTCCTCTACACCAGTATCACTCGTGAAAGGAACTACTGATGCGAAAAGATAATAGCACGCAGACGCCGCACGCCCGCGTGCGACAAGAGCCGAGTTTTGATGAGCCGATCCGGCGTTGGGCTAACCTCCCGATTACACCGGACAGAGCGAGAGAGTTGGTTGATCTGATCACAAGGCGCGAAGACAGCGAGAGCTTGGAAGCCCTGATCGAGTTGATCTGCGGAGTGATGCCACACACGCCTTCGGACGACAAATATATTTTGGATGAGCGGTTTCTGGCCGGACATGCTGCACTATGGCACGCCTACGCGGATACGCGGCGGGCAGGGAACGCGCTCGGCGCGTATGTCGTGGGGTTGAAGTGCGCGGAGTGGGAATAGGGCGGCGGCGGCTGGTCGCGCAGTCTCTAGCGTAAAAACGAAAGCGGCCTCGTTCGCGTGGAACGAGGCCGCTTGTCGTTTGTCCGTTAGTCGGGACGGGCTTTTGCTTACATGCCCATGCCGCCGCCCATGCCGCCCATGCCGCCGCCGCCCATCGCGGGGGCTTTGTCGTCGTCGGGCAACTCGGAGACGAGCGCCTCGGTCGTGAGCATCAAGCCCGCGATGGAGGCCGCGTTTTGCAGCGCGCTGCGCGTCACCTTGGCCGGGTCGATCACGCCGGATTCGACGAGGTCTTCAAACGTCTCGGTCGCCGCGTTGAAGCCGTAGGAGTCTTTCTTGCTCTCCCGCACCTTCTCCACGATCACCGCGCCCTCTTTGCCGGCGTTCTGCACGATCTGCCTAAGCGGCTCTTCGAGCGCGCGCTTGACGATGGTGACGCCGATCTGCTCGTCCGCGTCGCCCTCGCCCTCGGGGTTAGCGCGGAACTTTTCGAGGGCCTTCGCCGCGCGCACCAGCGCGACGCCGCCGCCGGGAACGATGCCTTCCTCGACCGCCGCACGCGTGGCGTGCATCGCGTCTTCGACGCGCGCCTTCTTCTCCTTGAGTTCCGTCTCGGTCGCCGCGCCGACGCGGATCACCGCGACGCCGCCGACCAACTTCGCCAGGCGTTCCTGCATCTTCTCGCGGTCGTAGTCCGAAGTCGAATCTTCGATCTGCGCCTTGAGCGTTTTGACACGACCCGTGATGTCCGTGTCTTTGCCCGCGCCCTCGACGACCGTGGTGTTGTCCTTGTCGATCGTCACCTTCTTGGCGCGGCCGAGGTCGGACACCTGCACGTTCTCCAACTTGATGCCAAGGTCGTCCGAGATGACCTTGCCGCCCGTCAGGATCGCGATGTCTTCGAGCATCGCCTTGCGCCGATCACCGAAGCCCGGAGCTTTGACGGCCGCGACGTTCAAAGTGCCGCGCAGCTTGTTGACGACGAGCGTCGCCAGAGCCTCGCCTTCCACATCCTCGGCGATGATCAAAAGCGGCTTGCCCATCTTCGCCACCTGTTCGAGCAGGGGCAGGAGGTCTTTCATCGAACTGATCTTCTTCTCGTTGATCAGGATGTACGGGTTGTCGAGCACCGCTTCCATACGCTCGGGGTCGGTCACGAAGTAAGGCGAGAGATACCCGCGGTCGAACTGCATGCCTTCGACGACTTCCAGAGCCGTCTCCATCGTGCGCGACTCTTCCACCGTGATGACGCCGTCTTTGCCGACCTGCGACATCGCTTCCGCGATCAACTCGCCGATGGTGCGGTCGCCGTTCGCCGAGATCGTCCCGACCTGCGCGATCATGTCGCCCTTGACGGGCTTCGCCAGCCGCTCGATCTCTTCCGAGGCGCGCTTGACCGCCTTGTCGATGCCGCGCTTCAAGGCCATCGGGTTCGCGCCCGCCGCCACCGTCTTCACGCCCTCGCGGAAGATGGCCTGCGCGAGCACGGTCGCCGTCGTCGTGCCGTCGCCCGCGATGTCGGAGGTCTTCGAGGCCACTTCGCGCACCATCTGCGCGCCCATGTTTTCGAGCGAGTCTTTCAACTCGATCTCTTTCGCCACCGTCACGCCGTCTTTCGTGATCGTGGGCGAGCCGAATTTCTTATCCAGCACGACGTTGCGCCCTTTGGGGCCGAGTGTGATCTTCACCGCGTCGGCAAGCTGATTGACGCCGCGCAAGATTGCCGCGCGCGATTCCTCGCCGTGAATTACTTGTTTCGCCATAACTCTATCTCCTCAAATTTATTCTCAATCCTCAATTAACAAAAAAGAGCGGCCGCGCGTCTCCTGTGGGAGGAAACTACTTGCCGCTTTTCTTGCCGCCGCCGCCGGCCTGTGCGCCCGCGCGCGCGATGATGCCGAGAATGTCGTCCTCGCGCATGATCAGGAACTCGTCGCCGTCGAGCTTGATCTCCGAACCGCTGTACTTGCCGAACAAGACGCGGTCGCCGACCTGCACGTCCAGCGTCTGGCGCGTGCCGTCGTCCTTGTACTTGCCTTCGCCGACGGCGATCACTTCGCCTTCCTGCGGTTTCTCTTTCGCGCTGTCCGGGATGATGATGCCGCCGCGCACCTGCTCGCCTTCTTCAATCCGCTTCACGATCACACGGTCTTGGAGGGGTCTAATGTTTATCGCCATAGAAAACTACTCCTTTCAGATTTCACCGAAAATTTCAGGGTGTTTGATTGCAAACTCAATCAGGTAGAACTCGTTCTCGTCTTCGCGGAGGTGCGCCGCCGGCGTTGCCTGGCAGCCTTATATAACTTAAAAAACCGTTTTTCTGGCACTCTCCCGAAGCGAGTGCTAAGAATATGGCAAGCCGGGCGAACTTGTCAATGCGCCCGCGCAAAAATCTGAGCGTGACACACTCATATTTATGCGAAACGAGCGGGATTCCTAGTTTTCCGGCGTGATTTTAAGAGGATTCGGCTAGCGCGAGCGGCGCGCGTCGGGTTTGCCGGAACCGCCGGTGCGCGCTTTGGTGCGTGCGGCGGAGGCGGGGCGTTCCTGCGTGCGATAGTTGGCGACGCGCTTGGAGAGGGTGTTGCGGTGGATGCCGAGCGTGGCGGCGGTGCGCGAGAGGTGTTCTTTGTGGCGTGCGAGAGCTTTCTGGATATAGAGCTTTTCGAATTCGGCGACGGCTTCGTCGAGCATGATCTGGCCGTCCAACATTTCGTCTATCAACGCTTCGAGGCGTGTACGCATCTGCATGTCTTCTCCAAAATAGTCTTATACTTAAAGTCTCAATTCCGCACGGATTTCGGCAAACGATAAAATATTCAAGACGTGAGACGCCTGTACTCGGCCTCGAAGCGCGCACGCATATCAGCCGAAGTCAGCCACGAAATCAACTTCGCGCCTTCGGCCAGCGCAGGCGCGGTGCGCGCCTCGGCGACCGTTTCCAGCCGCACGGGAAACGCCGTCAACGCCAGATAGATGACCGAGCACACAGCCATCCCGCGCGCGAAGCCGAACGCCGCCCCGACCGCTCGATCCATCCATTCGAGCCGCGCGCGTTTGAGGCTGCCCTTCAACAACTGACCGGCCGCGAAGCCGAGCGCGAGCGCGAAACCGACGAGCAACAGGAATCCCCAGGCGTTCGCCGCCGCGTTCGACTCGACCACGTTCAACGCGCGCAGGAACGACCCCGCCGTCTCATAGCTCCGCGCCGCGACGAAGACGCCGGCGAACATCGCCAGCGTCGCGACGAGCGCGCGTGCGAACCCGCGCAGCGCGCCCGCGATCAACGAAGCCCCGACCAACGCGAGCACGATCAAGTCGAAGAAAGTCATTCAATATCAGAGGTCAGAGGTTAGAGGTCAGAGGCCAGTCAGGAAATTGTTTGCTGCTTTTACTAACCTCTGACCTCTGACCTCTAATCTCTGCTCTTCACAATTCGCCGCCGGTGAGAAGCCGGTAGGCTTCGAGATAGCGCGACGTGGTGGCGGCGGCGACTTCGGCCGGAAGCGGCGGCGCGGGCGGACGCTTGTCCCAGTCGAGCGTTTCGAGATAATCGCGGACGAACTGTTTGTCGAAGGAGGTCTGCGCGCGTCCGGGTTCGTACCTGTCGAGCGGCCAGAAGCGCGACGAGTCCGGCGTCAGAGCCTCGTCAATCAGGATGATTCGGCCTTCCGCGTCCAGCCCAAACTCGAACTTCGTATCGGCGATGATGATGCCGCGCGCGCGCGCGTAGGTTTCGGCTTCGTGGTAGAGGGCGAGGGAAGTGGCGCGCAGTTTTGCCGTCGTCTCCGCGCCGACGATCTCCGCCATGCGCGCCTCGCCGATGTTTTCGTCGTGACCCGTCTCGGCCTTCGTCGCGGGGGTGAAAATGGGTTCGGGGAGTTGGGCGGATTCAGGCAGACCGCCGGGCAATGCGTGGCCGCAGATTTCGCCGGTGCGCTGATAATCCTTCCAGCCCGAACCGGCGAGATAGCCGCGCACGACACACTCGACGGGAAACACTTCCGTGCGGCGGACGAGCATCGAACGGCCGCGCAAGGCGTCTGCCTGTAGGCGGACGCTCTCCGGCATGCGTTCGATGTCGGTCGTCAGCAAGTGGTTTTTGGTGATGTGAGCGAGTTGCGCGAACCAGAAGCGGGAGAGCGCGGTGAGCACTTCGCCTTTGCGCGCGATCTGCGTGGGGAGGATGCAATCGAAGGCGGAGATGCGATCCGTGGCGACGATGAGGAATCGCTCCTCGTCAACGGCGTAAACGTCGCGCACCTTGCCGCGTCGCACCAACCGGAGACCTTCGAGGGAGGTTTCGCTGACAGTGGCAGGGACGGGCATGGAGTCTCACTTTGCGGACGGGTTAGATGTTTTCTGGAACGGAAACGCGCTACGCGAGCGAGCGGGGATTGTGCTCGCGCCCCGCCGCTTTGTCAAGAACAAGAAGTGGAGGTCAGAGGTGAGAGGTCGGAGGTCAGTGGAAGAGAGAAGCTGATTTAACTGACCTCTCACCTCTGACCTCCGACCTCTGCGTCCAACGCTTCGCGGAGGCGACGGATTTGGGCGGCGTGGTCGTGTGCGTGGGCGGCGTAGATTTCGAGCCAGTTGTCTGCGGTGTAGCGCGGGTGTTCGGGGTGCGTGCCTGCGCGCGCCCAGTCTTCGTCGGACATGTGTGCGAGGAGTTGGGCGGTGGTGGCGCGGGCGGCGCGGAAGGCGTCGAGGGCGGGAGCTATCTCGCGCGTGTTGTAGTGGAGCCGAGCGGCGTAAGCCTCCTGGTCGTAGGACTGGATGACGGGGCGGTCTTCCGCGAGGAGTTGGCGCAGGCGGATGGCGGCGCGCATTTCGCTGTCGGCCAGGTGATGGACGATCTCGCACGCGCTCCATTTGCCTTCGAGGGGGCGTGCGGTCAGGTGTGCGCCGGGGAAATTGTCGAGGGCGCGTTGCACCTCGTCGAAGCCGGCCTCGTATCGTGCTATCAGTTCGCGTCTGTCGGCGGGAGTCATGTTCGTGTACCTCACCTTAAAAAGTCGGGCAAAACGTGTGTTTCAAAGTCGCGGCGGGGCGGCGCGCGCGATCGTTTATCTGAATTTAGCCGGAGCGAGCCGCGCCCGCGGGCGGCGGACGTGCGAATTCACAACTTTATAGCCGCCGTGGGAAACTGTTGCAAGCCCGACTCCGGCCGCGCGCGGGAGCGGCGGGCGACGGGACAGGGGCGCGGGGCAACTTATTGCTTGAGTTTGTGGCGGTTGTCCTGCTATATTCTCAATAGTCGGGGGCGCAATGTGCTTCCGTAATAACGTATCGTTTAGTGATCCCACAAGTTCCTGCGCTTAAGACTACAGTCCACATGTCAACCAAACCCGCTGCCAACACTCCGCGCGCCAAAGACATAGAAGGCGAAGAAACGGATTCTGTTGACCGCAAATTGGCGCTTCTCGTGATCGAAGACGACGAGAATATTTCGACGGCCATCACCGAATATTTCTCGAAGACGGGCTATAACGTGAGGAGCGCGGCGGACGGCGTGGCGGGCGTCGAGTCGGCCTTGCAGGATCACCCCGATGCGATCATCCTCGATTTGATGCTGCCGAAAATGGACGGTCTCGCCGTCTGCCGCGAGTTGCGGGAGAAAGCCCCCTACATCCCGATCCTCATGTTGACGGCCAAGGACGATGTGGTGGACAAGGTGCTCGGCCTGGAGATGGGCGCGGACGATTACATCACCAAGCCCTTCAACCTGCGCGAACTCGACGCGCGCATCAAGAGCGTGCTCAGGCGCGTGCAGGCCGCCTCGCGCACCCAGAGCGGCGGCGACGAAGCCCCGATCCTGCGGGGCAAACTCCGCATCGACCCGGCGAAGCGCGAAGTGACGGTCGGCGAACGCCCCGTCGAACTGACCCCGAAGGAGTTTGAACTGCTCCGACTCTTCGCCTCGAACCCCGGCCGTGTTTTTCCGCGCAAGTACCTCCTGGAGAAAATCTGGGACTACTCCTACGAGGGCTACGACCGCACCATTGACTCGCACATCAATCGCCTGCGAGCCAAGATCGAAGACAATCCCGAAAACCCGCAGATGGTTCTCACCGTGTGGGGCATCGGGTACAAGTTCAGCGACGAGCAGCGGTAAATTCCGCGGCCTTCGTCGCCTCCCGTCAGGTTCATTCCCAAAAGCGTTGCCGAGGCCAAACTACAGCAAGGCCGATCAGCGCGACATCAACTAAAATTCTATCGCACGCAATCGAGCCGACGCGCTTGATGTTTCTCCTTACGCCCCTCCAACCCTTCAGGGCATCCCGCTCGATTGTCGCAAAACTCACGCCGGCCGAGGCGCACACGAGCCTTCGCCGACTTCCCAGACAAGGTTGAAAGCCATGCACAATCCCAGTCGTAAAATTTCCCGCCGCGCCCGCTTCTCGGTGGCCGGCCTGTCGCTCGCCGTCGCCGTCGCCGTCTGTCCGCTCGTCGTCCCGCAGGCGCAGCGCGCGAAAGAATCCGGCGTCAACGTGACGGGCGTCTCGTCGCGGGCGGCGGGGTCGGATGCGGTCGTCTCCATCGCCGCCGACGGGCCGCTCACGCGCGCGCAGACGTGGCAGGACGGGGAAGGCTTTCACGTCGTCGTCTACAAGGGGCAGGGAAGTTTTCGCGGGGTGCCGCGCGGCGTGAAGGTGCGGCGCGTGGGCGAATCGCTGGAACTCGTCGTGCCGGTCAAGCCCGGCGGCAGCGTCTACGTGCAGCCGCGTTTCAACAATCTCGACCTCGTCGTCCGCGGCGGTTTGCACGCCGGTGCGGCGGCCGAGGAGGGACGTGAAAGCCATGCGACGCAGAACGCGGAGCGCGCCGAGCGTCAGCAGCGGGAAGCGGCGGCGAAGCTGCGCGCGATGACGGCGGTGGCCACCAGCCAGCCGAAAAAGTCAATCATGGCCGTGCGGAACGAGAAGGCGAAGACAAACCTCACGCCCGCGCTCCCGCCGCCCGCCGCGCTGAAATTCACGACGCCGAACGCGACGCAACCGGCCGCGACCAATCAAGCGAACCACGGCGGCGCATCCCTCGCGCCGGTCGTCGCGGGCGCGCCCGGCAGCGAATCGGCTGCCACTCAACCGCCGCCCGCCGCGCCGCCCGCAACGGATGCGCCGCCCGCTGCCTTGCAGGTGCAAGTGTCGGAGCCGGGCGAGGGCGTTTCGATGAAGGGGATGCTGGTCGTGCTGTCAGTCTGTTTCTCGACCGGACTCGCGGCCTTCATGTTCATCTTCCTGCGCTCGCGGCGCAAGCCTGCGACGCGCGACGCGGGCGAGGTCGAGAAGCGCGAGACGAGAGAGACGACCGACGCGTTGGTTGAATTTGAGGGAGAAGTCCACGGCGTCGATAAGCGCAAGGGCGAGCGGCGCAACGCGCCGCGCCGCGCCGAAGACAAGCACGCGCTCGTACACGCCTCGGCCGCCTCTTCCTCCGCGCCGGTGCAGAGCCTTGAGAAACAAGAACGCAAGTCGCCCGCGCCCGTCCACGTCCACGTCCCGGCCGTGATGTTCGGCGCGTACCAGATCGAACAGGAAGTGGAGAAACTGATCGCGGGACAGCCGCACAGCATCGAGGTCTTGGCCTCGCGCGCCTCGGACGACCGCCGCGCCATCGAAGCCTCTCTGCTCAAAGCCCTCCACTCGGAGACGCTCGGCCAGGCGGAACGCGAGCGTGCGCGTTACGCGCTCGAAGAGTATGGCTTCGTCGCGCGCCACAGCGCGTCGGTGTTGCTCGCGGCGGACGCTTACGAGCGTTCTTCGGCGGCGCGCGCGCTCGGCGCGATGCGTTCGCGCGCGTCGCTGCCGTTTCTCCTGGAAGCGTTGTACGACGGCGAACAGATCGTTTGCACGGAAGCCGTCAAGAGTCTCGGCGCGCTCGGGCTGCCTTCGGCCATCGGCGCGCTGCTCGACATGGCGCGGCGTCACCCGGAATTGCCGCCCGCCCTGCTCGGCCGCGCGCTCAGCGCGTGCTCGGTCGATTGCCTGAATTTGGAGGCGGGCGCGGACGGCGATTCGTTCGCTTATCACGAGCCTGCCATCGACCCGTTCACGGGCGAGATCAGGGGACTCGAACCCGTCGCGGCGGTCGAACAACTGCCCGAATGGATGGAAGACGAAAGCCTCGCCGACGCGCTCGAACGGCTCGACAGCGCGGACGTGGAAGCGCGCGTCGCGGCGGCGCAGCAACTCGCGCAGTTTCAAGTGCAACGTTCGGTGGCCGCCCTCACGGCCCTGGCCGCGAACGACCGCGACGCGGCGGTGCGCGCGGCGGCCGTCACGAGCCTCGGCAACATCGGGCACGAGTCGGTCTTCCCGTCCGTCCTGATCTCGATGGCGGACGAGGCGCGCGAAGTTCGCGCGGCGGCCGCACGCGCGCTCTCGCGCCTCAGTTTCGACCGCGCCGACGCCTACGTGCGCGTGTTGGAAACGGCCGACGCCGAAACGCTCAGGCATCTGGCGTCGGCGTGCGTCGGGGCGGGGTTGGCGAAGCAGGCTTTGAGCCGTTTGGCGAGCGAGGATCGGCGACAGGCTTATGAAGCCTTCTCGCTCTTGTCGCTGGTGGCGAAGGGCGGGCAGGCCGATTTGATCCTGCGGGTGGTCGAGGAGCATCAGGACTTGAGCATGCGACTCGCCGCCGCGCGCCTGCTCGGCTTGATGGGCGACCGCGAACTCGATGCGCGCCTGCGCCGCATCGCGCTCGGCGCAAACGCGCCGGAGAAGTTGCGCACGGCTATTCTCGAAGCCGTCTATCGCGGCGAAGCCCAGCCGGTCGTCGCAGAGGTCGTGGAGGCGAATTGATGATGACAAGAGCGCGCCGCCTATAGCATAATGCCGCGTTACACACGTTGTCCCTGACTCGCTCGACTCTCTGCCCTGAGTGCCATAAGCAATGCGTCAAAACAAACCATCCGTCTCGCTCTCCATCAACTTCCGGCGTTGGCTTCTGCTCGCCTTCGCCGCCAGCCTCTGCTTCGCCGCCGTCAACTTTGAACGCGCGCGGGCGCAGCAGCCCGCCGCTTCCCCCCAGAAGTCGCGCACGAAGCGCATCACCCCCCTGCGCACGAGCGACACGGCGGACGGCTCGCGCGTCACGATCACGTCCGACGGCGAACTGAACGACTACTCCGCTTATCGCAGCGGCGACCGCTTCATCGTCGTCGTCCCGCAGGCGGAAGGCGGCGGCGGCGGCGCGCGCGGGCGCGGTTTTGAAGGCGCACAGGTCGAGAAGCGCGGTAAAGATTTAGTCTACACGTTCAAACTCCAACCCGGCGCGACCGCGCGCGTCAACCAACGCTTCAACCGCCTCGACGTGCAGTTCAGCGCGGCGAAGGGCGCCAACGCGAATCCGGCCGTCAAACCGACGCCCGCCCCGACCCCCACCCGGCGCACGCTGCCCGAAGAAGCCGGGATCACGAAGCCGCCGACGAACGCCAACAACGCGCAGCCCACGCCCGACGCGCGCCGCACCCCCGACGCGAACGCCAACGCCAACGCCGCGCTCGCCTCCGCGACGCCATTCGCCATCCCTTCGCCCACGCCCGCGACCACCACGGAGGCCGCGCCCACGCCCACGCTCGCGCCCGCAACGCCCGGCGCGGAGCAAATCGCGCAGGCGCACCCCTCAATCGCGCCGCCCACTTCGATCACGACGGCCGCGCCCTCAAACACTACCCCGACCTCCGTCGGCGCGGTCGTCACGCGCAACTGGCCGTGGCTGCTCATTGCGCTGCTCGCGGTCGGCATCGGCCTCTTCTTCGTCTCGCGTCTCAGCGGCGGCGACCGCGACGGGAGCAAGTCGCTGCCCCCGGCCGCGCCCTCCGGCGCGAAGCCCGCTACCCTTAAAGAGACGAAGACGCCCGAACTGAAACCCTCTCCCGTTTCGACGGTTGCGACGACCACCGGAGCGACCGGCGCGGCGGCGACTCCCGCCGTTGCCGAAGGCACGACGGCCGCCGCCGCTACCGGCGCAACCGCCGCTGCCGCCGCTACCGGAGCCGCCGCTCTTGAGACTTCCGGCAAGCAGTCGAAGAAAAAGAAGAAGAAAGCGGAGAAGGCGAAACGTCTGGCCGCCGCAAACGACGCGAAGGCGGGCGGCTCGGTCGCCGCAACGGGCGCGATCATCGCCGGAGCCGTTCTGAGCGATACGACCAAAGTCGAGGACAGCAGAGAGGACGAGACGAAGGCCGTCGAAGTGAAGGCGGCGGAGACGAAGGCCGTCGAACCGGCGGTCGCTTTCGACCCCGAACTGATCGAGGCCGAGATCAAAAAGGTGCTCGCGGGCGAGAGTTACGACGAGAGCGTCGTCAACGCGGCGGACGAGGGCACGCGCCAACTCGTCTCGGCCGAGTTGATGTCGGCTATCGCCGGGCGCAACGCCGCGCGCCAGGCGCATGCCCGCACAGCGTTTCTCAAGCACGGCTATTTTGAAGCGGCCACCCGCGCGCTCCAATCCGCCGAAGCTCCCGGCGAACGCGCCGCCGCCGCGCACACGCTCGGCCTGCTCGGCGACCCCAGCGCAACCGCGCATCTCACCGCCGCGCTCGAAGACCCCTCGGCGGATGTGCGCCGCACGTCGGTCGAAGCCCTGGCCGAACTGCGCGACCCTTCGGCCGTCGGCGCGCTCGAAGCGTTGCGCTGGCGCGAAAAATCGCGGCAAGTGCCGCGCACGCTCATCCAGCGCGCCATCGAAGCGTGCCAGCCGGAAGCGGAAGAAGCCGCCGCACACGTAGTCGAAGACCACGCGCCGACGCCCGCCGCCGCGACGGCCGCATCGGCCGCAACCGAAACTCAAAGCGTCGAAGCGACGCCGCTCGCAGCGAAAGAGACGGCGGCGGCGCAAGAGCCTGAGATCAAAGAGGCCGAGACGAAAGAACTCGAACTTGCCTACGCCACTCCGGTCGTGGCCGAAGTGACTCCGTTGGCCTCGGAGTCTGCGTCGGCGGGCGCGGCGGAGGCCGACGCGCCGTTTGAAGATTTGACGGTCGAGTCGCCCGCCTTAACTGCGCGGGAGACAGGGACGATTGAAGCCCCGGTCGCCGTCGAGGAAGCGGCAACGGCCTTCGCGCCGGATGCCGCCGACGAAGAGACGAAGGCTATCGAGATCAGGGAGACGGAGGCGTCCGCCTTGACCGCCCCGCACCTCGAATCCGCGCCGCCAGCCGCAACCGCCGAAGTTGAGACGGGCACGATTCAGGCGTCGTCGGCCGCTCCGGTCGAAACCGACCTCGCCGCGACCCTCGCGGCGAAAGAAGCCACCCTCATCGAAGCGCGCAAGCGCGAAACCGAATCGGCCGCGAGTGCGGAAACGACGACGGACATCGAGTTGCTCGACGCAACTCCCCACGCCGCGTCTCCCGTCACCTCGCTCGACCTGTTCGACGACTCCGCCCCGGCGACGCACGCCGAACCGGAACCGCAGCCCGTCTATCGCTCCGACTTCGCCGCCGGTTCCGGCCGACCCGCCGTGGGCGACGACGATTGGATCGATCTCGACGCGGACGATCAAGAGGTGACGATTCAATCTATCGAACCGGCCGAGCCGGTCGGCGTTTTCTACGCGGAGGACGCGGGCGGGTTGTCGGCCACGCCCGCGCCGGACGCATCCGCCTCCGCAGCGCGCCACAACGAGACGGATGCCCTGTTCGACACGCTGGAAGTCGAAGCGTTTGAAACCAACGCCGCCACGCCAATCAGGATGTCGCCCATCGCGGAGTCAGCCCGCGTCGAACAACAGCCGCTGCCGCCGACGCCCGCTTTCGAGACTCGTCCGCCGGTCGCATCCTCCGATCCGGAACCCGTGCGCGGCGCGGAGATAGTGAAAGCCGACAAGGGCTTGAGTCTGCTCGACGGCTCCGACGAAGATAACTATTCGATCATCCCGAAGGGCATCCAACTGCGCCTCGCGAGCGACGACGCGAACGAACGCGCGCAGAGCGTGCTCGCGCTCGCGCGCCTGAACACCGACGAAGCCTTCGACCAAATCTGCGCCGCCTTCGACGACCCGGCCGAAGAGGTGCGCAACGCCGCCGCCCGCGCCATCTACGACATGAACGGAGACCGCGCGGACTCCTTCACGCGCGCCCTGCGTGAGTCGCCCGTCGAGCGTCGCCGTCAGATCGGGGCTGCGCTCGCCGGTTCGGGTCTCGCCGACGAAGCCATCGGCAACCTCACGGGCGAGAGCCGCGACAAGACCTACGACGCCTTTTCGCTGCTGTTCCTGATGGCGAAGGCGGGCGAGGTGGCGCCGCTGATTCGCGCCATCGAGAGCCATCACGACAACGAGGTGCGCCTCGCCGTCGTGAAGCTGCTCGCGCTCTCCGGCCAGCACGAAATACTGCCCTCGTTCCGTCGCCTCGCCGTGCGCGGCTCGCTCCCGACCGAAGTGCGCTCCGCCGTGATGGAGGCCATCTACCAGATCAGCAGTCAACCGAACGCCCCCACGCCGGCCACCTGAGCGAATCGACCATTTGCCTTTAGACGGCTCACATTGATCGGGCGGGAGACGCGCTAACCATGCGCCGCCCGCCCGTTTAAACTTTGGACGCGCGAGCGGCCGCCCTGTTTCATGTTTGCGCTGAAGCGCGCACCCCCATCGCCGCACAGTTAAGGAGAAGCCTAACCGATGACCAACGCACCCCAAGCGACCCGCCTGACCGGGATCGACGTTTCACACTATCAAGGCACGGTCAATTGGCCGCAGGTGAAGGACGCCGGGTGCGCCTTCGCTTTCGCCAAGGCGACCGAGTCAACCTCGACCGACCCTCAGTTCGCTGCGAATTGGAGCGGCATGAAAAGCGCGGGACTCGTGCGCGGCGCGTATCATTTCTTTCGCGCGGCGCAGAACGCCCTCGCGCAGGCCGATCATTTCCTGCAAGTCGTCCAACTCGAACCGGGCGATCTCCCGCCCGTCATCGACATCGAATTGAACGACGGCGTCACGGGCGGCGCGCTCATCGCGGGCGTCGGCAACTGGATCGACACGGTCGCCGAGGCCATGGGCACGACCCCGATCATCTACACCAACACCTCCTTCTGGAATGAGTACATGAACGACGGGTTCGGCAAGTTCCCGCTCTGGCTCGCGCACTACGGTTCCGCGCCCCAGCCGCTTCCGCACGGGTGGCCTGACTGGACGTTCTGGCAATACTCGCAGAGCCTCACCATCCCCGGCGTGGGCGGCGCATCCGATCACAACTACTTCAACGGCGCGCCGGGCGACCTGCAAGCTCTCACGAAGCCCGCGACCTGAAAGGGATGAGGGCGGAGGGATGAGGGATGAACAAGAGAAGCATTCAAGCAAGCGAGTGCTTTCTTCATTCATCCCTCATCCCTCATCCCTCATCCCTCATCCCTCATCCCTCATCCCTCCGCCCTCATCCCTTTTTGAGCTTGCGCCCGCGTCGGGTTATCCTATCCGCATGCCTTTTCAGCTTCGTTCGGATTTCAGTCCGCAGGGCGATCAACCGCAGGCCATCGACGCGCTCGTCGGCGGTCTCAACGACGGCCAGAAACATCAGGTGTTGCTCGGCATCACGGGCAGCGGCAAGACCTTCTCCGTCGCCTCCGTCATCCAGCGCACCCAACGCCCCACGCTCGTCATCGCCCACAACAAGACGCTCGCCGCGCAGTTGTATCAAGAGTTCAAAAACTTCTTCCCCGAAAACTCCGTCGAGTATTTCGTCTCCTATTACGACTACTACCAGCCGGAGGCTTACGTTCCCGCCGCCGACATGTACATCGAGAAAGAGGCGACCATCAACGAGGAGATCGATCGCCTCCGGCTCTCGGCCACGCGCGCCCTCTTCGAGCGGCGCGACGTGATCGTCATCGCCTCCGTCTCCTGCATCTACGGCCTCGGCGACCCGGACGCCTACTATAACATGCTCCTCTTCGTCGAGCCGGGCATGAAGATGACGCGCGACGCGCTCGTGCAGAAACTCGTCGAGCTGCAATACGAACGCTCCGACATCGAGTTTGCGCGCGGCAGTTTCCGCGTGCGCGGCGACATCGTGGAAATCTTTCCGAGTTATCAGGAGCAGGCTTACCGGATCGAACTCTGGGGCGACGAGATCGACGCCATCTACACCATCGACCCGCTGCTCGGCGAAGTCCTGCACAAGCACACCTCGCGTTTGCCCATCTATCCGAAGACGCACTACGTGATGTCGAAGCCGACCATCAAACGCGCCATCAAAACCATCCGCGAAGAGTTGAACTGGTGGGAGCCGAAGCTGATTCAGGAAGGCAAGCTCGTCGAGGCGCAACGCCTCCACCAGCGCACGATGTACGATCTCGAAATGATCAAGGAGATGGGTTTCTGTCGCGGCATCGAAAACTACTCGCGCCACCTGACCAACAAAAATCCCGGCGACCCGCCGCCCACGCTCCTCGATTATCTGCCGCGCGACACGATGGTCGTGATCGACGAATCGCACCAGACCGTGCCGCAGGTGCGCGGCATGTTCAACGGCGACCAGTCGCGCAAGCGCACGCTCGTCGAGTACGGCTTCCGTCTGCCCTCCGCGCTCGACAACCGCCCGCTCAACTTCGACGAGTTCAACGAGCGCATCGGGCAGGTGATCTACGTCTCGGCCACGCCCGGCCCTTACGAACTGACGAAAACCGGCGGCGAAGTGGTCGAACAGATCATCCGCCCGACCGGACTCACCGACCCGGTCGTCATCGTCCGTCCCGTCAAGGGACAGATCGACGATCTCCTCGAGGAGTGCCGCCTGCGCGCCGAACGCAACGAGCGCGTGCTCGTCACGACCTTGACGAAAAAGATGTCCGAGGATTTGACCGAGTATTTCACCGAGGTCGGCGTCAAAGTGCGCTATCTCCACTCGGACATCGAGACGCTGGAACGCATCAAAATCCTGCGCGACCTCAGGCGCGGCGAGTTCGACGTGCTCGTCGGCATCAACCTCCTGCGCGAGGGCTTGGACTTGCCCGAAGTCTCCCTCGTCGCCATCCTCGACGCCGACAAGGAAGGCTTTCTTCGTTCCGAGTCGTCGCTCATTCAAACCATCGGCCGCGCCGCGCGCCACTCCAGCGGCACGGCCATCCTCTACGCCGACCGCATCACCGATTCCATGAAGCGCGCCATCGACGAGACCGAGCGACGCCGCACCATTCAACAGGAATACAACCTCGAACACGGCATCACGCCGCAAACCATCATCAAACCCATCGACGCCACGCTCGTCACCGCCTACGAGGCCGACTACTTCAAAGTGCCGCTCGAACTCGAAGCCTTCGAGGATTATTCGCGCGACAAAATCGACGGCACCATCGCCCGCCTCGAAGCCGAGATGCGCCACGCCGCCAAGTCCATGGAGTTTGAACGCGCCGCCGAACTCCGCGACCGCATCAAGTACCTGCGCGAGCGCGAACTGACCATGACATAAAATATTAGTGTGTGTGACAATATTACCCCTGGAGGGAGCGTAGTGATGACTAAGAGCGTCGAACCTGACAAAAACGCCGGGAGAATAGATGGTGAGTTCCGCTTGGATGGAGACGAGAGGTCTATCTGGGAGGCGATTGATGACATCATGCGTCATGTGCCGGAGGAGGTATTAAGACGTTTGCCTGTGGATGGCGCTGAGCAGCACGACCACTACCTTTACGAATCCCACGGCAAGGCGCCGGGCAAATCGTGAGCGTCGTTTTCGCCGACACCTTTTACTGGATTGCACGCATCAACCCACGCGACCAGTGGCATCAAAAGGCTACGGAACTTAGCGCCTCTCTCAAGAACACTTACATAATCACGTCAGAGGAAGTGCTGATTGAACTGTTGAACTATTTTTCGAAATACGGGCCGGAAATGCGACAGGCGGTAGCGGCAATCGTTCGCCACATAATTGATGATACTAATATGATGGTCACTAGCGGTGACTTTAAAGAGGGCTTGAGTCTCTTCGAGGCAAGGCTCGACAAGGGTTATAGCCTGACCGATTGTTTATCCATGTGCATCATGCGTCGGCATAAAGTAGCGGAAGTATTGTCACACGATCATCACTTTGTGCAGGAAGGCTTTATCACCCTGCTTTAAACCCACCCAAAGGAACGCCGCCGAACTCCGCGACCGCGTCAAGTACCTGCGCGAGCGCGAACTGACGATGACCTGAGCGAAACGATGAACGCGGAACGAAAGACGGTTGGGTGTCCGTTGTTCAAGACCGTCTTTAGCGGCTCGTGAGACGCAGGCGAACGACTGACACTGACGACTGACAACTGACAACTGACGGCTTTTCCTTCATCATTCAAACGTATGTTGAGCAAGTCACAACCGGATGAGATGCAGTCGTATCTCGCCGATGCGAGCAACCTCGCGGGCGGGCACGCGGCGCGCGTGGTGTTTCCGGAGACGGCGGAGGAAGCGGCGTCGGTGTTGCGCGAGGCTTCCGTCGCGGGCATGGCGGTCACGGTGTCGGGCGCGGGCACGGGCGTGGTGGGCGGGCGCGTGCCGTTCGGCGACATCGTGTTGGCGACCGATAGGCTGAAGCGCATCGGGGAGATCGTGGGCGGCGCACAGGGCGGGCGCGCGACGGTCGAGGCGGGCGTGACGCTCGCGGATTTCCGGCGCGCGGTGGAGAGTCGCGGCCTGTTGTATCCGCCCGACCCGACCGAATGGAGTTGCTACATGGGCGGCACGGTCGTGACGAACGCCTCCGGCGCGCGCACCTTCAAGTACGGCGCGACGCGTCGTTACATCCGCGGTCTCAAGGTCGCGCTCACGACGGGCGACGTGCTCTCGCTCGCGCGCGGCGAGGTGTTCGCGGATGCGGAGGGGCGGATGCGGATTCCGCTCGGCGCGGGTCGCCGCACCATCGAGGCGCAACTGCCCGCCTACCGGATGCCGCGAACGCGTAAGCACGCCGCCGGTTATTACGTCGAGCCGGGGATGGACGCCCTCGACCTCTTCATCGGGAGCGAGGGCACGCTCGGCGTCGTCGTCGAAATCGAGGCCGCGCTGCTGCCGAAACCGGCGGGCGTCCTGAGCGGCGTCGTCTTCTTTACGGGGGAGGAAAAACTGCTCGCCTTCGTCCGCGCCGCGCGCGAGGCGTCGCTCGGCACGCGCGCCGCCAACCTGCCCGGCGTGTTGGACGCCCGCGCGCTTGAGTTCTTCGACGCCGAAGCTCTCAACTTTCTACGTGAGAAATATCCGGCCATCCCCGCGCAGGCGCGCGGGGCGGTCTTCTTCGAGCAAGAGACGACCGCCGCGACCGAAGAACAACTCATGGACGCGTGGCTCGCCCTGCTCGAACGACACGACGCTGCGCTCGACGCTTCCTGGTTCGCCACGGACGAGCGCGACCAGGCGCGCCTGCGCGACTTTCGCCACGCGCTGCCCGTGCTCGTCAACGAATGGCTCGCGCGCCACGGGCAGCGCAAAGTCTCGACCGACATGTCCGTCCCCGACGATGAGTTCGCCGCGATGCTCGGCTTCTATCAGGAGACCCTGCGCGCGAGCGGCCTGCAATACGTCATCTTCGGCCACATCGGCGACAATCACGTCCACGTCAACATCCTCCCGCGCGACGACGCGCAGGCCGCCGCCGCGCGCGCCATTTACGGCCGATTCATCACGCGCGCCGTCGCGGTCGGCGGCACGATCTCGGCCGAACACGGCGTCGGCAAGATCAAACGCGACTACCTGCGCGCTCTCTACGGCGACGAGCACCTGCGCCGGATGGCCGCTCTCAAACGCGCCTTCGACCCCGCTTGCATCCTCGGCCGCGGCAACATCTTCGACGAAAAGTATCTTTAAGGGACACCGGGTTAAAGGGTAAAGGGGAAGGGGCAAGGGTGAATTTTACCTTTACCCTTTACCCTTTACCCTTTACCCTTTCAGTCTATGTTTCATTTCACCACCGCCGGAGAATCTCACGGGCGCGCGCTCATTGCGATAGTAGAAGGCATGCCTGCGGGCGTGCCGGTTGAGGTCGGCGCGATCAACCGCGAACTGGAGCGGCGGCAAAGGGGCTACGGGCGCGGCGGGCGGATGAAGATCGAGCAGGATCGGGCGGAGATTCTGAGCGGCGTCCGGCACGGGCTGACGCTCGGTTCGCCCGTCGCTTTGATGATCGAGAATAAGGATTGGAAGAACTGGACGGAGGTCATGTCGGCCGAGGCGCGCGCCGGAGAAAACGCGCCGGAGAAAGCGCGCCGCGTGAAGCGTCCGCGACCGGGTCATGCAGACCTCGCGGGCGGTTTGAAGTACGGCGCGCGTGATCTGCGCGATGTGCTCGAACGCGCGTCGGCGCGCGAGACGGCGGCGCGCGTCGGGGCGGGCGCACTGGCAAAACAATTGCTCGCCGCGTTTCGAGTGGAGATACTGAGCCACGTCGTCGCGCTCGGCGGCCTGCCCGCCACGCCGCTCTGCTTGCCGTGGGAAGAGATCGCGGCCATCCCCGAAGACGCGCCGCTACGCTGCGGCGACGCGGGCGTACAGGCGCGGATGGTCGAGTTGATCGACGAGCGGCGGCGCGAGGGCGACACGCTCGGCGGCATCTTCGAGGTGGTGGCGCGCGGCGTCGTCGCGGGGTTGGGGGCGCACACCTCCTGGGAGGAGAAGTTGGACGGGCGGCTGGCGCAGGCGTTGATGTCTATCCCGGCGGTGAAGGCCGTCGCGGTCGGCGCGGGCGTGGAGGCGAGCGCGCTCGCCGGGTCGGCCGTCCACGACGAGATCAATTACGACCGGGCGGCGCGCGCCTTCACGCGCCCGACGAACCGCGCCGGCGGGTTGGAGGGCGGCATCACGAACGGCGAAGAGTTGCGCGTGCAGGGGTTTCTCAAGCCGATCTCGACGCTCAGGCGCGCGCTCCGCTCCGTCGATATCGACACGAAAGAGGAAGAGGCCGCCGCCTTCGAGCGTTCCGACGTGACGGCCGTGCCGGCGGCGGGCGTCATCGGCGAAGCGATGGTCGCGCTCGTGCTCGCGCGCGCCATGCGCGAGAAGTTCGGCGGCGACAGTCTCGCCGAGATGCGCCGCAACTTCGACGGCTATTGCGAGCAGGTGCGCGATTATTGATGAAGTTTTTATGACCCGGCGATGCGGCGGTAGCGCGCTTCGATGAGCATGTAGAGGCCGTAGGCGACGAGGCCGAGGGCGACGAGGCCGAGCAGCCATTTGCCGTAGGATTGTTGGATGAGAAGTTGGAGCGCGCCGTCCAGTCCCTTCGCCTCCGAGGAGTCGTAGTGCAACGCGGCTTGAATGAGGAAGCCGCCGACGATCAGGAAGACGATGCCGCGCGCGATGAAACCGAAACGCCCGCTGCGCATCGCCCACCACTTGCCGCGCTCGCTCATCTCGCCGAGTTTCAGCCGCTTGCGAAACTTCTCCGTGTAGCCCTTGTAACACTGGTAGAGGCCGTAACCGATCACGGCGAGGCCGCCGAGCACGACCAGCCAGTTGCCGAAAGGAAACTCCATCACGCGCGCCGTCCACGATTCCGCCGCGCCCGGCTTGCCGTCCTCTTCAGCGCCGAAGACGATGCGCGCCGCCGAATAGGCGAGACCGGCATAGACGAGTCCGCTGCCGGTGTAGCCGAGGCGCAGGGCGATGCCTTTGGCGTCCGTCCCTTTATCGTCGGCGTCCGTGATTGCCTGCACCCAACGCCAGATGACGTAGGCGACGAGGCCGAAGGCGACGATGCCGAGCATCACCCGGCCGAACGGCTGCCGCGCGATTGAACGCATCGCGCCCTGCGTGCCCGTCGCCTCGCCGCCCATGCCCGCCGCCGCCAGCGTCGCCAGCGCGCCCACCACGATGTAGACGACGCCCTTCGCCGCGTAACCGAAACGCGCGAGGCGTTCCACCCACGGGTGCTTGCCCACTTTCTCCGCGACTTCGTCCGCCGCCTCTTTCACATCTTCGATTGCCGAATCTGTCTCACCCATTGATTCTTAAACCCATCTCCCACGCGTCAATTTAGTGAAACCGATGCTAACACCGATCCGAATGCCCTTGAAAGATGAAACGACAACCCACGCCGCCGCGACCTCGCAAGCGACCCTTCGTGACGGACGCGACCTCCACGCCAACGCTCAGACTCCGCCTCTTGCCCGGCGCACGCTTTGTCAACTACAGTGCATGCGGTCGCTTTAGGTTACATACGCTCTCGCGGGATTCGTCGCAGGCAGAGGATTTCACTCAGCCCGTCGCGCCAGTCCCGTCCAATTCTCATGACGCAGATATGGGTCGCGCCGCCGCCGGACACGCTCCTCGCCGACGGCGAGGTTCATCTCTGGCGCGCGTCCCTGGCGCAAACGCCGGACGCCCTGCGCCGCCTCCATTCGACGCTCGCTCCCGATGAAGCCGCCAGGGCCGCGCGCTATCATTTCCCGCGCGACCGCGACCACTACATCGCCGCGCGCGGTCTGCTCCGCCACCTCCTCGGCCGCTATCTCGCGCAGCCGCCACACACCTTGCAATTCGCTTACGGCGCATACGGCAAGCCCTCGCTCGACGGCGCGCCCGCCTTTGCCGCCGATGTGCGTTTCAACCTCTCACACTCGCACGAACTCGCCCTCTACGCCTTCGCGCGCGGGCGCGAGGTCGGCGTTGACATCGAACACATCCGCGCCGACTTCGCGGGCGACGACATCGCCGCGCGCTTCTTCTCCGCGCGCGAGGTGAGCATGTTGCGCGCGCTCCCCGCGCGGGCGCGCACCGTGGCCTTCTTCAACTGCTGGACGCGCAAAGAGGCTTACATCAAGGCCAGAGGCGAAGGTCTCTCGCACCCGCTCGATCAATTCGACGTGAGCCTCACACCGGGCGAACCCGCCGCGCTCCTCGGCACGCGCGGCGACCCGCGCGAACTCACCCGCTGGTCGCTTTGCGCCCTCGACGCGGGCGAAGCCTACGCCGCCGCCGTCGTCGTTCAAGGCACGGACTACGCGTTGCGCTTCTGGCAGTTATGATTCTTCGATAGACCGCATGTAAATACACCTTGTCCGCACGGAGGCCGGTATGCAGGATGATTCGACGCCGCAGTCCACTTCGCCCGATGGGACGATCAGGGTTGAGTTCGATGTCGAGACGGGGCGGATGTCGCACGAGATTCAACGGCCGCGCGTGTTGAGCCTGCCGGGCGGCGAGGTGCTGGTTGATTTGTGGGGGACGCAGTGGGACGCGTCGGCGCAGTTCGAGGAACCGGGCACGGTACGCTTGTCGCTGCGCTGCTATCCCGGCGAGAAGCCGGGCTTTGTGGTGACGATTGACGCGCGGGCGCGCACCTTTTGTTTTGCGGCTGCTCCCGGCGAGCCGCACCCGCTCGCGAGTTTCAGGAAGTTGATCAAACGAAAGCACGCGGGGCAGGAACCTGACGTGCCCGCTCAAACGGGCGAGCCGCCGCATCAAACCACGTCGATGTTTTTGTATGCGCTGTTGATGTTTGCGATTATTTTCGGCGTCCTGTACGCGCTCGGCGTCGGGTGGTTCGGTTAAGGCTTTGGCAAGGGGGCGCGAGTTACCGTAAAATCAGTAGCGTCGGTTCGCGCTCGGCGGGTCGAGCGCGTGGGAGCGAGAATATTTCCGGCGACCAGAGGAAGAAGACGTAAATGGCTTTATTGGAGATCATGACTTATCCGAACCCGGTGCTTGAGACGCCGGGCGAGCCGGTGACGGTGTTTGACGACGAGTTGCGAAAGTTGGTCGCGGACATGTTCGAGACGATGGACGCGGCTTCGGGCGTGGGGCTGGCCGCGCCGCAGGTGGGCGTGTCGCGGCGTCTGTTCGTGATGGATTGTTCGGGCGGGCGCGACCCGCAGCAGCGCGTCGTGTTGATTAACCCGGAGGTGCTCAGCATCGAGGGCGAGCAGAGCGGCGACGAGGGATGCCTATCGTTCCCCGGCATCTTCTTTCCGGTCAAGCGCAGTTTGCGCGCCGTCGTGCGGGCGCAGGACGTGCGCGGCGAGACGTTTGAACTCGACGGGATGAATTTAACCGCGCGCTGCATGTTGCACGAAACCGACCACTGCGACGGCATCGTCTTCATCGACCACACGACCGTGCTCAAGCGCGAGATGGTGAAACGCAGGATGCGTCGGCTGGCGAAGATGGCGAAGATGTAAGGCTCTGTTAAGGAGTTTGAAAAGTCCTGTCGGGACGATTGCCGATAGCCCGGCGATTTATCGCCGGGGAAGAAGTCGAAGGATGATGCGTGAGTCCCGTAGGGACGGTTGAAAGTCACACTTTCAACCGTCCCTACGGGACTCTGTTTATTACTACTACTATTATATTCCCGGCACTCAAGTGCCGGGCTATTAGCAATCGTCCCTCCGGGACTCGCCCGTGAAGCCTTAACTTTCTCGGCCATGAATCGCCGGGGGACTATCAAACGTCACTACGGGACTTAGCGCGGAATTCAACTCGGACTCATCGTTTCATGTTCGGGTTGTGATAACATTCGCGGGTCAATCAACACCACAATATTTATCCGATAGGAGCGACGCATGCACGGCGAATTTCGTAACGAAGCGTTTACAGATTTCAGCAGGGAAGAGAACGCGCAATTGATGCGCGCGGCGATCGAGAAAGTTCGGGGCGAGTTGGGACGCGAGTATCCGCTCGTCATCGGCGGCGAGCGCATCGAGACGGGCAACACTTTTGACAGCATCAATCCCGCGAAGAAGACCGAGGTGGTCGGGCGTTTTCAGAAGGCGACCACGGAACTGGCGCGCCGCGCGGTCGAAACAGCGGACGAGACGTTTCGGAGTTGGGCGCGCACGCCGGCCGAGGAACGCGCGGAAATACTGTTTCGGGTCGCGGCCATCTTGCGCGAGCGGCGGCACGAGTTGTCGGCGTGGATGATCTTCGAGGTCGGGAAGACGTGGGCGGAGGCCGACGGCGACACGGCCGAAGCGATTGACTTCTGCGAGTTCTACGCGCGCGAGATGCTGCGCTACAGCGCGCCGCAGCCCATCGTCGCGCTCGAAGGCGAAGCGAACCGCTTGCAGTACATCCCGCTCGGCGTCGGCGTCGTGATTCCGCCGTGGAACTTTCCGCTCGCGATCATGGCGGGCATGACGGTCGCCTCCTGGGTGACGGGCAACACGGTCGTCTTGAAGCCTTCGTCGGACGCGCCGACCATCGCCTACAAGTTTTTCGAGATACTCGAAGAGGCGGGACTGCCCGCCGGGGTCGTCAACTTCATGACGGGTTCGGGCGCGGAGGTGGGCGACGTGGTGGTTGACCACCCGCGCACGCGCTACGTCGCCTTCACCGGCTCGAAGGAGATCGGCCTGCGCATCAACGAGCGCGCCGCGAAACACCAGGAGGGACAGGTCTGGATCAAGCGCGTCGTCGCGGAGATGGGCGGCAAGGATGCGATCATCGTTGACGCCGACACGGATTTGGACGAGGCGGCGACGGGCGTGGTGCAGTCGGCCTTCGGCTTTCAGGGTCAGAAGTGCTCGGCCTGTTCGCGCGCCATCATCCACGCGGATGTCTACGACGAGATGCTTGAGCGCATCGCCGCGCGCACCGAGAAACTCAAACTCGGCGACCCGACCGAGGGCGCGACGAACCTCAGCGCGGTGATCAACCAGAAGGCTTTCAAGACCATCGGCGAGTACATCGAAAAGGGCACGAAGGACGGCGGGCGCGTCATCGCGGGCGGCGGCACGGACGGCGAAGCGGGCTTCTACATCGAGCCGACCGTCATCGCCGACGTGAAGCCGGGCGACCGCATCGAGCAGGAAGAAATCTTCGGCCCCGTGCTCGCCGTCATCAAAGCGCAGGACTTCGACGACGCGCTCAGGATCGCAAACGATACCGAGTATGGCCTGACCGGCGCGGTCTATACGAACGACGCGGAGAAGTTGGAGCGCGCGAAGCGCGAGTTCCACGTCGGCAATCTCTATCTCAACCGCAAGTGTACGGGCGCGCTCGTCGGCGTCCATCCCTTCGGCGGCTTCAACATGTCGGGCACGGACTCGAAGGCGGGCGGGCGCGATTACCTCGGTCTCTTCATGCAGGCGAAAGTCTGGGCGGAGAAGGTGCGCGCCGGAGGCGAGAACGCCAAAGAGAAACGCACCGCCATCTAAGCGCGCGTTTCAAAAATCCGTCCTCTCATCTTTGCGCCTTTGCGCCTTCGCGCGAGACTTAATAGTTGCCGAACAATAAACTCACGCAAAGGCGCAAAGGCGCAAAGAATTAAGTTAAGTTGTAATTTGGAAACGCACAGACTTTCACGACAGATTAACCTGACCGGAGAAGAATAAAGATTATGCGACTTCGTCATTCCCCCATCCGCGCGACGCTCGTGACGTTGGCGGCGTTCGTGTTTTCGATTTCACTGGCGGGCAATTTTGAAAGGGCGCGGGCGCAGCAGCGTGCGGCGGGCGCGCCGGATGTGGTCGTCTTCGCCGTCACGGGGCGCGCCGACACCGAGTTCGCCTTCGAGCCGATTGCCACTTACCGGCGCGGGATTTTTGCCGGTTCGATCACGGGCGAGTCGAGTTCGGCCGAACTCACGAGCTTCGCCAAAAACTATTATCGCGCGGGTCAACGCTACCGTCTCATCTGGGGCGGCGCGGAGGCGGGCGCGCTCGTCGCCAAACAGTCGCAGCAGGAGAGCGATTGTGCGAAGGCCGCCGCCACCGCCGACGTACAGACGGATGTGCAACTCGGCGGCAATCGCATGGCGCTGGCGACCAACTCGCCGAAACTCGGCCTCGCCAAGCCCTCGCGCCGCGCGCCGACCGACGACGAACGCGCGCAGGTCAAGGCGCACGTCGAAAGGATTTTCCGCGAGAAGGGCGTGCCCGCGCGCGCCCTCTCCAGGTTGCAGACGATCAACCTGACGGCCACCGACCTGAACAACGACGGCACGGCCGAGTTGATCGGCACCTACTCTGTCCGGCGCGACGGGACGGCAATTCTCATAGACCAGTTGTTCGTGCTGGCCGAACCTGCGACAACGTCGGCGGGCGACATGAAGATCGGCGTCGCGCGCCACCGGCAAATCAAAGGCACGGACTTCAGCGACCCGGAATCGTTGGAGAGCGTCGGCCAGAACGCGTTCCAGACGGAAATACTGATCGACCAACTCGACGTGAACGGCGACGGCACGGGCGAGGTCTTCACCATCAGCTACAGCTTCGAGGGGACGAACTACGCGATCTATCAGAAGGGCGCGAAGGGGTGGGCGCGCGTTAAGGAGTTTTACAACTACAGGTGCGCGTATTGATCCGGCCGGAGCGCGCCCCTTCGACGCGCTCCCGAAGCGGTCGCCCCCGTCTGATTCTCTCTCAACTATGCGTTTAATTTTCATGGGCACGCCGGAGACGGCCGTGCCGACGCTCAGGCGATGTCTGGAAGACGGGCACGAGGTGGTCGCCGTGTGGACGCAGCCGGATCGGGCGGCGGGGCGCGGCTACGGCGTCAAAGAGTCGCCGGTCAAAGAATTCGCGCTGGCGCACGGCCTTGAGGTTCAGCAACCGCAAAAAATAAAGACCGACGAGGCGCGCGAGTTATTTGCGTCGCACGATCCGGACGTGGCCGTAGTCGTCGCTTACGGCCGCATCCTCCCCGCCTCGTTTCTGAGCGCGCCGCGTCGCGGCTGCATCAACGTTCATTTCTCCCTGCTGCCGAAATACAGGGGCGCGGCTCCCGTCAACTGGGCGATCGTGCGCGGCGAAACCGAGACGGGCGTGACGACGATGCAGATCGACGTGGGACTCGACACCGGCGCGCTCTACCTGCAACGCGCGACGCCGATTGGCGACACGGAAACCGCGCCGCAAGCCCTGGCACGACTCGCCGTGCTCGGCGCGGAACTGCTCGGCGAGACGCTCGCGCGGCTGGACGAACTCGAACCGCAACCGCAATCGGAAGACGCCGCGACGCACGCGCCCATCCTCAGACGCGAAGACGGATTGATCGATTGGAGCGCGAGCGCGCACGAGATCGAACGGCGCGTGCGCGGCTTTCAACCGTGGCCGAACGCCCACACGCAGTTTCGCGGGCAGCGACTCATCATCCAACAGGCTTCTCTGCCGGATGTTTCTCTCGATAGCTTCCCGGAGCGAGCCGGCGCCGGCGCGGGAGAGATACGGCAAGCGCGCGGCGATGAACTCGAAGTCGAATGCGGCGCGGGCACGCGCCTGCGTTTGTGGGAAGTTCAACTCGAAGGCAAGCGGCGCATGAGCGCGCGCGATTTCATCAACGGCATGCGCGTGCGCGCGGGCGAGCGATTGGGAAACGAAGGCACAGACGGGGTAGAGGATAGGGGGAAGGGGTAAAGGGGAAAGGGGTAAAGGGGAAAGGGGTAAAGGGGAAAGGGCAAGGGGTAAAGGGTAAGGGGTAAAGGGTAAGGGGAAAGCAGACAGCGCATGACGATCATGCGTCTTTTCTTTTACCTTTCCCCCTTCCCCCTTCCCCCTTCCCCCCAACTTATATGGCGATTCGCGTGGTCAAAAAAAAGGGCGGGCGCGGCGCGGCGCAAAGGGAGGGAAGCGCGGCGCGGCGCGTGTCGGCTTCGCGGCGCGCGGCGGCGGAGATTTTGCGCCGGGTGGAAGATGAAGGGGCGTTCGCGGCGGTGCTGCTGGCGAGCGTGGGCGAGGAGTTGCGCGCCGATGATCGCGCCCTCTGCTACGAACTCGTGCTCGGCACGCTGCGCCGCCAACTCTGGCTCGACCGTTTGATCGAACACTACGCCGGACGCGCCGCCGCGAGCCTGGATGCGCCGGTGCGTCGCGCGCTGCGGCTCGGACTTTACCAGTTGCGTTTCCTCACGCGCATACCGGCGTCGGCCGCCGTCAACGAATCCGTGAACCTCGCGCACGAGGCGCGCCTGCGCTCGGCGGCCAACTTCATCAACGCCGTGCTGCGCCGCGCCACGCGCGAGCCGGATTACGACCCGGCCAGTCACGCGCCGACCGAACTCGAACGTCTCGCCGTCTCCACCTCGCATCCCGCCTGGCTCGTCGCACGCTGGGTCGAGACTTTCGGCGCGACCGAAGCCGAGAGTTTCGCGCACGCCAACAACCGCACGCCGCCCGTCGCCTTTCGCGTGAATCCCGCCCGCATGAGCGTGGATGAAGTGATCGCCCGTCTACATGCGGCGGGCGTCGAGGCGCGGCCGTCGGAGGTGGCGGCGGGGGCTTGGCGCGTCGAGCCTGCGGGCGGCGGGGCGTCGGCGGCGTCGCAGTTGCGCGCGCTCGCGGCGGAGGGCGCGGTCTACCTGCAAGACGAGGCATCGCAGTTGGTGGCGCACGCCGTCGGCGCGCTCGCGCGTGAACGCGTGCTCGACGTGTGCGCCGCGCCGGGCAGCAAGACGACGCAGATCGCCGCCGCACAGGCGGGCGCGCTCATCGTCGCGGGCGACCTCCACGGCCATCGTCTGCGCGTGGTGCGCGAGTCGGCCGCGCGGCAGGGGTTGGAGAACATTCAGACCGTCGCGTATGACGCCGAAGGGTCGCCGCTCCCGTTCGCGGCGGGCGCATTCGGGCGCGTGCTCGTCGATGCGCCGTGTACAGGGACGGGTACGCTCCGGCACAACCCGGAAATTCGCTGGCGCATCACGCCCGCCGACATCGCCGAACTCGCCGCGCGGCAACGACGCATTCTCGCCAACGCCGCGCGCACGCTCGGCGTCGGCGGCCGTCTCGTCTACTCCACTTGTTCGGCCGAACCGGAAGAGAACGAAGAGGTGGCCGCCGCGTTTCTCGAAACGCATCCGGCCTTCGAGTTGATCCGGCCTGACGTGCCGGAGCGTTTGTTGACGAACGAAGGCGCGGCGCGCACCTGGCCGCAGCGCGACGACACCGACGGATTCTTTGTCGCCGTGTTTGAAAAGAGAGGGTAAAGGGTCAAGGGCAAGGGGTAAAGGTAGAAGAAACGGCCGCCCTCATCATGCAGTTTTTTCCTGTACCTTTCCCCTTTACCCCTTATCCTTTACCCTGTCTTCGCCCTCCGCTTGGCTTTTGCTTTCTCGCGCCCCAATGTTAGACTCTCGCGTCTGCAAAACGCCCTTTCAGGGGCGCGTCTGAGAGGTAATCAAAAAACTTGGCCGGAACAAAGCGTGCGCTCGGATCGGCCTTAGGCAAGGTCGCCGTCCTGATCGCCATCGCCGGACTCTTTCTCGTCGGCATGGCGGGCACGGTCTATCTCTCGCTGCGCAGCCCCGAAGTGGAAGTGCCCGAAGTGACGGGCAAAAACATCCTCGAAGCCGAGCAGATTCTCGCCGACGCCGGGTTGAACGTGCGCCGTCGCGCCTCGCGCTACAGCGCGGAAGTCAAAGCCGACACCGTGCTCGACCAGACGCCGCGCCCCGGCGACCACGTCAAGGCCGGGCAGACCATCGCCGTCGTCATCAGTCGCGCCGAGGCGAAAGAGGGTGAGACTTCGGTCGGCGTCCGACGCAACGACGAAGCGAAGAACGACAACGCGAACAATTCGGATAATCAGGCCGACCCGGCCGCCGTCGCTACCGCCGACAATCGCAACGACAACGCGAACGCGAACGAGAACCGCTCCAGGCGCAACACGAACACAAACAAGAACAAGAACGCCAACAACCAGAACGCGAACGGCAACGCAAACGCAAACCGGAAAATCAATTCCAACCTGAACACCAATTTGACGACCAACAGCCGCAACGCCGACAATCGCAACGCGACCGAACGCCCCAACACCGGACGCGACCCCGACGCGCGCCCGAACAGCAACAACCCCGACTCCGGCAACCGCAACGCGGCGGCCACGCCGAACGCGAACGCCGCGACCAATCGCAACGCGAACGCCAATCGCAGCAGAACCACGAACAATCGTAATGCGAACACGCCGGGCGAACGCAACGCGCGCCCCGCCGCCACCCCGGCGCGTCCTTGAAATCGCGCGCCGCGCGCCGCAAAACCCGGCCGGCGCAGTCGAAACACACGGCGCAATCGTTGGCACGCGCGGGCAGTTTTGCTCCGGTTTTCATCCGAAAGTTTGCGTTTCACACGGCGACGGCCGCGGCGTCCCGAATCCGTTCGACCAATCTTCTCAGGCAGGGTAAGGCAACGATGCTGGAGATCGCCCCATCTATTTTATCTGCTGACTTTGCACGGCTCGGCGAGGAGATCGCGGCCATCGAGCGCGGCGGCGCGGGGCTGGTTCATTGCGACGTGATGGACGGGCATTTCGTCCCGAATATCACCATCGGTTTGCCGGTCGTAAAGTCTCTGCGGCGCGCCACCCGTTTGCCGCTCGACGCGCATCTAATGATTTCCGAGCCGGGGCGTTACGCCGAACAATTTGTCGAAGCGGGGGCGGACATGGTTTCCGTCCACGTCGAGATCGACCCGCACCTCAATCGCACGCTCGTCTCGATCCGGCAAAAGGGCGCGCAGGCGGGCATCGCCATCAACCCGGCGACGCCGCTCGTCGCGCTCGAAGAATCGCTGGCCTTCGCCGACTACGTGCTCCTGATGACGGTCAACCCCGGCTTCGGCGGTCAGAAGTTCATCCCGACCATGCTCGATAAAGTGCGTCGCCTGCGGCGCATGATCGAGGAGCGCGGACTCAAGACGCGCATTGAAGTTGACGGCGGCATCGACCGCACGAACATCGCCGACATCACCGCCGCCGGAGCCGAGATCATCGTCGCCGGGACGGCCGTTTTCGGCGCAGGCGATCCGGCGCAAGGCGTCCGCGATCTATTGGCGTCCGCCGCGCAGTGGGTTTGAAAACAGTGACAGGTGACGGGTGACGGGTGACAGGTTGAAAACAAAAACTTCGTCTTAATCCTGTCACTTGTCACCCGTCACCTGTCACTTTTTTGGAGGTTTTTTTAAATGCGTTTACGCAAATTTTTATTGGTCGCCAGCCTGTGCGCGTTGCTCGCGAGTGGTTTGCCCGCCGGTGCGGGCGTGCGCGGTCAACAACAACAGCCGCAAACGGCGCGCGCCGAGAGCGAAGGCACGGCGACGCAGCGGCTTGAGGTGATGCGCCAACGGCTGGAGACATCCCGGCGCACGCTCAACGGCGCGATCGCGGGTTTCAACGCCAGCGGCGGCGACAAGCAGAAGAAAGATAAAGATGCGAAGGCGGCGGACGATCCCGCCACGCGCCTGCGCGGTCTGGAGAAGGATGTCAGCGCGCTCCTCAAGGATGTGGCCGAACTGCGCGGGAAAGTGGATCGCGCCGAGAAGTATGAAATCTCCGACGTGGAGCGGCTGGAGAGCGCGCTCGTCGAACTCAACGGGCGGGTCGAGGCCGGTCTCCAGGCGACGGCGGGCGCGCGCCGCGACGCGACGATCGCTTCCGGCGGTTCAAGCGGCAAGTCGAATAAAAAGAAGCCCGGCTTCTTCGGTCGTATTTTAGGGCGCGGCGACGACGAAGGCGAGTATGACGAGTTGGTCGGCGGCATCGCGCCGGGACGCGACCGTCAGTTGTTCGAGGAGGCGGCCAAACTCGCGCGCAAGAACAAGTATGAGACGGCGCGCTACCTCTTCAACAATATCATCATGACCTACCCCGAATCGCCTTACCTCCCGCACGCCAAACTCGCCATCGCCGACACCTTCTATCTCGAAGGCACGACGAGCGCGCTCATTCAGGCCGCCAACTCTTACCGTGAGTGGCAGACGTTCTTTCCCCGTGACCCGTTGGCCGACGAGGTGATGCTGAAAGTGGCCGAGGTGGAGATGCGGCAGATGGGCTTGCCCGACCGCGACGTGGCGCACGCGCGCAAGGCCGAACAACTCCTCAAGGCTCTCTTGCAGCAGTACCCCGACACGGCCTTGCGCCCCGACGCGCAGGTGCGTCTCAGCGAGGTGCAGGAAAACCTGGGGATGCACACGTTTCAGGTAGGCAACTTCTACATGGATCGCTACGAGCGCGGCGTCTCCTCGAACCCGAAGGGCGCGCAATCGCGCTACCGCGAGGTGGTGGAGAAATATCCGAACTTCTCGCGCCGCGACCGCGCGCTGTATCTCCTGGCCGTCACCTACGTGCTGGAGGAAGAACCGGACGAGGCGGCCAAGTATTTTCAGGAGATCGTGCGCAACTTCCCGAACAGCGAATACGCCGAGAAGGCGCAGGAGCAACTCGACGCCATCGGCGCGCCCAAGCCGGCGGCCGACCCGAAAGCTTTGGCTAAACTGCCGCCGGAGAAGCGTTCGATGACCTCGCGTTTCTTCCAGCAGGTGTTCGGCACAACGCCCGTCACCGTGGACAAGAACGGCGTGCTCATCAGCAAGGACAACAACGAGAGCAGCCTCATCGATGTCGTGATCGAAAACAAGGGAACGCTTCCCGTCACGACGCCGAACGCCCCGACCATCACGCGCCGGGTCTCGTCCGTCACGCCGCAAACGCAGCCTCAGCCGACGCCGCAACCGGCGAACAAACCGGCGAACGGCATCAACCTGACGCCGACCACTTCCGGCGCGCCCGCCACCGTCGATACGCCGAGCGCGCCGCCCACGCAGCAGCGTCCGCCCGCGAACTGACGGATAGAGCAGGCCGAACCAGCGAAAGGCGAAAGTGAAGCGGAGCGCGTGAGAACTCCGGTCTCCACTTTCGCCTTTTAACTTTCCGCCGCCCGGCGGCCTCTCTCCTTTCTACTTCAGTTCGTCGGTGTTAAAATTTTTCACCTTACACAGCTTTAATGAAATGAGTTTGAGCGCGCCGCGTCTCCGGCGGGGAACTGGGAACGAACATTCCGATGGCCGAAAAGACCTCCGATGAATTGACGCGTCGCCACCGCACCGCCGCGGGTGTGGTGTCCGCGCTCATCACGCTCGCGCTCGCGCTCATCGCGCTGGCCTACGCGGGCGTGCGCCTGCGGTTGCCCGCGAGCCTGCTCGACCCCACTTTATACGGCGCGCTCTGGATCGTTATCGCGGGACTCGGACTCGGCGCGATCGCGCTCCGGCGCATGCGTTTCGGCGCGCTCAGGCTGCAAACCATCGCGGAAGCGAAGGGGGCTTCCGCGCTGCTCGCCACCTTGCAGAAGACGACCGTGCTCGTCGCCCTGTTCGGCCTCGTCATCGCCCTTATCGGCTACCTGCTCTACCTCCGTTCGGGCTATCCGAGCGACATGTTGAAGGCCGGCATCATCGCCATCGCCATTCTGCTCTACACCTATCCGCGGCGCGCGGCCTGGCAAAAAGTCTGGCAGGCGACGCAAACAACGGAAGGGCTGACCACCGACGGCGCGCCCGCGAAAGGAAACACTGCGTGAAGTTTTACCTCCGCCTCGCCTCGCTCGTCCTCGCGGTTTCGGCCTGCTTCGTCGCCTCTCCCATCTCGACCGGGGCGCAACCCGCGCCTTCCAACGCCGCCCCACGCCCCACGCCTTCGCCCGCCGCGCAGGCGTCCGCCGCGCTGGCGTCGCTCTCGCCACGCGAACGCCGCGTGAAGGCTTACGCGAAGTTGATGGAAGGCCAGCGTTTCTTCACGAACGCGCGCGGCGCGGGCGGCATCACGCGCGAAGATTTACGCGTCGCGCAAGCCGCCTTCGAGCAGGCCGCCGCGCTCGACCCGACCCTCTCCGAAGCCCACACCGCGCTCGCCGAAATCGCCTTTTTCTTCCTCGACGACCAGCCGCTCGCCGAGCGCGAAGCCGCCGCCGCCGCCCGCATCGACAACAACAACTTCGGCGCGCACCGCATCCTCTCGCGCCTCTACTCGCTCAAGGCCGGACTCGACTCCGACAAACTCGAACGCGCCGCCGCCGACCGCGCCGTCGCCGCTCTCAAAGAAGTGCTCCGCCTCGACCCGAACGACCCGGAAGCCCTCGCCCTCCTCGGCGAGTTTTACATGAGAACCGACCGCGAAGCGGAAGCCATCGAAGCCTTCCGAAGTTGGATGGGCGCGCCCGCCACGGTCGATACGAACTTCTACAAAGTCGTCACCCAGGGGCGCGAACTCTCGCTCGACGCCGCAGCCGCCCGTCTCGCCGAAGCGTTGCTCAAGGCCGGTCGCACCGCCGAGTCGGTTGATGCCATCCGCCGCGCCCTCGCCATCAACCCGGAGAACAGCGCGTATCTCGCGTTGCTCGGCGAGGCGATTGACGCGGGCGGCGACAGCGATGTCGCCATCAACGAATTGCAGCGCATGATCGTGGCGAACCCGACCAATCTCGCCGCCATCAGTTTGCTCGCGCACGCGCAGGCGCGCTCCGGCAAAGTTGATGTCGCCGTCTCGACGCTGCGCGCCGCCACACAAGCGCGCCCCGGCGACACGCGCGAGTTGCAGCAGCAGCGGCGTCGCCTCGTGGACGACCTCGCCGGGGTGCTCGCCGACGCCCTGCGCTACGACGAAGCCGTCGCCGCCTACGAAGACCTGCTCAAAGCGCGCGGCATCAACGCCGACGCGCCGCTCACCTCCGACAGCGACAAAGAGGCCGCGCGCCCGCTCCTCGAACGCATCATCAACTTGCAGCGGCAGGCCGGACGCCTCGACGCCGCCCTCGCGACCGCCGGGCGCATGCGCCGCGTGCTCGGGGCTACCGACCCGCGCGCCGATTTCTATTCCGTCGCCGTGCTGCGCGAACAAGGTAAACGGCGCGAGGCGCTGGAAGCCGTGCGCGCCGCGCGCCTGAGACATCCGGGCGTGTCCGAGTTTTTGGCTTTGGAAGCCGAGACGCTGGCCGAACTCGGTCAGGTCGAAGAAGGCGCGACGCTGCTGCGAGCGCGCATCACGGGCAAGGTCGAAGACGACTACTCGGCTTATCTCTCCATCGCGAATCTCTACCTGCAAGCGGGTCGCGGCAAAGAGGCCGTCGTCGCCGCACGCAAACTGCTCGAACTCGCCCCGCCCGATCAACCCCAACTCGTCACGCAGGCTCTCATCATGCTCGCTTCCTCGCAGGAGCGCGCCGGCGACCCGAAAGGCGCGGAAGAGTCTCTGCGCCGCATCCTCTCGAAAACCCCGAACGATGCGACCGCGCTCAACAACCTCGGCTACTTTCTCGTCGAGCGCGGCGAGCGTCTCCCCGACGCGCTCGACATGATCAAGCGCGCCGTCAAATCGGAGCCGACCAACCCCAACTACCTCGACAGCCTCGGGTGGGCTTATTTCAAACTCGGCCAACTCGACGAAGCCGAACGCCACCTCAACGATGCCGCGCGCCGCAACACGCGTTCCTCCACCGTTCAGGAACACCTCGGCGACCTCTACCAGAAACGCGGCCGTCTCGACGAAGCCCGCGCCGCCTGGCGCAAAGCCCTCGGACTCACCACCGACGCCTCTGATATCACCCGTCTCAAGGCCAAACTCAACCCCGAGCCGGGCAAGTAAACTACACGATTCGGAGTGTAAATTTGACATATTGACGGTGTGTAGGCGGCGCGCTACACTGCCGTTAGTCCGAGCGTTTGCCCCAAGTTTCGCTCAGACCGCAAGCTGGAACCCTCCTCATCAGTTAAAAAGTCTAAAGTCACAGTTAAGAGAGTTAGACCCCCGATGACGCGCAACAATTTATTCCCCTGTCTCGATCTGCGTGCGCGCAGGTACGCACGTTTCGCGCTCTCCGCCGTCGCTTGCCTCTTCGCCTCCGGCCTGTTCGCCGCGAGCGTCGAAGCGCAGGGGATGCGCCCCGTCGCCCGCCTCGTCGGAGTCTCGAACAGCGGCGCGGCGCGCCTCACTTCGAGCGCCGACTCCTGCGAGACGCAGGCGCGCCTGATGAACGCTTCCCTGACGAACGCGCGCACGCGCAGCACGGCTCGCGTCAGCGCGACCGCCGACGAGCGGCGCGCCTTCGACCTGATCAACGTCGAGCGACGCGCCCGCGGCGAATCCTCGCTCGTCTGGGATGCGGAACTGACGCGCATGGCGCGGCTCCACTCGGAGAACATGGCGCGGCAAAACTTTTTCGACCACATCGACCCGCAAGGGCAGAACATGACGATGCGCGCCCGCGCGTGCGGCGTCTGCGGGTGGAGCGCGATTGCGGAGAACATCGCGTATAATGCGGGCTACGAAGATGCGGCGGGTTTCGCCGTCGAGCGTTGGATGACTTCGTCCAAGCACCGCGCCAACCTGTTGCGCGAAGGCTTCACGCATTCCGGCGTCGGGGTGGCGCGCGCCGCCGACGGTCGCGTCTTTTTCACTCAGGTCTTCGTCACGCGCTAGAGCCGCAGGCGAGTTCTAAAATTTGAAGCGGCCGGCGCTCACTTTAAAGAGAGGCCGGCCGCTCTGCTTTTGCCCGGTGAAATTTTGACTATTGTGTCCGAAGCACGATTCACCCTCCCATCCTTCGCCAAGATCAATCTCACGCTGCGCATCCACGGCCGCCGCGCCGACGGCTATCACGAAATCGAAACCGTCTTCCAAACCGTCACGCTGCACGACCGCCTCACCTTCGCCGCGCGCCGCGACGACGACGACGAACGGCTCGAACTCGCGTGCGACGCGCCCGACGTTCCCTGCGACGAATCGAATCTCGTCTATCGCGCGGGCGTCGCCCTGCGCGAGCGTTACGGTATTCGCGGCGGCGCGCACATCAGTTTGGAGAAAAGGATTCCGGCGGGGGGTGGTCTCGGCGGCGGCTCGTCAAACGCCGCCGTCGCCCTCGTCGGCCTCGCGCGTTTGTGGAAAATCGAGGCCGACCGGCACGCGCTCGCAGGTCTCGGCGCATCGCTCGGCGCGGATGTGCCTTTCTTTTTAACGGGCGGCACCGCGCTCGGCACGGGGCGGGGAACCGACATTCACCCGCTCGCGGACGCGCCCCGCAAACAACTTTTAGTCGTCACCCCCGGCGTCCGGGTCTCAAGCGCGGCGGCCTACAAGTCGTTGAACGCGCACGCCTTGACAAAGGCAGTTTTGCCCGCTAATCTCGCTGTTTCGCGCGCACAAGCCGAAATTTCGGGTTCGTTGCAGGCGTCGCTGAAGAACGATTTCGAGCCGGTCGTCTATCGTCTCCATCCCGAAATCGAGCGGGCGCGCGACGCGCTCGCAACGTCGGGCGCAAGCGGCGCGTTGCTGTCGGGAAGCGGGGCGAGCGTCTTCGGCCTCTTTGAAAACGTGGAGGAGCGCGACCGCGCGCAAGCGAGTTTGAGAGTCGAGCCGGGGTGGCAAGTTTTCCCCTGTGCGATGCTCTCGCGGAGCGGGTACATGGGAGAGTTGGGCGCGGTCGAGTTTTAAATGAGCGTGCCTGTGAAGTCGGGAGCGCGCGGGAGCAACATTGGGGCGTCGCCAAGTGGTAAGGCACCGGTCTTTGGATCCGGCATTCGTAGGTTCGAATCCTTCCGCCCCAGCCAACATCACAGAGGCTAGAGGTCAGAGGTCAGAGGTTAGTGAAAACGAAATTACTGACCTCTGACCTCTAGTCTCTGACCTCTAATTTTATGAGTACGACCGGCGGCATCAAAGTTTTTTCCGGCAACGCGAACCGCGAGTTGACGCTGGAGATTTGCAACTATCTCAGTTGCGATCCCGGCAGCGCGACCATCGGGCGTTTTTCGGACGGCGAGTTTAACTTCCAGATCACCGAGAACGTGCGCGGCGGCGACATCTTCATCGTGCAGCCGACCTGCCCGCCCACGGACGCGAACCTGATGGAACTGCTCGTCATGCTCGACGCCTTCCGGCGTTCGTCGGCCGAGCGCGTGACGGCTGTGATTCCTTATTACGGTTACGCGCGCTCGGATAAGAAGGATCGCCCGCGCGTACCGATTGCCGCCAAGCTCGTCTCGAATTTGATCGCCACGGCCGGCGCGCACCGCGTCCTGACGATGGACTTGCACGCCGCGCAGATTCAAGGCTTCTTTGACATCCCGGTCGATCACCTCTACGCCGCGCCCGTCTTCATCGGCCACTATCAAGCGAACCCGATGCCGAACCTGACGGTGGTTGCGCCCGACACCGGCGGAGCGGAACGCGCGCGCGCTTACGCCAAGCGTCTGGACGCGGAACTCGCGCTCTGCGACAAGCGGCGCGAGAAGGCGAACGTGGCCGAAGTGATGAACGTCGTCGGCGACGTGCGCGGGCGCAACTGCCTGGTGGTTGACGACATGTGCGATACGGGCGGTTCGCTGACGAAGGTGGCGAAGGCGCTCAAGAGCGCGGGCGCGGCGAGCATTCACGCCTGTTTCACGCACGCCGTTTTGTCGGGGCACGCCTGCGAGCAGTTGGCGCAGTCGGACATCGAGCAGGTGGTCACGACGAACACCATCCCGTTCGGCGGGGGCAAGAGTGAGATGGATAATCTCAAGGTTCTGAGCATCGCGCCGCTGCTGGCGAAAGCGATCAAGTCGATCCACGAGGAGACCAGCGTCTCTTCGCTCTTCGTGTGAAGGGCAAACACTAACTTTGGTTTCAAGTTTCAGGTTGCAGGTTTCAAGTCGAAAACCGAAGTGACCTCAAACTTGAAACCTGCAACCTGAAACTTGAAACTTGGTATT
Organism: Pyrinomonadaceae bacterium; assembly: GCA_036386515.1. Classification (GTDB taxonomy): domain Bacteria; phylum Acidobacteriota; class Blastocatellia; order Pyrinomonadales; family Pyrinomonadaceae; genus JAIVJZ01. The sequence goes on from DASVVO010000026.1 coordinate 58,656, forward strand.
CGATTATGGCAGAGAAGAAAGAATTTACGATTCAAGCGACGCGCCGCGAGGGGCGCGGGAAGAACGATGCGCGCCGCGTGCGCGCCGCCGGGCGCGTGCCGCTCACGATTTACGGAGGCGAAGGCGATTCCGTTTCCGCCTCCGCCTCCCTCGCCGAACTGGCGGCCATCCTGCGCACCGAGTCAGGCCACAACACCATCTTCACCCTCGACATCGACGGCGAAGGCGGGCACGACGTGATGTTCCTCGACCGGCAGATCGATCCCGTTCGCGGTCGTCTCGTCCACGCCGATTTGCGTCGCCTCGTGCGCGGCCAGAAGATCGAAGTGACCGTGCCCCTGCACCTGACGGGCGAACCCATCGGCGTTACCGAAGGCGGCGGCGTGCTCGAACAGATGGTGCGCGAAATTAATATCCGCGTCCGTCCGCGCGACATCCCCGACGCGATTGACCTCGATGTCTCGAACCTCGGCGTCCACGACGTGCTGCACGTCTCCGACCTCCAGGTGGAAGAAAACATCGAAATCCTGGATGAGCCGGACACGGTGCTCGCCACCGTCGGCATCATCGCCGAGGAGCCGGTCGAAGCTCCCGTCGTGGCGGACGACGACGCCACCGAGCCGGAAGTTATCGGCAAGGGCAAGAAGGACGACGAGGGCGGCGAAGCCTAGAGGAGTTTGGGCAAAGGGTAAGGGGCAAGGGGGAAAGGGCGCATCGCCTCGCGATTCCGGTTTATCCTTTACCCCTTACCCTTTACCCCTTACCCTTTGCCCGTATTTCCTATTTCGCATGCTTATCGTCGGGCTGGGCAATCCGGGCGCGCAATATGAGTTGACGCGCCACAACCTCGGCTTCATGGCCGTGGATTTGTTGGCGCGCCAGGCCGGGCGCGACGTGCGGCGCGAGGAGTGTCGCGCGCTCGTCGGACGCGCCGAGATCGAAGGCCGCACGGTGGAACTCGTCAAGCCGCAGACCTACATGAATCTGAGCGGCGAATCGGTGCAGTGCCTGCTGCGCAAACGCGAGTTGAAAACGGCGACGGACTTAGTGGTCGTGAGCGACGACCTCGCGCTGCCTTTCGGCACGTTGCGCCTCAGGGCGCGCGGTTCGAGCGGCGGCCACAACGGTTTGAAAAGCATCATCGCGCAGGCGCGAACAGACGAGTTCATCCGCCTGCGCATCGGGATTCAACCCGAACACCCGCTCGCCGACACCGCCCGCTACGTGCTCGAACGTTTCCCGCCGGGCGTGCGCGGCGAACTGGAAAAAGTTTTAGAGCGGAGCGTCGAAGCGATCCGCGCCATCGTCCGCGATGGCATTGACAAAGCGATGGCAACTTACAACGGTGACAAGTGACGGGCGACAGGTGACAGGTCAGAACAGGAATTATTTTATCTTGTCACCTGTCACTCGTCACCTGTCACCCATCACTTGTCACCGTTCTTTTCCTTCTTGCTTCCGCCACGAGGCCGAGGCTAGACATCCATAAGGAGGATGAATTTTGGCTGAGAAGAGAGTTTACGAAGTGGTCTTCATCATAGACCCGGCGACGGGCGAAGAAGACTCGACCCGCCTCGTCGAAAACCTGCAAAAAATCGTCACCGATCAGGGCGGCGCGATCACCAAATCCGAGAGCATGGGGCGCAGGGCTTTGGCCTATCGCATCGGGCGCAACACCGAAGGCCATTTCATGCTGTTCGAGATCGAAGGCACGGGCGGCGAGATCGCCGAACTCGAACGCCGCATGCGCGTCAGCGATCAAGTGATGCGCTATCTCACCGTGCGCGTGGACGAAGACCGTCGCCGCGCCGAGAAGTTCAAAGACCGGCGCATTCGCAAAGCGAGCAAGCGGCCTGAAAAGGGCAGCGGAGGACGCGGCGGCGGCAATTATACCGCGCCGGCCGCCGCCGCTCCCGTCGCCCCTGCTGCTGCCGTAACGGCCGTCGCCGACGAAGGTGATGCCGGAGCGTAATACCGGCGCGCCCGTCGCGCTGCCCGTGCTCTGAAGCGCAGGTTGAACATTTCGCGACCCTGAACCCACGCGCGCCGCGCGAGTCGCTAACTCGTGCGAGCGCAAGCGCGACGGTCGGGTCGCTTGACCGGCGAAAGTGGCCGGACGAGTTTGAGAGAGGAAAATTATGTCGAGAAATTTTGATCGTGATCGGGAACGTGATTTCGGAAATGACGACGACCGCGGCGGCGGCGGTCGCTTCGGCGGCGGCGGCGACCGCGGCGGGCGCGGCGGCCCCGGCGGCGGGCGCGGCGGCAGGTTCCGGCGGCGCAAAGTGTGTCGCTTCTGCCTGGACAAAGTTGACATCATCGATTTCAAGGACGTGAAGTTGCTGACGAACTACATCCCCGAACGCAGCAAGGTTTTGCCGCGCCGCATTTCGGGGTCGTGCGCGCCGCACCAACGCATGCTGGCCGAGGCCATCAAACGCGCGCGCAACATCGCGCTCCTGCCCTACGCCGCCGATTCGTAAAAAGAAGGGACTCAAAGATTATGGCAAACACACAAGTCCTCTTGCGTGAAGATATTGATAATTTGGGAGCGCGCGGCGAGATCGTCAAAGTCCGCGCGGGCTACGCGCGCAACTACCTGCTGCCGCGCAAACTCGCCGTGCAGGCGACGGCCTCGAACGTCAAGCAGATCGAACAGGAGCGCGGCGCGCTCTTGCGTAAGGAAGCGACAGAGCGCGCCGGGGCGGAAGCTCAGGCGGCGCAAATGAACGCGCTGCGCCTGACCTTCGAGCGCAAGGTCGGCGAACACGGCATGCTCTACGGCTCGGTCACTTCGATGGACATCCAGGAAGCCCTCAAAGCGCAGGGCTACGAGTTTGACCGCCGGCGCATCAACCTCGCGGAAGCGATCAAAGAGACGGGCGAGTTTTCGGTGCGCGTCAGGCTGCACCGCGAAGTGAACGTCGAAATTCCCGTCATCGTCACGGCCGAAGGCGGCGCGGCGGCGGCGACGGCGGAAGCCACGACCGGCGCGGACGCGACGGCTGAGGCCGCGACAGAAGCCGGAACCGGCGAGACGACGGCCGCTGCCGCCGAGTAACATCAAACAAACGAGCGGGCGCGGCGACTAAACATTGTCGCGCCCGCTTTGGCTATAGTATGCTGTAGGCGCGTTGCTCCCGGCGGATGATTTCAGTTCGAGAGCGGCCACCGCTTACAGCAGTTTTTTTGTCCGGTCTTCCCTCTAACTTCCGAAACTTCCGAGTCTCCCGATGGTCAAACATTTCGCTCCCGATTCGACGCGCGATCAAATGCTCGAACGCCCGCTCCCGCACAGCGCGGATGCGGAGCGTGCGATCCTCGGGGCGATCATCCTCGACAACGGCCTCGTCAATCAGGCCATCGAACTGCTCAAAGCCGAAGACTTCTACGTCCGCGCGCACCAGCACCTCTTCCGCGCCATGATCTCGATGAGCGAGCGCGGCGCGGAAATCAACCCGATCCTGCTCGGCGAGGAACTCCGACGCGACGGCGCGCTCGAACAGGTGGGCGGCATCGCCTTCATCTCCGAACTCACCTACGGCCTGCCGCACTTCACGAACATCGCCGCCTACGCGAAGGTCGTGCGCGACAAGTCGTTGATGCGCCAACTCGTTAAAGTCGCTAACAAGATCACGAGCGAAGCCCTCGAAGAAGAGGACGAGGCCAGTCTCATCCTCGACCACGCCGAACAGATGATCTTCGCGCTGGCCGACGAACGTCTCCGGCAAGGCTTCGCGCACGTCAAACCCATCGCCGACCAGATTCTCGAAAAGGTGCAGGAACTCGGCGGGCGCGGCGTGGCTCTGACCGGACTCACCACCGGCTTCGCCGAACTCGACAAGCTGACTTCCGGCCTCCAACCGTCGGACTTGATCATCGTCGCCGCGCGCCCCTCGATGGGCAAAACTTCGCTCTGCCTGACGCTCGCGCAGAACGCGGCGATTCAGGCCAACGCGGTCGTCGGCGTGTTCTCGCTGGAGATGTCGAAAGAGGCTCTGGTGATGCGCATGCTCTGTTCCGAGGGGCACGTTGACGCGCATCGTTTCCGCGCCGGTTTCCTCTCGCGCGACGAATGGGCGCGGCTCGCGGGCGCGCTCGGCACGCTCTCGGAAACGAAAATTTTCATAGACGACACGCCGGGCATCTCCGTCCTGGAGATGCGCGCGAAGGCGCGACGGCTGGCGGCGGAACAGAAGCGGCTCGATCTGATCATCGTCGATTATTTACAGTTGATGTCGGGTTCGTCGAAGCGTTCGGAGTCGCGGCAGCAGGAGGTTTCGCAAATCTCGCGCGAGTTGAAGGGCTTGGCGAAGGAGTTGAACGTGCCGCTCGTCGCCCTCTCGCAACTCTCGCGCGCGCCCGAAGCGCGCACCGACCATCGCCCGCAACTCTCGGACTTGCGCGAATCGGGCGCAATCGAGCAGGACGCAGACGTGGTCGCCTTCATCTACCGCGAGGAGCAGTACAACCGCACGGAAGAGAACGCCGGGATCGCCGAGGTCATCGTCGCCAAGCAGCGCAACGGCCCGACCGACACGGTGCAACTGGCTTTCCTCAAAGAGTTCACGCGCTTCGAGAACATGTGGAAAGAGTAGGGCGGCCGCCCGGCCGACGACCGAGGTGAGAGTTTTCGTCCCGTGCGCGGCGTTTGAATGTTCGATTCAAACGCCGCGCACGGGACTTCGTTTTGTGAATCATGCCCGACCAAGACCAGACGCCGAAAACTGACGCCGACGCCGGAACGCTCCTCCGGCGTCCGACGTGGGCTGAGATCGATCTCGACGCGCTCGCCGCGAACTTCCAGGCGGTGCGCCGCCTGGTCGGGAGCGAAGTGAGGGTGATGGCCGTCGTGAAGGCCGATGCTTACGGGCACGGTGCGGCCGGTTGCGCGCGGCGGCTCGCGGCGGAAGGCGCGGATTGGTTCGGCGTCGCGTTGCCGGAAGAGGGCTGCGAGTTGCGCGCCGCCGGGATCGCGCAGCCCATCTTGTGTCTCGAAGGATTCTGGGAGGGGCAGGCGAGCGCGCTCGTCAAACACCGTCTCGTGCCCGTCGTCTACCAACTCGACATGGCGGAGTCGTTCGACCGCGCGGCGCGCGCGGCGGGTATCGTCGCCGCTGTCCACGTCAAGATCGACACGGGGATGGGGCGGCTCGGCCTGCGCCCCGAAGCGGCGACGGACTTTGCGCGCGCGCTCAAAAAATATGCGAACCTGCGCGTGGACGGCTTGATGACACACTTCGCCGCGGCTGACGAGGCGACGCACGATTCTTTCACCGGGGAACAGTTGGCGCGCTTCCATGCGGCGCACGAAGCGTTTCGCGCTCAGGGACACGCGCCGACTTTCATTGACCTGGCAAACTCGGCGGCGACCTTTGCGCACCCCGCTGCGCGCGGCAACCTGGTGCGCCCCGGGGGCGTGCTCTACGGCCTCTGGCGCGACGTGCTCCCGCGCGGGCAGCAAGGCGTGCCGGAATTTCACCCGGTGATGAACGTGCGTTCGCGCATCATGCTGTTGAAGTGGATCGAAGCGGGCGAGACGCTCGGCTACGGCTGCACGTTCGCGGCGACGCGCCGGACGCTCATCGCCACCGTGCCCATCGGCTATCACGACGGCTACCCGCGCGCCCTCTCGAATCGCGGGCGCGTCATCGTGCGCGGCAGCCTGGCTCCGGTCGTCGGCCGCATCTCGATGGATTTGACGCTGCTCGACGTGACGGACGTGCCGCATGTGGAACGCGGAGATCAAGTAACGCTGATCGGCGCGGACGGCGAACTCTCAGTGTCCGCCGAAGAGATCGCCGGAATCGTGGGCACGATCTCCTATGAAATAACCTGCGGCGTGAGCAGGCGCGTGCCGAGAAGATTCAAAGAAGAAGGGGATGAGGGAAGGATGAAGGGTAAAGGGGAAGGGGTAAGGGGTAAAGGGGAAGGGAAGGGGGAAGGGGTAAAGGGTAAGGGGTAAAGGGTGGAGACAACGCTGCGCGCTCCGGCGAAACCGTTTTCCCGCTTTTACCTTTACCCTTTACCCCTTCCCCCTTCCCCTTCTTTAGCGTCTACACCTTCCTGAGTTTTGCTGTGTGCTCTCCGGAGTCTCCTTTCTTTGCGGTCTATTGCAGGATGAAGTTGTAAGTGATCACGCCCGACACCTTGACGGGTTGGCCGGAGATCGAGGTTGGCGAAAAGCGCGCATGGTAGGCGGATTGTTGCGCCGCCAGGCGCAGCAACGGGTGGCCGTTCGTGGCCTGCGCCGAGACGACGCGGCCTTCCACATCGATCAGAATCTCGACCGTGACGGTGCCCTGCACGCGCGCCTGCCTGGCGAGCGGCGGGTAAGCGGGCGTGGGCTTGCTGATGATCTTGCTGCTGATCACGCTGCTCGAAACCCTGATCTGATCGCGCGGTTTCGCGGGCGTCGGGGTCGGCTTCACCGGCCGCGGGTCTTCGTCGTCATCGACGGGCACGACGACGACGGGGCGTTTCCGGTGGTTCAGATAGTCGGTCTGATAGTCGCCGGCCTCCGGGACGGCCACACCGACGCCCTCCGTCGGGGTAACGTCTCTGTCGCCGGGGACGTAAGCCGCGTTGCGCGGTAGCTCGGCGAAGCGGTTGCTTTCAGTCGAGACGGTGGCGGGCGGCCGCGTGTTGTCGAGCAGCGGCGCGATGGCCGCGACGCGTTGGGCGACTTCCGCGCGCTGCCCGCCACCGCCTGCCGCCGGTCGCGGCCGGTCGGGCGTCGAGCGCGCCTCGGTCGGCGGGAGCGGGATCGCCACGAGGGTGTAGAGTTCGAGGTTCTGTTTGCCGAGACGCGAGTCGTAGGCGTAGACGCTCGCCACGCCCGCCACCAACAGGAGCAAGCCGTAGCAGGCGAGCGTGCCGAGGAAGAAACGTCCCCGCCGCCCCACGTCTTTCTTGTGCGAGCCGGATTCGATCAAGTGTGTGAACATAACTGTCAGTCCTCTCTGTGCCGGTGCCGACGGGTCTCAAACGAGCGGACTCGGAAAGGTTAGACCCCGCCGCCGCGCATCTTGTTCCCGGCGAAGTTGCCCGCTTTAGACTTTGACTCGGAGACTAAGGTAGGATGAAGCGAAGTTTTCAGTCAGCCGCATTCAGGAGGAAAAACCACGTGGCAACCAGCGCAGAGTGGCATGAGAGTTACGAGAAAATGAGCGAGCGGACGTTGAATTTTTCGCGCGCCGTCAAATCCGTGCAGGAAGAGTTGGAGGCGGTTGACTGGTACAACCAGCGCGCCGAAGTGACGACGGACGATCAACTGCGTCGCATCCTCGAACACAACCGCGACGAAGAGATCGAGCACGCCATGATGGCGCTCGAATACCTGCGCCGCATGAGTCCCGCCTTCGACAAGCACATGCGCACCTACCTCTTCACCGAGGGCGACATCCTCGAAATCGAAGAGAAGGCCGAAGACCACTGACGGCCGACCGCTTCGGATCGCAACCGCGAACGTTTGCCGCCGCAACGCTTCGCCTCTCACACACAGCGCGGGAAGGACGAGATGAACGACGACCGGATCACGATCTACGAGAAGCCGACTTGAAGCACGTGCCGCGAGGCCAACCGCCTGCTCCGTGAGAGCGGCATCGTGGTCGAGAAGGTCAATTACATGACCGCGCCGCTCGGCGCGGAGAAACTGCGCGAACTCGTCGCCAAGCTGGGCATCGCGCCGCGCGAACTGCTGCGCACGAAAGAACCGCTCTACCGCGAGTTGAATCCAGACCGGCGCGAACTCGCGGACGAGGAAGCCATCGCGCTCATGGTCGCGCATCCCGCACTCATCGAACGCCCCATCGTCGAGCGCGGTGGGCGCGCCGTGCTCGGTCGCCCGCTGGAAAAGATTCGGGAATTTTTAGACCGGAAGGAATAGGGAGTGGCAAAGGGAACGGGAACGGTTTACGTCTGCCAGAGTTGCGGCAAGCAATCGCCGAAGTCGCTCGGCAAATGCCCGGCGTGCGGCGAATGGAATTCGTTTGTGGAGGAACGCGCGCGCGTCGCCCCGAAAGGCGCGGCGGCGCGCGGCGGCGGCCTGCACGCGCGCGGGGCGCAGCCCGTCGCCTTTGCCGACATCGAATCGCAGGACGACGTGCGCGTCTCGTCGGGCATCACGGAGTTCGACCGCGTGCTCGGCGGCGGCATCGTGCCGGGCAGCCTCGTTCTGATCGGCGGCGATCCGGGGATCGGGAAGTCTACCTTGCTGCTCGAAGTGGCGGACAAGTTGAGCGCGGGCGGGGCGCGCGTGCTCTACATTTCGGGCGAGGAGTCGGAGCGGCAGATCAAGATGCGCGGCGAGCGTCTGGGCGTGGCGGCGGAAAACCTCTACCTGCTGTCGGAGACGAATCTCGAAAGTATCTTCGCCGAGATCGAACGCGAAGAACCGGGCGCGGTGATCGTGGATTCGATCCAGACGGTCTTCTCCTCGCAGATCGAAAGCGCGCCGGGTTCGGTTTCGCAGGTGCGCGAGGTGGCGGGGCGATTTTTGACCTTCGCCAAGACGCGCGGCGTGCCCGTCTTCCTCATCGGCCACGTCACGAAGGAAGGCTCCATCGCGGGGCCGAAGGCTCTGGAACACATCGTGGACACGGTGCTCTACTTCGAGGGCGACCGTCATCATAACCATCGCATCGTGCGCGCGACGAAGAATCGCTTCGGCGCGGCCAACGAACTCGGCGTGTTCGAGATGACGGGCACGGGGCTGAAAGCCGTCGCCAACCCGTCGGAGATTTTTTTGCAGGAGCGACCCGAAAACGCCGCCGGCTCGGTGGTCACGGCCTGCATGGAAGGCACGCGGCCGGTGCTCGTCGAAGTGCAGGCTCTCGTGGCGAACTCGAAATACAATTACCCTCTGCGCACGGCGCAAGGCTTCAACACGAACCGCATCGCCCTCCTGCTCGCGGTGCTGGAGAAGCGGCTCGAACTGCCCCTGCTGAACAACGACGTATTCGTCAACATCGCGGGTGGGCTGGATATTGACGAACCGGCCGCCGACCTCGGCGTGGTCGTCGCGCTCGTATCGAGTTATAAGAATCGGCCGCTCGACGGTAAGACCGCCGTGTTCGGCGAGGTCGGTTTGACGGGCGAGGTGCGCGGGGCGATGCAGGCGCAGGTGCGCGCGCGCGAGGCGCAAACGCTGGGCTTCAAAAAGCTGATCATGCCCGCCTCGAATGCGGAAGGCTTGCAACGCCTGTTGGGTTTGCGCGTCGTCGGCGTGCGTTCGGTGGAAGAGGCGTTGAAAGAGTTGTTTTAACGGGGCGGGTCGAGCGCGAGCGTGGCGTCGGCGCGCGTCGCCGCCGTCAATACCGCGCCCGCCGGGAAGACCGCGCTCTTGCCGCGCTTGAACCCCCAGAGCAGCGCGACCGGCGCGGCGTAAAAGAGCATGACGCCCGTGACGACCGTCGCCGCCGCCACCGTGCCGCCTTTGCTGGCTCCCTTGCGTTGCTCCGCGAAGGCGAGCGGAATCGCCTGGCCGTTGACGGCGATTACTTCCTGCATCTCCCAGGCGAGTTGACCGGCGCGGCCGAACGAGCGGCCTCTATTCGCCTTCAACACGCGCCCGGTGGCGAGCGCGTTCTCCGCGATCAGCGTGACGCCGTCTACTTTCACCTCTTTCAACACACGGAAAACGATCACGTCGCCGATTTTGACTTCGCCCGAATCGATGTTGTTTGTCGTGGCGACATCAACGCGCGTGCCGGCGGGGATTTTGACGGAGAGCTTTTCGGGAGCGGGCGCGGGCGGAAGTTGCGCCAGGCAGATTTGTGCGGACAATAATAAGATGAGCGCGGCTGATGTGGTTCGTCGCATGGCTGTGTGGGTGTCCTGTGTAGAGGGTTCGGGCGATATGAAATGTCTCCAGCGCCGAACGACTTTTAACTTAATTGAGAGAAGCCGGATGCCTGAGTGTGACACTTTGCGCGACTGTCACAGTGGCGGCGCGGGCGAAAGCGAACGGCGTGGGCAAAAGAATTATTCCGGCGTGGGCGGTTGGCTAGCGGCCGGTAGGCCGGGAAACCTTTTCGTGACGCCCGTGTGAAGGGCGTGTTAATATCTCGCCGTTATGAAAACGGATTTGATCCTCATTCGTCTGGTCTTCACGGCGCTGCTGGTGGCGGCCGGATACGTGCTGCATCCGATCCATGACAAGCCGCTCTTGTCGGCGGGCGTGGCCGCTCTGATCGCGTTCGCCATCATCATGTTCGAGCGGCGCATCCAGCGCGCTTCGCTCAAGACGCTCATTGGCGCGGCGGTCGGCTCGATCCTCGGGATCGTCGGCGCGTACCTCATCGGCTCGCTCATCACCAGCCAGCACTCGGACGCCGTGCCCGTCGGGATGAAAACCTTCCTGACGCTCGCGCTCACCTTCCTGATGGCCTACATCGGGCTGGTCGTCGGCGCGGCCAAGGGCGACTATCTCGACCTCTCCGCGCTCGGCGGCATCTTCAGCGACAAGTCGGCGCGGCGCGATTTCAAAATCCTCGATACCTCCGTCATCATCGACGGGCGCATCGCCGACATCGCCGAGGCCGGGTTCCTCTCCGGCACGATCGTCATCCCGCAGTTTATCCTGCGCGAGTTGCAGCAGGTGGCCGATTCGCCCGACTCCAACAAGCGGCAGCGCGGGCGGCGCGGCCTCGACATGCTCAACCGTCTCCAGACCAACAACACGCTCGACATCCAGGTCGTTGACACGGACTTTCCGGCCGTGCGCGAAGTTGACCTCAAACTGCTCGAACTGAGCAAGCAACTCGACGCCGTGGTCGTCACCAACGATTTCAATCTGAACAAGGTGGCGCAACTGCACGGCGTCTCCATCCTCAACATCAACGAACTCGCCAACGCTCTCAAACCCGTCGTGCTGCCCGGCGAACTGATGCGCGTCTTCATTCTCAAAGAAGGCAAAGAATACAATCAGGGCGTCGCTTATCTGGACGACGGCACGATGGTCGTCGTGGATAACGCGCGCAAGATGATCGGCAAGAACGCCGACATCTCCGTCACGAGCGTGCTGCAAACGACCGCCGGGAAAATGATCTTCGGCCGACTCTCCGAAGAGACGCACGAGAACGGCGCGAGCATCCACAACACCGACACGCGCGGCATTAACGGGAGCAATAATCCCGCGCGCCGCCCCTACCGCAGCGACCCGCGCCCCCAAACCGTTGCCGCCCGCAGCATCGAGCCGGAAGAACACTGAATTTAAGGGATGAGGGATGAGGGATGAGGGATGAATAAGAAAGCGCTCCGGCCAAATTGTCAGCTTTGCTTTCTTTCATCCCTCATCCCTCATCCCTCATCCCTATGAACGTCGCCATCATCGTCGCCGCCGGAAGGGGCACGCGCGCCGGGGGAGATGCGCCGAAGCAGTTTCGCGCGCTGGCGGGCGTGCCTCTCATCATTCGGACGCTCAGGCGATTCGAGGCGTGCGCGGTCGTGGACGAGATCGTCCTGGTCGCGCCCGTCGAGGAGACGACGTTTCGCGTCGCGCCCTATCGCGGCGAGTTGCGGAAACTGGCGCGCGTCGTTGAAGGCGGCGCGACGCGTACCGGGTCGGTGTGGCGTGGCCTTGAGCCTTTGAAGGCGGGAGAGGTCGAGATCGTCGCCGTGCATGACGGCGTGCGCCCCTTCGTGACGCCGGAAGAGATCGAGCGCACGGTGCGCGCCGCCGCACAATCGGGCGCGGCCGTCCTGTGCGCGCCCGTCATCGACACGATCAAGGTCTGTGAGGGAGGGCGCATCGCGCAGACGCTTCCGCGTGAGAGTTTGCGCCGTGCGCTGACGCCGCAATGTTTTCGTTATGAACTGCTGCGTCGCGCTTACGAACACGCCCGCGCTCAGGGCATCGAGGCGACCGACGACAGCGCGCTCGTCGAAATGCTCGGCGCGGTGGAGGTCGCCGTGGTCGAGGGCGACGCCCGCAACATCAAGATCACGCGCCCCGAAGATTTTGCCTTCGCGGAATTGCTGCTCAGTGAGAGCGGCGAATAGTTCGCTCAAGGTTGTCGCCGGTGCGCGCGTGCGCGGGCGGCCAGAGTTTCAATCCGACGAATGACCACGGACGGACGGCAGAGGACGCCTACAGATGTCACGCCATCAATTTCGCCTGCTTATAGTTCTCTATCAGGTGTGCATCTTCGGCTCCCTGATCGTTTATGAAATGACCATCGGCTCGGTCGCGCCCGAGTCGGGCGGTTATCTGGACGGCGGGAGCGTGGTCGAAGAGGCGGGCGGAGGCGGTCTGTCCGGCGGCTACACCGATTGGCTTTACTACGTGCATCTATTCGCCTCGCTTGTCGCTTCGTTAGGCTTGTTCTTGTTTCAGAGTTGGGGTCGCACGCTGTTTCTGCTCTGTGCGATCTTCTACCTGCTGACCACGCCCGTCTACGAGAGTTATGTGAACACCGGGTGGGCTTCGACGCTGGGTTATCTGGCTTCGCTTTTCGAGGGCATGATCCTCGCGCTTATTTTCTTCTCGCATCTCAGGCGATTGTTCAATGGGGCGGCGGGAGACGTTGAGGGCGCGGCGAGCTAGGGTGAGACCCCGAACGGCGACCGGCGATATTCTTATGTTTCGCATCGGCATCGGACACGACACGCACCGGCTGGCGAGCGGCCGGCCGCTCATCCTCGGCGGCGTGAAGATCGAATCGGAGCGCGGCGCGGAAGGGCACTCGGACGCCGACGCGCTCTCGCACGCGATCATCGACGCCATCCTCGGCGCGCTTTGCGAAGGCGACATCGGCGTGCATTTCCCCGACCGCGACCCGCGCTGGAAAGGCGCCGATAGTTTGCAATTGCTGGCGCGCGTTGTCTGGCTGGCCGGGCAGAGCGGGTACAAGGTGGTCAATGTTGACGCCAACGTCTTGCTCGAACGCCCGCGCCTGCGCCCGCACATACAGGAGATGCGCGAGCGGCTCGCACAAGTGCTGACGGTTGACGCGAGTTGTGTGAGCGTCAAGGCGAAGACGGGCGAGGGGGTGGATGCGGTGGGCGAGGGGCGCGCCGTCGTCGCGCAGGCGGTCGTGCTGCTCGGTCGCGCCTGAGACCGGGTTTCGGATGCGTGCCGCAGGGTGTTAGTATTCGTCCCGTCTTCTCGAATTTTCAAATCGAACAATCCGCATAGCTACCTTCAAGCGTGAGGCAAGACCTGTTTCTTTATGCGACCGCAGGACGTGATACGGCGAAAACGGGAGGGCGGCGCGCTCTCCGCGGCAGAGATCGAGTTTTTCGTGCAGGGCGTGACGGGCGGTGAGTTCGCGGATTATCAGGCGGCCGCGCTCCTGATGGCGATCTACTGCCGGGGGATGGACGAGGCCGAGCAGCGCACGCTCACCGGGGCGATGCTGCGTTCGGGCGAGACGCTCGACTTCTCCGACATCCCGCTGCCGAAAGCCGACAAGCATTCGACCGGCGGCGTCGGCGATAAAACTTCACTCGTGATCGCGCCGCTCGCCGCCTCGTGCGGCCTCGCCGTGCCGATGATTTCCGGCCGCGGCCTCGGCCACACCGGCGGCACGCTCGACAAACTCGAATCCATCCCCGGCTACCGCGTCAAACTCACGCTCGCGGAGTTTCGCCGCGTGCTCACGCGCTGCGGCTTCGCCATGATGGGACAGACGGCCGAGATCGCGCCCGCCGACCGCAAGCTCTACGCGCTCAGAGATGCGACGGCCACCGTCGAGACGATCCCGCTCATCGTCGCCTCGATCATGTCGAAGAAACTGGCGGCGGGTTTGAACGCGCTCGCGCTCGACGTGAAGACCGGCACGGGCGCGTTCATGCGCGAAGAGGCGCGCGCACGCGCGCTGGCGCACGCGCTCGTCAGCATCGGAAATTCTTACGGCGTGCGCACCGAAGCCCTGCTCACGGACATGAATCAACCTCTGGGTCGAGCCGTCGGCCACGCGCTCGAAGTTCAGGAGTGCATCGAGATTTTGCGCGGTGAGTCGCACGCGGGCGCGGAGCCGGTCATCGAACTCTCCGTCGAACTGACGGCGCGCATGGTCGCGCTCGCTCGTGTCGAGCCGACGATTGAGGCGGCGCGCGAGCGCGTGCGTCGCGCGCTCGACTCGGGCGCGGCCTTGGAATCTTTCCGGCGTAACGTCGAGGCGCAGGGCGGCGACCCGCGCGTGTGCGATGAACCGGCGCGTTTGCTTCAGACTTCGACCCTACGCGCGGTTAGGGTAGAATCCCCCCGCGCCGGATTCATCACCCACATCGAGGCCGCCGAAATCGGTTACGCCGTCTCGGGCATCGGCGGCGGCCGCACGCGCCTCGAAGACGAGATCGATTTTCAAATCGGCTTCATCGCGGATGCGAAACTCGGCGATCAAATAAGCGCGGGCGACGCGCTCGGCACACTCTACTGCCGCGACGACGCGCAAGGCCGGCAGGCGGGCGCGCGCATACTCGCGGCCTACACCGTCGGCGACGAAACGCCCGGCACGCCCGTGAAACTCATCAAGGAAGTAATCACCGCATGAAGTTTATTCGAACGAGACTGCTCGCGCCGCTGTTGCTGTGCCTCGCCGCGCTCGTCTGCGCGTCGGCCTGCACGGGCGGGCGTAACGAGGCGGACGACCCGACGCGCGTGCGCGTCGGCATCGTCTTCGACATCGGCGGCAAAGACGACCGCTCGTTCAACGCGGCGGCCTTCGAGGGCGTCCGGCGCGCCGAACGCGAACTCGGCATCGTCCTGCGCGATGTCGAGCCGGGCAATCCCACGTCCATCGAACCCGCGATGCGCGCCTTCGCCGAGCGCGGCTACGATCTGGTGATCGGCGTCGGCTTCGCGCAAGCTCCGATCATGGAGATCGTGGCGAAGGATTACCCGAACGTCAACTTCGCCATCGTTGACGGCGTGAGCCAACTGCCGAACGTCGCCTCGCTCGTCTTCAAAGAGCATCAGGGGTCTTACCTCGTCGGCATGATCGCGGCGCGCACGTCGAAGACCGGCAAGCTCGGCTTCGTGGGCGGCATGGACATCCCGCTCATACACCGTTTCGCCACCGGCTACGAGGAAGGCGCGAAAGCCGTCAACCCGAACATCTCGGTCTATCGAAACTTCGTCGGCGTGACCGACAGCGCGTGGAACAACCCCGGCAAGGGCAAGGAACTCGCGCTCTCGCAGATCGGCAAAGGCGCGGACGTGATCTTCACGGCGGCGGGCAACTCCGGCCTCGGCGCGTTCGACGCCGTGGAACAGGCGGGCAAGGGGGCGGACGGCCGCGCCACGCATTTCGTCATCGGCGTGGACTCGAACCAGAACATGGTCAAGCCCGGCTACGTTCTCACCAGCATGGTCAAGCGCGTGGACAACGCCGTCTACGACATCATCAACGACGTAAAGAACAAACGCTTTCAGGGCGGCGTCCACGTCTTCGGACTCGACAAGGACGGCGTGGCCTTCTCGCTCGACGAGAACAACCAGCCGCTCATAGACCCGTCGATCTTGCAGGAAGTCGAAAGCGCGCGGCAGAAGATAATCCGTGGCGAGATTCAGGTGACGGACGCGATGGCGAAATAGTTTCGTGGCAGGCTTTGCACAAACTCGACCGCTTGCACAAAAACCAAAGCGCGTCCGAATGTGCCCGGCTCCAACCTCTGTTTTGTTATAAAGTCCGTCTGCGAGCCGGACATTAAAGCAGACTTTAACGAAGGCGGTGCGTGATGTACCTTTCGATGTGCCTTTCACTGACACAACTCTTCATGTTCTTTATAGTGTTGCCGTTTGCCTTTTTGGGCTTGTTCGCATGGGTGGCCTATCGCTGGGCATGCCGGCGATTAGCCCCGCAACAGCCTTTAGACTATGAAAGCGAGCCAAACCCTTTGCAGTAATAATCATCAATTCAATCAACGGGAGCAACTAGATGAAACGTAACGCAAATGCAGAATGGCGCGGCGGACTCAAAGACGGCCGGGGCACGATCTCGACCGACAGCGGCGTCCTCGAAAACACACAGTATTCCTTCTCGACGCGTTTCGAGGACGGCAAGGGCACGAACCCCGAAGAACTGATCGCGGCGGCGCACGCCGGATGTTTTTCGATGGCGCTCTCCGGCCAACTCGGCAACGCCAGTCTCGTCGCCGAAAGCATCAAGACCACGGCCGCCGTCAAACTGGAGAAGACCGACGCG
Source organism: Pyrinomonadaceae bacterium (assembly GCA_036386515.1). Lineage (GTDB taxonomy): Bacteria > Acidobacteriota > Blastocatellia > Pyrinomonadales > Pyrinomonadaceae > JAIVJZ01. The sequence continues at coordinate 74,807 of DASVVO010000026.1, forward strand.
GGCTTCACCATCACCGAAGTTCACTTGAGCGTCGCGGCGCGCGTGCCCGGCGCGAGTCAGGAACAGTTCGACACGGCGACGGCCAACGCGAAGGCCGGTTGTCCCGTCTCGCGCGTGCTCAACGCGAAGATCACTATGGAAGTGCGTCTGGAATCCTGATTATGTCGAACTTAACGCAGAGGCGCGGAGATCACGCGGAGGAACGCAGAGGCTCGAATGGCGATTAAGCCTTTGCGCTTCTCCGCGTGATCTCCGCGC
>DASVVO010000027.1:0-41289 GCA_036386515.1 Pyrinomonadaceae bacterium
GCGAGGATGTCATCGCTGACCCAACAGGTCAGGCTACCACGAGCCACCAGAGCTTTGTTATATTCGCTCCAGTTACGGAGACGGTACGTGCGCTTGCGTTTCTTCTTTGCCACACACTGAAGATACCAGCACTATCGTCTCTGTAGCTCTTTGTGCAACAACGCCGTTCTGAATTCTGAAATTGAAAACATCCGTGACACACAGACACGGCAAGGTTGGACAAGTTGGGGGCTGGTTGGCGGTGTTGTCGGAGCGTTATGGCTTCTATCGGGTGAATTGAAATCAGAGAAGTTTCAAGCCGAAGTTATTGGCACTTCCATTCTTTTATTTTCTACTCTCATAGATGCTGTTAGGTGGCTAGTTTCTCTGCTGCCACAGCGTAGAACTCAAAGGGATGCGTCAATACGATTTAGATGGAGCAATGAATTATTTTCTGGCAATGAATTGCTCTTTGTGTTTGAGAGCCTGCGTTCTATTACCCTAATTGTTATAGCATTCTTTCTTGCGTCAAAATGGTGGTTTTCTCTTTTAGCAGTAAGCGTTGCGTATGGCTGGTATTGTGTAATGGCTATATTGTGGCTGATTCTTACTCTTACGGAATACCCCGTGCGACAAGGCTTAACAAAGTTAGGAATTATCTACATCCTAATATTTGTCACCGCTTGCTTGGCATCTTTTTTCTCTCATCTTTACATAGCTCCGTTTCCAGTAGGAGAAGTTATTGCTAGTTATAAGGTCGGCGGCTTGTTTGTAGTAATCAGCTACTTAGTTCTTTTGCTGGTAATTGTAATTAAAGACTCGCCAGTCCTTCAATCCCTTATTGAAGTTCGCCGCAACATAGCTTTCAACCGAATTGATATTGATAGTGCTGTTCGACAAGCAGAAATCGCGCTAGATGGAATAACCGTCGCGGACGCTCTACAGAGGGAAGTCAATTTAATACTAGCCACAGTGGAGAGATTAAATCAGGCCACTGACAGTCTGATTTTTCAGGTTCGCACAATGCAATCACACTTACCAACTCCTGCGGACAGCCGAGAAGTGATTCAAGCCAAACTGAATATTCTTACCGCACACCGCAGCACATGTGAATCTATCGTGAGAGATAGAGAGGCAGCACTAGGAGAGCTTACATCGAGAATTAAACCGCTGTTTAAGCGGCGGTGGCGTATTCAAGGCGTTATTCCAGAAGCCGCTGATTTATTTAACCAGCTTGACAAAGGGATGAACACAATTCTTGAAGATGTTGACCATAGATTTGCATCTTACCAACAACTAGCAACCAAGTACGATGAACAGCTACAAGCTATTAGCGATGCTCTAAAACTGAATCTGATAGTTTGAACACAGTACGCGATAATAATCATTGTAGGTCGGCTACCCATCCTAACTAATCCCACATCTTTTATTAAAGATTGTGTGCGGCTACCGTAAAACTTCCTTATAATGGACTTACTCGTTTTCAATTGTGTGTACATGGACAGCTTGAAATTACAGGCTGGCACACAGATACATGCTGGCGAGACATTTACACTGTTCAGTGAAGACCCCGGCATGAACGATGAAAGCGCGGTAGAGAGGGATGAGAAGCGAATTGTATCGTGGCTGTTCAATTATCAACTATGGGCAAAGGAGCTATTACTAAATGAATTAGGTGTATGGCAAGATTCATTCATTGCCACGGAAGTTACTGCCCCTTTTACCCAACCAAATAAAAAGCCGGGGGACATTGATGTTTTCATTTGTGAGCGTGACAACCCACACCAAGCAATCGCAATTGAGTGTAAAAAAGTTAGCGTTGTTGCCGAAACGACAAAGAAGGATATTGTTCACAAGGTTGAGAAAATCGGTAAGGGCGTATCTCAAGCCAATGCTTTACGGGAATTGGGCTTTTACCAAACGTACCTTGCTATTGTGACAGTGGTAGATGGTAGGCAGAGGAATGAATACAACACATTACATCGTAGTATTAGGGACTCGTCTCACGACACGCATCTTGGCGCACAAACTCATAAGACCTCAAAACGTATCTATGAGTTCCCCCGCCGTGAAGACTTGCATGACAATGTAGGAATCATCTTTATTGAAGTTATTCAGCCGACAGGTAAGAACCTTGATGATAAGTTTGGAGTCTGTATAAGCATAGATAAACGCGCTAACCCACAAGAGCAGCTAACCAGCCAGACGAACAGGATTTTAGACTATATCAATCACCCTTAATATCTTGTTGTTTACTATTTATTCTTGCTTGTTAGCTTTGCAGGCAAATCCAATTCATCGTCAATCAGCATATCGGTTGATATTCTCGCGCAACGTGCATACGCAAGTATTACCAACAATGAAGGCTCACGTTCTCCCGTCTCGAAGCCTGACACGTTCTGAGGATGCAAAGGCGAGGCTGTATAGTTCAAACGCTTAATCATCTGCTCTTGCGTCAAACCTAGAGCGTTACGAACATGCAATAGCTTTTCCGCTAGGCGAGTAGGTCTGACACGGTTTGCGCGTCCCATTCAGAGTATTCCCCCGAATGAGACGTTGTGTTGTGAAACCGCCTTGAAAATCTCCCAATTTAGGGATATGGTTTGAATGTCAATCTGTGCCGCCGTGGTTTCTTTAAGGTTGAACCCGGCAGCGACCATAACCCTCTATGTGGTCGCCTCACGCATCATCTTATGTTGTCAAAGACTATAGCGGGGAGAATAGCAAAGAGTGGCGACTCTAGCCACGCCTTTTCACTTAAATAACTTTATGCGTCTCGTACATTTCCCGCGCTTAATCCTAGCCGCCCTCATGCTATTACAACTAAGCTGCTCTCAAAGCCAGCCCGTGCCAAAATGCACCCTGAGCCTAACGCAAGCACCATCTATCCGTGGCGTTCATCTTGGCATGACAGTTCCAGAAATCAAGGCATTAACCACCAAGCCTATTATTTCCGAAACCATGCCTGTTGACCGATTCGGTTATAGTCAATGGAAGATAGAGGGCTTCCCGCCCGAATTTGCAGGCATTGATAGTTTTGAACTAGGGCTTTTAGACGGGCGTGTGTTCATCATCATCGTGAAGTACAAGTATGATGAAACCCCCAACGATGAGCGTGAGTTCCTGTCTAAGGTATCTACCGCGTTTCAACTTCCTAATGAATGGGAACAGACAAAGGAAGGCCAACTTATAACCTGTGATGGTTTCTTCATAAGGGCTAATTACCGCATAGTTGGTGGGACTTTCCTTTGGTTAGTGAATCCGGCTGAGTATGCTAAATTCTTAGAGCGTGGGCAGGCTGAGAAAGACCGGGAGAAAGAAGAAGAAAAAAGAAAGCGGGAAAATTTCACGCCATAAATTGCGTTGTGAGAAAGTTCAGGGGTGGCGCAAGGGGTTAAGAATCATTTCCCTGTATGAGAGCGTTCAGCGTTTGGTCGCATAGCCTGTAACTGTTACTGACGGCATGGGTGAGGCCATCTAATTTGTACTACAGTGTTGCTTTGTGAGTGGATTGAACCTGTTACGCAGGGCACGCCAGACACGGACTGTTTTCAGTAAAATAGCGGAGAATTTCCGCATTCGCCCTCTTTGAACCTCATTACCACTAGCAAATTGTAATGCTTGCGGTAATGAAAAAACCGGCGTGGGAATTTGCCAATGTAATGCTTTTCAAGAGCCTATTTCAGACAAGTTTTAAGCCTTATGCCGCGCCTCAACGGAGAACACACCCACCACAACTCACCTTTGCTTATCCTGTAATCCCTGTTGTCGCTTTTCAGCTTCACTAGGGTAGCGCATCGCGCTCGAAGCGATGCCTTTGAGTTCAGACTCCTTCAATCTCGGTTCGGTGTAAGTATCATTCAAGGTAGAAATCACATCGTAAATGTGGTCATAATCAGCCCCTTTACCGCGCTCTCGGCTGGCATACTTGAATAGCGTCCAGTTGCGTCTACCCTTCGGAATGAAATAGTTTGCGTCAGGCTTTTGAGGTATGAAGACTTCCGGTTGTACGGACGTTCTCTTTTGCCCGCGCTCTTTCAGAATTGGCAAATCATCGCCTTGTAAATTCATTACCCAATCTTCGGACAGCGTTTGAGGCTCGCCAACAATTTCCCATAGGTATGGCTTCTCAGACTTATGAACTGAGTAGGGGGCGACGACAAGGCCACCTTTAGCGCGTATATCAATCCCGGAGAACCCACCTGCGCCCGCATCATTGGAAAGTCTGCTATCAGGTTGCAAATAAATGTGCCAACCATTTCCCGTAGCTACTGACAGCCCTACTGGTACTTCTCCTAATTCATCCTCTAGGTACGCTAGGCTGTTTTGTCCCCCGGTGCGAAAGTCCACGTCCAACACCGTGTAGCCATCAACAATTAGGCCGACATTGTAATTTACATCCGCTCGCCAGTAGCTCTGCATAGCCCTGTAAGTCTGCCAGCTAGAGAAATCCAAACTCTTGTAGGCTACTACAGGGTGCTTGCCAATAGAGCGACAATACCGGCCACGTTTGCAGGAGCAATATAGTAGGCCGTGCTTGAATTTTGGGTAGTGCAAAGGAATCGTTTTGAATCTGACCTCTTGGTAGAACTCCAACAGGTCTAAAATTGGCATTTCGTTGAGGTCTTTAGCGGCAATATCCTCTAAGACAGTCCAATCCACAGTCCACGGAAGGCCAGCAAGACTATCATATTGGTTAATAGGGAGCAGTTTTATTAAGGTGTGAACCGGATTGGCTCTTTTGCCATTTTGCCGGAGTTCAATCCGCACCCGCCCTGACGCTTCAAGATACGCTTTCGCCCTTTCAATTTGACGCCTTGTTGTCCCCAAAGCTACCGCTAAATTAGCCTCTGTCATCCAGCAAACCGGGGGAATGTAATCGTAAAGTTTGTCTGCAAGTTCTATGAGGCGTGGCCTAATCTTCTTAGGTAGATGCCCCCCTAGAACGTGCTTGGCGTCACTATTTTGCTGCTCAGCTTTTTCCGCATTTGAGCTAGACACATCACTAATCAGGGGAGTCATAGCGCAGCGGCTACTCCTTCCCTCTCAATGCAGTTTGCGCCGAGGCTTAATAGGTGGGCAAGTCTGTTCTGGTGTATCGGTATCCAGCGCAGAGTGGCATTAGCCTTCTCAAGTAAGGTTTTAATCTCATTGCAAAGGGGCAAAAGTTTTACTTTCTTTACCTTCCAACTGCCGCTTACTTGTTTCTCAATCAATTCAAGGCTGGTGCATACCTCTACTGACGCGCCTTTGGCATTGGCTATCGCCCAATGGAGTCCTTCAATAACGGCTCTATACTCAGCGTCAATATGACTAACGTCTATTCTGTTGTCACAGAACCCGCATCCCTCTGCTCTAATGCTGCCTTTTCGGTCTTTAACTATGAAAGCCCATACCCCTAACCCCGCTTGGTGATAGTTGAACCTGCCATTGCAGTAAATAGTGAGTTTCGAGCCAGTAATGTTTTGCTGTGCGTTAGACACAATTCGACCAATGTTAGCCATAAGCTAATCCTTTCTTCGAGTCAGATTTTTAGTTTGGTGTTACTTACCAATGAGTTGCTAAGTGAGTAAAACTACTTCGACTTGAGCATCATTTCCCACACTTCTACTATTGGCAACGGGCGTGCCACAACTTGAAGATAATGAGAAGAAAGCGGGCTGGTTTTTGCCATAAAATTAACTGCTCGCTAAGCATTTGTGTACTGTATTTTGCAGAGCCTCTGTACTGTATTTGACTCCCATTAAAAGCCGCCAAAACACTGGCTAAAATGAACAAGGCTACCCCCAAAATCATTGGGAAATAGCCTTGTGTACTACCGCCTTTTAATTGAGAAGTTCAGGGGCTTCTGAGGCTTGTGATTCGGCAACTTGGGCATGGTAGGCGTCCAAAGCTGCTGCCGCTCTAAACACAGCATCAGAGTCAAGATTAGCGTAGCGATAGAAGGCTGATAGGGTGGAATGTCCGCTCACTCTCATAACCTCGACAGGTGGCAACCCGGCGCGAATCATGCGTGTGATAGCAGTATGTCTGAGGTCATGGAAAACGAACCCGTCAATCTTGGCCTTCTTACACGCCTTCACAAATGATGTTCGTATGCACCGCAAACCAAAAACAGATGTGCTTGCATCCTGAAAACTGAAAAGTTGTGATAACTCGACATAAACCCGCGTCGTCATGCCAACAGTTCGCGCTCTAGCTGTTTTGGAGTTGAAAGCCCTAACCGTAATAGCTCTGCGGTCGAGGTTAACGTCGCTCCACGTCAAGCTAAGAATTTCGCCCTTACGCAAAGCACAATCAAGCGCGATTAGAACAATCGGCTTTAGATGGTGACGCAACGGCTCAGCGTCAATAGCTGCTAACAATCTCTTTTCTTCATCATGGCTTAAAATGCGCTCTCGTTTGTTTTCCTCAGAAGCACAGATAAGAGGGTCGCCACTATTAAACGGGTTTTTTGTTAGCCATCCCTCGCGCATTCCAATATTCAGCACTCGCCTTAACACTCCTAACTCACGATTCACCCCCGCAATTGTACGGTCGCGTTTGTGCATCGTTGTTTTGGCTAAACGAGATTGCTTGAAGGCGTGTAAGTCGCCGTAGCTGATGCTTCTAAGGCGTTTTGCTCCAAAGTGTTGCCGGAACAGTTTTAGTGCTCGCTCTGCACGGTCAAGAGCGCGTAATCCGCTTATCTTGCGTTCATTGCGGTACTCTGCAATTTTCAAGTAACGCTTAGCGTAGTAGTCCGCCAAGTCATTAAACGTCATAGTTGTTGAATCAAGTGCCTTCTCGCCTTCGTTGTCCAGTTGATTAGCGATGGTACGGAGCAATTCTTTGGCGTGAGTTTCGTTTTTAGCTCGTCGTTTAATATTGCGACGTTTGCCACTTGCATCTTTTACAGTGATTCGTGCCCACCATGCTCCCTTTTCATCTTTGTAAATGTACCCGCCTTTATGGTTTATCATCGTTCGTGTCTCCGTTTTCACGGACACCGCGAAGGACACCGAGAGCAGTTGCGGAGTTGTTTTGAAGGTGTTTGGGTTGTGTGGTATGCTGAATTTGCTAAGGAATTGTAAGGCGCTATGGTGTAATTGGTTAACACGCTGCCCTCTCAAGGCAGAGAGTACGGGTTCGATCCCCGTTAGCGCTATCGGAAAAAGGGAACGGCCACCTGTTGACAGGCGGCCGTTCCCTTTTTCCGTGGCGCACGTGTTGACGGCGCACGGTTCGGGCAGAGAGGCGGCGGTCGGGTTCAGTAAACGACTTCGCCGTAAGGCGTCAACTGGCCGGTGACTTGGGCTTTATCGCCGACGACGACAATCGCCATCTGTTCGCTCTTGAGATACTGGCGCGCCATGCGTTGCACGTCCTGCGGCGTGACGGCGAGGATGTTCTGCACGTAGTTGGTCAGGTAAGTGTCTGGCAGTTTGTGCAGGTCGAGGAAGGCGAGTTGGCCGATGATCCCGGCGCGCGAAGAATTCTGGATGGTGAAGACGCCCGCGCGAAAGTTCTTGATGCCCTGCAATTCGGCCTCGGTGGGCGGTTCTTTTTGCAGCCGGTCGATCTCGTAGAAAATCTCTTTGAGCGAAGGGCCGGTGACGGCGGTCGTCACGTCGGCGACCTGCACCCAGTAGGCGTCGCGGTAGTGCGTCGAGATCGAACTGTTGGGCGAGTAGGTGTAGCCCTTCTGCTCGCGTATGTTCGAGGTGATGCGCGAAGCGAACGAGCCGCCGAGCAGCGAGTTGGTGACGGAGAGCGCGACGAAGTCCTTGTGGCTCGGGTCAACGACGGGCAGGCCGAGATAGAGCGTGGACTGGGGCGCGCCGGGGCGGTCGATCAAATGAATCTTGCGCACGGAGACGGTCTTCGGGATGTTCTCGACCGCGCTCGTGCCGCGCGCCCACGCGCCGAAAGCCTGCGTGATCTGGCGGCGCATGGCGGCCGCGTCGAAGACGCCGGCCACGTAGATGTTCGTGCGCGCCGCGCTGAAGTTGTCTTGATAGAACTTCCGCACGTCGGCGATGGTGAAACTTCTGATCATCTCTTCGGTCGGGAAGATGCGGCCGTAGGGGTGATCGGCGTAGAGCAGTTTGCTGAAGCGTTCCTGCGCGATGGAGCCGGGCTGCGACCGCTGGATGCTCAGGTTGCGGATGAAATTGGCCTTGAGGCGTTCCAACTCCGAGGCGGGCAGCGCGGGACGCTGCAACACCTCGGCGATGAGCGCGACGATTTGCGGGCCGGACTCGGAGAGCACGTCGGCGCTGACGGATGTTTGATCCGGGGTGACGCTGATGGAGAGGCTGCCGCCCATGCGCGCCGCCTCTTGCGCGACGGCTTCGCCGGAGCGCGTCGTCGTGCCCTCTTCCAATAAGTCTCCGGTGAGGTCGGCCAGCCACACCTGGTTGGCCGACTCGTTGATGTTGCCCGCCGCGACAACCGCGCTGACCGTGACTTTCGGGATCGAGCCGTAGGGCACGAGCGTCACGCGCGCGCCGTTCCTGAGCGTGAAAGTTTCTTTGCGCGGCAGGGTGAAAGGCTTCGGCGCGCCGCCCGCCGGCGGCGTCTGCTTCTGCGCGGCGGCGCGGGGCGCGAAGGCCGAGAGCGTCGCGACGAAGGCGACGGCGTTGACGAGGGCGAAAAACTTTTTCGAGTTCATGTCAAAATCTCCATTCGGGTCTACAGCCCTAGAGCGAATGCCTTAGCTCCCGGCCTTCGGGTCGCTCGCGGGCTTCGGGACGATGGTGAGCACCGTGCGGTTGCCGGGGCGCAGGTATTCGCGCGCCGTGCGTTGGATGATTTGCGGCGTCACTTTGCGAAACTCCGCTTCGAGCGTGTTGATGCGCGCGGGGTTGTCGTCGAAGAGCGCGAAACTGGCGAGCAGGTCGGCGCGGCCGAAGCCGTTCAAATAGCCGAGCGTGTCGTAGAAGTTGGAACGCACTTTGGTCATGGCGCGGTCGAGCGTCTTCTGGTCAACCGGCTTGTCCTGCACGCCTTTGATCACGGTGTCCACGGCCGCCATGATCTCTTCGGGCTTCGTCTTCGCATCGTGGAAGAGGTAGCCGAGCCAGAGCATGGGGCCTTGATAGTTGTACATGTTGCCGAGCAGGTTCGTGCCGCCCGCGACCGTGTCGGTGTAGGCGCGGCGTTGGACGAGTTCCTGATTGAGCAGGCTGTCCTGCCCCTGCACGAGCAACTGGTCGAGCACGCCCATCGCGTAATACTCGGGCGTGTTGCGCGGCGGCATGTGGTAGGCGAAGGAGAGCGCGGGCTGCTTGGCGAGCGCGTCCTGTTTGACGGCGCTGCGCTGGGTCTCCTGGCGCGGCTCGGTGAGATCGGGCAGGGCGGGCAGTTTCGACGAGGGAATCGCGGCGAAATACTTTTCGATCATCTGCCGCGCTTCCGCCTCGTTGAAGTCGCCGACGACGACCAGCGCGGCGTTGTTCGGCGCATAGTAGGTTTTGAAGAACTCCCGCACCTCTTCGACCTTGGCGGCTTCGATGTCTTCGAGGTCGCCGTAGAAGTTGTGCGCGTTGTACCAGTTGGTGTTGGCATACTGCGGCATGTCGAGCCAGGGGAAGCCGCCGTAGGGCGCGTTCAACACGTTGACTTTGACCTCGTTGCCGACGACGCCCTGCTGGTTCTTCAAATTCTCCTCCGTGATGTCGAGTCCGCGCATGCGGTCGGCCTCAGCCCACAATCCGGTCTCCAGTTTGTGCGCGGGCATGATCTCGAAGTAGTTGGTGAAGTCGAAGCGGGTCGAGCCGTTCAAGATGCCGCCGTTCTGCTGGACGAGACGGATGAACTCCATCTTCCCCAGGTTCCGCGAGCCTTGAAACATCATGTGCTCGAAGAGGTGGGCGAAGCCCGTGCGTTCGCGCGGCTCGATGCGAAAACCGATCTGGTAATAGACGGCGATGGCGACGGTCGGCGAACTCGTGTCCTGCGAGAGCACGACCTTCAAGCCGTTCGGCAGTTTGTAATAAGTGACGGGCACGTTGAAACTGCTCTTCGACGGCGCGCGGCCAGCGGCGGCGGCGGCTGAACCCCTTTTCTGCGCGGTCGCAGTAGTAGTAGTCAGAGCCGAGAGCAGGAGCGCGAGACCGAGAGCCGCGAAGGGTATGCGGCGGACGCGATTTCTCATAGAACCTCCAAACTGGAAATGAACAGGGTGCAAATTTCGAGCGCACACGCCGGAAGGGCGTCGCTGAAAATTACTTGAATGCTTATTTGAACGTTAAGACTTTGAACCGCAACCGCCGTCGCCGGGGCGGAAGACGCACGGGCGCGCGTTGCGCTTCCGCGTCGTTAGCCGGGCGCGCGTCGCCGGATAACTCACGGCCTAACGGTTGAAAAAGTGTCGCGCGCCTATTTTACAGAAGCGTGTGTGCTAACGGAAAGCGGGCGGGTAAAGTTTCAGGCGGGCACGCGCCGGGGCGACGGAGCGACATTGGGGAGCGGCGGCGGCAGGAGGTCGCGGCGCGCCCTCTCAGAGGCGAGAGAGGGCGCGTTCGGCGAGCGTTTTGATCTTCTTCATGCGCGACTCCTCGGTGTCCACGCCGCCGATGCTGATGCGGACGAGGGTGTCGCCTTTGAAGGCGTAGAGGGTGCTGTTGGCGTTGGTGCTGATCCAGTAGGCTTCGTCGCCGATGCCGGAGACGGGTTGCGCGGGTGCGCCCGCCTGCGGTTTGCCCTGTTTCTTGCGCCGCTCGTTTTTCTGCTCGCGCTTGTCGAGCGCGGCGGCGAAGTTGGCCTTCCAGAACTCGCGCACGCTCCGGCTGCTCGTGCCTTTGCGCGTCACTTCGAGGCTGACGGACTTGGTGAAGGTCGGCGTGGCGTAGAAGCAGGAGGTGACGGCGAAGTCCGTGCCGTCGCGGCGGCCGGGCTTCGACTCCTTGACGGCCTCGCCCTGCACGGCCTTGATGTCGTCCGAAGTGAGCAGGGCGCACGGGTTGGGGGCGTCGGGAAGATTGGCGGCGGGCGGGTTGAGCGCGCCCGCCGGGGCGGGAGCATTCGCGCTGTTCGGCGACGGTGGCGAAGCGGCCTGCTTCGCATTGGACGACGACTGTTGCGCGCTGCCGGAATTCTCGTTGCAACCGGGCGAGGCCGCGACGAAGAGACACAGGACGAAGATGAAACGTAGGTGATGACGCATGCCGGAATCTTCCTCTCGATAATGCTTGAATAGCTGCGACGAAACGCGCGCCGTTAAGGCTGGCCGCCGAGCGCGGCGTCAATCGCGGCGCGCACGTCCTTGCCGCGAAACGCGTCGGGCGGAAGTTTGCGCCCGTTGACGAAGAAACTGGGCGTGCCGTCAACGCCGAGCGAACGCGCGCGCTCGTGGTCGGCGACGACGCGCCGGCTCGCCGCTTCGCCGTTCACGTCGCGCGCGAAGCGTTCGGCGTCGAGGCCGAGCGCGCGGGCGTAGGCGAGGAAACGGGCGGGCGCATCGGCGGAGTTCTCCCAGGATTTTTGCCCGCGATAAAGCTGCCCGTGCATCTCCCAGAACTTGCCTTGCAGCCCGGCGGCCTCGGCGGCGTGGGCGGCGGCGAGCGCGTTCGGGTGGAGGCGCGTGATCGGGTAGTGGCGAAAGACCAGGCGCACGCGGTCGCCGTAGTCCTCCCTGATCTTTTCCAGTTCGGAATAGACCGTGCCGCACGGCGGACACTGGTAATCGCCGAACTCTTCAACCGTCACGGGCGCGTTCGCGTTGCCCGCCGTCCACGGCGGACTCGCGCCCGGCGACCCCGCAGCGACGCTCGACACCGGAGCCTGACTTGAACGCCAGAACCACACGCCCGCCACGACGGCGAGCACGAGCGCGCCCGCGATGAGCGCGGGCGGCAGCCACGACGGCCGCCCCGCAGCGTTTGCCGGGGCGGACGGCTTCCGGCCTTTATGTTTCGGATGTCTCTTACTCATGGAAATTCGGAGACGCTTCGGCGAATGAATCGGCTGAACGTGCGCCGTATCCTAACATCATTCCATTCCCGTCCAGCAACGTTCGCACACGACCGTGAACGCACGGCCGTGAGCAAACGCCGCCGCTCAGGAAATCCCCCGCGAACTCCCGCCGGAACTTCTCCGCATACTTCGCGGCGCAAAGACGGCTCGGCGTCGCTCTCTATGAAAGACGGCTCGCGTCGCTCTCCTTGAAGGACGACGCGAGCCTTGAGATTGCCCGTGGACGCGCGCGTCTTAGAGCGTGAAGTTGATGACCCGCGCCGCGATCTGCCACGCGACGGAATCGAACCCGGCCGCAGGCGCAGACGTGGACGACGCCGACGAGGAACCGCCCGCGCACGAAGCGTTGCCGGAGAGCGTGTAGGCGCCGTCGCCCGTGATGTCGGAGGCGGTGGCCGCGTTGCGGATGCCCGCCTCGGGGCGCACGAAGAACGAGCGCGCGTTCACGCCGTTCAAGGATTGCCCGGCCGTCACGCCTTCGGCGTCGGCGGTCGGGAGCGTGATGGTGATGGTGCCGTTCGCGGGGTCGTAATTACCGGCCGCGTCGCCGAGTTTCACCGGCTGGTTGGTGTTCGGGCTGGGCACCGCGCTGCCGTCGAGCGGCGTGGCCGCGCCGAACTTGCCATACTCGAACCTCACGTTGCCTTGCGCGTCGGACAACATCGCCACGTAACGGCGGTCGAAATCGGCGGTCGGCTGGCGGCTGTTCCAAATGACGAACCACTGGCTCGAAGGCGGCGCGGCGTTGCCCGCCGTGGACGGCGCGACCTTGAGCGTGAAGACGAGTTTGTTCTGACCCGCGCCGAGGAAAGGCTCCGCGAGCGAGAGCGACTTGAGGTTGACGCGCGCGTCGGGCGGCGTGTTCTGCTGCGTGTCGAGGTCGCCGCCCTCGTTGTTCACGTCGCTGACGACCAGCACGCCCGCGCCCTCGCACGCGCTCGCGGCCACCGCGCCCGCCGGGTTGTATTCCTTGTGCGCGCTCTCACCGGCACTGTTGACGGCCGTGACGCGATAGACCTGACCGGCGGCGTAAGCCGTATCGGTGAAGGTGGTGCCGGTCACGGTGCCGAGCAGCGTGGCGGTCGCCCCGTCGCGGCGATAGACCTTGTAGGCCGTGATGGCCGAGCCGCCGTTGTCGGGAGTTGACCAGGAGAGATTGACGTTCGCACCGCTGCGGCTGCCCGTGACGGCGGGCGCACCGGCGAGCGACGCCGCGGGCGGATCGTAGGCCGCGAACATTCGCTTGCCGCCGGATTGGCGGGCGATGACGGCCTTCGCCGAGAAAGTGTTCGCGCCGCCCTGCACGCACGCTCCCGTGCAACCGTCGTCGTAGCCGACGAGCACGCGGCCGCGCTTGTCGATGGTGGCGTCGAAGAAGTCGAGCAGGTTGCGGCATTGGCCGTCGCCGCAGATGCCGCCGCGCTGGACGGGGTCGTTCGGCGTGGCGTTCACGGTCGTCCACGTCTTGCCGCCGTCGTAGGTGGTCGAGATGTAGAGGTACCAGACGCCGGAGAAGCCGGGCGTGTCGAAGTCGGAGCCGCCGGTGGTCGTGCCGTAGTAGGCGATGGCGGCGCGTTTCGGGTCGCCCGCGACGGCCGCGTGGAAGAGACTGTTCTGGACGCCCACGGGCGCGCCGATGTCCGTGTCGTCAGTCCACGTCACGCCCTTGTTGCGTGAGACGGCGACGCGCGAGTGGCCGTCGGCGGCCTGATAGGCGAAGTAGATCGTGCCGTCCGTGGCGATGGCGACCGACGGGTCGCGGTCGGCGTTCGAGGTGGATTGCGGAATCGGCCGAATCTTCCACGTCAGGCCGTTGTCCTCGGAGAGGATGAGCGACTGCTTCGCGCCGGTGTCGTGGAAGGGCAGCGAGCCGCCGCACGCCTTGTTCGGGATGTAGGCCGTGCCGTCGGGGCCGATCTTGACGTGGCCGTGCAAACCGGCGCAATCGGCGATGGTGTACATCGGCACGCTGGGGCCGAAGGTGATGCCGCCGTCAAGCGAGACGGCGCACACGGCGTCGGCCACGGACTGCGAGCAGTACCAGACGCCGTGCGGGTAGGCGGGATTGACGCCCGCCGGGATCGGCTTCGCAAAGGGGCCGCCGCCGACCGTCTGGTGATCGATGCCGGAAGGCGCGCCCGAACCCGTCGAAGGCGTAAAGGTGCGGCCGTCGTCGTCGGTGAATTCCATCGTCGAGCCGAGGGGCGTCAAGCCCAACTCCTGCGAGACGAACGTGCGGCCGAGTTTCGAGTCGGTGAACAGGATCGGGTCGCCGAAGACGCGCGGGGCGTTGGCGACGACGAGGTTGGCCTGATCCCAGGAGACTTTCGCGGGCGACACCGAATCGTCGAAGGTGACGCGCAGCATGTAGGGCAGGAAGCCGCCGTAGTAGGCGACCGTGCCGCCATTCGGGATGAGGCCGCCGCTGTTGCCGAAGGTGCGCTCGGTCTTCCAGTTGACGCCGATGCTCGGCTCGCCCGCCGCTTCGGCCACGCCCGCGGGCGCGGCGAAGTTGTGGAAGCGCGCCGGGTCGCTCACGCCGCCGCCGCCGCCGCCGGGCGTCGGGGTCGGCGTCGGGGCGACGAACGGGCAGGTGGCTGCGCCTGCCAACGCGTAGTTGCCGTTGCCGGTGGAATCGACGTTGACGTTGAGGCCGTTGCCGAGCGCGCCGACGAGAACGCTCGTGGCGGCGTTGACCGCGCCGAGAGCTTTGCCCGCCGAGAGATCAACCTGCGCGCCCGTGAGCGTCTGGCCGGTGGCGGCGGCGACGGGCTTCCTGAGCTTGTTCATATTCAGCACGACCGTGAGCGTGTCGCCCTCGACGGACATCGAGCCGCCGTCGGCCGTGCCGACCGTGGAATTGAGGTTGTTGCGCGTCGTATCGACGAAGCCGTAGTTGTAAGAGACGCCCGTGGGGTTCGAAGAGGAGTTGCTCGCCACGGTGACGAAGTAAGTCGTGAACGTGTTGTCGGCGTGCGACGCATTGAAGGCGACGCGCCAGGAGGCGTTCGGCGTCACGGTCGCGGTCAAGTCCGAGACCTTCAAGGTGAAGACGAGTTGGCCGCCCGACGCGGAATACTGCTCGGCGATGGAGACCGTCTTGATGTCCTGCGAGGCGTTGGCGTTCGGCGCGCCCGTCTGGTCGCCCGCCGCATCCGAGATCACGGCGAGGCCGGGCACGAGGCAGCGCGCGTCGTTGCCTGGCGTCGGGGTTGCCGTCGGCGTGGGAGTCGCGGTCGGCGTGGGAGTCGCGGTCGGCGTCGGGGTCGGCGTTCCGCCGCCGCCGGTGCAGACGGCCTGACCGGAGAAGCCGTACTCGTTGCTCTGGGTCGAATCGATCGTGCTGATCAAGCCCGTGCCGAGCGCGCCGACGAGCAGGCTCGTGCGCCCGTTGACGGCGACGATCTTCTTGCCCGCCGAGAGATCAACCTGCGCGCCGGAGAGCGTTGCGCCGCCCGTGCCCGCGACCGGCTTCTTGAGTTTGTTGAGCGCGACCGTGATCCTGATGGTCTTGGTGGCCGCGTCGATCACGCCGTTGTCGGCCGCGCCGACCGAGGTGTTGAGATTCTGGTTCGTCACGTCAACGAAGCCGTAGTTGAAGGAGACGCCCGCCGGATTGTCGAACGAGTTGTTGTCCGCGCTGACGAAGTAGGTGGTCGAAGTGCCGTCGGCGTGCGTGGCGTTAAAGAGCGTCGTCCAACTCGCGTTCGGCGTGAGCAGGTTCGGGTCAAGTTGGTTGAGCTTCATCGTCAGGACGAGTTGGCCGCCCGTCGCGGGATACTGTTCGGCGACGGAGACGGATTCGATGTCCTGCTGCTGGTTGGCGGTCGGCGCGCCGGTCTGGTCGCCGGTCGGGTCGGTGATGATCTTTGCGCCGGGAACGATGCAGCCGTTGCCCTCGATGATGACGGGCGTGGGCGTCGGGGTGGGCGTGGCCGTCGCGCCGCCGCAGTCGTCGGTGGCCGGGTCGAATTGTTTGAACAGGCGACGGCCGCAGGTTTGGCGGGCGATGGTCGCCAGTTTCGAGCGCGAGCCGGAGGGGCTGGAACAATTGACGCAGCCGTCCGCGTAGCCGACGAGCACGCGCCCCTGTTTGTCCACCTGAATGTCCATGAAGTCGAGCAGGTTGCGGTCGCCCTTGGCGCAGGCATCGACGCCGAATCCTTCAGTGCAGATCGAGCCGCGCTGGACGGGATCGTTCGGCGTGGCGTTGACGACGTTCCAGGTTTTGCCTCGGTCGTAGGTGGTGGCGACGTAGAGATGCCAGACGCCCGCGTCGGTGTTGTCGGCGTCGGTCGAGCCGTGGAAGGCGAAGGCCGCGCGGTCGTCGTCTCCGGCGATGACGGTCGGGAAAGCCGTGTTGCGGATGCCGTGGGGGATGCCGACGTTCTGGTCGTCAACCCACGTCTGCCCGCGGTCGTGCGAGACGGCGATGTGCGGCGTGCCGTCGCCGTTCTCATAGCCGAAATAGACCGTCCCATTGCTGCCGACGCCGACGGCCGGATCCCAGTCGCCGGGGATGCTGTCGTAGGTGGAAGAGGTCTGGTCTGTGTCGGCCACGGTGCGCACCGCCCACGTGATGCCGTTGTCTTCGGAGACGACCACGGCCTGATTCGAGTTGCACTGGCGATGCGGGACGTAGACCGTGCCGTCGGGCGCGACCTGCACGTGGCCGTGGATGCCGCCGCAAGTGAGAATCTGCATCGGGATGGCCGGGCCGTAGGTCAGGCCGCCGTCGTCCGAGCGCGCGCAGAAGGCCGTGACCAAATCCTGCGAGCAGTAGTAGACGGCGTTCGGATAGACGGCCGTGCCGCCGGTGAGCGGCGCGTGGAAGGGGCCGCCGCCGACGGTCTGGTGGTCAACGCCGGAAGTGAGCGGGCCGCCCTCGTTCGGAATCCACGTCTCGCCGTCGTCGTCGGTTAAGGCCGAGAGGCTGTTGGTTCCGGCGAGTTGCGAGATGATGGTGCGCCCGGTGCGGTTGTCGGTGTAGAGAATCGGGTCGAGCGTGTTGAGCGAGGTCAGGAGATAGCTCTTGTCTTCCCAAGTGGCGGCGGCGGGCGAGGCCGCGTCGTTGAAGGTGACGCGCAGGGTTTCCAGACCGGCGATGAACATCACTTTGCCGGTTTTCCAGTTGACGCCGAGCGTGGGTTCGGCGGCATCCGCGCCGAGGCCGCCCGTGGGCTGGTAGTTCGCGTAGCGCGGCGACGCGCCCGCATCTGCATTGAACCGCCCCGTCTTCGACTCTACGCTGATCGCCATCGAGACGCTCTGCCCGAGCGGCGCAAACGGGATCACGCGAACGAGATAGGAACGCTTGACGGCGGGCAGCACGCCGATCTCCAGATTGGCCGAACTGCCGATGGAGAGCGCTTCCGCGCCCGCCGTGCCGTCGGCGTTACGCAGGTAGACGCGAAAGTCGAAATCGGCCGTGGCGTTCGGCCACGTCATCGCGATGCGCACCTGATGCGTGTCGCGCAGGCCGTCGGGCACGTCAACGTTGAGCGCGTAGTCGTCGCAGGGGCTGGCCGCGTTGCATTGGAGCGCGCCCGCGAAGCCCGTCACGTTCGGGACGTTGAATGGCCCCGCCGTGTAGCGCAGCGGGTTCGACGGCGTGTTGGCCGTCGTGAGCGTGCCGCCGGAGGGCGAAGCGGCGCGGCCGCCGCTCGTGAACAGGGCGGCGGCCACCACAACTACGAAGGTCGATAGTATCAGCAGGCGAAAAAATTTCGGGGTGGTGAATCGTGCGGGCAGTGGACGAATCATGTTCATTCTCCTTCGGTCGTGGTGGCGTCAGTTTATTTCAGGGGCTGCGGCGTCGCCTTTCAGTGTGGGCGTTCCCGGTTTCGGCGCGGCGAGGCTTCCGCAAAGTCACTTGTGAACGGGTACAGGATAGAGATGTGACTTGAGAAATTCTTGAGGAATACTTGAGGCTGGCCGGGTGAACGAAAAAACGCGGAAAACGGGCTGTTTTACGCCGTAAATTCGTCCGCAAATTTTAGCGCGGCGCGCAAATTCGCGGGGGCGGCGAATATATTTCGCCGCCCCCGCTTTTGTTTTGAAGGCTAATTTGAAGGCTGAATGGCCGTCGCGCGGCCGCCCCGCCGTCCGGGAAAGGGGAGCGTCCGGCCGGTCGCCGCGCGGCGGCGCGGGGGCTATCAACTATCGACGCCCTGCTGCTTTTACCCCTGCCGCTCGCGCGGTTTTACCGTCGCGGCGGCGGCGCGGCCGGTAGTTGCCGCTGTGGCGACGGCGGGGCGTCAGTTCTTCCGCTCCGGTTTCAGACCGGAGAAACGTTTAGAAGCGATACTGATACCGCGCGGTCAGGCTGCGCCCCGTCCCGTCGATGCCCCAACTCGGCGCGCGATAGCTCTTGTCGCCGATGTTCTCGAAATCGAGAAAGACGTTGGAACGCTCGCCGACGCGGAAACCGCCGCGCAGGTTGAAGAGACCGTAGCCGGGCAGGTGCGTGTAGAGCGGCACGCTGACTCCCTCGCCCGTCACGAGGACGCCGTTTTGCGCGACGCCGAGCGGCAACAGGCGATCCTGCACCTGCCGGAGCGTCTCACCCGTCGCGACGAGGCGGAGCACGCCGGCCTCGTCCGGCCGGACGAGGTCGCGCGCCCGCGCACCGTTGTTGAAGAAGTCGCGGATGTCGTTGCGCGAGCGCGCCGCGCCCGTGCGGCGGTCGCCGAGGTCGAGCGTGGAGAGGCGGTTCTGCCGGTCGGCCAGCGTCGAATACGCCTCGACGAAATATCGCTTGCCCGACGGTTCGTAGCGCAGGCGCAGGAAAGCGGTGGCGGGCGGCGTGCCGCCTTCGATGTTGGGCGGAACTCCGGTCGCCCTGTTGTAGGAACGGATCAGGGTGAAGTTGCCGCCGAAAGTGAGGTCGCGCCGCAGGCGCGCGTCGAGCGTGTATTCGAGGCCGTAGAGGCGCGCGTCGTCGAAGTTCGAGCGCACGAGCACGGGGTTGGTCGAGAGCGGGACGACGACCGCGCCGCTCGCCAGTTGCCGCGTGATCGGCTGGTCGCCGAGAAAGAGGCCGACCGCGCCCGGCGGCAGGATGAGCGTCTGTTGCGAGATGGAGCGGTTGAGGTCGGTCAGGAAGAGGACGAGGTCGGTGTCGAAGCGCGAGCGGCGGAAGTGGATGCCGCCGTCGAAGTTGTTGCTGAGTTCCGAGCGCAAACGCTCGACGGGGCGACCGGAGGCGACGGCCGTCGAGTCGGCCGTGGTGCCGATCTGGCCGCCGAGCGCAATCGCGCTCAGGGCGTCAACTTCAAAGCCGTTGCCGACGAGGCCGAGCGTGCCGAGGTCTGTGATGTTCGGCGCGCGGAAGCCGCGGCCGTAGTTGAAACTGAGGTTCAACCCTTTCGCCGCCGTGACCACCGCGCCGAAGCGACCCGAGAGATTGTCCTCCCGCAGGCTGTCGTCGGGGAAGAGCGGCAGGCCATTGACGACGGGCGCGTTCGCGGCGCGCGAGCGATAGGATGCGACGTGGTAGCGCACGGCCATGCTCAGGCGCAGGCGGTCGGGGATGGCGTCGAACACGTCCTGCGCGTAGACGCCCGAAGTGATGTAGCGCGCGCCGTCGGGGACGCGTGGGCGCGAGAGCACGCTCGTGCCAGCGACCGGGTTGACGGTGAAGGCGGGCGCGTCCACGGTCTCGCGGTAAAAGTCCGCGCCGACGAGGAACGTGTTGTGCTTCGTGAACTGCTTGTCGAGCGAGGCGTTGAGGCCGAAGACTTTCGTGCGCTCGTACTGGTGCGTGATGTTGGCGCGCGGGTTGCCGCGCCCGCCCTGGTTGACGCGCTCCTCGCGCTGCGTGTTGTAGGAGGCGGTGACGGAGGCGTTGTCGAAGAACCCGAAGCCTTGTTTGAGATAGCGCAGGTAGCCGAAGTCGAGCATCAGGTTGCGCAGGTCGGAGATGAGGTTGCCGTCGCCGCCGAGCGTCTGGTCGTAACGCTTGCCGCCGTCCTGTTGCGCGCGCTGGTAGTGAAAGATGACCTGCTGATCGTTCGTCGGCGCGTAGTTGACGTGGAACGTGCCGCCGTACTGCGTGAAGGCCGTGTCGGTCAAACGAGTGCCGAGGATGTCCGAGCGCAGGCCGAGGAAACGCGTGACGGAGGAGTGCGTGTCGAAGCCCCCGGCGGTGCGGAGGTTGCTGTGGCGGCGCGCGTTGACGTTAGCCAGGATGCCGAAGCGGCGCGTGCCGTAAGTGACGAGCGTGTTGCCGCCGAAGGACAGGTCTGCGCTGGTGAAGAAGGTGTTGACTTCGCCGTGCGTCTCCGGCACGTCGCCGCCGAAGCCGGGCACGCGCGAGACGAGGTTGATCGTGCCGCCCAGGGAGTCCGACCCGTACTGCGCGCTGTTCGGCCCGCGCAGGATTTCAACGGCGCGCAGGCTCGAAGGCTCGTTGAGGTTGAAGAAGGTGCTGATGCCGCCGCGTTGCGCCGACGTGGTGTAGCGCACGCCGTCCACGTAGACGGCCACGTTCTTGCCCGTCAACCCGCGCACGAAGATGCCGCCGATGGTGGGACTCGTGCGCTGAAGGTTCACGCCCACCTCTTCGTCGGCCACCTGCGCCAGCACGGCGGTCGTGCGTTGCAGGATGTTGTTTTCGTTGATGACGTTGACCTGCTGCGCCACGCGATCCTTATCGGCCGCCTGCCCGCTCTCGGCCGTCACGGTGATCTGCTCTTCGAGGCGGTTGACTTCGAGCACGACGGCCACGTCCGTCGTCTCGCGCGAAACGAGTTTGACGGAGAGGCGGCGGTTGTCGAAGCCGCGATGCGAGACGCGCAGTTCGTAAGTGCCCGCGGCCATGTCGGTAAAGTTGAAACGCCCTTCGGAGTCGGTCTTGACGTTGTTCAGGACGGCCTGCTGCGGGTTGATGAGATAGACCTGCGCGTCGGCGACGCTCGCGCCCGACTCATCTTTGACCGTGCCGGACAGGCGGCCGCGCCCGTCCTGTTGTTGCGCGCGCGCCGTCGTCGCAGGGAAAGTCAAAGAGAGGCTGAGCGCGAGAGCGAGAGCCAAAAGTGCCGATAGCTTGTTACCCCGTCCGTGTTTCATGTGTCGTTCCACCTCGATATGAATTCGCAATTTTACGCGCCGATGATGCCGCGGCCTGCTTCCCTTGCAGCCTGCTCCGAACCCGCTTAGTAGTTGTTAGGGTTTGACCTAAAGCGCGCCGTTGAATGCTGAGAGTATCGCCGCACGCGAACTACTACCAGTCTACGTACTTAGTCTACGTACTTAGCGCGCGGCGCGCGGGAGGGTTTGTTGAGGCGTCGTTTACCCAGTGGTTTACTTACTTGAGCACGGCGAAGAACTGTTCCAACGCGTCGTGAAGCGGAGCGAGGAAGCGCGGCTGACTGAAGGAGGCCGTGGCCGAGATGAGCAACGCGGCGAGGAGCGCGGCGACGAGCGTGTAATTCAAGATGGCGTTCGACGCGTGGAGCGGCGGCGCGCCATTCGTCGCCAGTCGTGCGAGGCGGCGGACACGCCAGGCCACGCCGCTCTCGCCCTGATCGCCGATCAGGAACGCACCGGCGGGCATCCGCGGCGTCGCGCCCACGGGTACGAGCCGCGCGATCTTGACGAGCGCGGCAGCCAGATCGAGCGCGAGCGGCGCGCCGCCCGCGCGCGCCGCATGTTCGTCGGCCGCCGCCTCGGACTGTTCGACCCACGCATTGTCGAGCGTGCGACCCGTCGGCACGAGCATCAACACGTCGCGGCAGGCGCGCAGCGCGGCGCGCTTCAAGTTATCGTGCGCCGCGAGGTGGCCGTGCTCGTGCATCACGGCCGCGTTCAACTCTTCCGCGCTCAACTCGTCGAACAAATGACCGGCGATGAACAGGCGCGGGCGCAGGATGCCGACGACGGCGACGACGGGAAAGCGATGGCGCAGGCGATGGACGGGCACGCGCACGCCCGCGAGTTCCATCGGTTCAGCGTGGCGCAGCCAATCGGCGACGAGCCGCCGCGTGGCGACCCACGAATGCAGGCCGCGCCACAGCGCGAGCGCGAGACCGGCGCAGCAGCAGGCGGCGACGAGCGCGAGTTTGAGACTGACGACTTCGTCCGTCGAGTGCGGCTCGTGGTGCAGGTAAGCGGGGACGATGAAGCCGCCGACGAAGACGAGCGCGCCCGCGAACGGCAACAAGCGCAGGTAAAGCAAGACCTGCGCCTGGGCGGCGGCCGACCGTCGCCGGAGCGTGTGCCGGAGGGCGCGCCAGAGGGCAATGCTCAGGAAGGTCGCCAGCACGTTCGTCGAGAGCAGCGCGGCCAGCGCGAGGCACAATCCGAGCAAGCTGTACATTCGAGACTCCTCCACGCGGGCGCAGCCTTACTTAAGTGCGCCCCAATTCCTAAGTGCGCCGCAATTCTTTCCGCTTCTCGCGCACGAGGCGTTCGAGTTCGTCCAACAGTTCGCGGTCGCGGTCGCCGACGGCATCCACGATGCAGGCCAGCACCGGCTCGGCCGCGCCGCCTAAGAGCGCGTCGATCACGTCTTCGGCGATGCCCTGCTCAAACTCGGCCGCCGACACGCGCGGCGCGTACAGAAAAGCGCGCCCGCTCTTTGTCCGGTCGAGCAGACGCTTCTTGTAGAGGCGGTCAAGCGTGGTCATCAGCGTCGTGTAGGCGACGCGCCCGTCGAGGCGTTCGTGAACGTCGCGCACGCTCACCTGCCCGCACCGCCACGCCTCGTCCATCACCTCGCGTTCCAACTTGCCGAGGGCGGGCAGCGCGACTTCGCGCGGTCGCTTGAAGCCGAGCAACTTAAACTGCGGAACTTTCATAGTGTTGAGTATAGTTTGCCCAAAGAGTCTGTCAATCCACGCGCGAGCGGCGCGGGCAAAAAAAGTTGGCCGCCAACGTCCCCCAACGTCGGCGGCCAACATTTGCGAAGAAGCGCAAAACCCGTCATCCCCCATTTGCTGACGCGCAATGTATGACGGCTTCTCGCCCGAGATGCAGCGTTCGTCTCTCTCCCCGTTCCTCGATGACCCGAGCCTATGGGTGTCCACCGGAACGGCTGAGACGCGCGCTCGCGCACCTCTTTCCTCGCAAAACTCTCTCGACGTTCGCTTACAAGCCCCCGCCGAAACTGTTGCCAATATAAAAAACAGACTTGAGGAAAACTTGAGGTGAGCGGCGATGCGGGCGCGAAAATCGACAAAACCCCTCTAAAAATGCGGCTGAAAAATTTTTGCGGCAAAAAATTGCGGTGAAAAATTTCAGCGAGCCGTCCGGCAACTCTCACCCCGCGTCACCCTGCGTCGCGCCGCGTCGTCTCGCCGCGCCTCGCCGTCGGCATCTCTCGCGGCCGATCGGCATTTGCAACGCCGGCCGCGCCGGAGTTTCTTCCAACCCGCGTAGAGAGCGCATACCAAATAGTGCTGCGGTTGCACTATCTCGGTTGAGCGTTCGGGCGCGGCTATCCGATTTCCCGGAAAAACGACATGTTCGGCTCGTACCTTCCGCTTCGCGCGGGCGTGGGCACGCGCCTTGCTTCGGCGCACTGCTACCAAGGTTGAAGAAGCCCTCGCACAGCTTTTCTCGCCGGACGCTCCCATGAAGTGTAACGCTCGCTTCGGCGTGCGCGTCTATGGCCGGGGAAATTTCTCTCTTGTCCCATCCGGTTGCAAAAAGGAGTCAGCGCCATGCGCTACAATAAAATGCCCCTCTCACTCGCCGTCCTTTCTCTCCTGTTCACATTTCTGGCCGCGACCCCGAACCTCTTCGCCGCCACCACCGCTCACACGACCGCCGCGCCGTTCGACGAGGAACTCGACGACACGGGCTACGAAGAGACCGCGCGCGTCGTGCGCGTCAGCATGCTCAGCGGCGACGTGAGTTTGCGGCGCGCGGGAAGCAAAGAATGGGAGAAGGTCACTTTGAACCTCCCGCTCGTTGAAGGCGACCGCCTGGCGACGGGCGCGGGCGCGCGCGTCGAGATTCAAATTGACGCGCGCAACTTCGTGCGCCTCGGCGAATACGCCACGCTCGACATTAAGACGCTGCGCGAAGAAGGCGTCGCGCTCAGTCTGCCCGAAGGCACGGCCACGCTGCGCCTCGCGCGCTTCAACGGCGAGCGCGAGTATTTCGAGATCGACGCGCCGAGGACGACGCTGGCCGCCGAGCAGAAAGGCTCCTACCGCCTCGACGTGTCGCCGAACGGCAACGTCCGCGCGACCGTGCGCGACGGCGGCCGCGCCCGTCTCTACTCCGAAACTTCCGGCTTCACCCTGCGCGACGGCCGCAGCGCGGAACTCGTCTCCAACAATTCCGACACGGACGGCGACTGGGAACTCTCCGCCGCGCTCGCCGCCGACGATTGGGACACCTGGATTGACGAGCGCGAACGCTACCTCGCCGCGCGCCTGCGCCACAACGACCGCGACCGCTACTACGATAGCTCCGTCTGGGGCGCGGAAGAACTCGACGTTTACGGCGATTGGGTCAACACGGGCGAATATGGCTACGTGTGGCGTCCGCACGTCACGGTCATCAACAACTATCACGACTGGGCGCCCTATCGTCATGGCAGTTGGCGTTGGGTGCCGCCTTACGGCTGGACGTGGGTGGGCGACGAATCGTGGGGTTGGGCGCCCTATCACTTCGGGCGTTGGGTCTACGTGAACAACTACTGGTGCTGGGCGCCGCGCGGTTACGCGCACTACGGCCGCCGCAGTTGGTGGCGACCCGCGCTCGTCGCCTTCGTCAGCATCGGCGGCGGCGGCAGTAGCTACGGTGAGAACGTCTGTTGGTATCCGCTCGGCTATCACCAGCGCGACCCGCGCTCGAATTTCTACCGCCGCTTCCGCGACCGCGCGCTCGAACAGCAACGCATCGCCGGTCTGAATCGCGTCAACCCGATCTACCAGCGCGCCGTGACGACGCAGCCCGCGCGCGAGTTCGGCAAGGGACGCCCGCACGCGGCGACGAAGGAATTCGCCCTGCGCGCCATCTCGGCCGAGCCGGTGCGCGGCACGCTGCCGATTCGCCCGGTCAATTCCAACCTCGTCGCGGGCGGCGGCAACAACAGTCAAACTCCCTTCACGCGCGACCGCACGAAGGGCGGCGCGCTCGTCATACGTAATCCGGGCGATGCGGCCACGGGCGTTGCGGCCGAACGCAAGACGGGCGCAGCCCTGCGCCGCCCCGGTTTCGCGCTCGACGATGAACTGCGGCGCGGACGCATCTACAACAACCGCGAGCCGCGCAAAGTCCAGAAGGGCGGCGGCGACGACAGCACGCGCATCGGCGACGGCAGCGAGCGCGGCAACGGCCGGACAATCGGCGACAACGGCGAACGCGGCACGGGCGCGGTGGCGCGACCCGCGCGCCCCATACGCCTCCCCGGCACGCGCGACGGCGACAGCGGCGACGGCACGACGACGGGCGTGCCCGCCATGAAACGTCCCATCCGCACCGCCGACCCGGACTCAGGGACGCTGCGCCCGCGCCCCGACATCAACAACGGCGAGCGTCCCGACCGCAAAGTGAAGCCCGCCGAGCGTCCGAACGACGACAACAACGTGGCGCCACCCGATTCTCGCCCGGCGCGGCCGCCGCGTATCGAACCGCGCGAGGAACGACCCAGGCCGGCGGAGCGCGAGCGTCCCGCGCCGGAGGTTTATCGCCCGCGGCCGGTGGAGCGCGAGGACAGAAAGCCGCAACGCGAAGAGAGGCCGGAGCCGCGCCACGAACGCCCCGCGCCGCGCGAGGAACGCTCCGCGCCGCGCGAGGAACGTTCAGCTCCGCGCGAGGAGCGTTCAGCCCCGCGTGAGGAACGCCCCGCGCCGCCGCCTCCGCGCGAGGAACGCCCCGCAGCCCCGCGCGAGGAGCGGCGCGCCGACCCGCCCCGCGAGGTTCACGTACCCCGCGTGATCCAAAACAAAACGCGACCCGACGACCCGCGCTGAAGTTCGTCGTCAAACGCTTCTACGCGCGCGGCTGTGAGACTTGAGTCTCACGCCGCGCGCGTAGAAAACCCAACTTTCTTCGGCGCCATCTTCGAGTCGTCGCCACGGCGCGCCCGCCAGGCGATGGCGGCCGCGCTCCCGCTCCCCGCACAACACGGTTGCCGTCTCGCCCCGAATTCTTCTGTGTGAACGAGCCAAGGAAAGGAACGCCCCATGTCTTACGCACGCCTCGCACTACGCTTCGTCGTGCTGATCATCGCGCTCATGCTCGGCGCGTATCTCTTCGCCTTCATCACGAGCGCGCAAAGTCCGCCCGCTAAAACTTTCCGCCCCGACCTCGGCCGCGCGCTCTCGGCCAAAACGCGCCCGCGCTCTGCCGCCCTCGCCGCGCGTCCCGGCGGGCGTGCGCCGCAACGCGGCGAAGTCTCCGCGCTCGACGCACGCCCGCGCTCCGACTCACGCGCCGCGAGCGGCAACAACGCGCCCGCCGGGCAACGCCCCGTGGCGACGACCGCCCTGCGCCCCGCCGCCGGGTCGCAAAACTCCGCCACGGGCGGCGACGCCTCCGCCCTCGCCGCGATTAACACGCGCATCCGGCCTGGCACGTCGCCCGGCCGCATCCTCCACACTTCGCAACTGAGCGCCACGTCGTCCGCCGGTTCGCTCGAACAATTCGCGGACGCCGACTCCAACCTCGCAGCCGACGAGCGCGCCACCTTCGACACCTGCGGCGGCGCGTTCGATGTGGCCGTCGGCCCGTCCGGCACGCGCTATCAAGTCTATTCCGCCATTGACGACCGCGGCACGCCGACCCGCAACGACGACCGCTCCATCGGCGTGCTCGGCCTCGGCTCCGACGCGAATCTCGACTTTCAGCGCGACACCGCGTGCGCGAGTTTCGCCGCGCCCACGCACGATCTCTATCGCCAATTCGGCTTGCCCTCGGCGGCCTCCGTCGTGGCGGGCGCGTCGCGCCACGGGCGCGAGTTCGTCGTCGTCTCTTCGAGCGGTTACTACAACTACAACGACCCGGCCGACCCCAACAACGAACCCACGGCGGGCGTCGTCCTCGTCACCTTCGACGCCTCCGGCAACATCGACTTCTCGCGCCTCCTCGTCGCTCCCGGCAGCGGAGAGATCAACAACGCGAACGCCCTCGCGCTCCTCCCGACGGGCGAACTGCTGATCGCCGATTTCGACTCCAATGAACTACGCATCGTCCGCGACGACGACCGCGACGGCACGCCCGACCGGCTCGACCCCGCGCCTTACTACTCCTATCAATTCTCCAACGACGCGCCGCTCGACATCGCCGCTAACTCGCGCGGCGTCGTCTTCTCTCACTCCGTCGGCCACAACGCCGTCATGCTCGCGCTCTATGACACGAACGCGAACGGCTTCGCCGAGACGGAGGAAGTCGTCGTCGAAGGTCTCTCGCTCGACGACAATCTGCTCCTGCACGGTCTCGTGGTTGACCGCGAGGGCACGGTCTATGTGATCGAAGATGCGATGGGCGCGAGCGACGCGGCGAGCGACGGAGGCAACGGCGGCGCACCGCTCGTTGACGCTTTCCCCGACCCCGCCTTGAACGGCGTGCTGCGCGACGGCGCGCTCTATGTCTCGGCCGACAATCCCGTCTCGCAAGCCCTCACCGGCCTCGCCTTCGGCACCGACGCGACGCTCCAACCCGTCGCCACCCTCTCGCTCACGAACAGCGCGAGCCTTCGCGGCAACGCGACGCGCGACGGTCTCGGCACGATCTTCGGGGCGCGCCTCACCGGGGGACGGCACGGCGCATCCGCCGCCGAGGCCGCGCGGCGCGGCGTGCGCGTCACGATTGAGGGCGCGAGCGCAACCGTCCATTCGTTCGCTGACGATCAGATCAACATCCACGTGCCGGATTCCGTCGGCACGGGAGCGCGCTCCGTCGTCGTCTCCGTGGACGGCCGCGTCATCGCGGCGGAAGACGTTGTCGTCGTCAACGCGAACCCGGCGCTGTTCACCCTGAACGGCACGGGCGCGGGCGAGGCCGTCGCCCTGCTCGCCTCCGGCATGCGCTACACGCGGAGTCCGTTCCCCGCGCGCTTCGACGGTCAACCTTCAATCGTCTCGTTGTTCGGCACGGGCTTCCGGCGCGGCGCGCCCGTCACGGCCACCATCGGCGGGCGCGCCGTGGTCGTCGAATACGCGGGCGCGTGCGACGGCTTCCCCGGTCTCGACCAGATCAACCTGCGCCTGCCCGACAACACGACGGGCGCGCCCTCCGTCGTCCTGCGCACAACGGACGGCGCAACCAGCCGCAACGACGTTGTGATCAGAGTGGACTAAAGACTCTCACCCCGGCGCGAAAAGCGCGGAGGACGCGCGAAAGGGGCGAGAGAGTCGAGCCGGAAACGATCTCGAATTCGAGATTCGATTTCCTGCTCCCTCTCTCGCCCCTTAACGTGTCCTCCGCGTCTAGCGGCGACGAGAACTTTGGCCGCGCTCGAACGCGCGCTCGCGGTTGTCGGCGTCGCCCGCTTAAGTTTGCGTCGCCACCTACGTCGCGTCGGTCTTGTCCTTCCGCTCGTCTTTCGGCTCGTCCTTCTCCTGCTTCAAACCGAGCCGCTTGCGAATGAAGGCCTCGGCCTCCGCTTCGACGAGTTCGCCGTTCGTGATCCAAGCCTTCTCCGTCAGCACGTCGCCGTCGCGTTTGAGTTTCGCGGGCGTGAGGAAGATGTTGTAGGGCGACCCCCAGCGGCGCGCGTCGCCCGTGAGTTGACGATAGGCGTAGTGCGTCGTCTGGTCGCGCGCCTCGCGCGTGTTGGATTCGATCACCACGGGGTAGGGCGGCGTCTTGTCCTTGAAGTGAATCTGCTGGTCGCGCTCCGTGCCGTAGTTGCTCACGCCGATCACGTCGAAGCCGTGCGCTTTGTATTTGGCGTAGAGACGTTCGACCACCGGAGCTTCCAGCTTCCAGTTGTTGCACCACGGGGCGAGATAAACGACGAGCACGAGCTTCTTCCCACGCGCCCACTCGCGCAGGTTCACCGGCTCGCCCGTCGTCATTCGCTTGAACGTCCAATCCTTGTAATTGATCTTCTTCTCCTGAATCGGCGCGTACTCGTGCGCGTCGCTCGCGCCCACCGTGGTGGCGGCGGCCGTCGCCGAGAACATGAAGATGAGAGAGAGGACGAGACTCGGAATTTTTCGCATGGCTGTACGCTCCTGTCGGGCGAGTTGTGGCTCGCGCGCTTTTTTATTACTTGCCGGCAGTTGCCTGTTGTTCGTCTAAGAGCGGGAGGACGACCGCGTCGAAGGCGGCGCGGTTGCGTTCGCCGACGAAGCGTTCGCGGATGCGCCCCTCGCGGTCGAGGATGAAGGTGGCGGGGCGGCCTGGCCCCGTCTGAAACTCGGCGGGCGCATCGTCGCCGCTCGTCAGCAGTTGGTATTCCTGCCGGACGACGCTCTGAAAGTCGCGGATCATCTCCGGCGTGTCGTGCGAGGAGACGCCGACCACGGTGAAGCCGCGCGCTTCGTAATCTTTCTGCATTTGGTTGAAGTCGGGAATCTCGGCGCGGCAGGGCAGACACCACGTCGCCCAGAAGTTCACCAGCACGACGCGCCCGCGCAAACTTGAGACGCGAAACGGCTCGCCTGCGAGCGTCTTCATTTCCGTGTCGGGCGCGAGGGGCGCGGAAGTCGCGGGCTTGGCCGGGGTCGTCCCCGCGCCGCCCGTCGCGGTCTGGTTGCGCTGCGCCCAGGAGTTGACCCACGTTTCCGGGTTCGGGAGGACGGAGGCGTAACTGGCGAGCCGCGTCACGTTGTTGGTGGCGACGAGCAGGCCGATCACGATGAGCAGCGCGCCGGAGACGACTTCGACCTTGTGCAGGTGGCGGCGGAAGCGCGTGTAGAAACTCAAAAACTTATTGATGCCGAGTCCCGTCAGCAAAAACGGCACGGCCAGCCCGGCGGCGTAGAAGGCCGAGAGGACGAGTCCGCTCTGCCAGCCGCCGCTCGTGGCGGCGAGGCCGAGGATGCCGCCGAGGATGGGGCCGATGCAGGGCGTCCAGCCGGCGGCGAAGGCCAAACCGAGCGTGAACGAGCCGAGCATGCCGCGCGGCTTCTCATCCGAAAACTTGCGCGTGTCGCGGTAGAGCGCGCCGATCTTCAGGATGCCGATCAACTGCAACCCGAAGGCGATGATGATCAAGCCGCCGATGATCCGCACCCAGGGGTTCGACGTGACGGCCGAGCCGATCAAGCCCGCCGCCGCGCCGAGCGCGATGAAGATCAAAGACAGCCCCGCGTTAAACGCGAGCGAGTTCATCATCACGGCGCGGCGCGCGTGCGTGCGCTCTCGCGCGCCTTCCCGCAAATGATCGATGCTGACGCCGGAGATGAGCGAGATGTAACCCGGCACGAGCGGCAGCACGCATGGGCTGAGGAACGAGGCCAACCCGCCGACGAACGCGATGACGAGCGAAAATGTGAGATTGGTGCCTTCCATAATTTGGGTCAGCTTACAACAGGGAAAAGTAAATCGTGAATCGTTCGAGGCGGTAAATCGTAAATCGTGAATCGTGAATCGAGAACAGCCCGCTTCGTTCCGTTCACGATTCGCGAGGTTTCATCCTGCTCGCCGCGCGAGGCCGCGCGCGCCACCATTGCCAGTTGAGATAGATGCCGGAGAGCGCCGAAAGGGTCGCCAGCGCGGAGAGCAGGAGCAGCAACGGCGTTTGCCACGTTCCGGCGAAGAAATAGAAATGAGCCTGCCGGAAGTAGCGCGTGAGCGCGCCGGGCGGCGGCGTCCGCGCGACCGCGCCTGTCGCGGCGTCGATCAACAGCGAGTCCGCGCCCATGCCGCCGACGGCCTGATAGACGGGGCGACCCTCGCGCACGAGCAGCGTCAGCGCGGTCACCGGCAGGCGACGCCCGGCGAAAGCGTTCGCGCGCTCCAACGCCTCATTCGCCGTCACGCGCACGCGCCCCGCGTCGATCGCCTCGACCTCGCCGCCCTCGACCGCGTTCGGCCAGGCGTACAGCAACCCGCTCGTCGCCCACGCCAGCACCGGCACGGCGACGAACAGTCCCAGCCACATGTGCGCGCGATGGATGAACGATTGCATAGGCGAAAAGATGTTGCCCCGTCGGCTCTAAAGTTACGACCGAAACTTCAAGGCTGTTCGGCGAGGAGCCGCTTGATGATGTCGGAGAGTTCCTCGTGGTTCGCTTCGCCCGCGCCGACGGCGATGTAGCGGACGCGCCCGCGCCGGTCGAGCAGGAAGGCCGTCGGGATCGAACGCACGCCGTAACGCTCGTCGTTATCTTCGTCCGCGGCGACGGCGAAGGCGTAGGGCAGCTTCAAGTCTTGCTTGTATGAGCGCAGGTAGGCCAACTCTTCCTTCGGCGTGACGACCGTGTTGCCCGCGCGCCCGAAATACTGCGTGAGTCCGATGACGGTCAGCCCGTCTTTTTTGAAACGCTCGTGGAGCGTCTTCAACTTCGGCATCGTGTAGCGACACGGCGCGCACCACGTCGCCCAGAAGTCGAGCAGCACGACGCGCCCGCGCAGGTCGGACAACTTCACCGGCTTGTGGTCGATCCACTCGGCGATGTTGATCTCCGGCGCGGTGGCGGCCGTGGCAGCGGGCGGTTCCTCCAGCACGCGTGCGATAGACTTCTCCTGCTCGTTCATCGCCAGCCAGCGCGCCGCGCCCGTGAAGACCTGCGCCGACGGCAGCGAGAGGCCGAGCCGCAACAGTTCCTCCATCGTCGCCGTGGCCGCCGCCTCCTGCTTCAAATCCTGTAACACGTCGGCGAGAAACTCGGCCGCCGCCGCGATGATCCGCGCGCGGTCTGACTCCTCGCCGGCCGTGGCGGGCGATTCCTTCGCCACCTTGAAGGCGGTGCGCGCGTGCTCCGCGCTGCGTTCGATCTTTTTGTCGGCGCGGTAGGCGCGGGCGAGCGCGTGGTGAAGTTTGAAGAGTCCTTGCGGCGTCGCCGGTTCGCTCTGCGCGTAAGCGGCGAGCACGCCCTCGGCCTCGTCGAAGCGTTTCAGCGCGGCGGCCTCCGCGCCGACGATGAGCCGCGCGTTTTGCAACTGCTCCTTCGTGCCCTTCGCCTCCGGCGCGAGGAAACGGCGGAGCGGTTCGATGGCGGCGGCGGATTTTCCGGCGAGGTTGTAGAGCAGGCCGAGGTAGTAGTGATCCGCGCCCGCGAGATTACCGCGCGCCGCGAGTTGGGCGGCGTGGCGCGCGGCGAGGTCGCGCTGCCCGGCGTAAGTTTCCGCCGCCAGCGCGCGGCTGAACGGCACGCGGTTCTGTCTGAACTCGTCGAATTTCCGCTCCACATATTTCGACGCGTCCTCGTAGAGCGCGCTCGCTTCAATTGGCGGCGCGGGCGTCTGCGAAGGCAAAGGCGTCGTCGCGGGAGGCGCGGCGGGCGTGGCGGGCGTGGCGTCCGGCGGCGGCTGTTTCGCTTCCGGCTGCGGGCGGCTCGCGGGCGCGACCCCCGTCTGTGCGAAGCCCTGCGCCGCCAAGGCCAGGCACAGCGCGACGCGGCCGCCCCATGCGCCCGCCGACATTGAAAATCTTTTCATCAACGCTCACACACCGCCCTTCATTCGCCGACCTCTTTTTCGTCCAACAGTCTCAAGATCATCTGGTGCAACTCTTCGATGTCCGTCTCGTGCGCGCCGACGTTGAGAAAGCGTACGACGCCCCGGCGGTCGATCAACACGGCGACCGGGATCGTCGTCACGCCGTAGGCGTCGGCGGTCGCGGTCGTGTCGGCGACGGCGAAGCCGAAGGGCAGGCGCGCGCCGCGTTTGAAGTTGCGCAGTTCTCCGACCTCCTGCGGCGTCCGCACGCGACGGCCGTTCACCGCGTTGCGATACTCCGTGAACGCGACGACGCTCAAGCCCCGCTTCTCGTATTTCTCCTGCCACCCGGCGATGTGCGGCAAGGCGGCGTGGCACGGCGTACACCACAACGCCCAGAAGTCGAGCAGCACGACGCGCCCGCGCAAAGATGCCAGCGTGGCGGGCTTCTGCTCGATCCAATCCTTGACCGCGATCTCAGGCGCGAGCCGCGCGCCCGCCTCCGCGCGAAACAACGGATCGTCCGGCTTCGACACGTAAGCCACGGGCGGCACAATGCGACCGAGCAACAGCGTGGCGCGCCGGTAGAGATCGGCCGACGGGAAACTGACGCTCAGGCGTCTCAGTTCCTGCAAGGCGGCGATGGCCTCGCCGGTGCGCTTCAAGTCGAGCGCGGCCTCGTGGATGAAGGAGAGCGTGCGGTAGAACACGGCATCGCGCGTGGCCGTGTCGAGAGGCTTCGCGGCGTGCAACTGCTGCGCCGCCGCGAGCGCGGCACGGGCATGCGCGATGGCCTGCTCCGGCTGCTTGCGCCCGCGATAACTCGCGGCCAGCGCGCTCTCCACCCGATAACGCGCCTCGTGCGCGGCGGGCGAGGCGACTTGTAAATACTCCGCGAGCGTCGCTTCCGCTTCCGCCGGCGACCCCTGCTTCGCCGTTTGCAGGGCGATCACATAGAGCGCGGTCTGTTGCTCGTCGTCGCCACCTACGCGCGGGTTCGCCGCGAGAAAGCGGCGCATGGTCTCGACGGCGCGCTTCGCATCTTCGGCCACGTTGTAAAGCTGACCGAGGTGGAAAACTTCACGCGCATCGAGCGCGCCGCGCGCCGCGACTTCGGCGGCGTAACGAGCGGCCAGCGTGCGCTGCTCGCGTTCGACCTCCGCGACCAACTTCTCGTTATAACCCGTACCCTCGCGCTCGTAAGCCTCATATTTCTTTCGCGCGTAGCCCTCGGCCTCCGCGTACAACGCCGCGACGCTCGTCGCCGCCGTCGTGTCGGTGGCGGGCGCGGCGATCGAGGCCGTGCCCTGCGCGAACGTCGGAGCCGGGAGGCAGAGCGCAAAGAGCGCGAGAGACGTGAAGAGGGCGAGCAGGAAAGTCTCACGCACGGGCGCACCGGCGCACCGGAAAAATTCGGGAGAGCGGAGACCGTAAGAATGATCGGAAAAGAGGCGCACACGAGGTGACGGCGCGCCCGACTTCTGTGCGCCCGTGCGCCTGTGCGTGAGTCTCATGTCTTGATCCGTAAAGCTCATCTCTGTAATTCTTTTACACCGCGCAGGAGGCGGCGCGGCGGAAGCGTTCAGGCGTGAAAGCCTCAAGCAAGGGGGGAGTCGCGCCGTGCCGCAGGATCATCCCGGCGACCAGCGCGCCCGTCAGCGGCGCGAGCAGGATGCCGTTGCGATAATGGCCGGTGGCGTAGAAGAGGTTTGGCACGTCGGCGAGCGCGCCCAACACAGGCCACTCGTCCGCCGCGCGCGGGCGCAAGCCCGCCCACGCGTCCGACAGAACCAGCGCGCGGGCGGCGGGCGCGATCTCGCGCGCGTGCCTCTCAATCGTCTCGCGCCCCGCATCGGTCAGACTCTTATCAAAGCCCGCGTGTTCGGTGGTCGTGCCCGCGAGCAGACGCCCGTCGCGGCGGGGAACGAGATAGCCGCGCGGGCTATAGACGACGTGGCGGACGAGCGGCGACCCCGCTGCGGCGGGCGCGTAACAGAGCATCTGCCCGCGCACGGGTTCGACGCGCGGTGCGGCGACGCGCGCCGCGTCGAACCCGTGCGCGGCCGACGCGTCGAGCCGCAAACGCGAAGACCACGCGCCGCCCGCGACGACGACCGACCCGGCGCGCGTCGCGCCGCGCGAAGTTTCCACGCCCGTCGCGCGGCCGCCTTCAACTTTGATCGCACAAACTTCCGTGTGCGTGAACAGGCGCACGCCGCGCGCCGTGCAAGCCTTCACCAGCGCGCTCGTGAGTCGCCGATTTTCCACCTGCCCGTCGAGCGGAAATCTGAGAGCCGAGCGCACGCGCGCCGACACTTGCGGCTCAAGCGCGCGCACCTCACCGGCCGTCAGGCGTTCGACTGCCAGTCCGGCGCGCGTCTGCCACTGGAAGCGTCGCTCACACTCCGCTTCGTCCGCCTCGTTGAGAGCCAGGTAGAGCGTGCCCGTCCGGTCGAGTTCGATTGAGACGCCCGACTCCTCCTCAAGTTCGCGCGCGAACGCGGGATAGGCGTCGCGGCCGGCGGCGGCCAACCTGAAAAATTCATCGGCGCGGTCGGCCTCCACCTGCGGCGCGAGCATTCCGGCGGCCGCCCACGAAGACTCCGCGCCCGCCCTCGCCCCGCGCTCGATCACAACCACTTCCGCGCCCCCGCGCGCCAACTCGCGCGCCACGGCCAGCCCGATCACGCCGCCCCCCACGACGACCGCATCCGCCCGCTCCGGTAACTCGCTCACGTTTCGCATTAAATTAGAGTTGCTGGTATGATGACGAAAACTTAAAGCAGAAGTCAGAATACAGAAAACAGGAGTCAGGGATTTTACGCTCTTACGACGCGCTTCCGGATTCTGGATGAAGACTTCTTAACGCTGGATTCTGACTCCTGTATTCTGTGTCCTGAACTATGAAACATACTATCACACTCATTCCCGGCGACGGCATCGGGCCGGAAGTCACGGCGGCGGTTGTGCGGATCATCGAAGCGGCGGGCGTCGAGGTCGCGTGGGAGACGCACTACGCGGGCGCGCAGGCTCTGGAAAAGTTCGGCGAGACGCTGCCCGCAGACCTCCTCGATTCCATCCTGCGCAACAAGGTCGCGCTCAAAGGGCCGATCACGACGCCCGTCGGCAAAGGCTTCACGTCCGTCAACGTGGGCTTGCGCAAAACCCTCGATCTCTACGCTAACCTGCGCCCCGTGCGCGCCCTGCCGAACGTGCCCTCGCGCTACCCGGAACTCGACCTCGTCGTCGTGCGCGAGAACACGGAAGACCTCTATTCGGGCATCGAGCACGTGGTCGTGCCCGGCGTCGTCGAGAGCATCAAGATCATCACGGAGAAGGCTTCGACGCGCATCGCCAAGTATGCCTTCGAGTACGCGCGCCGCGAGGGACGCAAGAAAGTAACCGCCGTTCACAAGGCCAACATCATGAAACTGTCGGACGGCCTCTTCCTCGATTGCTTCCGCAACGTGGCGCGCGATTACCCGGAGATCGAGGCCGACGACAAGATCGTGGATAACGCCTGCATGCAACTCGTGATGCGCCCTGAGCAGTTCGACATCATGCTGCTCGAAAATCTCTACGGCGACATCGTCTCCGATCTGTGCGCGGGTCTCATCGGCGGCCTCGGCCTCGTCCCCGGCGCGAACATCGGCGAGCGCGGCGCGGTCTTCGAGGCCGTCCACGGCAGCGCGCCCGACATCGCCGGGCAAGGCATCGCCAACCCGACCGCGCTCCTCCAATCCGGCCTCCTCATGCTGCGCCACCTCGGCGAGCGCGACGCCGCGCAGACCATCGAAGCGGCGATGCTGAAAGTCTTCACCGAGGGCAAAGTCCGCACGCGCGACATCGGCGGCCAGGCCGGCACGATGGAATTCGCCGAAGCCATCATGGCGGCGTTTTAGGAAAGGGATGAGGGATGAGGGATGAGGGATGAAAGAAAGCATTCAATCTCTTGAGTGCTTTTCTTGTTCATCCCTCATCCCTCATCCCTTATGTCTCCGCCCTCATCCCTTCTTCTTAGCTTGACCCGCTAACCCGCATCATTTAGAGTTCAGGTTCCTCCCTGCGACTTAGTTTCACAGGAGTTTCGCCGACGGGTTCGGATCGTGGTCAGGCCGGAAATCAAGGGCTTCTAGCGCAACCCGTTTGCCTCTAACCCTCGCGCTCCACTCGTGGTGGACGCGCGTTTTTCCCCGACGCAATTAGCGGCTTTAAAATCATGGCGAACCGACCGTCTATGTGGGCGGTTCGCGCTCGGAAATGCGCTCTGTTAATTTTCATACTCTCCCCACGCGCGCGGCTTGCCTTTCGAGCGGCCGCACCCTGCGTTCGACATCAACCGTCAGCTCACAAACCACTTCCTAAGTATTAAGGGTTTCAACATGAAATTTGCGCACGTTCACACTGTCGTCACCTCCGGTCGCTTCCCTTTGCGGCTCGCATTTTTTTCTTTCCTGTGCCTGATGGTGTTTGCCATGAGCAGCCCGCGTTTCGGGGTCGCCCCGGCGGCCGACGCGGCCGTCACCGCGCAGACGACGCGATTGCAGAAGCGCGCCGCCGGTAAGAAGGGCGGCTTCAACGCCGAGGCTCCCGCGCGCCGCCGGAGTGCGAAGTCTAACGACAAAGCGGCGCGCCAGGACACCGGCAGCTTGCAGCCCAACGTCTTCTGCGCGCAAACCCAGCCGATCTCCCCGGGTCAGGTCAGCGGCTCCCTGACGGCGAACGATTGCAAACTGGCCGACCAGACGGCCTTCGATGAGTACATCTTCAGCGGCACGGCCGGGCAGCAGATTTCCATCACGTTGAACTCCAACGAATTCGACACCTATCTCTATCTCATCCAACCCGGCGAAACGACCATCACCACTTCGACCATTCAGGATGACGATGGCGGCATCGGCGGCCGGGGCGCGTTCGGTAATCCGAACACCAACTCGCGCATCCCCGAAGACAGCGGCGTGATCACGCTCCCCACCACCGGCCAATATTCGATTCTCGCCAATGCTTTCGATGCCGGCGCGACCGGCCTCGGCTCATACTCTCTCACCTTCACCATGGGCGCGAACTGTAGCTCGACGCCGATCGCTTTCAACGAAACCAAGCCGGGGTCGCTCACGACCGGCGACTGCGTCAACCCGATTGAAAATGACAACACGCTGACAGACCTCTACACCTTCAGCGGCACGGCCGGGCAGCAAATCTCCATCACGATGACGGCCGCCGCCGGCAGCAACGTCGATCCTTACATCTACCTGGTTCTGCCGAACGGCGAGGTGCTGGCCGACGACAACGACGGCGGCGGCGGCACGACGGCGCGCCTCCCGCAATTCAACGGCACCTTCGGTCGGCTGCCCATGAGCGGCACCTACACCATCGTCGCCAACACCGTCTCCAGCACCCAGTCCGGCAACTACACGATCAGCTTGAATCAGGCGGCCGCGCCCTGCCCGAGCACGCCGATCGCTCTCGGCGCGACGGTCAACGGCACGCTCGCAACCGACGATTGCCGCCTGCTCGAAGACAGTTCGTTCATCGACGCTTACACCTTCAGCGGCGTGGCGGGTCAGCAAATCGTGATCTCCATGACCCCGGCGACCAACACCTTGTCCCCGGTCTTGTTCCTGCTCTCGCCGACCGGGGTTCCGCTGGCGATCGAAGGCGCGCCCGAAGGCAGCAACACCGCCCGCATCCCCGACGACGGAGGCACCTTCATTCTGCCTTCCAGCGGCACCTACACGATTCTCACCAACTTCCTGGAACCCGGCCAAACCGGCGGCTACACGCTGCGGCTCGTTGACCCGTTGAACTGCACGACGACGCTCGGCTCGACCGGGCGCAGCGTGGCCGGCAACGGCGGCGCGTTCAGCTTCAACTTCACGTCGCAGCCGGGCTGCACCGCCACGGCCACGAGCAACGCGGGCTTCATCATCGTCAACACCGCGACCATTGACAGCAACGGCGCGGGCACGGTCACTTACACCGTCGAGTCGAACCCGACGAACACCGTGCGCACGGGCGCGATCACGATCAACAGTCAGACCTTCACCATCACGCAGGCAGCGGCCTGCACTTACGCCATCTACCCGGCGGTGCGCCCCTTCACGGCGGGCGGCAACACGAGCGGCCGGTTCACGGTCATCACGCAGAGCGGTTGCCCGTGGACGGCCACGACGAGCGCCCCCTGGATCGCGATCACCGAGGGCGCAACCGCCACCACGGGCACGGGTCGCGTTCGCTACACGGTGGCCGCCAATGCCACCGGCGCGACGCGCACCGCCACGATCACGGCGGGCGGGCGCACGCACACCGTCACGCAAACCTCCGCGGGCACGACGCCGCAAATTCAGTTCAGCGGCAACGCGGAGTTCACGGTCAACGAAAACGCCGCCTCGCGCGCGGCCACCATCACCGTCACGCGCACGGGCGACACGGCGGGCGCGGCGACGGTCGAATACGCCACCCTCGACGACACGGCGGCCGTGCCCTGCGACCCGAACATCAAGAACGGCGACACGCTCTATCCGCAGGGCACGGCCTACGCGCGCTGCGACTACGCGACCACCATCGACACGCTGACCTTCAACCCCGGCGAGACGACGAGGACGCTCACCATCCCGCTCATCAACGACGTTTTCCAGGAGGGCAACGAAACCTTCGCCCTCAGTCTCTACAACCCGCAGGGCGCGACCCTCGGCACGCTCGCCAGCGCGGTCATCACGATCCAGAGCGATGACGGCGCGCCCCCGACGACGAACCCGATCAACCAGACGCCCTTCTTCGTGCGGCAGCACTACCTCGACTTCCTCGACCGCGAACCCGAGGCGGGCGAACCGTGGTCGGGCGTCCTGGCGCGCTGCGGAAACATCTTTACGGGGCCGGAGGTCAACACGGACTGCGACCGCATCGCCGTCTCCGGCGCGTTCTTCGGCTCGCCGGAGTTTCGCCTCAAAGGCTTGTTCGTGTTCCTCTATTACAAGGTCGCTTTCGGCAGCGTGAACAATCCGCTCTACGTGCCGGAGTATGACGAGTTTGTGAGAGACACGCGGCGCGTCTCCGGCCTGACGGCCGAGGAAGTGATCGCCAAGCGGCTCGATTTCAGCGAAGACTTTTTGGCGCGCCTGCCGGTCGCCAACGTCTTCTCCGGCACGTCGAACGAGGAGTTCGTCGATCGCGCCCTCTCGAACCTCGGCATCACGATGACGAATCCCGACCCCGCCACCGGCGAAACGCGCAACTCGCTCGTCAATTCCCTGAACGCGAACACGAACGCGAAATCGCGCGCGCAGGTCTTGCGCATCATCGTCGAGAGCACGGAGGCGGTCGCCGCGCAGTTCAACCGCGCCTTCGTCGCCATCCAGTACTACGGCTACTTGCGGCGCACGCCCGAACCGCAGGGCTATCAGAACAACCTGAACGCCCTCAACACCACCAACAACCCGCGCCTGCTCATCAACGGTTTCCTCAATTCCATCGAGTACCGTATTAGATTCGGCGCGAACACCACCAACCCCTAACGCACGGGCGGAAGGCAGAACGCGAAATGCGGATGGGAAAGCATCAACCTGCTCTCCCATCCGCATTTCTCATTTCTTGCGGGCGCGAAGCGAAATCCGCGTTCCGCAATTCGGCCGTCTGCTGCTAAAATGCCGCGTTCTTTGGGCAGCACATTTCTTTTCTGATCGGGCACAGATGAAACTACGCTTGCTTTACCACGGCCACTGCTTCGACGGGGTGGCCTCGGCCGCCATCTTCACGCGCTTCTACCGCGCGCGCACGGGCGCACACGCCGACGTGCATTACACGCCGCTCCTCCACCGTCCCGGCGCGCTCTTCGACGAAGAGATGTTCGACGGCGACGAGAACGCCATCGTCGATTTCAAGTATTCGCCCTCCGATAAACTGACGTGGTGGTTCGATCATCACCAGTCGGCCTTTCTCTCGCCGCAAGACGAGGCGCACTTCCGCGCCGACCGTTCCGGGCAAAAGTTCTGGGACGCCGACAGCAAATCCTGCACCGAGTTCATCGCCCGCGTCGCGCTGGAAAATTTCGGCTACCAAGACCCGACGCTCGCGCCCCTCATCCGCTGGGCGCACATCATCGACGGCGCGTTCTACGATTCGCCCGCGCAGGTGGTCGAACTCGCCGCGCCCGCGCTCCAACTGATGCAGGTCATCGAAAACGCGGACGACGAGTTTATCGAGCAGATCATCCGCCAATTGGCCGAACGCCCGCTCGAAGAGGTGGCGACGGGCGCGGAAGTGCAGGAGCGTCTGCGTCCCATCCTCGCGCGCCACCGCGAGACGCTCGAAGTCGTCCGCCGCAAAATCACCTGCGAGCGCGGCGTCGTCACCTTCGACCTCATAGACGAAGGCCACGAAGCCTTCAACAAGTTCATCCCCTACTACCTGCACCCGGAGACGACCTACTCCGTCGCCGTTACGCGCACCCCGCAACGCACGAAAATCTCCGTCGGCTCGAATCCCTGGAGTCCGCGCCCGCGCACCCACAACATCGCCACCATCTGCGAACGCTACGGCGGCGGCGGCCACGCCGTCGTCGGCGCGGTCTCCTACAGCCCAGACGAAACGGAGCGCGCCCGCTCAACCGCCCGCGAGATCATCGCCGAACTCTCAAGCGACTTCCGCGAGTAGCCGACGCGGAAGATAACAAGAGATGATCTCACATTTGAAATCTCACATTTGAAATCGACTTTGTTGCATAAAAGAGGATGAGCGAAGCTGACCCCCCAACTAAATCTATCTCACGCCGTGACCTGATAGCTGTCGGGCATCCCTTCGTGCGTCATCCGGTTCAAGGCCGCGCACCGCACCAGCAGTTGAGTG
>DASVVO010000028.1:0-17588 GCA_036386515.1 Pyrinomonadaceae bacterium
CGTCACCACCTGCACGGGCGTCTCCCCGTCGTCCGTCGTCTGCTCCAACCGCACGCCCTTCTTGCGAAAGTGCATCAACACCTGATTGACCGTCAAACGGTGCAGCCACGTCGTAAAGGCCGACTCGCCGCGAAACGACCCGATCTTACGAAACAACTGGATGAAGGCCTCTTGAGCTAAGTCTTCCGCTTCCGCCACGTTCTGCGTCATCCGCAAACATAAGCTGTAGACGCGCCGGTTGTGCCGCTCGTACAGTTCCTCGAAGGCGGACAGATCGCCCCCGGCGGCAAGCTGCGCGAGGGTGTAGTCCGACGAGCGGTCGGAAGTTTGTGGATTTTCCGTCTCGGTTGCGGTCACGTTTCCGAAGATTGTTCGGTGAGCAGAAGCGAGTGCAGTCAATTACTTTCTCTCCAGACCTTAAGACCGAGGATGGACTAGCTTTAACATCTCGAAAAGCGCGTGCCCGCACATTGCGCGGCTCGTCGTTGCGGCCGCTTGTGTGCAAGTTTATTTCCCGCGTCTTGTGATGCGGGGCTTTTCCTCGGTCGTTGCCCTGCTCAGGCTAAATTTGTCTATAATTTGCGGCTTATTCGCCTCTCAAGTCCAATATGTGCGATCGAGCGAACGATAGCCGACGGCTTCCGCCACGTGCGCGGGGCGAATCTCGTCGGCGGCGTCTAAATCCGCGATGGTACGGCTGACTTTCAGTATCCGATCATACGCGCGCGCTGACAAGCCCAGACGCGTCATCGCCGACTCCAATAAACGCTCGCTCTCCGCCTCCAGCCGACAGAAGCGACGCAGGTGGCGCGGCGTCATCTGCGCGTTCGAGAAGATGTTCTCGCCCGCCAGGCGCGCCAGTTGCCGCCCGCCCGCCGCGATCACGCGCGCCCGTATCTCCTCGGAACTCTCGGCGGGCGCGCTCTCCTGCGTCAACTCTTTGAAGCGCACGGCGGGCACGTCCACGTGGATGTCGATGCGATCCAGCAAGGGGCCGGAGATGCGACCGACGTAGCGTTGAATTTGCAGCGGCGTGCAGCGGCACTCGCGCGTCGGGTCGTTCCAGAATCCACAGGGGCAGGGGTTCATCGCCGCCGCGAGCATGAAGGAGGCCGGGAACGTCAGAGACATCGCGGCGCGGCTGATCGTAACTTTTTGATCTTCGAGCGGCTGGCGCAGCACTTCGAGAACGCTGCGGTCGAACTCCGGCAACTCATCCAGGAACAGGACGCCGTGATGCGCGAGCGACACCTCGCCGGGACGCGGCACGGCTCCGCCGCCGATGAGTCCCGCGTCGCTGATCGTGTGGTGCGGGGAGCGGAAAGGTCTCTCGGTGACGAGACCGGCGCGTCCCGTCAGGCCGGCGACCGAATGGATTTTCGTGAGTTCGAGCGCGGCCTCGAATTCGAGCGGCGGGAGAATGGTGGGCAGCCGTTTGGCGAGCATCGTCTTGCCGGAACCGGGCGGGCCGATGAGCAGGATGTTGTGCGCTCCCGCCGTCGCCACTTCGAGCGCGCGCTTCGCGCTCTGCTGGCCGCGCACCTCCCGGAAATCGACGCCGCTGCGCCCCACGGGCGCGAGCAA
The DNA here is from genome assembly GCA_036386515.1 of Pyrinomonadaceae bacterium. Classification (GTDB taxonomy): domain Bacteria; phylum Acidobacteriota; class Blastocatellia; order Pyrinomonadales; family Pyrinomonadaceae; genus JAIVJZ01. The sequence goes on from DASVVO010000028.1 coordinate 1,585, forward strand.
GAGCGCCGTGTCAACTTTGAGCGGAGCCTGACGCTTGGCCTCGCTGTCGCTGCGGAGCGCGGCGATGAGTTCGACCGCGGCGCGCAAGTTCGTCACGGGGTACACGTCCACGCCCGTCACGACCGCCGCCTCCGTCGCGTTCTCTTCGGGCAACAGCAGAAACTTGATGCCGGCGTCGCGGGCGCGGATGGCGATGGGGAGCGCGCCTTTGATGGGGCGCACGCGGCCGTCGAGCGAGAGTTCGCCGGCCGAGAGCGCGTCGGTGAGGTGCTCGCGCTCGCCGAGGTCGCCGTTCGCGCCGAGGATGCCGAGCGCGATGGGCAGGTCGAAGCTCGCGCCCTCTTTGCGCACGTCCGCGGGCGCGAGGTTGATCGTCGTCTTGTGAAAGGGAAAGAAGAACGCGCTGTTGTTGATGGCGGCGCGGATGCGCTCGCGCGATTCGCGCACGGCGGCATCGGGCAGGCCGACGATGGTGACGGACGCAGGGCTATCGGCCTCGTTCCGCGCGGGCGTGAGATCGACCTCGATGTCGACGAGATCGGCGTCAATGCCGTAGACGGCGGCCGACTGGGTACGAAAGAGCATAGGCGTGAAGAGGCTCCGGCGTTGAAGTTGGAAGAGCGCGAGTTTCGAGTGGGGCGAAACTTAAGGCGCGAATCCGGGCGGGGTGAGGATAAAACAAAAAGGGCGAAGGATGAAATCAAAACTTCATCCTTCGCCCTCCGTGGGCTTTATGTTTCGATTGAGCTTACCTGCGACGACGCTGCGTAGCGGCTGCGCCGCCGCTCGCGGGCGACTTCGAAGGAACTTTGATCTCCTGATTGGCCGAGAGCGCGGCATCGGGCGAGAGGGCGTTCAGACGCGCCACCTCGTCGGCGGCGACGCCCTGACGCGCGGCCAGTTGCGCCAGCGTCTCACCGGCGCGCGCGCGCACCGAGATCAGGCTGCTGCCGACGTTGCCGCGCGGCCGCACCATCGCCACATTACGCACCGAACCGGCCGGGACGACCACCTTGCCGCCCTTGCTCAGATCAACTCCGCCGTTCCACATCTGCAACTGCGCGACGCTCGTGCCCGTGCGCGCGGCCACCGATTGGAGGTCTTCGCCCGCCGAGACCGAGATCACTTTCGCCGACTCGCGCCGGTCGCCGGGGACGCGCTTCAGCACGGCGACAAAGGATTTACCGCGCCCCGGAGGCACGCGCAGGTTGTAGCTCTCGCCGCGCGGCGTGGTGTCGCGCCTGAGTTCGGGGTTCAGACTGCGGATGTAGTCAACGCTCGTGTCGGTCGCGCTGGCGATGAGTTGAAGGCTCGTCGCCGAAGGCACGTTGACCACGTCGTAGGCGAGCGGCGCCTCCGGCCGGATGTTGTGGAAGCCGTACTTGGCCGGGTTCTTCGCAATCAAGATGGTCGCGAGGATGTTCGGCACGTAGTTGCGCGTCTCCTGCGCGATGTAGGGATAAGCCGCCCAGAAACTCGCCGCGCCGCCGCGCCTGATGCCGCGGTCGATGTTGCCTGGCCCCGTGTTGTACGCGCCGAGCGCGAGTTCCCAGTTGCCCTTATAGTAGCGATTGAGGTGTTTCAAGTAGCGAGCCGAGGCGCGCGTCGCCTTCTCGAAGCTGTTGCGCTCGTCGATCCAGGCGTTCTGGCGCAGGCCGTATTCCGCGCCCGTGCTCGGAATGAACTGCCAGAGACCGGAGGCCGCCGCCCACGAATAAGCGGTCGGACGCCACGCGCTCTCGACCTGAGCGAGCCAGGCAATGTCTTCCGGCACGCCTTCTTCGCGGAAAATCCTGCGCGCCATCGACATGTACCGACCCGAACGGCGCAAGCCCGTCTCCATCGTCGCGCGACCGCGACCCTGATAGTAGTTGAGGAACTGCTGGATGAGGGCGTTGGAGTTGAAGCCGAAGTCAACGGCGTTCTTCGCCTCTTCGAGCTTGACCACGTCCTCGGTCGTCACCTGCTTCTCCGTGTCGGTCAGTTCGAGCCGGCTCAACTCGTCGAGCGGCGACGGCTCAAATTTCTGCTCGCGCAGGAAGCCGGGCTGTTGCACGGCGACGGCGGCAACATCGTTCGTCGCATTGGTCGAGGCATTGACGATTTGCGCGACCTGCTGGCTACCGTTCTGCGCCGGGACGGGCGGCATGGCGACTTCCATGCGGTAGACGCGTTCCACGAGTTGGAGGTAGAAGGTTTGCAGTTTGGGGTTGGAGCGCACGTCCATGCCGGATTCGAGAACGGAATCAACCGCCTTGTCGAATTCGGCGCGCGCCGCGTCCACGTTCTTGTCTTTGAGGTTGAGTTCGCCCAGTTTGTAGTGCTGCTCGGCTTTTTCCATGATCTGCAACACACGCGGGTTGTCGCGTTCAACGTCGTTCGCGGTGGTGCGCAGCGACGACGCGGTCAGACCCTGGGCGTAGGCAGTTGACACCGGAGACACCAGCATCGTGAAAATTGCCAGCAGGGAAAACAGTCGGGGGATGCTCGTTCTCATCAAAATCGTCAGTCTCCTTAAAACTTCAGGCTGAAAGCGAATCCACGAGGTGGTCAGGGGTTTCTCTGCTAGACCACGCGAGCGCATCCACTAGAGTAAAACGCGAGGGGTTGATGAATCCTGGAAAAGGTTGATTCGCGCAGCGGCTTTTTGATCAGGACTAAAGCCCGCGCGGCAGTCTTGAAACTTATCACACCGTTTTTGGGGAGTCAACCCTATCTGATTGAAAAAAAAGGCGAAGCGGTTAATTATTCCATAAAAAACCGCCCCGCTTTCCTGTTGTATAAGACGCTTTTCGATGCGCTCAGGTTGCGTTTTTTAATCGACCAATTTGAGCGTTTTGAAACCCTTCACTCCGCGTCTTCGCCCGCGCCCACCGGCGCACAATTTTAATGCGAAGAGGGCGGGACGGGCTGCGTCAGAGGCTTCGGGCGCGCCGACCCGGAGGCGGGAGGGGTCGCTTTCTCCTTCAACGCTTCCCGAAAGACCTGCTGGACGTTGTCCACGAAAATGAACTGAATTTCGCCGAACAACTCCTTCGGCACCTCGTCCATGTCGCGCTGATTCAGGTGCGGCAGGAGGATTTTCGTGACGCGCGCGCGCCGCGCCGCCAGCACTTTTTCCTTCACGCCTCCCACCGGCAGCACGTTTCCGCGCAGGGTGATTTCGCCCGTCATCGCCACGTCTTTGCGAATCTGGCGTTGGGCGAGCACGGAGACGATGGCCGTCGCCAGCGTGATTCCGGCCGAGGGGCCGTCCTTCGGGATCGCGCCTTCGGGGATGTGGACGTGTACGTCGTAGATGTTGAAATCGTCTTCGGGAATGCCGAGTTCGCGGGCGCGCGACTTGGCGTAGGAGTAAGCGGCCTGCGCTGATTCCTTCATCACGTCGCCGAGTTGGCCGGTGAGGACGAGTGCGCCTTTGCCCTTCATCCTGAGAGCTTCGATAAAGAGCACCTCGCCGCCCGTCGCCGTCCAGGCCAGCCCCGTCGCCACGCCGATCTGGTCTTTTTTCAACACCTCATCGGGCATCACCTTCGGCACGCCCAGGAACTCGTGCAAATTCTTCGGCGTGACGTGGACGGTGTCGCTCTGGCCTTCGGCGATGCGGCGCGCGACCTTGCGGCAGACCGCGCCGATCTCGCGTTCGAGTTGGCGCAAGCCCGCCTCCTGCGTGTACTGCTGGATGACGGCGGCAAGCGCGCCTTTCGAGATGCGCAGGTGGCGCGAGGCGATGCCGTTTTCGTCCAACTGCTTCGGGATCAGGTGGCGGCGCGCGATCTCCAACTTCTCTTCCTCGGTGTAACCGGCGAGCCGGATCACTTCCATGCGGTCGCGCAGAGCGGGCTGGATGGTGTCGAGCACGTTGGCCGTCGTCATGAACATCACGTTCGACAGGTCGAAGGTGACGCCGAGATAGTTGTCGCGGAAACTGTTGTTCTGCTCCGGGTCGAGCACTTCGAGGAGCGCGCTCGAAGGGTCGCCGCGAAAGTCCGCGCCGACCTTGTCGATTTCGTCGAGCATGATGAGCGGGTTGTTGGTCGCCGCCTGTTGCAGAGCCTGAACGATGCGGCCGGGCATCGCGCCGACGTAGGTGCGCCGGTGGCCGCGAATTTCCGCCTCGTCGTGCAGACCGCCCAAGCTGAGGCGCACGAACTTGCGATCCAGCGCGCGCGCGATCGAACGGCCGAGAGAAGTCTTCCCCACGCCCGGCGGGCCGACGAGACACAAGATCGAACCCTTCGGCTTCTCCTTCAACTTGCGCACGGCCAGAGCCTCGATGATGCGCTCTTTGATCTTTTCTAGGCCGTAGTGGTCTTCGTTCAAGACCTCTTCGGCCTTCTTCAAGTCGAGATTGTCGGTCGAAGCCTTCGACCAGGGGAGATCGGTCATGATCTCCATCCAGTTCCTGAGCGTCGCCGTCTCGGCGGCGTCCGGGTGCATGCGTTCGAGTTTCTTGAGTTGGCGCAGAGCCTCGTCCTCGGCGGCCTTGGGCATGTGCGCCACTTCGATCTTGTCGCGAAACTGCGCGATCTCTTCGGCGAGTTCGTTGCCCTCGCCGAGTTCGCCCTGGATGGCCTTGAGTTGCTGGCGCAAATAGAACTCGCGCTGCGAGCGGTCGATGTCGGCGCGCGCCTGCGTGTTGATCTCCTGCTGGACGGTCAACACTTCGATCTCTTTGTTCAGGAGTTCGTTGACGCGACGCAGGCGCGCCGTCGTGTCGGCGATGTCGAGAACGCTCTGCGCGTCTTCAACCTTGAGTTCGAGGTTCGACGCGGCGAGGTCTGCCAGTCGCCCGGCCTCGTCGAGGTTGGCGACGATCGCCATCACTTCGGGCGAGATGTTCTTGCCGAGGTTGGCGGCCTTCTCCATCGAGGCGCGCACGTTTCTGACAAGCGCTTCGACTTCGAGCGAACGCTCCGGCGCGGGCGGCTCCTGCATCACGCTCAACTTCGCGCGCAAATACTCGCCGCCCTCTTCGACCGATTCGAGGTGAGCGCGCGTCAAGCCCTGCACAAGTATGCGCGTGCGCCCGTCGGGCAGTTTCAACATGCGCATGATGACGGCGACCGTGCCGACGCGATAGAGGTCGTCGCCCGTCGGTTCTTCCTTGTCGAGGTCGCGCTGCGAGGCGAGCAGGATCATGCGGTTCTCGCCCAGGGCTTCGTCAACCGCGCGGATCGATTTCTCGCGCGAGACAAAGAGCGGCACGATCATAAACGGGTAAATAACGATGTCGCGCAACGGGAGCACCGGCAGCGTTTCGGGAATCTGTAACTGCTGCTCGCCGCCCTCGCCCGTCGCGTCCAAACCTTCGGCGATGTCTGTGATAGATGGCATATATTTTTAAGGATGAGGGATGAGGGATGAGGGATGAACAAAACCAAGCTCTCCGGCTTGAATGCTTTCTTGTTCATCCCTCATCCTTCATCCCTCATCCCTTTCCTTAATCTGTACTTTAAATTCCGCGCCGCGCCGGTCTGCGAGTTTGGGCAGACGGATGCGGAGCAGACCATTGTTTAATTCGGCCGTCGCGCCGCGCACGCGCACCGGCCAGCGCAGCGGAACGGTGCGGTTGAAATTTCCGTAACTTCGCTCTGAACATAGATGCGAGATCGAGCCGCGGAGTACGCGCCTCTTCTTTTTGCCGCTGATTCGCAGATAACTGCTCGTGACGCTGACCTCGATCGAGTCGGCGACGACGCCCGGCAACTCCACCGAGACGCACACCGCATCAATCGTCTCGCGCAAATCAACCGGCGGCGACCACGCGCCCGGAATGGCGAGCGCGTGGTCGTCCGCCACCTCCTGCAAAGCCGCGAGCAGACGCCCCACGCGATTGCGCAGACGCTCGATCTCCATTCGCTCCAACCCGATAATGCGCCCGACGTTTCTCATTTTTCGGTGATAGGTGATAAGTGATGGGCGATAGGTAGTACGCGGCGGGATGACGGTAATTCTTTCCCATCACCCATCACTTATCACCTATCACAGCCTTCAAGGTCTTTTCGTGGCCGCGCTGCTGCCGCCGCTCTGGCGGGAGCGCACGAGGGTTTTCAGTTCGTGCATGAACTCGGTCACGTCTTCAAATTCGAGATAGACGGAGGCGAAGCGCACGTAGGCCACCTTGTCGAGTTCCTTGAGACGGCGCATCACCATCTCGCCGATCTTGCTCGTGGGGCGTTCGCGCTCCGGCGATTCCTGCACGTACTTCTCGATCTGGTTGACGATGGCGTCGAGTTTCGACGAGGGGATGGGTCGCTTCTCGCAGGCGCGCAACAGCCCGGCCATGATCTTCGTGCGGTCGAACGGCTCGCGCCGCTCGTCTTTTTTGATGACCATGTAGGGAATTTCGTCGATGCGCTCGTAGGAGGTGAAGCGTCGCTCGCACTTCAGGCATTCGCGGCGGCGGCGGATGGCGTCGCCCTCGCGCGATTCGCGCGAGTCAACCACCTTGTCTTCGAGGTATCCGCAAAAAGGACATTTCATAGAGACTCCGTAATGTATCCGTCGGGGAAAGTTTAGACCGGCGGCCTCGCGCCCGAACGCGACGCGCCGCAGTCTCGCTCGATAACCCTCGCTCGTTCAAGTCTGCGCGCTCGCGCGGCGCGGCAAAGTTGCATCCGTGTCGTTCTTCTGATCGTCGCGCGAATCGCCGGAGGCCAAACTGCGCAGGCGTTCGAGGCTCACGTCGCTGCGCAGGAAATAGTAGAGACCGAAGACAACCGCCGGCGCGAACACGACGAGGTGCAGCACGATCGAGATGGCGGCCGCCTCGGCGCGCGGGATGCCGAGAAAGATGAGACCGGCGGCCGTCGCGGCGTGGAACGCACCGGCCGCGCCGCCCGGCGTCGGGACGAGCGAACCGACCAAAGCCCAACCGAGCACGAACAGCGTCTCCGTCGCTCCGAACGGCAAGCCGAACGCGCGTAGCACGAGCCAGTTCGCCACCGCGATGATGCCCCACAGGAGCGCGGTCAAACCGACCGTCAACGCGAGGTCGCGCGCGGAGACGAGCACGCCGAGCGCGCCGGCCACCTGTTCGAGCAGGTGCGTCAAGAGACCGCCCGCGCGTCGGAGCAGACGGGGCGCGCGCGTCAACTTCGCCTCGCACCATTCGATCACCTGCCGCGAATACCTTTTGAAGATGACGAGCGCAAAGACGCCCGCCGCCGCCGCCACGAGCAGGATGACGCCCGCCTCGCGCACGCGCGCGTAGGCCGCCGCATCCCCGCCGCCCGGCGGGCGAAACCAGATGAGGTTGACGGCAAAGAGCACGACGACGGCAACCATGTCGTAAATGCGCTCGACGCCGATGGTGACGAACGCCGCCGAGGGGCGCACGCGCGGGTCGCGCAGCGGCAGAAAAGTCGGCCGCACCACCTCGCCCGTTCGCCCGATCAAAAAGACCGCGCTGAATCCGATGGTGGTCGCGGCGAACAGTTCGCGCAAACTCGACTCCGTGAGCGGAGCGAGCAGCGCGCGCCAGCGCAACGCGCGCACGAAGTAGGTCGCCCAGACGATGAGGACGGCGAGCGCGATCAGACGCCAATCCGAACGCCCGATGGCCGCGCGCACGCTCGGCCAATCGAGGCCGCGCCCGAACCACCATAAAACGGCGGCGGCGACCAGCGTCAACACGATAAATTTGAGATAACGACGCAAATTCAGGCGTCCCCGCGATGGCTTCCCTGCCGAACGAGCGCGCTTAACGCAAGCGCGTCTCTTGACCTCTGCCGACTTACCGACCACAATATGTTGGGTGGCCTGGTAAGGCTACAGTATTCAAGATCAAGTCGCAAGAAGGAACGCCGGAGGGCGAAAGTCCGTCAAAGGCGGGGGATGCAACGCCCCGAGCGGACGGCAAAGCGGAAGGTCGTGCGGTTCGACGGGCGCGAACAAGGCGGCGCGGAGAGTTTTCAACCGCGCGCCCGACCCGCCACGCGGCTTTTCGTTTAACGCTTCTGCCCGCCGGTTTTACGGGGAACTTTCCCTTTCCGCCCGTCGTAATCGGGTACGGCAATCGAGTTCTCCGCCGTGAGACGCTGGAATCGTACTCGCGGCGGGACGGACGGAAAGGCGTCGAAAAGTGTTGGGAGCTGCAAAGGCTTTGACGGTCAACGACGGTGCCGAACTGGTCAGGAGATGCCGTGCCGGCGATGGCGCGGCGTGGGAGGAGATCGTGTCTCTCTATTCCCGCCGCATCTACAATCTCGCTTACCGCTTCACCTCCCGCACCGACGCGGCGGAAGATTTGACGCAGGAAGTTTTCGTCCGCGTCTATCGTTCGCTCGAACAGTACGACGCGAAGCAGGGCGACCTGCAAAACTGGCTGATGCGCCTGGCGCGCAATCTGGTCATAGACGATTATCGCAAGCGGCAACGCGCGCCGCAGGATTCGCAGGGCGAAGACCTGGAAGGCCACACCTACCACCTGCGCGCGGCCAATTCTTCGCCGCACGTCGAGATGGAGCGGCGCGAACTCGGCGAGCAGGTGCAGGCCGGCATCGACAAACTCGCGCCCGACCTGCGCACCTGCGTCATCCTGCGCGACATCGAGGAGTTGAGCTATCAGGAGATCGTCGATCTCTTGCAGATACCCGAAGGCACCGTGAAGTCGCGCATCAATCGCGGGCGGATCGAACTGGCGAAAATATTGAGGCGCATGCGAGTCGTCGCCATGACCGACGTTTAATGCAACGTAATTCAACGCGGAACGGTGAGGGAGGAACGATGAAGAGACAATCAACCACAGGCGCACGCCGTTTCTTAAACATCGTTCATCGTGCCGCGTTCATCATTTAAGCAAGAAGGGTGAGACGAGAAAAGATGCTGTGTTCGGAATTTGAAGATCGATTGACTGATTACCTCGACGGGCTGCTCGATGCCTCGACGCAGGTGGCCTTCAAGGGGCACTCTCTCCGGTGTCCCGTCTGCCACGATCTGTTGAGTGAAGTCAAAAACACGTTGCGGGTTTGTCGCACGGCGACGCCGCCCGCGCCCGCCCCTAGTCTCGACGCGCGCATCCTCATGCAGACCGCGCCCGAGACGACGATGACGTGCGACGAGTTTGAGGATCACCTGACCGATTATCTGGACGGCTTCCTGCCCGCCACGCTCTACCACCGCTGGGAGCGGCACGCGGCCTTGTGCGGCCGCTGCACGAATTTGCCCGGCGAGGTCGTGCGCTCCATCGGCGCGTGCTACACCTACATCAACGAGGAACGCCCCGTGCCCGCCGCGCTGCACGCGCGCATCCTTCAGGCCACGCTCGGCACGACCGAGGCGGAACAGCTTCGCGCTCCGCTCACGGCGCGCCTCGCCGAACTCGTGCGCGGCTGGCTCGACGTGATCGTCTCGCCGCAACTCGCCACGGTCGCCACCATGCTCCTCGTCGCCGTGCTCGTCGGCACGAGCACGCTTTCGGACGACGGCTCGATCGGCGGCATGTACCGCGCGAGCCTGCGCTTCGCATCGAGAACTTACGAGCGCGGGGCGCAGTTGCCCGTCGGCCGCGCCGTGATGTCGGGCGATTTGAAGGGCGTGGCGGGCAGCCTGCTCGGCACGCGCCCCCCCAGCGAGAAACCGAACGCGCAGCCCGCGAACGATGAGCCGGACGCGCAGAAATAGACCGGGCGCGAAGTAAGCGTCGGGTTCAAACCCGGTGGGGTTGATGAAATTGGTTGGTCGGGGAAATAACGATTTAGCGGAAGTTGAGTTGTAGTTGTTTAGTTGCGCGGGCAACGGGCAACACGGGCAAGTTGATGAACTGTTCTTATCACAACATGAACGCGGCGGTGGTGCAATGCAGTCGTTGCGCGCGGCCTCTGTGCCCTGCGTGCGACCACCGCATCCGCGGTTTTCCGTATTGTCAGGACTGCATCGTGGCGGGCGTCGAACTGTTGCAGCAGCAACCGGCCTTGCTCCACGCGCCGCAGCAGATACGGCGCAGGACTTCCAAGTGGGTGGCGACGCTGCTCTCGCTGCTCATCCCCGGACTCGGCGCGGCCTACAACGGCCAGACCTCGAAGGCGCTTGTGCATTTCGCGCTGTTCGCGAGTTGCTGGCAGATGGCGGCCGTCACGAACGCCGTCGCGTTCTTCGTGCTCGGCGCGCTCGGCGTCTGGCTGTTCGCGGCCGTGGACGCCTACCGCACCGCCGAACTGATCCGCGCCGGGCTGACTCCCGACGCCGACTCCGACCCCATCGCGCGCCGACTCTACGGCCACCCGCTCGCGTGGGCGATCATGCTCATCGCGCTCGGCTCGATCTTCTTGCTGAACACTTTATTCGGCGTCCAGTTCCCCGTGCGCCAACTGCTCCCCGTCGCGCTCGTCCTGCTCGGCGCGTACATGCTCTTCGATTTCCTGCGCGCGCGGCGCGAACGCGACACGGGCGCGTTCGATGCGCTGCATGCGCCGCCGTCGTTTATGAACAGCGCGCCGCTCGACATGACGCGGTTCAGCACGGGCGAACTCAATTCGCAACTGACCGGCGCGCGCGGTAATAAGCCGGACGCGTCGTGGCCGTTCGACCCGCGCGCGTGACGGTTGCGCGCGTCGGGCGCGTCTCGCCACGCGGCGAAATTGTTTGTTATGATGTGGGCGCGCGGCACGAGCGAAGTTCGCGGCCGGACGCGCAGGTAATAATCGGCACGAGGGAGATTTTCATGACGACACTACTCGCAACCTTCGGACGCTGGGGCGGCATCCTAACGCTCATCGCGCTTCTGATCGTACTGGTCAAACAACTCATCGCATTCTTCGCCTTCCTGATGGTTGCGCTCAAGATCGCCATCGTCGTCGCCTTCGTCGGCGTGTTCCTGCTCATCATCCTCGCGATGCTGCGCGCGCGCGGCCAACGCCGCCGCGAGGCGGGCGACTGAGAGGCGCCGGAGTAGGGTCGCCGCTTCATTTTCGAGACTGAACCAAAGGCTCGGTTCAAAGTTGCCGGACGCAATTTTGAACCGGCTTTTTGTCTTTAGTTAAAGAGTTTTCTCAGGTTTCGGCGGTTGCAATCGCGCGCCGGGGTATGATAGGGTGCTGCCCCTTAAGCAGTTCAAGCGGCTCGCCTCGTGATGATAAGTAATACCGGATCAGGCTGCCGACTGCCCTATACAGGCAGGTTCAAACCTAATAAAGAAGCCCCCAATTGTGGTTTCGCGCACCGTCGCCGACTTCGGATGACAGTGACTTTCGCGCTCATCTGCGCTGTTCCCTGTGTGTTTTACGCGCAGATTAGTGATAAAGGAGCACATTCTCCCGATGACCAGAGACGACCGTCTTTACGCTTTTATCGTCGCCCGCACCTCGCGCTCACGTTCCAAAATTCGTCGCATCAGCATTCATAAACGCTGGCTCAAAGCCGGAAGCGCCGTCCTGTGCCTCGTCTTGTGCGCCGCGCTCTACGGCCTCTACGGCATGTTTCGCGTCGCGCAGCATGCGAGGATCGAACAGGAGAACACGCGCCTGCGCGTGGAGAACGAAAAACAGCGACAGCAACTCGAAAAACTGGAAACTCGCGTGGACGCCATCGAGGACACCTCGCGCCGCATCGCGGAGATTTCCGGCGCACCGGCGCAAGAGGACGAGAGCCGGCAAGGCGCGAGCGAGCGCGGCGCGGGCGGCCCGCTCGTCGAAATGGACGCGGCGGCCATCGCCGAAGTAGAGACGCGCGCCGTCCAAATAGAACAGGAATTGCGCGCTTATGAATCGGCCTTGCGCGAACGCGCCCGCGTCCCTTCGATCTGGCCGGTCGCGGGCGGCGAGGCGACGGACAGTTTCGGCGGGCGTCGTGATCCTTTCGGCGGCTCGTCTTCGGAGTTTCATTCCGGCCAGGACATTTCCGCAGAGCGCGGCACGGCCGTCTATGCCGCCGGGATCGCCACGGTGAAGTTCGCGGGCACGCAGGGCGGCTACGGGCAGATCGTCATCCTCGACCACGGCGACGGAATCTCGACGCGCTACGGGCATCTCTCGAAGATCGAAGTGGTCTCCGGGCAGCAACTCGCGCGCGGCGAATTGATCGGCCGCGTCGGCTCGACGGGACGCTCCACGGGGCCGCATCTCCACTACGAAGTGCGCATCAACGAGGAGCCGGTGAACCCGCGCGCCTACCTGCCCACGCCCGGCAAAACGCGCGACCGGGTGACGTGCGCGCAGCCCTAAGACGCGTTTATCCGAAGTTTTTTATGCTTGACAGTTCTGACGGGTTCGCTTAGTATGCGCCGTCGTTGTACGCAGAACGGGTGACCAAACTCGTTCATCCGCCTGGTGTTAGACGTAATACAGAAATGAGTTTGTGTAGTCTCCCGCTCCGTCCGCATATGGTGAAGAACGCGTCGTCACGCTAGTTCGCCACGGGCGGATTTTTTTGTCTTCATGCAGTTCCGAAGGGGGCGTTCGCTCAAACGCTTCCGGCTCATGAGAGTATCAACCCCACAGGTACAAGAACGACCACAAAATTGTTTTTGTACCGTTTCACCCGAATCGTTAGGAGGATTCGTTAGCTATGCCTAGAATTACCGGTAAGGTCAAGTGGTTCAACAATGCGAAGGGCTACGGTTTCATCGAACAGCCCGGCTCGTCAGACATCTTCGTTCACTACAGCGCCATTCAGGGCGACGGCTTCAAGACACTCGAAGAAGGCCAGGAGGTCGAATTCGAAGTGACGCAAGGCCCCAAAGGCCCGCAGGCTGAAAAAGTGACGAAGGCGTAACTCCCCCTACGTAAGCTTCCGCTTAGGAAAGCCACTGACCGCTTCCGGTCTCTAGAGAGCCGGTAAGCGTAAGACAAGCCCGAAGGACTCGACCAAAGTTTCGGAAGGCACAAATTGACGGCGCGCTCAGCAGGATCATCCCGCGAGCGCGCCGTCGGTTTTTTTAGAGCGACCTGAGCCGGCCTCGCCGGCTCTCGCGCCCGCTTATTTGTCGGCCTTCGCCTTGAACTGCACGCGCCCGCCTTCCAACCCCACCGAATAGCTCACGCGCTCGCAGCCGAGACGTTCCTTCAGCGTTTCGGTCTTCTGCGCCAGCATGCGATGAAATTGCGCGAACGAAAAATCGTCCACGTTCTCGCCGCATTGTCGCTTCGCCTCGATGAGCGTGTCGTAGAGATTCTTCACCGTGGGCACGTCCGTGCGCGCGTCGGCGCAGACAAAGGTGGTGCGCTGCGGGGCGGGCGCGGTTTCCTGTTCCTGTTTGGCCTTCACGCGCTGCGCGTAAGCCCCGCGCCCTTCCTCTCGATCCTGGATGGTGCGTCGCCAGAGGTCGCGGAACGAGGTGTAGCGCGCGACGAGGGAATTGTATTGGTAGCGTTGGGCGTAGGTGAGTTGGCGTTCGTCTGCGAGTCGTTTGATGAGCGTTTCCACGCGCCCCTTCGTGTCATAGGGCGGACGCTTCGACGAGCCGTTGAAGTAGATGTCGAACTCGACTTTCAACTTGCGCACGTCGTCTTCGAGCCTGACGAGTTGCTCCTCGATGGTCGGCTGGGCATCGCGCTCGACGATCATTTTTCTGACCCCGCTTTGCGGCGTCTGCTGACCGTTTCTCACTCGTTGCGCGAACTTGTTTTGGCGAATCGGCACGTCTGTTCACCTCTCCTTACCCGCGCCCTCACCGAAAGCGCGTCCATTTTGAACATAACGGTTGGCTCGCGGCGGTGTCAATGAAAATAGTCGCCCGTGGTCGGCGGTCGGTTGTCCGTTGTTCACGGGCGATGGTTTATTGGTATTATCCGCCCGGTTTATTGCTATCATCCGTCGGCGGGCAGCTTTAAAAATGCTCGTTTTTTGCCGGACGGAACAACTGACCACTGACCACTGATCGCTGACCACGGACAACTCCTATGGCCGCTACCCAACTGCTCCGCGCCCTGCCCTCGATCGACGCGCTGCTGCGCACACGCGAAGCGCGCGCGCTTGGCGAACGCACGGGTCTGCCGCGTCTCACCGCGCTCGCTCGCAGCGTCACGGACGAACTGCGCGAGGAGCTACAGCAAGCGCGCGAGGAGGGCGCGCCCGGCGCGGGCGCGCCCTCCTCGCGCGAAGCGTTGCTGGCCGAGGCGGTCAGTCGTCTGGAACGAGCCGTGGCGCGCGCCGACGCAAACGGCCTGCGCCGCGTCGTCAACGCAACGGGCGTCATCCTGCACACCAACCTGGGACGCGCGCCGCTCTCGCCGGCCGCGCGGCGCGCCGTCGCGGAAGAGGCGGCCGGGTATTGCACGCTCGAATACGATTTGGAGACGGGCGCGCGGGGCAGGCGCGGCGCGCGGGCGGAGGAATTACTCGCGGAGTTGACCGGCGCGGAGGCCGCGCTCGTCGTCAACAACTGCGCCGCCGCCGCCTTGCTCGTCCTCTCGACGCTCGCGCGCGACGGCGAGACCATCGTCTCGCGCGGCGAACTCGTCGAGATCGGCGGCGACTTTCGCGTGCCCGACGTGATGGCCGAGTCCGGCACGCGCATGATTGAGGTGGGCACCACCAACCGCACGAAACTCGCCGATTACGAGCGCGCCATCACGGTCGAGACACAACTCATCATGCGCGTCCACCCATCGAATTATCGCATCGTCGGGTTCACCGCCGCGCCCGCGCTCGCCGAACTCGCCGCGCTCGCGCACGAACATGATCTGCCCGTCTACGAGGACGCCGGTTCGGGCGCGCTCCTCGATCTCGGCTCGTATGGTCTGGACGAACCCGTGATCCGCGAATCCATCCGGCAGGGCGCGGACATCGTCACCTTCAGCGGCGACAAACTGCTCGGCGCAACGCAGGCCGGACTCGTCGTCGGCCGCCGCTCCCTCGTCGAACGCTGCCGCCGCAACCCGCTCTACCGCGCGCTGCGCGCCGACAAACTCGCCCTCGCCGCCCTCGCCGCCACGCTCGACGCACATGCGCGCGGCGCGACGTTCACCGAAGTGCCCGCCATGCGAATGCTCGCTGCCTCGCGCGAGGAAATCGAAAAACGCGCACGCGCCTTCCTGCGCCGCGCCCGCGCGCGTCTTCGCGCCGAGGCGTTCCGCTTCGAGATCATCGCCGGGGAATCCGCCATCGGCGGCGGCTCCGCGCCCACGACGCATCCGCCGACCGCCCTCATCGCCGTCACCCGCGCGCAAACTTCCGCCGACGCCCTCGAAGCCGGGCTGCGGCAAGCGCGCCCGCCCGTCATCGCACGCATTCTCGACGAGCGCGTCGTGCTCGACTTACGCACGGTCGCCGCTGAGGAAGAGTCGGAGTTGCTCGACGCGCTCGTCGCGCTCACGGGCGGTTAAAAGGAGAGTTTGCTCCCGCCGGGTAAAGAATTTGCTTGCCTCAAACCGTCCGGCCAAGTCATACTGAATGCAGGCCGGGCGCGCCCCGGCCGTAACTTTGCCGCCGTAATTTTAAACGCCCGCCTCTGGCTCCCCGGAAATCCGATCTTGAAAAGTTCCAGTACTTACCTTCTCAAGCTGCTCTACATCTTCGTCGCGCTGTTTCTGCTCGCGGCCTTGACGCTGCAAACTCTCGCCAGCGCGGGCAGGCTCCCGGCGACGCTCCCGCCGGGCGTGCCCATGATCGTCTCGGTCGCCGCGCTCGTGCTCGCGCTCGCCGTGCTGCTCCGTCGCCTCTGGCTCATCGACCGCCTGCTCACGCGCCAGCAGCCGCAACGCGCCCCCCAACTCTTCCCCGACCATCCCGTGCGCGAAGTGCTGCAAATGCAGGAGGCCGAACAGGGACGCAGCGACCGCATCTCGCGCATGTCGCACGAACTGCGCACGCCCATCACGAGCATCAACGGTTTCGCCGAACTGTTGATGGGCGACTCAAGCGTTTCCGGCGAGGCGCGCGAGTTCGCCGAAATCATCCACACCGAAGCCCAACGCCTCTCCCAGATGATCAACACCGTCCTCACCGAAGTCCAACTCGCGCAGGACACCATGACCGGCAAAAATTCGTGAATCGTCAAGAGCCTTGAATCGTGAATCGTCGATCGTGAAGAGAAGAAACCTGTTCTTATCTCTTCACGATCG
>DASVVO010000029.1:0-12284 GCA_036386515.1 Pyrinomonadaceae bacterium
GCCGCCCGTTGTCTTCCTCGAAAGCAACGGGCGGCCGACTCCTTACTGCTCCGCACGGCGACGTGTTCCTTCCTGCTCCGCACGGCGACGGGTCGTGACCGTGTTTAAGTATTCCTCCCGCCTTCATTTTTCCACTCACGCATAACTCGCAGGATGGCTTGGGCGGCGCGCCTGGATGCGCCGCCCGCTCCGAGTCCTTGCGTGGCGGCGCGCAGGCGGGCGCGCATCGCGGCGTTGCGGACGGGGTCTAGGAGTTTCAACAATTCGGTGGCGAGCGTGTCGCCGGTGAAATCGTTCTGCATGAGTTCGGGGGCGAGTCGTTCGCCCGCGACGAGATTGACGAGGCCGAAGTGTTCCGTGTTGATGAGACGGCCGAGCGTGTGCCAGTTGAGAAAAGATTCTTTGTAGACGACGACGAGCGGCGTTTCGAGCAGCGCGGCTTCGAGCGTGGCCGTGCCGCTGGCGACGGCCGCCACGTCCGCCGCGCCGAGGGCTTCGCGCGTCTCGTGCCGGACGACGGTGATGCGTTCCGAGAGTTTCGCGTGTGACGAGGCGAGCGCGGCGCGGATGATCGCCTGCGCCTCCGCGTCCGAACGGTTGGGCGCAAGCGCGACGACGAACTGCGCGTCGGGTTGCGCCGCGTGGATCGTCTTCGTCGCGTCGATCAGGTGGGGCAGGATACGCAGCAGTTCCTGGCGGCGGCTGCCGGGGAGCAGCGCGACGAGCGGGCGCGCGTGGTTGAGCGCGTGGCGGCGGCAAAATTCCGCGCGGTCGTAGCGCGCCCTGACTTCGCCGGTCAGTGGGTGGCCGGTGAATTCGACGTGGGTGATGCCGCGCGCCGCGTACCACGCAGGCTCGAAAGGCAGGATGGCGAGCAGGAGGTCAACGTCGCGGCGGATGTGGCGGGCGCGGTGTGCGCGCCACGCCCAGAGTTGCGGGCTGATGTAATAGACGACGCGCACGCCGCGTCTGCGGAAGAAGCGCGCGAGGCGCAGGTTGAAGTCAGGCCAGTCAACGAGAACGACGGCGTCGGGCGCGCGCTCGATGCCCGCGCGCTTGAGCTTTTGATAGGCGCGCCAGAACTGTTTGAGCGCACCGCCGATCTCCATCAAGCCTGTGATCGCCAGATCGTCCGTCGCGACGATTGATTCGACCCCGGCCGCGCGCATCTCTCGCCCCGTCGCGCCGAAAAATTCAAAGTTCGCGCCCGGCGCACTCTCGCGGAGCGCGCGCACGAGCGAGGCGGCGTGAGCGTCGCCCGACGCCTCGCCCGCCACGATCATCAGACGCACATTCCCGGAAGCCTGACCGTTCATCGCGGGCGATAATAGCAACTGGCGCGCCCGTGGGCGACAGGCGCGAGGCGCATCCGGCGAGGTGGCGGGTAAGCGGCGAGGCGGCGGCACGGAAGCGGCAGGGCGGCGGCGGCAGCGGTCACCGCTGGAGACGCACGTTCGGCGAAACTCTCCCGCCCGGCGCGCGCGTTACACGTACACGACGACGCTTTACCATCGGAGCGAGCGGAATTTCGCCTTTGTAAATCTTGAAGGTGACGAGGCTGGTCGTGTGGCCGGCCACCGTGCCTTGCGCCGGAGTCAGCAAGTTTCGGAGCCGGGAAGTCGGCGGGTTATTCAGGTAGCGAGCGGGGTCGCGTGGCCGGCGCGGGGAAAGATCGCGCCGTCCATCACGAGTTTGAGGGTGGCGGTCTTGAAGGTGTTCACCAGCAGCATGAACGCCTCGGCCTGAGGTTGTTCGATGGTTTCCCGCGTGAAGAAGATCATCGTGATGAAGCTGCCGTTCAGGTAGCTCCCGCCGAGGCCGAAGACCGTGCGGATGTCGTGAGCCGCGACGAAATCCTGCGCCGAGACGATCTTGCGATCGTGCGCATCGAGCCGTGTCCGCGCCTCGCGCACGTAGAAGACGCCCGCCGCGCGCCCCAGATTTTTGACGAGAATGTCAGGCTCGAATTTGTCGAACCAGTCGGAGCCGATACCCATGTCGCTCATCAGGCGCGCGACCATCGGGATAGACTCGACGAACGCGGCCGTCACGAGCGGGATGCCGAGATGCCCCTGTGATTGATAGCGGTCGCGCCATTCGGGTTGCGCCCCGTAAGTTCCGAGCAGCGAGAGCACCTGCGTCTTTTCATCGAGGAGCGGCGTGATGGCTTTCGCGTCGGTCAGCGCGGCCACGAACGCTTTGTCGCGCGCGGGCAGATTGCTCAACGGCAGGGTGACGAAGACCCGTGCGAGAACCAGCGACTCCGTAAATTCTTCGTAGAGCAAACGGGCGCACGTCTCGGCCGCCGCCTGCAAATGCCCGCACTCCTGCAACGACGCTTGCAGCCGCTCCCTCAAGTCTCTGATTTCGCGCGGCGAGTAAGTGTTAAAAGTAGACATCGCGGCCTCGGTCGGTTGCGCTTCGTGGCAGGGCGTTCGGAGTACGGTTCGATAGTACACGTCTGCCGGCGGGGCAACAACTACATATCCGTCTAACGGCGCACCGGCGCGCCGCGGCGGAAACTTCCGTTGACAATGATAGCTGCTTGTCGCCTCTCGGCGGGGCATGTTAGCATCGCCGCGCTTTTGCAACGAAAGCGCGCGCTCGGTCGTCGCACGGAAAAGTGCCTCGGGCGCGATGGTTATTTAAGGCGGCGGAGGCTTTCAGCTCACTCTTTTGCGTTCCCTCTCTAGCATTAAAAATCTTCCGACCGGCGGAGCGCGTGTGCTGCTGGCGTGGTGCGCCTTCGCGGCTCTCGCGGCCGGTTGCGCCCCGCTCGCCCGCGCGCAGCAGCAGCAGGCGAACCCGGTCGAGCGCAAGGTGCTGAACCCGATCACGGACACGCCGAACGTCAACCCGCTGCAACAGGAACAGCCCATCCGCCCGCGCCTGCCCGTCAGAACCGGCGCCGACGCCACCCAATCCACCGAGAAGCTCGACATCGACACCGACAAGCAAACCGCGACCGGGGAGGAAGGCGCGCGCGTCGTCGTCAACGAAGGAAACGTTGACGCGCGCATCGGCATCTTTCGCTTGCAGACCGACAGGTTGACGGTCTACGAAGCGTTGAACCGCGTGGTCGCGGAAGGCAACGTCGTCTTCGATCAAGGCGAGCTGCAACGCATCACCGGCTCGCGCGCCGAGTTCAACTACGCGACCAAGCTCGGCTTCTTCCTCAACTCCACCGGCTTCACCAACCAGACCGAAGACGGCACGATCATCTATTTCACGGCCGACCGCGTGGAGAAGGTGTCGGCCAACCGCATCGTCATCATCAACGGCGAGATCACGGCCTGCGATGAGGAGACGCCGAAGTGGAGTTTCACGGCCAGGCGCGCCGAGATCACTCTGAACGACCGCGTGCGGGCGCGCAATCCGAAGTTCAAGGTGAAGGGCATGACGCTCGTGCCGCTGCCTTACGTCTCCGTCTCGCTCAAGCGGCGCGACCGCGCCTCCGGCTTTCTGACGCCGACCTTCAGCGGTTCGGGCAAGAAGGGCTTCCGCCTCTCGAACGCCTACTACCAGACGCTCGGCCGCTCGGCCGACGTGACGCTCAGAAACGACATCTTCACCAAACGCGGCCTCGGCTTCGGCGCAGACCTGCGCACGCGCGCCAACTCGCGCTCTTACTTCAATCTCGGCTTCTACAACGTTCAGGATCGCATCTTCGGAGGGAAGGAGAGCCTGGAGCGGCCGGATCAGGGCGGGTCGAGTTTCTACGCCGACGGCGTGCATTACTTCCCGAACGGCTTCCTCGCCGCCGCCGACATCAACATCACTTCCAGCCTCGCCTTCCGGCAGGTCTTCTCCGACAACATCCAGCAGGCCATCTCGCCCGAGGAACGCTCGCAACTCTTCGTCAACAAGAACGCGGGCGATTACAGCTTCAACTTCCTCGCGCGCAATCAGGTCACGACGCTGCCGAACGCGCGCATCCGCATCCGCAATCTGCCGAGCATCGAATTGCAGAAGCGGCCTTCGCCCCTCAGCTACTTCAAGCGTCTGGCCGCCTATTTTTCTTTCGAGGGCGCGCTCGAAGGCGTGAGCCGCAAAGAGACGGTCGAAGACCTCGCGCAGTTTCGCCTGGAGGCGGACGGCGAACCCATCATCACGCCCTCGGTCGTGCAGCGGCTCGACGTGAACCCGACCTTCGCCGTGCCCGTCTATCACAAAGGCTGGTCGGCGACGGCCACGGCCAGTTTGCGCGGCACTTACTACTCGAACTCCATCGACCCGCTGACGCGTCTCGTGCTCGGCCGCGACGTGTCGCGCGTCTACGCCAACCTCAGTCTCGACGTGAGGTCGCCCGCGCTCGCGCGCAACTTCTATCGCGGCGACAACAGCCTTCGCTTCCGCCACGTCATCGAGCCTTACGTCATCTACCGGAAGATCACCGGCATCAACAATTTTCCGCGCATCATCCGCTTCGATTCCACCGACGCCATCGCCGACACGAACGAGATCGAGTACGGCTTCTCCAACCGCTTCTTCAAACGCCATTCGACCGAGAACGTGAGCGGCAAAACGCCCGCGACAAACGGCGCGGGCGACGGGGCGGAGAACGGCGCGGGCGTCGTCGCGGGCGTCGGCGCGGGGGCGAACGGGCAACGCCAGTCGTTCGCGCCCGTCTCAACCCGTCCCGAAGAGGTGTTGTCCGTCACGGTGCGCGGCAAGTATTTCTTCGACCCGTATTTCGGCGGCGCGCTCATCGCGGGGCGGCGCAACCAGTTCTACCCGATCAACACGTTCTCCGGGTTCACCTACGGCGGCGTGCCGCGCCGCTTCTCGCCCCTGAACGTCGAGGCGCGCTACCGCCCGCACCCGAACCTGACGGCCGACGTACGCACCAACCTCGACGTGCAGGGCGGCGGCGTGCGCGACCTCTCGGTCAGCTTCGGCATCAACCGGCGGCTCGTGCAGGCCTTCCAGACCTTCTACTACACGCGCGCCATCACGCTCGCGCCCTCGCTTCGGCAGTTCGCCGACGCGCGCGGCAAAGAGGCGGGCACGCTGCGCGGCGCGCAGTGGAGTCCGTACGTGTTCATCGGCAACCGCGAGCGCGGATTGTTCGGCGGCGCGGCCTTGTTCTTCGATTTCCAGAACCGGCCGGGCAAAAACTCGCCGCTCATCAGTTCCACCGTCACGGTCGGCTACGCCTGGGATTGCTGCGCCGTGACGCTGCAAGACTCGTTTTTCAACCTCGGCCTGCGCAAAGAGAACCGCGTCGTCTTCAGTTTCCGCCTGAACGGCATCGGCACGTTCGGCACGGAGCAGATCGGGCAGAATTTCCGCTGACGGCGAGCGGCGCGCGCGGGCGAAAAAAGTCCTCAAACATCCGAAAAATATTGCGCGCGCGTACATCTTTAGGGCGTCCGTCGAGCATCTGAATGGGAGTTCACAAAGCCGGAACGCGGGCTTTCGCCGGACACCCCCCACAATTCTAATTTTCAGGCCATTTTCAACGAATCCGTCGCGCGCATTGATCAACCCGGGAAGCGCGTTTTTTTTATACAGGAGAATACAGATGTTTCGTTCCCCGCTCGGCCGGAAACTGGCAGGCCGCGTGCGCGCCGCACGCCGCGTCGTTTTAGTCGCCGGCCTCCTGGTCGCCGTCGCCGTTCTCCCCTACGTCAACGCGGGCGCGTGGCAGCAGGAGGAAGCAGTCCGGCCGCCCCGCACGCCCTCGGTCGCTAAAGGTCAGGCCAACGTCTTAGAGGGCGCGGAGTTTGTGCCGGGCGAGGTGCTCGTGCGTTTCCGCAGCGACGCGGCGGCCGCGAGCGCGGAAGCGGCGACGATGTCGCTGCCCGGCGAGATCGGCATGGAAGTGCGGCTCGAAGCCTTCGATCTCCAGGAGACGGTGCGCGGTTTGCGCGTCGCCAAAGTTGACCCGGCGCGCACGCTCGAAGCCGTCGCGGAACTGGCCGCCCGCCCCGACGTGCTCTATGCCGAGCCGAACTACGTGCGGCGCAAGTTCGCGCTGCCGAACGACCCCTCCTTTCCCAATATGTGGGCGCTCAAGAACACCGGGCAGGCGACTCCGGCCATCCCCGGCGAGACGGCGAACGGCATCCCCGGCGTCGACATCGGCGCGGAGAGCGCGTGGAACATCACGCAGGGGAGCGACAGCATCGTGGTCAGCGTGGTGGACGAGGGCATCGACATCACCCACCCCGACCTCGCCGACAACATCTGGACTAATCCAAGCCCCGGCGACCTCGGCCTCGCCGGCGACGTTCACGGCTGGGACTTTTATCACAACGACGCCACCGTCTATGACAACCCCACGAGTCAAACCGGCTCGCACGCCCCTGACTCGCACGGCACGCACGTGGCGGGCACCATCGGCGCGAGCGGCAATAACGCGCGCGGCGTGACGGGCATCAACTGGCGCGTCAAACTCATGTCGCTCAAGATTCTCGGCGACCCGGAGAACGAGGAGGACGACCCCGCGCCGAGCAGCGTCAGGGTCACGGTGCGCGCCTACAATTACGCCAGGCAGATGCGCGCCCTGTGGCGCACGTCCGGCGGCACGCGCGGCGCGAACATCCGCGTGCTCAACAACTCTTACGGCGGCGGCGGCAAATCGCAAACCGAACTCGACGCCATCACTGCCCTGGCGCAGGAAGAGATTCTGTTCGTCGCGGCGGCGGGCAACGACACGACAGATAATTTCTCCCTCCCGCAATACCCGGCCGGCTACAACGTCTCAAACCTGATCTCGGTCGCCGCCACCGACCACAACGATCAGCTCGCCGGTTATTCCAACTACGGCGCGCGCGCCGTGAGCGTCGGCGCGCCCGGCTCCGCGATTTTGAGCACCACGCCCGGCAACACCTACTCCTACTTCTGGGGCACCTCGATGGCGACGCCGCACGTCTCCGGGGCGGCCGCGCTCATCTGCGCCGCTAATCCGAACATCACCGCGTCGCAACTGCGCGGCGTGCTGGCCTTCACCGGCCCGCGCGTGGCCGCCCTCGCGGGCAAGACCACGACGGGTCGCCGCTTGAACGTCGCCAACGCCATGACGACCGCGCTGGAGAACGACACGACCGCGCCCGCCGTGCCGGGCAATTTACGCGTTACCGCCCAAAGCGGTCGCGGCCTCACGCTCACGTGGACGGCTCCCGGCGACAACGGCAACTCCGGCACGGCCGCCGACTACGACTTCTTCTTCGTCAACCCGACGACGCAGGCCAGAACTCTGCTGCCGACGACGCTCGTCCCGGCCGCCGCCGGCACGGAGCAGACGGCCGTCGTTGACGCGCCCTTCAACAACTTCAGCGGCACGGTTCAACTGCGCGTCTATGATGACACGGGCAACACGAGCACGGCCTCCGTCTCCGTGACCGTGCCCTCCAATTCCGGCAGCAATCCCTACACGGTCGCGCTCACGGCCGCCCCCGGCCTCGCGCCGCAGGCGGGCACCACGATCGTCACGGGCGACGACGCGTACGCCACGCACAACCTGTCCTTCGCCTTCCCGTTCTACGGCGTCAATCGCAACACCCTGACCGTCTCCACCAACGGCGCGCTCTACTTCTCCGAGCCTCCGCGCCGCACCAACGGCGACGCCGACGATGTGCCCGGCTCCGTCGAAGCCATGCAAGGCCAGACGATGATCGCGGGAATGTGGGACGACCTGGAGATCAATCCGTCGGTGCGCTCCGATAGCGGCATCTTCGTGACGCAGGACGCCAACCGCGCCGTCTTTCGCTGGCAGGGCGTGACCTTCAACTACGGCACCCACGTCAACTTCGAGATCGAGTTGCGCAGCGACGGCACGATCCAGATGCGCTACGGCAACAGCACGAACCTCTACCCGGTGGTCGGCATTTCCGGCGGCGAACCGGACGCCTACATCGTCGCTTCGCACACGCGCGAGCGGGTCAGCCAGAGCACGCAGCCGATCAGCCTGTCGAACGCTCAGACCGTCACCTTCGCGCCGCGCTCCGCCGCGCTCTTTACCGTCAGCGGGCGCGTGACGGATGCGGGCGGCGCGGGCGCGCCCGCGACCGTCTTCATCAGCGGCGGGCGCAGCGCGTCCACCATGACCGACGCCGCCGGCAACTATTCGTTCACCGGCCTCACGCCGAACCTCGCCTACAGCATCACGCCCTCGCACCCGAACTACACCTACGCCCCGTCGAGCATCGACATCGCGAGCCTGACGGCCGATCAGGGCGCAAACTTCACCGCCACCCTGAAAGCTCAGGGAGGGCCGAACAGCATCGGGATCGCGCAGGCCAACTACACCTTGAGCGAACAGGACGGGCGCGCCACCTTCATGATTACGCGCAGCGGCGATTTGTCCGCCGCCGCCACGGTTGACTATCGCACGACCGATAGCGACACCTTCACCGTCGGATGCGCCGACGCCACCGGCAATAACGGCGGCGCGTACGCCCGTTGCGACTTCTCCACCACGGTCGGCACGCTCTCGTTCGCCCCCAGCGAAAACAGCAAGACCGTCGCCGTGCCCGTCATCGACGACGGCCACGACGAGGCCACGGAAACCTTCCAACTGCAACTGAGCAATCCGAAGGGCACGGGCGCAGCGCTCGCCGCGCAGAACGTCGCCACCATCTCTATCCTGGACAACGATGCGCCCGGCGCGCAGAACCCGGTCGTCGCCTCCGTCCCGTTCTTCGTGCGGCAGCATTATCTCGACTTCCTCTCGCGCGAACCGGAAGACGCCGAGCCGTGGTCGGGCGTCCTGGCGCGCTGCGCCAACATCTTTACGGGGCCGGAGGCCAACACGGACTGCGACCGCATCGCCGTCTCCCAGTCGTTCTTCGGCTCGCCGGAGTTTCGCCTGAAGGGCTTCTACGTCTTCCGCTTCTACAAGCTGGCCTTCAACCGCCTGCCGCAGTACACGGAGATCGTCTCGGACATGAGTTTCGTGGCCGGGGCGACCCCGGAAGAGGTCTTCGCCCGCCGCGCTCAACTGGCGGCCGCCTTCACCGCCCGGCCGGAGTTCCAGACCGCTTACGGCAACCTCTCGAACTCCGCTTACGTGGCGGCCTTGCTCGGCCGCTACGGTCTGACTTCCGTGACCACGCCCGACCCGGCCACCCCGGACAGCGAGACGAGGGTGACTTTCACGAGCGCGTCCCTGACGAACCAACTCGACGCCGCCTCGCTGACGCGGGCGCAGGTGTTCCGCGCCGTCGCCGACTCGGATCAGGTGCAGACGGCGGAGTTCAACAGCGCGTTCGTCGCCGTGCAGTATTACGGCTACCTGCGCCGGACGCCGGAACCGGCCGGTTATCAGGACAACTTGAACGCGCTCGCACGCGGCGTCAGCCCGCGCGAGATGGTCAATGCGTTCCTCAATTCCGCCGAGTACCGCCTGAGGTTCGGTCAGCAGTAAACGAAGGGACGAGAGCGGGAAGGGTGAGGGATGAACCGGAGAAGCCTTCGAGCGATTGAGCGCGTTTCTTCATTCATCCCTCATCCTTTCCGTCGCGGCCAACTGCGCGCCCCGCTTCGCTCATCAGAGCAGGGGTCGCCTAACTTGCTCTAACGCGGGCGTTGCGCTTAGAATGCCCGTTCCCGTTCGCCTCTCGTGGCCTTGCTGCCGTGGGCGAACGGCGGTCTCAAGAATTTCATGAACATCGCTAATCCTGTTTCGGCCTCATTTGGAGATTTTCCGGTGAAAAACGCTTTTCGACTGTCTTTACTTGCGCTCACGTTCGTCTGCCTGTCGGCCACGCTGGCCTTCGCGCAGGCGACGCCGACGCCCACGCCCCATTCATTCTTTACGCAGATCACCGCTTCCCCCACCGCCAGTTCCTACGTCGGCGGCATGAGCGGCAACGGGCGTTTCGTCGTCTTCGAATCGGCGGGCGACCTCGCTACTCTCCTCCCGACCGAACAGACCAGGGGCGTCAATAACGCCGACGGCAACCGCGAAATTTTCCTCTACGACTATGCCCAGCGGCGCATCTTCCAGATCACCGACACGACGAGCGCGCGCGTCACGACCGAGCCGAACAACCGCCCCGCCCTCGACCCGGCGAAGCCGACCGACTTCAGCAACGTCGCCGTGGAGGTGAGCAACAACCGCCCCTTCATCAGCCGCGACGGCCGCTGGATCGTCTTTAGCTCCAACGCCGATACCCCGTTCAGCTTCAACGGCGATACCAACAAAACCGCCCTCATGGCCGACGGTAACCAGGAGCTTTTCCTCTACCGCATCCCCGACGTTGCCGCCGCCGATTTGCGCAACGGCGTGGACATCGGGTTCACCAATCTCCGGCAAAACGCCTTCTCGCGCATCACCAACACGGCGGCGAGCCGCCTCCCGGTGGCGGGCACGGCGACCAGCGCGCCCTTCGTCGCCGACGACAATCGCTCCGCGCAACTCAACGACCGCGGCTCGCGCATCGTCTTCGTCTCGACCCGCAACCTGTTGACCAGGAACACCGACACCAACCCGGAAATTTTCGCCTGGACGAAAACCTCCGACCCCACGTTGAACCTCGCCGCGGGCGCGTTCACGCAGGTGACGAACACCACCGGCCTCTTCACCTACAACGATAATCCCAGCATCTCCGGCGACACGTCGATTGATGACGGCGTGGAAGAGACGCGCTCCGTCATCGCCTTTATTTCAAACGCGACCGTGATGCGCAATCTGAGCGACGACACCATCCCCACCACCAACGCGGACGGCAACTCCGAAGTGTTCGTCGCCGGTTTCGACGGCGCGATAGTCAGCAATCTTACGCAGGCCACGCGCACGCGCCGCACCAACCCGAGCGACCTCATCAACCTGCTCAGTCCCGGCCCGCGCCTCAGCCGCGACGGGCGTTTCGTCGCCTTCGAGACGGTGGCCGAAAACCCGAAGGGCGATAACACGACCAATCAAGCCGTGCGCGGCCTCTACGTCTACGTCATCGCCTCCGACACGTTCATCCAGGTCGGGCCGCGCGGCTCGGTCGCCGATAACGAAGAGGACATCTTGCGTTTCCCCGTCTTCACGGGCGACAACACGCAACTCGTGTTCACCTCCACGCTCAACTTCACGCCCGCCGGCACGCGCGTCGCGCCCGCCGATACCACGGGGCTGAACCCTGCCGGCTTCAAGCAGATTTACGCCGTCGCCATCCCCACCGCGCAGGGCGCGCAGGCCTTCACGCGGCTGACGAACACCACGAGAGACACGCTCGCCTCGCTGCAACCCTTCGTCAGCAACACCACGGAGCGGCTTGCCTTCACCTTCAACGGCGAACTCGGCGGCGGCAACGGCGCGGCCACGGGCGAGACCACGCCCTCGGCGGAAGCCTTTTACCTGACCGTCCCCTCCGCCGCGCCCAACACGACGAGCACGTCCGTCGCCTCGACCGTGCTCGCTTATTTCACCGGCGCGACCGAGCGCGAAGTGGTGACGCCCGCCGCCTCGCCCACGCCGACGCCTTCGCCGACACCGGCCGCCACGCCTGTGCCCGGCCTCGCGCCCGGCATGATCGGCATCGTGCGCGCGCCCGCCGCCGCAGACGCCGTGCGCTTCGGCACGATCACCACGCGCATCTGTCAACCGGAGGCCGTGTGCGACGCTTCGTCCGAGTCGCGCCGTCGGCCGCCGCTGCCCGTCGAACTCGGCGGCGTCTCGCTCTCGATCAGCCACGCCGCGGCCGGTCTGTACTTCGTCAGCCCGACGGAGATTCAATTCGTCGTCCCGCCCGGCCTCGCCGCGCTGACGGGCGCGAACACCTACCCGGTGGTCATCAATATCCGCGAAGGCACGACGGTCAGGAGCGTCACCAGCGTCCTGCAAGTCATCGCCGCGCAGCCCGACATCTTCACGAATGCGGAAACGATGCGGGCGCGGGTCTTCAACTTCACCAACATGACGTTGATTGAGGAACCGGCCGAAGGCTTCCCCGTCACGACCGATGTGCTGGGCACGGCGACGCCGACCGTTCTCGCCATCATGCTGACGGGCATTCGCAACGTGCCGGTCAGCGCGATCACCGTCAGAATCGGCGACCGGACGTTGACCGGAACCGAAATCATCAGCAACACGCCGACCGATAGGCCGGGTCTCGATCAGTTGAACGTGCGGCTGCGTTCAGACCTGGCGGGGCTTGGCGACCAACCGCTGATCGTCTCGGTGACGATTGCCGGGCAGACCTACACGAGCCGCCCGGCCGGAAGCGCGCCGCGCATCCGCATCAGGTAGCGCGCACGCTGTAAAAGCGGCTTTCGCCGCCCGAGACACGCACAAAAAGGTGCGCGGCCGGTCAGTCGTCCCGTCGGATGCTGACCAGGCCGCGCACCTT
>DASVVO010000030.1:0-52938 GCA_036386515.1 Pyrinomonadaceae bacterium
CGGCCGTGGAGCCCGCGCCTGCCCGCTTGGCTCGTCCGCCTCGGCGCTCTCATGCTGAGGACGGAGCCGGAGCTGGCGCTCACGGGCCGCCGATGCCTGCCCGAGCGTCTCGTCGAGAGTCACTTCAAGTTTCTCTACACGAACCTTGAGAGCGCGCTCGCCGACCTGCTCGGGCCGCGCGCGAGCGAGCCGGAGCCGCGGGTCGAGAGGTGGGCGTTAATACCGGCGAAGGGGATGCCGACAATAGACGCGGGCAGGGCGAGGGAGCGGAAGCGTCTGAGCGCCGCCCCCGGCACGCGCTGAGTGGACGAATCCGACCCCGAAGGGGGCGCGCGTCTGACTTTACGTTTGACGCCCCGCGCGCCGTGCGTTTAGCATCGCAGGCGTCCCCCGAAAATTCGCCGCGCGCCTGAGGGGTGGTCTCTATCGACTGGGTCAACGCCGTCGTCCACAGCAAGTGGTTCGAGCTGTTCCTGATCGTCTTCGTCGCCACCTTCCACGGCTACGGCGCGGCGTGGCTCGCCGTGCGGATGCTGTTTCGGCCGCACCGCGCCGTCAAACTTTTCGGCCTCACCATCTGGCCGCAGGGCATGATCCCGCGTCACCGCGAACGGCTCGCCGAAACCATCGGCAACGCCGTCGGCAACGAACTCGTCTCGCACGACACCATCACCGACGCGCTCTTCGAGACCGATTTCTTCCGCCGCAAAGTCGCCGACCTCGTCTCGACGCACGCGCGCGACCTGCTCGACACGCCGCGCGGCTCTTTCATCGAAGCCCTGCCCGCCGCCGTGCGCGCGCCCGTCCTCGACGCCATCAGCGCGCTCCAACTGCGCGTCGCCGATTACGTCGCCGGCATCCTGCGCAGCGAAGAGACGGCCGCCGCCATCAACTCCTTCATCGACCGCCGCGTTGACGAACTGCTCGCGCGCCGCCTGAGCGATGCCATCGACGACGAGACTTACGAGCGGATCGTCGGCTTCGTCGAAAGCCGCTTTCACAATCTCGTCAACGAGCGCGGCTTCGAGGGGAAGGTGCGCGATTTCGTCAGCGCGCGCGTCGAAGAACTCGCCCACAGCCGCGCCACGCTCGCAGAGGTGTTCACGCCCGACGCCGTCGCCATCATCAAAGAGCGCATCGACGCCCAACTCGCCCCCATCGCCGAACACCTCGCCGAGATCGCCTCCAACAAAAAGACGCGCATGCAGATCGGCGCGCTCATCAAACGCGAGGTGGACGACTATTACGGCCAACTCGGCTTCTTCAAAAAAATCTTCGTCTCGCGCGAACGCATTCACGGCGAGGTTGACGAGATGGTCAACAAAACCCTGCCGCGTCGCGTGCAGGAATTCCTGCGCGGCGAGGCGTTCGCCCAGGAGGCCGAGGCGTTTCTCGATTCGATGATCGACAACCTGCTCGCGCGCCCCATCGACGAACTCGTCGGCACGATTGCGCCCGATAAGTTGGAACTGATCAAAGAGCAGGTGGCCGGGCGCATCCTGATAATCGCGCGCGGCGCGGAACTCTCCACCACCGTCTCGGCCTACACCTCCGACGCGCTCGCGCGCATCCGCCCGCACACCGTCCGCGCGCTCCTCGAACACGCCAGTCCCGACTCGGCCGCGCGCCTCAAAAGCTTTCTCTCCAAAGCCCTGCTCGGCGTGCTGGCGCGCGAAGACACGGCGCGCACCATCAATGCCATCCTCAGCGCGCAGCTCGAACGCCTGCTCATCGCCCCCATCGGCCGCATCGGCGACCACCTGCCCGCGCACACCGTCGCCCGCGCCACCGACGCGCTCACCGAGCGCATCAACGCGGCGGCGCGCGAACGCCTGCCCATCGCCATCAAAGAGTTCGACATCGGCCAAATCGTCCGCACCAAAGTCTCAAACTACCCGGTCGAAAAATTGGAGACCCTCGTCCTCTCCGTCGCCCAGCAACACCTGCGCAAGATCGAACTCTTCGGCGCGGTCATCGGCCTCTTCCTCGGCCTCTCGCAGGCGATCTATTTCGGCATCAAATACTATCGCGCGGGGCATTGAAAGTTTTCGGAGGGACGCCATGACTCAAGCGGACATTGACGAAGAAAGAATGAAGGAACTCTTTAAGAACGCGCTCGTCGAACTCTTCGACGAACGGAAAGACCTGCTGCGCGAACTGATTGCCGACGCGCTCGAAGACGCGGCTCTCGTGCATGCCATCAAAGAAGGCGAGGGCAGCGCGACTGTCAGCCGCAAGGAGGTCTTCGATATTTTAGAGGGCGAAGCGTGAAGACGGAGTTCAGGGGGAGTTTCACCCGCGATTTGAAGAGACTTAAGGACAGGGCTGTCTTCGGGCAGGTTAAAGCGGCCATTGAGGAAGTGGAACAGGCGGCGACACTTCAGGAAGTGAGCCGCCTGAAGCGTCTCGCGGGCAGCGGCGGCAATTATTACCGCATCAGAGTTGGGGATTACCGGCTGGGGCTGGTGTTCGAGAATGACATGGCAATCTTCGTGCGGTGTCTTAACAGAAAAGAAATATACAGATTCTTCCCGTAAGCATCTAAATGAGCGAATGTAATGGTCGGGCAGAGGAAACTCAGGCATGAATTTTTCAGGCAGAAATTTGATCGTGATCGCGCTGCTGGCAATGTCCTTCGGCGCGACTTCGGCGGGGGCGCAGAAACTGGCGTCGCCGTATCGC
This sequence comes from Pyrinomonadaceae bacterium, assembly GCA_036386515.1. Classification (GTDB taxonomy): domain Bacteria; phylum Acidobacteriota; class Blastocatellia; order Pyrinomonadales; family Pyrinomonadaceae; genus JAIVJZ01. Next base: position 2,683 of record DASVVO010000030.1, read on the forward strand.
TCGAACGAATCGGTGCGCTCCGATAAGTTTACGGGCGGCCAAATCGAGCGCGCGGCGTTGGTGGCGGGCGAGCCGGACATCGAGATCACGGTTGACGTGCCCGCCTTTCGCCTCACGCTCTGGCAGAACGGCAAAGAGGTTAAGACTTACGCGGTCGGCGTCGGGAAGAAAGATTTTCCGATCTCGATTGGCGAGAAGCAGGCTTCGGAGATCATCTGGAACCCCGATTGGATACCGCCGAACAGCGAGTGGGTGACGGGGCGCAAAGGCGTCAAGGCGGGCGAGGTGATTCGCGCGAGCGACCCCAGGAATCCGCTCGGCAAACTGAAAATCCCGCTCGGCTACGGCTACCTGATCCACCAGGCGGCGGCCGCGACCGATCTCGGCAATCTCGTCTCACACGGCTGCATCCGCATGCTCCGCACAGACCTCTACGATTTGGCCGAAAAGATCGTCGCCGCGCGCAGCGTGCCCGTCGCGCCGAAAAAGATCGCGAACGCCAAGGTGACGAAGAACACCGTCGTCGCCAAATTAGACAAGCCGCTGATAGTTGACATCAACTACGACACGCAGGTCGTCGAAGGCGGCTACCTGCACCTCTACCCGGACGTGTACGAGCGCGGCACAAACACCATCGCGGCCTTGCGCGCCGAACTCGAATCGAGCGGCGTGGACGCCTCGTCCATTGACGAGCCGACGCTCAAGCGCATGCTCGCGCGCGTCAACGGCAAACAGAAATACGTCGTGAGCGTCGAGAGCATCACGGCGGGGCGTGCGCTCGCCGACGGGCGCGTGCTCCCACTCGTCGGTTCACCTGCGGCGAAGAAGAAGGTCGCGGCGAAGCGGCGCGCAGCGTAACGCCGGAATTGAGCCACCGCGCGCACAACGCCGATACACGCAAGTTCTCGATGAGAAATATGCTAACTCGCGCTCGGCTCGAATACGTTGTCGGACGTTAGCGCGGAATGAATTCGCCGCTTATTATAAAAGTTCAGGAGGGTGTGGAAAGACCACACCCTCCTGAACTTTGCTCTCGATAGTAAGGCTAGGTATTACCGCCTGCTTCAATGTCAAATTCACCCTCGCCGGACTTTGGACACCTGCTTTCGGTACATGCCTGTCCGTTGGTCGAAGGGAGACAGGTAGTTCCTACGTTGGAATTTCATTGATAGCTTTCCACTCCCGGCGTGCCGTTATATGCACATCCTTGTCCCTGACAGCCGAACGTCATGGCGGCGGAATAAGCAGCTTTTTTGAAACTTAACCGGCTGAGTTGACCCATAGCTCACGCGGTTTGATCTGCGTAACGAACCTCACACACCGCGATCTCGATGCGAAAGTTGCCACTGAGACTCCCATTTCTCACCAAGGACTTATAAATGCCGGCGAAGGAAACGACCGGATAATCCAACATTTTCCCCTTACCGGCTGATACGGAAACATCTATTAAAGGCGTTTCTCCTTCTAACAGTATCCGACCATTTTGGTCTTTATCTTTCAGATACCAACGCATCCTGACACCTGTCACATCTCTGGTGTCTTTGTTGTGCAATCCAACACTTGTAACCGTCAGCCCCTTAGCTGCATTTGTAGTTACGCGAAATACATCCACCGGTATTGATTCATAATCAGAGCCGAAGTAAGGCCCGGCCGCGAAAGTCCACTTCCCAGGGGGCACTCTATCGGCATTGGCCTGACTCTTCACAATCATTCCCGCTCCGGCTAAAGCTGTAAGTGCAACCAGCATGAGCGACAATTTAGAGAAATACTTGGTGAGCGAGTTATGCATCTTTGTTTCTCCTGGGGTTCGATGGGAGTGAGGCGTATCCCCGTAGAACATTCTAATTGCGCCGTGCTCCCAGGTTGAGGTTGAAGAACAGTAAGACAGCTTAACATTTAGGCATATTCTGTCAACGCATTAATTTAGTCATCTTTATGGAAAGCAGTTGTACAAGTAGAAAAATAAACACCCCAATAACAAACGCAGCAGCTAAGAACATGAGGGTATTCATCACATTTTGACCTTTAGAAATTAAGAATTGCCGAACGCGTATTAGGCCGTTATTAGCGGGCTAATAATTTGCGACCATCGCCACACGCTTTTTCAAGCGCTCAAGTCAACATCGCGACGCCGAGCAGCCATGACGGCGATTTCGCCGGGATTAGGGCGCGCAGTATTCCCAGTGCCAGGGTTCGTAGAAGTAGGGGCAGAAGCCGAAGCGTTCGGCGTTGCGGACGAGCCAGCGATAGGCGCGCGTCTGGGTCTGGAGGGCGCGGTTGGGGTCTTTGGTGATGGTCGGCTCGCCGCCGACGTAGAGGTCGAGCGCGCGCCCGGTGAAGTGTGGACTGTTGACGGCCAGCGCGGCGCGACCCGCTCCCGGCTCCAACTTGCGCAGGCGATCCTGATACTCGCGCGAGCGAAAGGCCGAAATGATTTTTAAATACTTTTCCGATGCGGCGAGTTCGTCGCCGCGAGTCGAGAGTTGCAGCGAGGGGTCGGCGATGGCGGCGGCCAACATGCGTCTGTAAGCTGCGTAAGTTTGGCGTTCGACTTGGCGCAGTTCGTCGGCGCGCGACGAGTCCCAAAACTCGGCGGCGGGAACCGTGAGCAGTTGATCGGGCTGCGGGTACGTGCTGCTTCTGCGCCGCTGTCCCTGCCACGTCGAGATCATTCGCATCAGCGTGGCCTCGTCGAGCACGCCGCTCGCGCCGAGTCCCGCACGCCGCTGCCAGCGCGCGAGATGCGCGGCGAAGTCTTCGCTCGCCGGGTCTGCGTCCGTGCCGATCAGGCGTTGGATGAGCGGGACGTAGATCGCCCACCCGCGCTGCGGCTTGCCGCCGAACGTCCAGCGCAGGCCGTCTCTGAGCGCGCGGTTTTGCTCGCCGGCGGGCGAGGCTAAGGCCGGCGCGGCCGCCGCCGTCGTCTCGGCCGTCTCGACGGCTTCCGTGAGACGCGCCTCGTCTCCGGTTGATGAGACGAGCGAGGCGGGCACGGGCTGCGTCGGCGTGTTCGCTTCCGGCCGTTCGCGGCTCCACGTCGCGCCGCCGCCCGGTTGGAGCGGGACGATAGACGCAACCGAGGCCAGCGTGGCGAGCGACACGACGGAGATCAGAAGAAGTTTTCTCTTGTCGAAGGTCATAAGGCGGCAATCAATTCCGGCGGGGGAGGGAATAGGCGTCTGTCACGGCCTCAACCGTCAAGTGAGATTCAGTTTCGGGGAATAGCGTTTGTCGCGCGCCCGCGAACATCATCGCTCAGGCAGGGGAGAGGTGATTTTAGTCGGGCGCGCTCAATCTGCCAACCCGGAGGCGTCGTCGTCGGCGGCGGGGAGGACGCGCGGCATCGAGGCCAGTTTGTGCAGATTGAGGATGCGCGCGACGAAGGCGGTGCGCGCGTAGAAGGCGCGCGAGACACTGCCGTGGCCGCGCCCCTTCGTGCGCGCCTGAACCAAATGCCCAAGGTCGCCCGTGAGGGCGGCGAAGCCCCTTTCGCGAATCGTCGCGCGGATCAATTCGTAGTCTGCTTTGACCGCGTGGAAGACGGCCGGGTCGTCCAAGTCGAATGTCGCGGCGGCGTGCAGGACGGAGCGCGCGTCCTCCTCCGTCTCGAAGATGCGGCTGACGACGACGAGCCGCCGCAACTTGTCGTAGAGGTGGCTGTCCTCGAAACGATTCGAGACGACTTCGGTCGGCTCAAGCATCGTGATCGCCATCGTCTCCTTGACGCGGAGCGCGCCTTCGGGAGCGCGCCTGAGCGAGACGAGTTTCAAATCCCACTCGCCGAAGTCGGGGGCTTGCCGCGAGTTCGGCGCGAGGCCGAGGTAGCGTTCGAGCGTGTGCCCCGCCCAACCCTTATTCTTGCGCCCCGCTTTCCAGACCGTCACGCCGAGTTCGTCGGCGAGCGCGCGCAGGTCGCGCCCGGCGAGCAGGTTGATGCGCCGCACGGCCTCGTCGCGCGCGAGCACGGGTCGCGCGGAGAGCGCGGGCGGCGCGGTGCGGCGCGGCTCCTGAAAATTAAACGCCGCGCGGAAGATGGCTTGCCAGAACGGTGAGTTCATCGGTGATGCGCTGTGAGGCGATGCGCAGGTAGGTTTCGTCAACGTCGAAGCCGGTGAAGCGGCGACGCGTGCGCGCCGCGACGACGCCGGTCGTGCCGCTCCCGCAAAAAGGATCGAGCACGCTGTCGCCTTCGTCGGATGAGGCGCAGAGGATGCGTTCGAGCAACGCTTCGGGCTTCTGCGTCGGGTGTTTGCCGTAACGCTTCTCGCGCGCCGGGGGCGGCATGATCGGCCAGAGCGATTGCATCTGCTTGCCGCCGTTGGCGCGTTTCATCTCCTGATAGTTGAAGCGGTGGCGCGCGCTCGCGTCGCGCTTCGCCCAGAGGATCGTCTCGGTGGCGTGTGTGAAATAACGGCACGCGAGATTCGGCGGCGGGTTCACCTTGTACCACGCGATGTCGTTCAGGATTTTATAACCGAGCGTTTGCAGCGCGAAGCCGACGCTGTAGATGTTATGCGCCGTGCCCGTCACCCAGATCGTGCCGTCGGGCTTCAAGACGCGCCGACACTCGCCGAGCCACGCCACGTTGAAAGCCTGAATCTCATCGACCGCCGGGGCTTTGTCCCACGCGCCCTTGTTCACGCTCGCGCGCCGCCCCGACTGACAAGTCACGCCGTTGTTCGACAAAAAATAAGGCGGGTCGGCGAAGATCAAATCGAACGATTCGTCAGCGGCGGCGCGCAACAACTCCAACGCGTCGCCCTGCACGAGACGCAGTTCGCGCCGCTTATCCACGAAGAAAGACTTGCGGCGCGCGCGCCGCGCGGGGAGCTTAGGCCACACGCCGTCGCTGAAATCGTTTTCATTCAACATCGTGAGGCTTTTTGTCTCCTTGTGGTCTGTTCCGTCATCGGGTGGTACGGCACTGGGCGCGTCCGCCGCCCGGCGGGATTACACAACAGTCATTCATAAAATACAATCCCGGCGCGCGTCCGGCTTGACCATCGTGCGAGAGATTGGGCAAGATTGCGCGAGTCGGCTCCCCGCAAACCGTGTTCCTGCGAATAACCTTTCGAGGCGTGTTTCCAAATGATTAAGCTGAGATTGCTACGTGCGTTGTGCCTGTCGGCGTTGTGTGTGGTGGGCGTCGGCGCGGCGGCGGCGGTGTGCCGGGCGCAGGGGTTGGAGCGTGAGTTGGAGGCGACGGCGGGCGCGGGCGTGCTGGTGTCGGTGAAAAACCTGAGCGGGCGCGTGACGGTGGTGGCGGCCGGGGAGGGCGAGGAGTTGAGACGCGTGTCGCTCAGGGCGGAGTCGCCGGGGGCGGCGGTGCGCGAGGCGGACGTGCGAACGCTCTCGGAGGGCGGGCGCGTGGAGGTCGAAGTCAGGGAAGGGCGCGGAGAGCGCGACCGCGTCGATCTGTTTTTGCGCGTGCCGCGCCGCGCGCGCGTGCGGGTCGAGACGCGCGCCGGGGCGGTTGACGTGTCGGGGTCTCTGAGCGAGGTCGAGGCGACGACCGACACGGGCACGATCAGAGCCGACGTGCCGCTCGATTCTCTGCGCTACAGTTTTCGCTGGACGGCGAGCCGCCCGCGTTTTTATAGCGAGACGGAGTTGGGGCGCGTGGAGGAGAAGAGCGGCGGGCGGTTCGAGGTGTCGGGTCGCTTCGGCGACAAGAAGGCGAAGCTCGACGAACGCGTGAAGTTGGATTTCGAGACGGAGCGCGGCGTGATTCTCTTCGGCGTCGATCCGGCGAGCGTGCCCGCGGACTTGCGCGAGCGGCAGTTGACGGAGGCGGCGCGCGCCATCATCAGGAGCGGCAACCAGGATTTGATCGAGGCCATCCGCAAGATCACGCCGCGCTACGTGGGCGAATACGCGCGCACGCTCCCGCCGCCGCGCGGCGGCGCGCCGGTGCTCACCGTCGCCGCGCAGGGCGAGCGCGCCGCCGCCGCGCGCGAGGTTGCGCCGCAGGTGATGCGCGTGACGGCGAACGTGACGGACAGGCAGGGGCGCGCGATTGCCGGGCTTGAGCGCAAAGACTTCAGCGTCTCGGAAGGCGAGGCGGCGCGCGAGGTGGTGGAAGTCTCGACGACGCGCACGCCCTTTAATCTCGTGCTGCTCCTCGACGTGTCCGGGAGCGTCGAGGAGCGTCTGGACTTCGTCAGAAAGTCCGCGCTCGCCTTCGTCAACACGGTCAGCCAGCAGGATCGGGTCGCCATCGTCACTTTCCGCGACGACATCAAAGTCATCTCCGACTTCACGACCGACCGCGCCCTCCTGGCGCAACGCATCAAGGACATCGAAGCGGGCGGCGGCACCGCGCTCTACGACGCGCTCGCCTACACGCTCGTCGAGACCTTGAAGCCGCTGCGCGACGAGCGCACGGCCATCGTCGTCATTTCCGACGGCGACGACAACCGCTCCTTCATCCCCTTCCCCAACATCCTCGAAACCATCATCGAAACCGGCGCGGTCGTCTACCCGCTCTACATTCCTTCGGGACTCATTCCCGCTTCGAGCGCGCCGTCGGCCGCCACCACGCTCGACCCCACCCGCACGCGCTACCTCGCGCTCACCTCGCGCGCCGATGAAGAAGGGCGGAGACTCGCGGGCGTCTCCGGCGGCGTCTATTACCCGGTGCGGCGGTTCGAGGAACTCCAACTCGCCTACGACGACATCGTCGCGCAACTGCGCACCTCCTACACCGTCAGCTACGCGACGACTTCCGCCCCCACGCGCGGACGCGTGCGCGTGCGCGTCTCCCGCGAAGGCGCGGTCGTGCGCCTCAGCCCGGTGGTCGGGGCGGCAACTTCTCAGCCGAACTAAGCGACTGTCTGAAAAGTCCCGCCAGGGACGATTGCTGATAGCCCGGCACTTTAGTGCCGGGTGGACGGATACAACCGGCGACTTGAGTCCCGTAGGGACGATCGAGTCAATCGTCCCTACGGGACTTGATATATCTTTGTCCATTACTCTCCCGGCACTGAAGTGCCGGGCTATCAGCAATCGTCCCTGACGGGACTCGTTCAAACAGCTTCTAAGCCGCTTCGAGGGCAAATTAATTCGCCCATTTTGGAAAGGTGCGGCGGCGGGTGTTACCATCCGCACAGATGAAAAGTCCGCTGCTGTTATCCCTGTTCGACGAGACGGAGCGACGCCCGCTGTCGGTGTCGGAATTGACTTCGCAGGTGCGCGGGGCATTGGAGAACCGTTTCACGTCCGTGTGGGTTGAGGGCGAGATTTCAAACTTCAAAGCGGCCGCTTCCGGCCACTGGTATTTCACGATCAAGGACGAGTCGGCGCAACTGCACGCGAAATGTTTTCGCGGCGTCAACGGGCGCATCCGCTTTCGCCCCTCGGACGGTTTGCAGGTGCGCGCGCGCGGGCGCATCACGGTCTACGAGCCGCGCGGCGAATACGAATTGCTCGTCGAAGGTCTCGACCCCATCGGCGCGGGCGCGCTGCGCGTGGCGTTCGAGCAGATGCGCGACCGGCTCGCGGCCGAAGGGTTGTTCGCCGAAGAGTTGAAACGGCCGCTGCCGCTGCTGCCGCGAAGGGTCGGCGTCGTCACGTCGCCGACGGGCGCGGCCATCCGCGACATCATCCACGTCATCACGCGCCGCACGCGCACCGTCAACGTCCTCGTCGCGCCGACGCGCGTGCAGGGCGCGGGCGCGGGCGCGGAGATCGCGCGCGCGATCAGGTCTCTGAACGAACATCATCAGCGGGCGCGGCGCGAGGGGCGCACGGCGGATTTGATCGACGCGATCATCGTCGGGCGCGGGGGCGGTTCGAGCGAAGACTTATGGGCGTTCAACGAGGAGGAGGTGGCGCGCGCCATTCGCGCGTCGCGGATTCCCGTGATCTCGGCCGTCGGGCACGAGACGGATTTCACCATCGCGGACTTCGCGGCGGACGTGCGCGCGGCGACTCCCTCGGCGGCGGCCGAACTGGTGGCGGCGCGCGAAGACGAGATGACGGCCGTCGTGCTGACGCTCACGCGAGACCTCATGCGCGCGGTCGAATATCGCCTGCTCATCGAGCGCGAGCGCGTGCGCGAGGCGGTCAGTTCGGAAGGCTTCGACGAAGTGCGCGAACGGTTGCGCGAAGCGGGGCGCGAAACGGACGAACTCACACGGCGACTGGAAACCTCGATGGCGCGGGCGCGAGAGCGCGCACGGCGAAAGTTGGAAACGGTGACGCAGCGGCTGTCACCCACGCGCGCGGCGACGCGCACGAGCGAGGGGCGCGTGCGGTTGGCCGTGACGCGCGCCGCGCTCGATGCGAACTTCGGGGCGCGGCTGGAAGATGCGCGGGCGCAACTCGAAGTGGCGGTCGCTTCGCTCGATGCGCTGTCGCCGCTCGGGGTGCTCGGGCGCGGTTACGCGCTGGTGCAGGATGCACGCGGGCGCGTGGTGCGTTCACACAAACGGGTGCGCGTCGGCGAGCGGTTGCGGGTGCGGCTGGCCGAGGGCGCGCTGGAATGCCGGGTCGAAGGAATGGAGGGCGATAACTGATGTCCACCGTGCCGGGAGAAAAGGCGAAGAAGGGTCGGCGCAGCCGCATCGTCGTCAACGTCGAGCAGCAACAGCAGCAGCCGGAAGAGAGGGGCGCGGCCGTCGCGCGTTGGCAGGGGAAGTTTCGCTCCCGTCGCGTGCAGGGGCGCAGACGGCGTCTGTTGTCCGTGGCGGGCATCGCGCTGGCGGCCGTCGCGCTCCTGCTGTGCCTGTCCGGCTGGTGGTGGTGGCAGAGTTTCAAGAGCAGCCCGGCCTATACGCTCGCGCTCGCGGCGGAGGCGGCCGGGGCGGACGACCAACCGGCGTTCGAGGAGTTGGTCGATGTCGAGGGCGTGAGTCGCAGCGTCGTGCCGCAGGTGATCGAGCGCGTGCGCGGCAACGACAATTCGCTGGACATCCCGCCGCAGGTGCGCCGGCAGATCGCGCAGAACGCGCAGGTGTGGCTGCCCGGCGTGCGCGAACAGGTGCGCGGCGTGTTGATGGCCGAGACGAAACGGCTCGCGGAGACGAGCGGCGCGCGTGATTACCCGTTCTTCGTGCGCGCCTTTGCGTTGTCGCGCGCGGGCGAGGCGAAGACTGTGGGCGAGGGCGACAACCGGACGGCGACCGTGACGTATCAGGTCAACGAACGCCCGGTCGAGTTCGGGCTGCGGGGCGACGGCGGCGAAGGGCGGGCGGCGTGGAAAGTTACCTCCGTCAAGAGCGACGACCTGGCGGCGCGCGTGGCCGAGCAGGTGGCGCGAACGTTCCCGATGATGGGGAGATGAACTGGAAGAAAGGTCTTTGTCAGTTGTCCGTAGTCAGTTGTCCGTGGTCAGTTGTCAGTTGCAAGTGATGACCACACGAGTTGCTAAAGATCGGATTGAACAACGGACAACTGACTACGGACAACTGACAACTGACGGCTTTTACTTTGGCGAAGTGAATCAAGTGTCTCGTTAAAATGAAAATGAAGAAAGCGGAAGCGCAGCATCAGAATTTTGAATCGTCGTTGGCGGCGTTAGAGAAGATCGTGCGCGAGTTGGAGCGCGGCGAGTTGCCTCTGGAGAAGAGTCTGGAACTGTTCGAGCGGGGCGTGCGCCTTTCGCGCGAGTGCCAGGAGCGTTTGCAGGAGGCGGAGCGGCGCATCGAGGTGCTGTTGCAGCGCGACGGCGGCGATGGGCGCACGAGCGTCGTCGGCGCGCTCGGCGGCGAGGAGTTCGATGCCCCGGCGTTGAGCGAGGAGACGGAGGCCGAGGACGATGAGAGCGTCTTCTGACACGGCTCCCGACGCGAGCGCGCGCGCCGTGGAGACGGCGGACGTAGAAGCCGCGCGCGCGTATCTTGAGTACACGCGCGCGCTGGTTGACGCCCGGCTCGACGCGCTCGTGCCCGCCGAAGGCGTCGAGCCGGTGGCGGTGCATGCGGCGATGCGTTGGAGTCTCTTCGCGGGCGGCAAGCGGCTGCGCCCCGCGCTCGTGCTCGCCACGGGCGAAGCGTTCGACGCCCCCCCCGACCTTCTCACCAACACGGCCTGCGCCTTCGAACTCGTCCACACCTACTCGCTCGTCCACGACGACCTGCCCTCGATGGACGACGACGAACTGCGGCGCGGGCGTCCCACCTGTCACGTCAAGTTCGGCGAGGCGACGGCCATCCTCGCGGGCGACGCGATGCAGGCGCTCGCCTTCCAGACCATCGCCGAAGACGACGCGCTCGCGCCGGGCGTGCGCGTGCGGCTCGTGGCCGAACTGGCGCGCGCCGCCGGGACGCCCGCCGGGATGATCGCCGGACAGTCGCACGACCTGGCCGCCGAGTCGCGCGCCGACGTGACGGCCGCTGAACTCGATCTCATCCACCGGCACAAAACCGGCGCGCTCATCGTGGCCGCCGCGCGCGCGGGCGCGCTCATCGCCGGGGCGACGCCGGGCGAACTGCGCTCCATCGGCGACTACGCCGCCGCGCTCGGCCTCCTGTTTCAGATCACGGACGATCTGCTGGACGTGACGGCCACCGCAGAGGCTCTGGGCAAGACGCCCGGCAAAGACGCCCGCGCGCAGAAGGCCACCTACCCCGCGCTCCACGGCCTGGAGGACGCGCGCGAACGCGCCCGCGCCGTCTACCGGCAAGCCCTCGACGCGCTCCCGGCGGGCGAAAAGAGCGCGCCCCTGCTCCGCTCCATCGCGCGCCTCATCCTCGAACGCCGCGCCTGAGTTTTCTTGACACCCCCGCGCGGCAGACAACATAATCAGCGCGCTGAAACAGCGTTTGCGTGCGTCGTCGCACTCGTCCGAAACAATCGTCCGCAGAGACGCCCGAACGTCTCCGCGAACTTTCGGACAAAACGAAATTTCTCACCTACGCCGCCGCCGGTGCGCTGGAGAATTAAGTGTACTTTCAGAGAACTAAAAGAAGTTTGCCCGCCGCGTTCCGCGCCTGCCTGCTCATCGTCGCCGCGAGTTTGATCTTCTGCCTGACGACGCCCGCGCGCCTGACCGTCGCCGCGAGCGCGCCTCTCGCCTCGCCCGCAGTAGTAGTAGCGGCAACCGCCGCGCCGCCGCCGCTTGCGCGCCGCCGCGTCAACGGCAAAATCGCCTACGTTAGTAATGACGACATCTGGGTGATGAATCCTGACGGAAGCAACCCCACCAACCTGACGCCGAACACCCCGCAAGCGGCCGCGGCGTCGCCCGCCTGGTCGCCCGACGGCGCGAAGCTCATCTTCACCCGCCTTGATTCCGGCAGCGCGGAACCGGAGTTGGTCGTGATGAATGCGGACGGGAGCAATCAGATTATCTTGCCCATCGTCGCCGCACGCTTCCCCGCCTGGTCGCCCGACGGAACCAAACTCGCCTACTCCGCCCGGCGCAATAACGTCTCGGACATTTACGTCGCGAACGCGGACGGCAGCGGCGAGACGAATTTGACGAACACGCCCGCGCCCGACGCCAGCCCGACCTGGTCGCCCGACGGCGCGCAGATCGCTTACGTCTCCGGGGAAAGGCAATCCGCCGCCAGCACCGGCCTCTACATCATGGATGCCAATGGCGGCAACCAGCGGAAGATTCTGGATCAGACCGTGGTCATCGGCATCGGTGCGCCCAAGTGGTCGCCGGACGGCGCGCGCATCATGTTCGAGGGAGAGCCGTACCGGAACGGCCCTGTCAACCAGGCTTACCTGATCGCGCCCGACGGCAACAACTTCACGCGGCTCAACGGAAGCGCCCGTTACGACCCGGCGTGGTCGCCGGACGGGAAGAAGATCGTCTTTCGCACGCATGATGAATTGTCCGCCGACATCGGCGTCTCCAATCTCGACGGCACGGACTTCTTCAGGTTCTCTCCCAACACGCGCATCATCGACAGCCAGCCCGCGTGGCAGCCGCTCATCGGCAGCGAGAATAAAATTGTCTTCACGAGCGACCGCGACGGCAACGCGGAAATTTACCTGATGGAGTCGGACGGCAGTAACCAGACCAACCTCACGAACCACCCGTCGAAGGACGCCACGCCGGTCTGGTCGCCCGACGGCGCGCGCATCGCCTTCACCAGCGATCGCAGCGGCCGCTCGAACATCTACGTGATGGACGCCGACGGAGGGAACGTCCGCGCCGTGACGAACTTCGACAACTCCGCGAGCGATTATCGCGTCTACGACCCGGCCTGGTCGCCGGACGGAACGAAGCTCGTCTTTGTCGGGAGCGCGATGGGCGAAACGTCCGGCCTCGTCGTCGTCAATGCCGACGGCAGCGGCACGCGCCGCCCGATCCTCGAAGGGAGCACGGAAGTGGCCGACCCGGCCTGGTCGCCCGACGGCACCCGCATCGCCTACGTCGGGCGCGAGCCGTCGCCCAACGCCGAAGCCGGAGTCAGGTTTTTACTCTTCGTGATCAACGCCGACGGCACCGGGAAGACGTGCGTCGCACACAACCCGCTGCCCTTCAATTCCTTCTCCTACCCGCCCCAGGCGAGCGGCCCCACGTGGACGCCCGGCGGGCAAGCACTCATCTACACTTCCACCGCGTTCCCAAACGTCGTCACGACCTTCCCGCAACTCTCTTCCGTGTCGGCGAGCGGAAGCCTGCACCCGCTCGTCATTTCGAGCAACCCGTGGGCTAACACACATGCGTCGCAGACGACGGATCGTAACCGGGTCGTCTTCACCACCAACCGCGACGGGCAGCGCGAAATCTACGTCCGCCTGATCGGCTTTGGGATACCGGAGGACAACACCCTCACCCGTCTCACGCAAAACCAGAGCGACGACTACGATCCCGATTGGCAGCCCGACCCGCCCATCCCGCAACGCGCGATCACCACCGTCCAGTGGAGCAATGTCCTGTACCGCGTGCGCGAGGACGGGCAGGGCGGCGACGCGTTCGTCGTCACGCGGCTCGGCGACCTGACGCAGGCGTCCACCGTCGAGTACGAGACGCGCGAAGTGCCTCCCTGTGGCGACAACAGCGCGTCTTGCGAGCGGGGTCGCGCCACCGAACGTTCGGATTACATCAGGACGACGGGCGCGCTCCATTTCGCGCCGGGCGAGGCGCGGAAGACAATCAGCGTCCCCCTCATCGACGACGCCTACGTCGAGGGCGATCACGTCTTCACCCTCCAACTCATGAACGCGACCGGCGTGATCGCCGGCGTGTTGTCCACGGCCTACGTCACCATCACGGACAACGACACGGCGGAGACGACGCCCGACACGCGCCCCAACCCGATCGACGAGCCGAACTTCTTCGTGCGGATGCATTATCTCGATTTCCTCGGCCGCGAACCCGAACCGGCGGGGCAGGAGGCGTGGGTCGGCGTCTGGAATCGCTGCCCCGACATCAACCGCGACGAAACCTGCGACCGCATCACGATCTCGTCGGCCTTCTTCCGCTCGCAGGAGTTTCAGATGAGAGGCTATTTCGTCTATCGCTTCTATCGCGTGAGCTTCAACCGGAAGCCGACCTACGCCGAGTTTGTGCGCGACATGGCGCGCATCAGCGGCCAGACGCTCGCCGAGATTGACGCCAGCAAAGACGCCTTCGCGCTGGCGTGGGTGCAGCGCGCAGACTTCCGCGCGGCCTACTTAGGCACGACGGCTGCCGACTACGTCGCCCGCCTTGAGGCCAACACGGGCGTGACACTCACGGGCGACGTGACGCGCGCCTCGCTGGAAGCCGACCTCGTTGCGGGCAGACGCTCGATCCCCGGCGTCCTGCGCGCCGTCGTCGAGCATCCGAATGTCGAGGCGGCCGAATACAACGGCGCGTTCGTCACCATGCAATACTTCGGCTACCTCAAGCGCGACCCCGAGGAAGAGGGTTTCCAGAACTGGATGCGCGTCATCAACCGCGGCGACGGCTACCGCGTCATGGTTCACGGGTTCGTCAACTCGGTCGAGTACCGCGCGCGCTTCGGCCGGCAGTAACGGGAAGGCAAGAGCAGACGGGCGGGGAGAGCAAAGTAGAAAAGGCGAAGCATGTGCGCTTCGCCTTTTCTGTTTGCTCTCCCCGCCCGTCTGTTTTAAACCGTCGCCACTCTGCGCTGCATGCTCTTTAGCGGTTCGGGCATGAAGGCGGTGAGATGGTGCGTGGCGGTGTGGCCGTCGGCGAAGGCCTGATAGAGCATGCAATCGGGGAGTTGGAGACAACTGAGGGGCGACGTGTGGATGTAGCCGCTGTCGATGCCGATGGCGCTGTGCGAGATGTAGATGCCGTGGCGGCCGAGGCGTCCGCGCAGGGGGAGGAGCGGCGCGGGCGTGTGGCCGAAGACGCAGGGCTTGCCCGTGTAGTTGCGAAAGAAATTCCCGTCGCGCGACCAGAGGAGATGCTGCGCGGGCGTGTCGCGCGGGTGCGCGCCGCCGGGCAGACCGGCGTGAACGTAGAGCGCGTAATCGTCTTCGTAAAAGAGCGGGAGCGTGCGGAAAAATTCGAGCTGCGCGGGCGGGACGGCCGCCGTGAACTCGGCGCGGAGCGTGGCGAAGTCTTGCTCGCTGCGCACGCGCAAGGGGCTGCCAGTGTATTGCTGGAAGGTGCATTCGCTGCCGACGGCCGCGTGCAGCCAGAGGGTCGCGCCCTCGTCAACGAAGTCGAGCAACATCTGCTCGTGGTTGCCGCGCAGGCAGAGCACGCGTTCGGGCTGTTCGTCGCGGAGTTGCAACACGTCCGCCACGGTGCCGGGCACGTCCTCGCCGCGGTCGATGATGTCGCCGAGCAGGACGAGCATGTCGCGCTCAGGGTCGCGCGGGATCATCTCGATGATCCGATTCAACTGCGCGCGTCGCCCGTGTACGTCGCCGATGACGAAGGTTTTCATGTCGCTTCCGTTCCGTTCCGCTCGTGGCGTCTTACATCTTATTCCACCCCGACGCGCGCCTGCGCGTGTGATTTCTCGATGCGCTCCATCAACAACTCGAAGCGCGGGTCGTCTCTGAGCGGCGTCCATTCGGGGTTCGCCCTGAACCACGGCAAATTCTCGTTGCCGCGATTGATGGCGCGCTCCAACCATTTGAACGCCTGATCGCGCATGCCCTCTACGGCGTAGGCCGTCGCGATCCAGTAGGGCGCGTCGTGATCCGCTTCGGCCACCTCCTTAACGCGCTCCGTCAACTGCGCGCGCGCCGCCTCGTGCTGACCGAGTTTGCTCAAGGCGATGGCGTAGTGCGGGCGGATGCCGTCCATCTCGGGATGCGTGTCGAGCACGTCGCGCAAAATTTCCGCCGCCTCGGCCGCGCGTCCCTGCCGGTAGAAGGCGACGGCGCGAAACGTGCGGACGAAGGGGTGGTCGGGTTCGATTTGCGCGCCTTCGTCGAGCGCGCGCATGGCCTCGTCCATGCGTCCCTGATACATCAGGATGCGCGCGCGGTTGTAACTCACGACGACGCGCTCGGCCGGGTTGAGACTGAGCATGCGGTCGAGACTACGCAGAGAGCGTTCGTAGTCGCCGTCGAGACGATAGAGATAGGAGGCGACGAACTGCACGCCGATATCGTTCGTGGCTTCGTGGCGCAAATTCTCGACGGCGGCGCGCGCCTTCGCCTTCTCGCCGCGCGCCAGATAGATGAAGACCATGTGCATCCGCGCCTCCATGATCTTCGGGTCGATGTCGAGACCCTTGCGGAAGGCTTCTTCGGCGCGCTCGTAGTCCTCGAAGTCGCCCATCGATTTAATGACGCGGTTGGCGTAGCAGCCGCCGAGCGCGCAATGAGCAAGGGCGAAATTGGGGTCGAGTTCGATGGCGCGTTTGAAGTTGTCGATGGCGGCTTCGACATCTTCGTTGGCGAGCGTGTGATAGATGTAACGCCCCATCAAATCGCGCCCGCGCAGGTAGATGTTGTAAGCGTCGGAGTTGGCGGTGGCGCGCTGCGCCAGCCCGTCGCGCTCGGCCGTGCTGAGTTCGAGGCGCAAGCCCTCGACGATGCGCTGCGCGATGGTGTCCTGCACGGCGATGATGTCGTCGGCGGTCGCGTCGATACGGTCAGTCCAGAGGAGGTCGCCGGAAGCCACGTCGAGCAGTTGGGCGTTGACTCTCAGCTTATCACCCGCGCGCAGAAAGGAAGCGGCGAGCACCGCGCCGACGCTCAACTCCTCGCCGATCTCGCGCGGGTCGCGATCCAGCCCCTGGTATTTCACGATCAGAGACGACGGGCGCACCACGAGCGAACGCAGGCGCGCCAGTTCCGTGATGACGGCATCGGCGAGCGAGAACTCGTAGAAGCTGACTTCCGTGTCGCCGCTCAAGTTGCGGAAGGGAAGAATGGCGATGGACTTCTGCGCGCCTTCGGTGATGTTCGCCGTCTGCTGCGTCTCATTGTCGGAGCGGTGCGGCGCGGTGGAGGGGTTGCGCGAAGCGGGCGGGGCGGAGGTTGATTGCGCGCTCGTCGGCGTCTCCGTGCCGGTGATGTTGCGCAGCCAGCGACGGAAGGTGCGGCCGAAGGAGTTGTTGCTCGATTGGTGGCGCGGCGCAACGGGTTCAAACTCGTCGGTCGTGTCGAGAGAGGCCGCGCCCGCCGCGGCGAGTTCGCGTTTGACGGAGCGCAGTTCGTCGCGCAGTTCGGCCACGCGCTGGTAGCGATCCTTCGGGTCTTTGGCGAGCGCGCGGTCGAGTATCTCTTGCAGGCGCGGCGGCGCGTCCTGCCGGAATTCTTCGATGCGCGCGGGCGTGTCGTGCAGGACGGCGTAGCGCACCTCGACGTTCGTCTTGCCCTGAAACGGCCAGATGCCCGTGAGCATCTCGTAGAGCAGGACGCCGGTGGAGAAGATGTCGGCGCGATGATCGACGTGCGCGCCCGTGGCCTGTTCGGGCGCGGCGTAGGTGGCCGTGCCGTAGGGCACGCCCATCTCGGTCAGGTGTACGTCGGCCTTGCCCTTGCTGGTTTTCTGTTCGTCGAGCAGTTTGGCGAGGCCGAAGTCGAGCACTTTGGCCGTGCCGTTTTTGGTCACCATCACGTTGCCCGCCTTGATGTCGCGGTGGATCACGCCGCGCGCGTGGGCGGCGGCGAGCGCGTCCGCCACTTGCATGGTGATGGAGATGGCGCTGCGAAGTTCGAGCGGGCGGCCTTTGACGAGTTGGCGCACGTTCTTCCCGTCGATGTACTGCATCGTGATGAAGTGCAGCCCGCCCTCTTCGTGCAGGCCGTAGATGATGCAGATGTTCGGGTGGTCGAGCGATGAAGCGAGTTGGGCTTCGCGCTCGAAACGTTTGAGATTGGATTCGCGGGAGGTCAATTCGGGCGAGAGCACTTTGAGCACGAGCGTGCGTCCGAGTCTGGTATCGACGGCCTTGTAAACTGTGCCTTGCCCGCCTGAGCCGAGTTTTTCCGTGATCCGGTAGTTGAGCAGAGTTGAACCTAACATTGATGGTTACTATCTTAACTCCGAAGGTGGGGGGGATGGCAAAGATAAAAAGGGGGAAAGGGTAAAGGGGAAGGGATAAAGGGAAGAAAAATCGTCGTGGCCTGACATGTTTCCCTTTCGCCTTTACCCTTTGACCTTTCCCCGTGGTCTTCGTCCGGCGCACGGCCGGACTCTAGTCATGCACGGTTCAACCGCGCGGAGGCGTGCCCCAACCCGAACCGACGTACTCGCCGTCTTCGACGATGCACGGCACGGTCGGGTCGCCGTCCGAATAAGCGAACATCTCCGCACGTCGCGCGCGGTCGTTCTGCGCGTCGTACTCCGTAAACGCAACCCCGCGCGAATTGTAATGCTCACGCGCCTGCTGGCAATAAGGACAGCCCGGCTTCACATAAATCACGATGCCCATGTTTAGTTCAACCTCCCTTCGCGCGTGTAGTTTAGCAGCCGCAAATGGTAAATGGTAAACAATAGATGCGCAGAACCCCGCCTTAATCTGCTGCCCGCGAAAAGCAGGGAGCCGGAAGGAAAGAAAAGTTCTGAAATTTACTTTACCGGGCGATTAGGTTACAAGCGTTTGCCGGGGAGTTTGGCTCAAGGTAGGTCAGTGCCCAGCGGTTTTTATAAAAAATAAGGGGAGCGATTAACTCCCCTGGCGCAGCTTCCTGCTAATAGTGTTGGACAAAAATTTAATGAGCGTGCTTCGCTGAGGATCAGTCTTGTGCTGACTCCTCCAGTGCAATTTTAGAACTTTCCCTGAATGTTATCTTCGAGCAATCAACATTTGAAGATACATCAGCGATTTCGGCGGTTCCGTTTTCGTTTGTTGTGAAATGTCCCGAGTGAATGGTGCCATTGTCATTGTAGCTGTAAAAATACGTCGTATTCGGGCTACCAGACATAGGGCAACTTTGATCGCAGGCAACTACCAGACACATCGCAAGAAAGAGCGAGCTAACACGTAATTTCCTCACGCTGCCCCCTTCTTTTCAATACCGTCGAGCAGGCGATTTATGATTTGCTCATCAAACACAACATCAAGTGGCGATGAGAAAAGATACCCATTAACTCCGTAGGCGCGATGTCCGAAAGGATTAGGGTACGCCTCTCCGCTTATTTGGGTGGCAGTTGCTTGAAGACTTTTCATGCGTCTTCCCAGCGAAATCTCATCGTCAGATAAATAGTCGTCGCTGGCGAGTGAATAAGCAATAAGGACAGCTTGCAGCGGCGTAATACCGCCGTCAGCCGCAGCCCCTTCCCTGTCATTGGCTGTATCCCACATGTTCCCGAATTTTTCCGGAACGGATTTGCTCAGGTACCGCGCCCTCCCCTGTACCCGGTCTTTTACAAATCCGCGTGCCATACCTTGAAAGACATCGCCGGCAGGAGTGCCAAGTTGATCTCGAACTGCTTTCAATCGGGTTATGGTTTTTTCAGAGGGCGTTCCCGCAAACACGATGCCGCCGGGCAGCTTAAAGTCGCGGTTGAAACTTCTTGGTAAGCTCGGGGCTTTGAAGCCTCGCAAGGTATCGTCAACGTGAGCAATTTCTTGTTCGGAGAGTACGGACAGACGTTCTAATACAGTGGCTGTGATAACGTCGCTAAGTTCGTCTGAAGTTAGGGGACGCGCGGTGCCGCTCAGAGCGAGTTCTTCTATTTCCGACAATCTGTTTTTCGTCGCGCCACTTAACTTGACGCCCGAACGTCGTTCTATAAATGTTGCCACAGAATTTACCGCGGCACGAATTTGCCCTGAAGAGTTTCCGCGTGCCGGTAGATCGACTTCACGCCCGACACCATCACGCACACGCAAATGGAACTCGTGATTCGTCGTAATTTTATCGGTATCCTTAACCGCCGATGAGCGCCACACGCTGGTCATTAAAACAGCGGCGCAACCCGCTATAAGCATGACAATGACATAACGCACATACTTACTTGGGAGTAAGCGCTTCATGACACTGGGTTTCATGGTGAGAAATTCCTTATCTTTCCTGAAGTGAGATATTTGTCAGGCCAGGTGGCTAGCGTGAGTTGAAATCCGGTCAACGCTTCGTGAGAGTGAAGAGACTTGAGCAACCGGCGGGGATTATAGCATCGGGTCATTTTATATCAAACTAATTTTTTCGTCGTTGTGATACAGAGTGCGACGCCTAACTGGTTTTATCCAGCGACTGTTGACGATGCACGGCTTTTTACGGTTATACTCCGCGCAAAGTTTTACCGAAGGCCGGCGGGGAAGGGCGGTGTCAAAATCCTCTTGATTGACAGCGATCTGTTTGAGCCATACGAGCATTTGGTGACGATTGAAGTTCTCGGCCGCCGCGTCGAAGTGCCGGAGAACAACCGCTTGCTGCGCTGCTTCCAGTTCCTCTCGATGCGCAGCATCTCCTACGGCGACTTCTGCTGGAACGGCGACTGCGCCAACTGCCAGTTCTGGTATCACGAAGCGGGCGAACACGACCGCGACGACAAGACCGCGCTCTCCTGTCGCTTCAAAGTGCGCGAAGCGATGGTCATCACCCGCCTCAACGACCACGTCAAACTCGAAGGAATCAATAAAGAAAAGGATGGAAAAGATTGATTCATCGATCCATCGGCGCAATGAAGAAATTAAATGTTGAATCAATGGCTCAATGAACCAATGGATCAATTCTTCAACGGATCGATTCCTGCTACACTTCCGCCTGAAAAGTTCTGAAAACTCATTCTCTCGCGCCGACGGAAAGGATTCGCCAGCTATGCGCTTCGAGTATTATCACGCGGGATTGGAAGACGTGCCGAAGCTCTCCGTTGACGGCCTCGTGCCCCGCAGCGTTCACTTCTCGCACTGGCAGGGCAACGAGACGCCGCTCGCGGTCAAGGCCGACAGTTCGACCGAGATCGCTTTGAACGTCGTCGCCTCGCCCGACCGTCACGAGTTGACGCAAGGGCTGGAACTCGTCACCAACAACCACTTCGACACGGACGGCGCGCTCTCCGTCTGGACGATGCTCACGGGCGAGCGTGCGCTCGACCTGCGCGCCGCGCTCATTGCCGCCGCAGAGGCGGGCGACTTCTCCGCCAACACGGGCGCGGCCGGCATCCGCGCCAGCCTCGTCTTGCAGGGCGGCGACGGCTGCGCGCCGGACGCCGGGGTCGCCTCGCCGCTCGCGCGCCACCTCTCCGGCGGCGCGGCGGTGGACGAGGCGCGCGCCTACGCGCTCGTGCTGCCCGAAGTGGAACGCCTCATCACGCGCACCGATGATTACGAGCATCTCTGGCGCGACGAGTGGGAGAAGATCGAGGCGTCGCTGGAGAGCTTCGCGCGCGGCGCGTCGCGCGTGGAAGAAGACGCGGAGACGGGGCTGTCCGTCGTCACCCTCGGGCGCGAACTCTACGGCGCGCGCGGCTTTTCGCCGACGCGTCATGCCGTGCCCCACACGGCCATCACCGAGCACGCGCGCGGGCGCGTCTATCTCATCGCCGTGCCGCTCGCCGATGGTTGGGGCTATCGCGTGGACTATCCCTATTACTCCTGGGCGGAGACGGTCGTGCGCCCGCGCATCACGCGGACGGACTTCGCCCCGCTCATCGCGCGGCTCGACGAACTGGAGCAAAACCGCGACGGACACTGGCAACTCGACACCGAAGGCTTGAGTTCGGCCTTCAACTTCGTTGACGACGGCGGGCGGCTGCTCGCCTCAAGCCTCGCGCCCGAAAAGGTCGCCGACCAACTGCGTGCGGAGTTGTCAGTTGTCCGTGGTTAGTTGTCAGTTGTTTCGTGATCATCCGGCGAGTTGCTAAAGATCGGATTGAACGACTGACCACGGACGACTGACCACGGACGACTGACTACGGACAACTGACTACTGACCGGCACAGCTTTTTATGTACGACGTGATCATCATCGGGGCGGGCGCGGCGGGGTTGTCGGCCGCGCTCTGGTGCGATGAGTTGGGGCTGGACGCGCTCGTGCTCGAAGCGGGCGCGGAGGTGGGCGGGCAACTGCTGAACGTCTACAACCCCGTCAATAATTACCTCGGCCTGCGCGCGGCGAACGGGCGCGAGGTGCGCGACATCTTCGCCGCTCAAGTCGCGGACGCCGGGTTCGACCTGTGGACTCAAACCGAGATCGAGCGGGTTGACCTGAAGACGAAGCGCGTCGCGCTCAAGAGCGGCGAAGAGTTGCAGTCAATCGGTCTCATGCTGGCGACGGGCGTCAGGCGTCGGCGGTTGGGGATTCCGGGCGAGGCCGAACTGGCGGGGCGCGGCGTGGTTGATTCCGTGATGCGCGACCGCCAACTGCTCGCCGGGCGCGACGTGTGCGTCGTCGGCGGCGGCGATGCGGCGGCGGAGAATGCGCTGTTGCTGGCCGAAGTGTGCCCGACCGTAACGCTCGTCCATCGCGGCAAACGCCTCTCGGCGCGCGCCGAGTTTGTCGAACGCCTGCGCTCGGAGCATTGCATCACGATTTTCACGGAGTCGGAAGCGCAGCGCATCATCGGCACGGAGCAGGTGGAGGCCATCGAGATTTTGCGGCGCGGCGCGATCAAGCCTTTTCAGATGGCCGTCGGCGGCGTGCTCGTGCGCGTCGGCGTCCGCGCCAACGACGAACTGTTTCGCGGCCAGTTGGAACAGGACGCGCGCGGTTACGTCAGCGTGACGAGCGAACAGGAGACGAGCGTCGAGAACGTGTTCGCCATCGGCGACATCTCCAACCCGCTCAGCCCCACCATCAGCAGCGCGACGGGCGCGGGCGCCACCGCCGCGAAAGTGCTGGCCGCGCGGCTCGGCAACAAGCGGCAGGAGTCAGGAGTCAGTGGTCAGTAGTCCGTTGTCCGTTGTCAGGCGTCCATCGTTCGTGGTCGGTTGTCGGGAGTCGTGATTAGTTATTCAATTCCATCTTCAGCGATTTGTGTGAGAGTCGCTTGCAACGGACAACTGACAACGGACTACTGACCACGGACAATTCTTTTATGAGTTACAAAACGATTACCCCGTCGGAGTTTGCGTCGCGCGCGGCGCGCGGCGAGCGGGCGCGCTTGATTGACGTGCGCGAGCCGGAGGAGTTTGAGTTGGCGCGCGTGGAGGGCGCGGAGCTGTTGCCGCTCAGCCGTTTTCAGGAGTGGGCGGGCGCGCTCGACGCGGAGGAGGAGATCGTGGTGATGTGTCATCACGGCATCCGCAGCGCGCAGGTTTGCGCCTATCTCGCGGCGCAGGGTTTCACGAAGATGGTCAATCTGGCGGGCGGCATCGAGCGTTGGTCGTGGGAGGTTGACCCGAGCGTGCCGCGATATTGAAGCGGTAAGCGGTGAGCAGTAGGAAAGCCGTTTTTACCGCGCACCGCTGACCCCTTACTCGTCACCGGCGAACATGAATAAGCCGGGGTCAATCATCACGATGTTGGAGAGCGCGCCGTGCGTGATCGCGCCGGGGGCGTTCGATGACCACGGACAACTGACGTTTTTCGACTTCGCTCCGTATAATGGCTGAAATGGACAAGAGCGCAGGCGCGGCTTACACGGCGGAGCACGCCGCCGCCTATCCCGGCGATTACCTGGCGGGGATTGATCTTTACAACGCGGGCGAGTTTCACGCGGCGCACGACGCCTGGGAAGCGCGCTGGGTGGACGAGGCCGGGCCGCGTGAGAAACTTTTTTTGCAGGCGATGATCCAGTCGGCCGTCGCCTTTCATCACCTTGAAATCGGGCGGCGCGGGGCGGCGCGGCGGATGTACGTGATGGCGAAAGAGAAGTTTGCTCGCCTGGGAACGCCCTGCTTCATGTCGCTCGACCTCGTGGATTATCAAGCGCAACTCGACCGCGCGCTCGCGTGGCTGGCGAGCGTGCCCGACCCACGCGAGTTGACGATGCCCGAAATGCAGTTGCCGACGATCAGGCTGCTGCCCGAAGTGATGGACTACGATTGATGAAAGCGGAGCACGGCGAGCATGACGGAGGGACGGCGGCGACCGCGAGCAGTTACGGCGCGCCCGAAGCGACGACGCGTGCGACCGGCGCGAGCGGCGCGGGCGCGCTCGGCGATGCGCGGCTGTTGCTGCTCGGCATGTGGCTCGGGGCGGCGGTTCTCTTTAGTTTCGCGGTCGCGCCGGGCGCGTTCGCGGTGCTTCCCGCGCGCGAGTTGGCGGGCGCAATCGTCACGCGCATCATCGGGGTGGTGAACGTGTGGGGCTTCCTCGTCGCGCTGCTGCTGTTGGCGACGGCCTTCGCGCGGAGACGTGGGGCGGCGGCGACGATGTCGCGCCGCGCGTGGACTGTGGAAGTGAGCGCGCTCGCGCTCGTCGCGCTGGCGACGGGCATCGGGCAGTGGATCGTCGGCGCACGCATGGCCGCGCTCCGCGTCGCGCTCGGACGGCCGATCGACGAAGTGGCCGCGAGCGACCCCGTGCGGCTCGCCTTCAACAGCCTGCACGGCTATTCGGTCGCCGCGATGACGACGGCCATGCTCGCCGGCGTCGTCGCGTTCATCCTGATCGCGCGGCGCAACCGAAATTAAGTTTCAGGTTTCGAGTTTCAAGTTTCAAGACTGGCGGGTGCCGTGGTCTTCAAACTTGAAACCTGAAACCTGAAACCTGAAACTTACTCCGAAGGAGATTCCGGTGGAAACGATTGAGGGAATTGACGAGTGGCGTGAAAGCTACCAGCGTTGGAAGCGGATTAACGAGATGCGCGGCGACGACATCGGGTCGCATTACCCTTGGGTCGAGAACGAGCGCGCGCCCTTCAAACCGGCGCGGCGCGCGCTGCCCATGCTCAATCTCGCGCTCATCACTTCGGCGGGCGCGTACATCGACGGCTCCGAACCTTTCGACGTGAGCCTGCCCGGCGGCGATGCGTCTTTCCGCGAAATCCCGACGCTCATCGAGGCCGCGGATTTGCGCTGGGCGGCGCGCGGCTACAACCCGGCGGCCGTCGAACAGGACATGAACTCGCAAGCGCCGCTCGAACGCCTCTTCGAGTTTGAGGGCAACGGCATCATCGGCCAACTCAACCCGGTCTTCTGGAGTTTCTGCGGCTTCATTCCGAGCGCGGCGCGCTTCGCCGACAACGCTCTGCCGCAACTCGTCGAGCGCGTCAAGCGTTACTCGGCGCAGGCCGCGCTGCTCATCCCGGCCTCGCGCCTCTGCCATCAATCGATGGGGCTGGCCGCGCGCGCTCTGGAAGCGGCGGGCGTGACGACCATCGTGCTCGCCGTGGACAAGGAGGCGATCGAGCGCGTGCGCCCGCCGCGCGCCGTCTATTACAAGGGCGAGTTCGGCAGCGTCGCCGGGCTGCCCAACTTTCCCGAACACCAGCGGCGCATCCTCGACGAAACCCTCCGCCTGCTCGAACCCTGGGATCAAGTTGACGTGCGTAAACTGACCGTCGCGCTGCAAACGACGGTCGAGGAGGAGCGCGGCGAAAGATAAAGCAGCCGTTGGAACGGCAAGGGGCGAAAGTTAAAGGCCACGGCGAAGGGCGAAAGTTAGAGGCGAAGTTAAAGGCCGCAATCGGAGGGAAGACCGGCGGGCGATGCCCCTCGATCTTCCCTCCGATTGCGGCCTTTAACTTTCGCCCTTCTAATCTCTACTTTCGCCTTCTCTTCGTCGCCGGGGCGGTGTCGCTCTTGGCGAAGTAGCCCTGGCGGTAGTTGAGCTTGACGTTCTGCTTGCGGAGTTCGGGGTTGACGACCTCGATCTGTAGTTTGCGGTATGAACCGTCGCGCCGCTTGTTGGTGGGCGAGTAGGCGACGAGAAATTGCTCGCGCAGTTCGCGTTGGATTTGGGCGAAGGCGTTGCGGAGGTCTTCCTCGCTGCGCGGGAAGTAGGCGCGGCCGCCCGTGCGCTCCGTGATCTTGCGGAGCGAGCCTTCGTCCACGCCGTTGTAACCGAAGCTGTCGCCGATGCCGATGGCGAAGACGAGCGTGTCGGTCTTGAGCGCCTCCTGCACGGCCTCGTCGAGCTTCAACATGCTGCTGGTGTCGTCGCCGTCCGTGAGCAGCACGATGGCGCGGCGCGTCTTGTCGGACGACTCGACCATCACCTCGTGGCAGGTGGCGTAGACGGCGTCCCAGATGGCGGTCGAACCGGCGGTGGCTTGATTGTCGCCGGAGATGGGGGGCGTGCCGCCGCGTGTGATGCCGCCGCCGATGTAACCGCCGGAAGGCGGCACGAACTCGACGCGCTCGATCGCGCTGCGCACGCGCCCGGCGTTGCCGGTCAAGCCCTGTTCGAGCGTCGAATCGCCGGTGAAGGAGAGCACGGCCACCTCGTCTTTGGAGGGGCGCATCACGGCGTCCACGAAGGCGCGCGCGGCGGCCTTCTCTTCCGGCAGCGTGCGCTCCTGCGAGATGCTCGTGTCGATCACGATGGCGAGCGTGAGCGGCAGGTCGATCTGCGTCTGGAAGGTGAAAATCTGTTGCGGCACGCCGTCTTCCAGCACGCTGATGTCTTCCTGCTTCAGGTTCGTGACGAACCGCTTGTTGCGGTCAACCGCCGTAAAGATGACGTTCGTCAAACTGGTATCGACGCGCTCGATCTCGTCGTCGTCGAGCGTCGTGGTGTCGTCGGCGCGCTTGGGCGTCGGCCGCGGCGTCGGCTGTTGCTGCGGCGTCGGCGGCGCGCTGACCGACGCGCCCTGCTGCTGCCGCCGCCCTTCTTCTGCTTGCGCCCGCGCGCCCGCGAGCGCGCCGCCGACGCTCAGGCCGACCGCGAGAATAAAACTCAACAGGCGCACAAACAGGATGCGATCAAACATTACTTTCAACTTACCCTTCTCTCGTGCCTCGTGAATCCTCAATCGACGGAGACGCTTTTTCTCTCCGCAACGATTGGCGATTCACGATCTACTACTTGGTTCTGTCCGCCCAGGCCGTATAGCCGCGCCGGGTGCGGACTTTGAGACCGTCGCGCTCGGCGGCGAGCTTAACTTCGATGCGGCGATAGCTGCCGTCGTAATTTTTGTTCGTCGGCCGGTAGGTCACGATGTACTGGCCGCGCAGTTCGTGCGCGACGCGCGTGAAGGCGCGTTCGAGTTCGAGGCGGTCGCCGATGAAGAAGGCTTTGCCGCCCGTCGCATCGGCCAGGCGGTCGAGCCGCTTGTCGTTGTCGTCTTTGACCGTGCCGGCCTCGACGCCGGGGACGACGCTCGAAAAGCCCGCCTTCGTGGAGATGGCGAAGATCATCGTCTCGGTGCGCTGCGCCATCTCGATGGCCTCTTCCAATCTCGCGCGGCTCGATGTGTCGTCGCCGTCCGTGATGACGACGATCACGCGCCGCCCCGTCACGCCGCGCATCTTCTCGTCGCACATGCGCCACACGGCATCGTAGAGCGCGGTGGTGGTGCCCGGCTTCTTCACGCTGTCAACGGCCGTGTCGAGCTTGTCGAGCTTGTCCGTGAAATCCTGAAGCAGGTTGACCTCTTCGTCGAAGGTGGCGAAGGCCGCTTTGTCCTTGCGCACGCGCACGACCGTGTAGAGAAAATCCTTGGCCGACTCTTTCTCGAAGCGCAGCTTGGCGGCGGCCGACGAGGAGATGTCCATCAGGACGGCCACGTAGATCGGCGTGCCCGCCGCCTCGTCGCGGAAGCTGGCGATCTGCTGCGGCTGCTTGTCCTCGTAGATGACGAAATCGCTCGCCTTGAGTCCGGCGACCATCTGCTCTTTCTTGTCCATCACGGTGATGGGCAGTTGCACCTCGCGCGTGAAGACCCGGCGGTCGCCTTGCACGTCGTCCTGCTCCGGCGCGGGCGTCGTCGCCGTCGCCGGGCGCGGCGTGGGTTGCGGTTGCTGCTGCTGTTGAGCCGGATTGCGCGCCGCGACGGAGGCGTCGAAAGTCAACGCGCAGACGAAGAGGGCGGCGGTGAATAAAAATGTGTAGACGGCGGTTCTCATGTGTTTGAATCAAACGAACGGAATGGAAAAGGTTGAGCCTTTTGAGCCTCCAAGCGTCGAGGGTTCGATGCCGGGCAGTTGAGCGTCAGTTGCCTTCGAGCGGCTTGGTTTGCGACGCCACAGTATAACAAAAGCCGCCCGCCCGAACGCGCGACGAGCGCACGACCGACGAGCGGCGGCGACGGCGGCTTAGTCCAGAGCTTCCAGCATGTGCGAAAGCTCGGCGGGGAGCGGGGCTTCGAAGCGCAGGGATTCGCCCGTCTGCGGGTGGCGAAAGCCGAGTTGGGCGGCGTGGAGAAACTGCCGCCCCATGGCGCGAATGGCGGCGCGCACGCGCACGTCGGACACGGTCGCGTCGCGCCCGCCGTTATAAACTTTGTCGCCGACGACCGGGTGCTTGAGGTGCGCGAGATGCACCCTGATCTGGTGCGTGCGCCCGGTCTTGATCTGCACGTCGAGCAGCGTGAAGCGTTCGTAAGGGCGGCGCACGCGATAGAGCGAGAGCGCGGGGCGGCCGCCGCGCACGACCGCCATGCGCGTGCGCAGGCGCGGGTCGCGCGCGAGGGGTTCTTCGATGCGCCCGCCCTCCTCGCGCACGCGCCCGTGGACGAGCGCGACGTATGACTTGAAAACTTCCCGCGCGCGAAACTGATCGGACAAATGCTCGTGCGCGCTCTCCGCCTTGGCGACCACCATCAGGCCGGAAGTGTCGCGGTCGAGCCGATGCACGATGCCGGGGCGCGTGGCTCCCGCGTGCGCGGAGAGTTTCGCGAAGTGGAAGGCGAGCGCGTTGGCGAGCGTGCCGGCGGAGACCCCGGCGGCCGGGTGGACGATCAACCCGGCGGGCTTGTTCAAGACGATCAGCGAATCGTCTTCAAAGATGATTTGCAGCGGGATGTCTTCGGGCGTGAAATTGGAGGCGGGCGGCGCGGGCGTTTCGAGTTCGACCGCATCGCCCGCGCGCAGTTTGTAGGAAGGCTTCGCGGCGCGACCCGCAACGAGCACGTCGCCGTCCGCGATGGCGTGCTTGAGGCGCGTGCGGCTGATGCCTTCGAGGCGCGCGGCGAGAAAGGCGTCGAGGCGTGCGCCCGCGTCCGCCTCGCCCGCGCTAAGGAAGAGCGTCGTCGCCTCGGGTTCGGGGTCGCCCTCGGCGATGAGGGTCGCTTCGTCGTTGTCGATGTGGTCGCCGGTGTTCTCGTCCATGATTTAGGCGCGCGCCGCGGTGCTCTCCACTTTCGCGCCTCCCGGCATCGTCCCGCCGGACGCGCCGTCGTGGTGGCGGCGACGGCGGATGACGAGAGCGACGAGGCTCGCGATGCCGACGAGCAAACTGATCAACTGCGAGGTGGAGAGGTGCGTGAGCGACGTGAGGCCGAGGATGTCGCCGCGCGGGTCGTCGCGGAAGAACTCGATGATGAAGCGCGTCGCGCCGTAGAGCACGCCGTAGGTCAGGATCACCTGACCGTTGAAAGTTTTGCGGCGGTGCATCCAGAGGAGCAAGCCGAAGAAGAGAAAGGCGGCGAAGGATTCATAAAGCTGCGTGGGGTGAAGATGGGTGTCGGTGGGCACGCCCGTGACCCGTTGGCCGAGTTCCGAGAAGCGCACGCCCCAAGGCAGCGCGGTCGGTTTGCCCCAGCAGCACCCGGCGGCGAAACAGCCTTGTCGCCCGATGGCCTGCCCGAGCGCGATCCCCGGCGCGAACGCATCGGCCGTTTGCCACCAGGGCAATTTGTAACGCCTGATGAGCACGTAAGCCGTCAACACCGCGGCGAGGAAGCCGCCGTAGAACACCCCGCCCGAACGCAGGAAGTCTAACGACAGCAGCCGGAGCGGCGCGGCGCGATATTCCGGTTCGACCACGAGCAGCAACAACTTCGACCCCACAATCGACGCCAACAGCAGCCACAGTCCCAGATCGAAAATGCGCTCGCGCGGCAGCCCGTCGCGCGCCGCCAGACGCGCCGACACGAGCAGCGCGGCGAGGAAGGCCAAGGCCAGCAGCACGCCGTAAGTGTTGACGGGGAAGTCGCCGATGCGAAAAAGTTCTGGGTACATCTCAAATAGAAAACAGGAGTCAGGATACGGAAGTTCAGAACGTATGATGCGGCGAAAGACGCGAAGGCTAAGGCGAATTTGCTTCTGACGCCTGACTCCTGATCTCTGCTTTCTGTCTCCTTCCTTCCAGTATCAGATCGAGGATGATGAGAAGCGCGCCGAGGCAGATGCTGGCGTCGGCGACGTTGAAGGTCGGCCAGTGATAGTCGCCCGCGTGGAGGTTGATGAAGTCAACGACGTAGCCGAAGCGGATGCGATCCGTCAGGTTGCCCGCGATCCCGGCGAGCAGCAGGGCGCACGCGCCGAGGGTGCGGTCGTCGGTGCGCGGCGTGCGGAAGAAATAGGTGAGGACGGCGACCAACGCCGCCGAGGCGAGCGCGGCCAGCGCCCAACGCCCCCACCAGCCGCCTTCCTGCAACTGCCCGAAGGCGATGCCGGGATTCTCCGCGTAAGCGAAATCGAGCAAGCCGCCGACGATGGTCTTATCCTGACCGAGACGCAGCGTGCGCACCGCCCACGCCTTCGACATCTGATCGACCATGTAGATGCCGAAGGCCGCGAGCAGATACCAGATGCGCCAACTGAGCGCGCGCGCCTTCACGCCGCACCTCCTTCCCGCTCGATCTCGGCCAGAGCCTCGACGCAGCGTTCGCACGCCGACGGGTAGCGAGTTGATTCGCCGACACGGGTGGAATAGTTCCAACAGCGTTCGCACTTCTCGCCCTCGGCGCGTTCGACTTCGACGCCGACCATGGCGTTCGCGTCGTCGGTCTTCACGAGCACGACCTGCGACACGATGAAGGCGTAACGCAATTGGTCTGCGTACCGCTCAAGCAAACTGTAGACGGGTTCGGGCGCGGCGACGCGAATGCGCGCTTCGAGTCCGCTCCCGATCAGCTTCGCGTTGCGTGCGTC
Source organism: Pyrinomonadaceae bacterium (assembly GCA_036386515.1). Taxonomy (GTDB): domain Bacteria; phylum Acidobacteriota; class Blastocatellia; order Pyrinomonadales; family Pyrinomonadaceae; genus JAIVJZ01. Next base: position 32,870 of record DASVVO010000030.1, read on the forward strand.
TTCGAGCGCGCGCAGAACCACGTCGCGCACCTCGAATAGCTGCGACCAGCGTGCGGCCAATTCCGCATCGCGCAATCCGGCCGGAGCGGGAAACTCCGCGAGGTGAACCGAGCCGGGCGTGGGTGCCCCTTCGACACCGCTGCCGCCGCGCGGGATGTTCTCCCAGATTTCGTCGGCCGTGAAGACGAGCACGGGTGCGAGAAGGCGCGCGAGCGCGTCGGCGATACGGTGGAGGGCGGTTTGCGCCGAGCGGCGTGCATGGGAGCGCGGCGCGGCGGTGTAGAGCCTGTCCTTGATGATGTCAAAGTAGCGCGCCGAGAGCGTCACGGTGCAGAAGTGGTAGAGCGTGTGGTAGACGGTGTGAAACTCGTAGGTCTCGTAAGCGGCGCGCACGCGCTCCGTCACCGTGTCGAGTTCGGCGAGCGCCCAACGGTCGATCTCGAACAATTCGCCCGCGTCCACGCCGTCGCGCGCCGGGTCGAAGCCGTCGAGGTTGCCGAGGGCGAAGCGGGCGGTGTTGCGCATTTTGCGGTAGGCGTCCGAGACGCGTTGCAGGATTTCGTCGGAGCAGCGCATGTCCTCGTGGTAGTCGGAGGAGGCGCACCAGAGGCGTATGATCTCCGCGCCCGATTGCTTGATCACGTCGTTCGGCGAGACGGAGTTGCCCGCCGATTTGTGCATCGCCTTGCCCTGCCCGTCCACCACCCAGCCGTGCGTGAGCACCGTGCGGTAGGGCGCGCGGTCGTGCGCGGCGAGGCCGACCATCAGCGACGAGTTGAACCAGCCGCGATACTGGTCGCCGCCTTCCAGATACATGTCGGCGGGGAAGTGCAACTCCTCGTAGTGTTCAAGCACGGCGACGGACGACGAGCCGCTGTCGAACCACACGTCGAGAATGTCCGTCTCCTTCGTGAACGCCGTCGTGTCGCACCTCGGGCACGAGAATCCCGCGGGGAGCAAATCCTTCGCCTCGCGCGCGTACCACGCGTCGGACGATTCGCGCTCGAAGATGTCTGCGACGTGTTTGATGACCGCGCCGTCGGCGATTGCCTCGCCGCAGCCCTCGCAGTAGAACGCCGGGATCGGCACGCCCCACACGCGCTGGCGCGAGACGCACCAATCGGGGCGACCCTTGAGCATGTTGCGCATCCGATCCTCGCCCCACGCCGGAATCCAGCGCACGCTCGCGCCCACCTCGCGCAGCGCGCCCGCGCGCAGGGATTCGGAGGCGTCCGTTTCGTTCTCCGTGTAGTTGGTGAGGTCGCGGCCGTCGTCGTCCTGTTCGACCGCCGCTTCGGGCGTGCGCGCGTCGAGCGAGATAAACCATTGCGGCGTGGCGCGGAAGATGACCGGGTTCTTGCAACGCCAGCAATGCGGATAGCGGTGGTTGTAATTTTCGCTGAACAGCAGCGCGCCGCGCTCTTTGAGAAACTCGACGATCTTCGCGTTGGCCTCGAACACGCGCTCGCCCGCGAAGTGCTCCACTTCGGCGGTGAAACGTCCGGCGTGATCGACGGGGCAGTAGATGTCCAGGCCGTACTGCTTGCCGATCACGAAATCGTCGTGGCCGTGGCCGGGCGCGGTGTGGACGCAGCCCGTTCCGGCCTTGCCGGTCGCACTCTTATCACGCGCCTCGCGCACGTCGAGTTCGGTTTCGGCGTCGGCCTCGCCGCCGAGCGTGACGTGCTCGCCGAGGATGACGAGCGACTTGCGTTCGAGCCACGCATGGCGACATTCGAGGCGGTCGAGTTTCGCGCCGGGGAAGCGCGCGAGGATTTGCGGCGCATCCAGCCCGCACTTCTCGGCCACCGCTCCCGCCAGTTCGCTCGCCACGATGTAAACCTCCGCGCCGTTCTCAACGGCCGCGTACTCGAAATTCGGGTTGACGGCGATGGCGAGATTGGCGGGCAGCGTCCAGGGCGTCGTCGTCCAGATGAGGAAGAAAACACGCCGCCCGGCGAGCGCGGGGTCGATCTCCGCGGGGTCGGAGGCGAGCGGAAACTTCACGTAGACGGACGGACTCGTGTGCTCCCTGTATTCGACTTCCGCTTCGGCAAGCGCGGTCTGATCGTAGACGCACCAGTAGACGGGACGCGCGCCCTTGTAGACGTAGCCGCGCTCGACGAAGCGGCCGAAGAGTCGCGCCGTGTCGGCCTCGTACTGGTTGGACATCGTGAGATAGGGGTTCTCCCACAGGCCGAGGATGCCGAGCCGCTGGAAGTCGCGCGTCTGCCGCTTCAAGGCTTCGGTGGCGTGTTCGCGGCAGGCGCGGCGCACGCTCACGGCGGGCATGTTCGCTTTCTTCGCGCCGAGTTTTTTGTCCACGAACAGTTCGATGGGCAGCCCGTGGCAATCGTAGCCGGGCACGTAGGGCGCGTCGTAGCCGAGCATGGTGCGCGATTTGACGACGAAGTCTTTGACGATCTTGTTGAGCGCGGTGCCGAGGTGGATGTCGGCGTTGGCGTAGGGCGGCCCGTCGTGGAGGATGAACTTCTCGCGGCCGCGCCGCGCTTCGCGGATCATCTGGTAGAGATTCAGTTCCGACCACTTCCTGAGGCGCGCGGGTTCGGCTTGCGCGAGGTTGGCCTTCTGCGCGAAGTTGGTCTTCGGCAGGTTGACGGTCTTCTTGAGTTCGAGGGGTGTTTCGGTTGTCATAACGATTTCCAATATTTGCGCTGCGAATCTTGCAACATAAAACCGGAAAGTCCCAAGTCCAAAGTCTGACCTTGAACCTGGGACTTTGGGAATGTGGAGTCGGACGCCAGGGTGCGCTCGTGTCAGCCGATGAACATCTCGTCCTCTCCGTAGGTCTGGTCAATCTGTTTGGGGGCGGGCGACACCAGCACTTCCAGACCGCGCCGGACGCCCGCCATAATCGCCGCCAACTCGCGCGCCGGTTCGATCAGTTTCGTGTGGATGAACAGGGTGGTGTTGCTGAACTGCCGCTGCGCCTGATCGATGCTCGCGCTCACCTGCTCGACCTTGTCGCGCGCCGCGACGGCCGTGTAGCCGACGAGTTGCTTGAGTTCGCGCACCTCTTCCTTGATGAGCGCGGAGGACTCGGAGAAATGGACGGAGGCCGTCGCCAGGTGCGTTGACAGCAGCGTCACCTGTTCGGCCACCTCTTTGCCGTGCGCCGCGATCTCCTGCACCTGCTCGCTCATCAATGCCACGCGATCGAGCAAAGGCTCGGCGCGCCGTTCGAGGTTGCCGACCATCACCACCACGCGCCGCACCGCGACCGCCATGGCGATGAGCGCGGCGGCGACGCCGAGGAACGCCACGGCGACGATCACCAGCACCCAGAACGCCGGATCACTCGTGCTCATCTGAAAAGCCAGCAGGGACATAAGCATTGCGACTTGCGGATTGCGGCTCGATTGGCAAAGCGGAGCGGGAAAAGGTCTCTTGCCGGTTAATCCGCGATCCGCGTTCCTAAATCGTTAGGGTGTGTCCGGCTTGTAAGCCGGAGCCTGGTTGAGAATGTTGGAGCTTTCGGTGCGGCGTTTCTCTTCGGCGTAGGCGCGCTTGCCCGCGTCGATGGCGGCCGACAAATTCTCGCCGCGCTTGGCGGCGGCCTGTCGCGCCGCGCCCGCCACCTCGCCCGCTTTGCTCGACGCCGTGGAATAAAGTTCCGTCGCCCGCTCGCGCGAAACTTCGTAATACTCGTTGGCCTTGTCGCGGGCGCGATCCACGCCCTGCCGCGTCGCGTCGGCGATGTCGCCGCGCAACTCCCGTCCCGACTTCGGCGCGAACAACAACGCCGCCAGCGCGCCGACCGCGCCGCCGAGCAGGAAGCAGGTGAGTTGCGTCGAAAGTCCCGAGTCTTCTTCTTCGCGCCGCGTGCGCTGCGCCCGTACCACTTGCTTGGACATCGCCATGACCTCTTTTCTTCGCGCCGGGTTTGCGGGCTGTCGCGCCGGCCTGTTGTAGTCCGAAAAATCAACGATTGTCTGCCCGCGCAAAAACTATAACAAAGAGGCGCAAAGAGGCGCAAGAAACGCCCATTAAAAGAGAGTCAAAATGCCCTTCGCGGCATCTTCAGAGAGGGCTTTAATTGCCTCGTAGTCAGACCGGAGCAGCGATGCCATCTCTCGCGTCTCACAGTTGCCGCGCCTGATCCGGATAATCTTTGGGCGGGTAACCCGATAACACGCTCAGGTCGCTGTAATCCGCGTCTTTAGTGACGACGATGAAATCATTTACACGCGCGTACTGCCAGATGGCTTGATCCGAGGCTTGATCCGGCCCGACGAGATAAACATGCGTGGAGCCTGGATAGAGATCGAACAGTTGGGCGACGAGACGGGGAGAGAGGTTGTGGTCGAAGAGTAACTTCACACCTGAACTACCATTTGCAGTTGCTCGCGGTCGGCGGCGTAACTGAGGCAGGCGAGGATATCTTCTCTGGTGAGGTACGGAAAATCATCCAGAATTTCCTGCTCGGTCATCCCGGCGGCAAGATAAGAGAGCACGTCGTAGACGGTGATCCGCATTCCCCTGATACAAGGCTTCCCGCCGCGTTTGCCCGGCTCGATAGTGATGAGTTCCCTGTAATTCATGCCCCGATTTTAGCACGCGAAACTAACGGCTGACAGCCTCAACCGGGGCTGCTTGTTTCTGCTTGTCACGCGGTCACTGATTTGTGGCGAGTCGGGAAATGCCCGTGCCTTCATCGAGCGACTTTCGCGTTTTGAGTTTTCGCCGGTAGTAGATCACGAGCACGACGGCGAGCGTTTGGCCGAGCGAGGTCGCCCAGAGTTGACGCCACGGTTCAGGCAGCAGCAGGAGGACGCTGCCGGAAAAGGCCGCGACCGCGCCGAAGTAGCCGCCGATCATCTTGACGAGATGCTCGTAGAGCCAGAGGTTCGGAGAGAAGGGAAACGCGAGCGGGCGGGCGAAGCGGTAGAGATCGTAACCGGCATAGAGCGCGCTCCCGACGCCGAGCGAATAGACGACCGGCAAGTTCTTCGTAATGCCGCCCGTCGCCCCGAGCGCGATGAGCAGCCCGCCGACGGCGAGGATCAGGAGCGTGACGATCCAATCGAGCGGGCGCGCCCGGTGGTGCGCGTGCAAGTCGGGGCGCCGGCGCGAGAGGACGCGATAGCCGGAGAAGACGGCGATGGCGGAGGCGGCGGTCAGCCCGGCGAAGTAAGGGTTGAGGCTGATGAGCGTGAGCAGGGTCGCCGTGCCGATGACGACGCACATCGTGTAGAGAAACAGCCGCCCGGATTTTTTGTGCGCGCCGCCGGCCGCCGTTGCCCGCACGGGCTTCGGCAAGACGAGCGCGACGAGGCCGACGACGACGGCGAGACTTCCGGCGATGATGTGTGCGACGAGCAGGATCGCGGACAGAGCTTTCATAGCGCGAGGTTCACTTTCGGCGGCCGTTAATTTCGGTCGCCCCGAACCTTACGCGCGCGACCCGGCGGATGTTCCCCTCAAGGCGGCAACAAGTATTCGCCGTGGTGTGTGGCAGCCCGCTCTCCCGGCGCGCGCCGCCGCACTCAGTCGCTGCCTTTAGCTTGCTTGCGGGGCGGCCTCTCGGCGCAACGCACCTGCCGCACACGCTCCTCGTAGTCGTCGGCCTCGTAGTTGCCCACAATCTCCGCCAACACCTCAAGCGGCAATTGCCCCGCGCGCTTAAAGTTGATGCAACTTTTCCCGCACTTCAATTTCGCGTCGGCCGCCGCATCGAACTTCGCCTTCATCTCGGGAAATAGGTAGAGCGGCATCAGGTACAGGCTGATGTAATTCTTCTGATTCGCCAGCGCGACCAGCCAATCGTCGCCCGCCTTGAAACTCAAAAACTTCGCGTCGATCTCTTCCCGGTACCCGCGCGGCACGTTTTCGCGCACCACGCTCCACACGCGCTCGACCTCCGCGCGCCGCTCGGGGGGCAAGCCGTCAAGATATTGTTCGTATGAAAGCGTTTGTTGCGTCATAGTCGTCTCTCTTCTGTGTTATCTGCTTAAGCGGCCGGGTCGTCGTTCTGGTAGTCGAGCAGTTTGCGGTAGAGGGTTTTGCGGCCGATCCGCAAGGTGCGCGCGGTGCGGGTTTTGTCGCCGCCGGTGTAGTCGAGGGTGGCTTCGATGGCGCGGCGTTCGATCTCGTCGAGGGTGGAGGGAATGTCGAGTTCGAGTTTGATGTGGCGGCCTTCGGCAGAGGCGCGGGTGCGCTCGCTGCGGGTGTGGGCGCGCGCTTCGATGAGGGGGCGGCCGATGGCTTCGGGCAGATCGTCGAGTTCGATCTGGCGGCCGGAGGCGATGATGACGGCGCGCTCGATGGCGTTCTCCAACTCGCGGACGTTGCCCGGCCAATCGTAGCCGGTGAGGGCGGCGAGGGCGTCCTTCGAGATGCCGGAGATGTAGCGGCCGGTCTTCTGTTTGTAGTGTTCGAGAAAATGTATGACGAGCGGGTGAACGTCTTCGGCGCGCTCGCGCAGCGCGGGCAGGCGGATGGGGAAGACCGAGAGGCGGTAGAAGAGATCGCGCCGGAACGCGCCTCCTTCGACGGCGCGTTCGAGGTCAACGTTAGAAGCGGCGATGACGCGCACTTCCGCTTTGATGACATCGTTGCCGCCGACGCGCGTGAACTCGCCGTCCTGCAAGACGCGCAGGAGACGCACCTGCGCCGACAAACTCATCTCGCCGATCTCGTCGAGAAACAGCGTGCCGCCGTCGGCCTCTTCAAACTTGCCGCGACGGCGCGCGCGCGCATCCGTGAACGCGCCGCGCTCGTGGCCGAAGAGTTCGCTTTCGAGCAGGGTTTCGGGGATCGCGCCGCAGTTGAGTTTGATGTAAGTGCGATCCTTGCTGCGCGAGTTGTAGTGAATGAGGTTGGCGAGCAGTTCTTTGCCCGTGCCGGATTCGCCTTGAATGAGCACGGAGGTCTGCGTGTCGGCGACGTTCAAGGCGAGTTCGATGGCGCGGCGGATGGCGGGAGCCTGGCCGATGATGCGGTCTTCTGCGCGCCGCTGGTGCAGGACGCTGCGCAGGCGCATCACTTCCGCCGAGAGTTGGTCGCGCTCCAGAGCCGTGCCGAGTTGATCGGCGATGCCCTCGACGAGCGCGGTCTCGTGTTCGTCGAAACTCTCGCGCGCCGCGCTCCACACCAGCCCGAGCAGCCCGAAGGTCTGCCCGCCGACGTGGACGGGCGCGACGAGTGCGGCGTGGCCGCCGAGCGTGGCGTTGAAGACGAAACGGATGGGCGGCGGCAGCGTCGTGTCGAAGACTTGCAGCGTCTTGCCTTCCTTGAACAACTCCTGCACGGCCGGGTAGTCCGTGATGTCGATCGACTGGCCGTGCTCTTTGATGAGACCGCGGACGCCTTCGGTGGCGGCGTGGGGAGCGGCCTTGAAGGCGGCGAGGCTGACGGCCTTGCCCGTCGGGTTCATCACGCCGAGCGCGCAGTAGTCCGCGCCGACGAGCGCGAGCGCGCGCTCCAGGACGAGCGACGTGACCTCGTTGAAATCCGAGCGCGCGTTCAAGGTGTTGGCGATCTCCAGGAGCGCGCGCGTGCGGTGTGATTCGCGCTGCTGATCCGTGTAGAGCCGCGCGTACTGGTAGCCCACGGCGATCTGGCGCGCGATGGATTGGAGGAAGGAGACTTCTTCGTCGAGCCAGCGGCGCGGCGCGCGCACCGTGTGCATGCCGACGAGGCCGAGCACGTCGCCCGCGAGCACGACGGGCACGACCAGGAGCGAGCGCGTGTTGAGACTCGCGGGCAGGAGACTCACTTTCGGGTCGAGGTCGGGCGCGGCGGTGTCGTCAATGCGGATGGGTTGGGCGAGATTGAAGCGACCGGCGAGTTGGTGGAAGTCTACAGGGACGGACATGCCGAGGCTCGAAGGAATGTCCGCGCCCGCGCGCCACTCGTGGCTGATACGCAGTTCGCCACCGGAAGCGAGTTGGATCACGTCGCAGCGATCCACGTCCATCATCTGGCCGAGTTCGCTGACGACCGCTTGCAGAAATTTATCGAGGTCGATCTTGGTGTGGATCGAAGGCGCGAGGCGATTGATGATCGCCTCGCGCGCCTCGTGCATCTTGATCTTGCGTTCGAGCGAAAGCGATTCGAGGCTGGTGATGGGCGTGGGCTGCAAAGACAAGGGCGCGGCTGCTCCTATACCAACTGACTCGACGGGCGCGCCGCGACAGCGTGTCAACTATCTAACGACCGCCTCCGCCGCCGCCGCGCGCTCAAGCGAGTGGAATGTGAAGGGCAGATGATAGCAAAGAAGAGTTGAGGGACGAAGGATGAGGGACGAAGGAAAGCATTCAACTTCTTGAGCGCTTTCCTTCGTCCCTCATCTTTCATCCTTCAATGTTTAGTTCTGCGCTATTTCTTCGGTGAGGTGGAAGTAGATGTTCGCTTCGGCGGGGGCGAGAACGGGGTGATAAGTTTTGCCGTAGTTGGCGGTGATCTTGCGCACGTAGTTTTCGGTCTCTTTGTAGGGCGGGATGCCGTCGTACTTGTCAACGGAGCCTTCGCCGGCGTTGTAACCGGCGAGCGCGAGCGAGACGTTGCCGTCGAAACGCTTCAAGAGCCAGCGCAGGAGTTTCGTCCCGGCATAGACGTTTTGTTCCACGCCCGTCTTGCCCTCGACGGCGAAACGCGAGGCGGTGGCGGGCATCATCTGCATCAGCCCTTGCGCGCCCGCGTGCGATTCGGCGTCGCGTTTGTAGCGCGATTCCTGATAGGCGACGGCGTGAATCAAGCGCGGGTCAACGCCGTATTCTTTGCCCGCATTAAAGATCAGGAGATCAATTTCGGCGTCGCCGGAGGTAGGGATATCCGTGGGGATGAAGTTTGCTTTGGCGCGAACGGTGGTCGCCGCAGCCGAGGGCGCGAAGACGCTGGTTCCGATGCTGGTGAAATTGGTGACGAGAAAAAGGGCGAAGAGGGTTAAAAGTGATAATTTAAAAGAGCGGAAATGGGGGACGTGTCGGGTAATCTGCATTCAGTCGTTCTCCATGTGAGCTTGGGTCGAATTGTAGTTCGACGCCGTCGGTTGCATCGTTGATGCGGTGCAAAGGGTTGGGGGCTGCGCATGGTGGAAACGATTTGCAAAGAGCGTTAATCGAGACCGGGGATAAGATGGACGATCAGCCCGGCCGGTTGCTCCGCGCGCACTAAATTTATGCAAATAAGTCCTTTTGCTGTCTGTATTTAATTCACGCGGACGCAAGTTACTGACGGGGTAAAACTTGCCTCTCCGGTCGTTCATCCTGAGCGATGTTTTGAGAGGTCTGAAGGAGGTCGGGCGTATTGAAAGGGTGCGAAAAATAGCTCCGGGAGAGAATTTTTTTTGCCTTCGTCGCACCCGGAGAGGCCGCGCGGCCTCTCCCGACCCGGAATTTCGCACGCGGTTGCGCCGCTCCGGCGTGCTTCGTATAATCGCCTGCACGTCTAAACGTTCAAACTCGAATTTGTTGTTGGAGCCGACTGGAAGACTTATGCCGATTTACGAATACAGTTGCCAGAAGTGCCGTGCGCGCGTCGAGGTGATGCAGAAGATTACGGACAAGCCTTTGAAGCGTTGCAAGAATTGCGGCGGGAAGCTGCAAAAAGAGTGGTCGACGAGCAGCTTTCAACTCAAAGGCACGGGCTGGTACGTGACGGACTACGCCAGGAAAAAGACCGGCGACGCCGACAAAGAACCGGCCAAGATCGTGAGCGCGCCGGACACCAAGACGGACGGCGCGGCCGACACCAAAACCGCCGTCGCAGAGACCAAATCCGAACCCGCCGCCGTGGAAGAAACCAAACCGAAGAAAACCTCTCGGCCGGTCGCGACATCCAAGCCCTCGAAAAGCGGTTAAGTCAAGCGCCCTGCTTCGAGGCCAATCAAGTGTCATATCCTAAAGTTTTAATCGTCGCCGGTTTGATCCTCGCCGCGTGTCTCGCGGCGGCGGGGCAGGCGGGTCGGCGTCCCGTCAACTCGCGCGAGCGCGCCACGCAACTCAACCTCGTGGTCGTGCGCGAAGACGGCTCGAACGCGCCCATCACCTCCAAAGACCTCGCCCTCTACGACGACGGCATCGAACAGAGCATCCAGAACCTGATGCCCGACCCCAGCCCCGCGCGCATCGTCCTTCTCTTCGACAACTCGCTTTCCTTACGCACCGACGTGCCGAAACTGGCGAGCGTGGCGCGCGAGTTCGCCTACGAGATTTACGACGGCGACCAACTGCTCATCGCGGGCTTCGACGAGCGCGCCGAACAACTCTCCGCCGATTGGACGGACAAGACCAAAGATGTGGAAGAGGCCGTCGCGCTGCTGAGAAAGAAGGGCGACCCACACCTGTTCGACGCGGTCAACGACGTGATCGAGGTGGCCTTGCGCCCGCTCACCGGCGGGAACCGCAAGCGCGTCATCGTGCTCATCGGCGACGGGCTGGATCGCGGCAGCAACACGAAGTTCAAAGACCTGCTCAAAGAACTGCAAAAGTCCGACATCACCATCTACGCGTTGCAAATCCCCGACCGCACCGGCGGCGCGCACCGCCGCGATCAACCGAAGCCCGCGCAGGTGGTGCAGCAACTCGTCGAAGGCACGGGCGGACGCATCCTGCCGCTCGATAAACCGGCCGAGTCCGCCAAGACCATCTGCGACGAGCTGCGCAAGCATCGCTACCTGCTCTCATATTCCCCGACCGCGCTGCCCTATTCCGAAGCGCGCCGCCTGCTCATCGTCGGCACCCCCGGCCTCAGTCTCCGCTACAAGTCGGCGCAGCCCCCGAATCACCAGTAACAGAGGTTAGAGGTCAGAGGTCAGAGGTTAGTAGAAAACGCTTTGTCTTCACTAACCTCTAACCTCTGACCTCTGACCTCTATTTCTCCCTTGAGTAGAAATAAAACATCGCGGCGATGACGATGAGGAGGATGACTTCGAGGAGGGCGAAATAGGCCGGGTCGAAGCCGTCGGCCTCGTCGCGGGCGTGTTGATAGACGACGAAGGTGCCGAAGATGAGGGCGGTTGAGAGCCAGATGATTTGACGTTTCGTGTCCCACACGTCGGCTTAATCGATTGGAAGGCTTTTGGAGTTTCGGTCAGCCCGGCCGCGGCCGGTTGCGCGGTTTCAAGCGCGAAGTTTTTGGAGACGCTCGGCGGCGGCGTGGAGCGTCTCGTCTTTTTTGCAGAAGCAGAAGCGCACCTGTTGCGCGCCGCGCGCCGGATCGCTGTAGAAGGACGAGCCGGGCACGCAGGCGACGCCGACCTGCTGAATCAAGTGGCGCGTGAACTCGACATCGTTCGTGAAGCCGAAGGCACTGATGTCGGTCATCACATAGTACGCGCCGTCGGGGGGGAAGATGCGGAAGCCTGCGTCTTCGAGGATGGGCAGGAGCAGGTCGCGCCGCGCGATGTAGTCAATTTGCAAGTGCTCGTAATAGGCGGGCGGCAGGCGCAGAGCCATCGCCCCGGCGGATTGCAGCGGGGCGGCCGCGCCGACGGTGAGAAAGTCGTGAACTTTGCGGATCGCCGAGGTGATGGCGGGCGGCGCGATGCAGTAGCCGACGCGCCAGCCCGTCACCGAGTAGGTCTTCGACATCGAGTTGACGATGACGGTGCGCTCGCGCATGCCTTCCATCTGCGCCATCGAGACGTGTTTGATCTCGGCTCCGGCGCGCGGGTAGAGGATGTGCTCGTAGATTTCATCGGTGAAGCAGAGCGCGTCGTGCTCGCGGCAGAGCGCGGCGATGAATTCGAGTTCGTCGCGCGTGAAGACTTTGCCGGTCGGGTTGTTCGGGTTGCAGATGATGATCGCCTTGGTGCGTTCGTTGAAGGCACTGCTGAGTTCGTCGCGGTCGAACGTCCAATCGGGCGCGCGCAAGGGGACGTAGCGCGGGCGGGCGTCGGAGAGAATGGCGTCGGGCGCGTAGTTCTCGTAGAACGGCTCGAAGATGACGACCTCTTCGCCGGGGTCTACGGTCGCCATCATCGCCGCGATCATGCCTTCGGTCGAGCCGCAGGTGACGGTCAGTTCCGTCTCCGGGTCAACGTCGAGTCCGAGATACCACTTCGTCTTCTCCGCAATCGCCTCGCGGAAATCACGCGCCCCCCACGTGATCGCATACTGGTTAACGTCGGCGTCAATGGCGCGCATCGCCGCCTCTTTAATTTCGGCGGGCGCGGGAAAATCGGGGAAGCCCTGCGAGAGATTCACCGCGCCATGCTTGATGGCCTCGCGCGTCATCTCGCGGATGACGGACTCGGTGAAGCGGCTCGCCTTCTGCGAGACGTGGCGGTGTGGCGTTGTGGCGGCGGGACTTGTCATTGTAAATTGGACTCGTGCGAATGAGATGAGAAATCATTTGACCGCAAGGCGCGATGCTCGCACAGACGGCGGCCTTGAGGCAAACCGGAATCAGCGTTGAGCGAAGAAACGAAAGACAACAAGTGCCCGATGGGCAACCGCCCGTGGCTCGCCACTTTTCTGGCGGTCTCGTTTCTGCTGGTTGTGGTGGCGAAGAAGTTAGGTTTATTTTAGCGGGCGGCAATTCACACGTTCTTCCATTCTCCCTTTGAGAGGTTCAAAACCCCCATGCTTTCACGTGTCCTGCGCTTCGTGCGCCTCCCCTTAGTCCTGCTCGTCATCTGGACGATTGCGCGCTTCTCCGTCGGCCTCGCGGGCACGCCGTATGCCCCGCGCGGCAATGCGATGTTCTCCATCGTCGGCTTGACGGTCATCTGCGCGCTCATCTACGGAGCGATGTCGAACCGCGTCGGCAACTTCAACTGGGTGGGTACGATCCTGTGCGGCGCCGTCATCGGCCTGTTCGGGCAAATCCTGATCTTCACGGCCACGCTCATCAGCTACGCCGCAAATCTCAACACCTACTTCACGCACTGGGACGCGCTGAACGTGCCCGAAGGGACGGTCGCGCCGATGGCGCAGGCGATGACCTCGCGCGCGGGCGGGCTGTTGGGCGGGACGATCCTGGCGATCATCGTGACGCTCATCGGCCGCGCGGTGTTCGGCAAACTCGCGCCGCATTGTAATGATGCGAACGACGGCGGCGGGCGGCTCTCCTAGTTCGCGGGCGGCGTTTGCTGTTCGGCGGCCTGTTTGCGTAGTTGTTCGATGACCGACTCGATGGCGGGCGCGAGTTTGCCCTGCGGGGCGAGCGATAGATATTTCTCGTAGGCCGCGACGGCTTCCTTGTACTTCTCCTGCCGCTCGTAAACTCTGCCGAGCAACTCGTAGAGGACGGGTTCGGTGTCGGAGAGTTGCGCGACGGCTTTCAGATATGCCGCGGCCGCCGCCTCATACCTGCCCTCTTCTTCATAGATGATGCCGAGGCCGGTGTGCGCTTCGGGCTGGAAGCCGCGCGCCTCGCGGATGGCGCGCCCGTAGGCTTCGACCGCCTCCGCGTTTTGCGCTGAGGCGCGAAAGATGCGCCCCTCGACCGCCGACGCTTCCGCCCATCCGGGACGACTCCGGCGCGCTTCCTCAACTTCGTCGAGCGCGCCTTCATAATCATTCAAATCGAGCAGCACGCGCGCCAGCCCGACGCGCGCGGCGGCAAAACGCGGACGAAGCTGAAGGGCGCGGCGATAAAGCTCGGCGGCCGCGCCTCGCGCCTCGTCGCTTGCGGCGCGCTCGCGCGCTTCTTCGGCCTGCTGGAAGGCGAGTTCGGCTTCGTCCGTCGTGCGCGTGAGCGCGACGACGAGCGCGCCGCGCTGCGCGGGCAGGATCGGCAGCGTGCGTTCCTGGAAACCCGCCGCGCGCACGCGCAGGGTGTGGCGACCGGCCGAAACTCGCTCGATCTCGAACTGCCCCGACTCGTTCGTCACACCGCGCCGCACCTCGTCGAACCAGACGACGGCCTTCGGCTCGGTTTTCAACGTGATGGCTTTCACCGCGACGGCCGGAGTGCGAGCCTTGGCGGACGCGTCTCCGGCGACCGTCGTCCGGCTCGCTCGCGGAGCCGGTTTCTTTCTCTGGGCGGGCGCGTGAGACGCGGCGAGAGCGAGCGCGAAGGCGAGGGCGAGCAGCGCGAAAGAGCGAGGTCGAGCAGGCCGGAAGTCGAGAGCCGAACCTGGCCGCCGTCGTATCTCCGCTCGCGTCGTCTCTTTCATTCCAGCCTCCTGACAGCCTTCCCGCGCGGGGCTTACTGTTCCTCTCTCAACTCTTCCTCGTCGGGCGTCGCGCGGCGTGGACGCACCGTGTTGTTCGCAGGTTGCGCGTTGGTGGCGTCGGCGGCGGCGGGGCGCAGGGCGCGCGCGCCGACTTCGGGGCGGAAACGTCCCTGTTCGTCGTAGAGCCGTTTGTATTGCAGGGTGTTCCTGACGACGCCCTGCACGTAGCTGCGCGTCTCCGTGAAGGGCACGGCCTCCGCCCACTCGTCCATCTCGGCGGGGAGTTCCGCGCGCCAACGCACGGCGCGTCCCGGCCCGGCGTTGTAAGCGGCGGCGACATACTCGATGCGCCCGAAGGTGTTGAGTTGATCGCGCAGGTAGCCCGTGCCGAGCTGGATGTTGAGTTGCGGGTCGGAGAGCAGCGCGTCGCGCGTGACGGTGCGCTGGATGCCGTACTTGCGCGCGGTGCGTTGCGCCGTTTCGAGCAGCAGTTGCATGAGACCGTAGGCTTGCGCGTGAGACGAGGCGCGTGGGTCGAAGACGGACTCTTGCCGGATCAGCCCGGCGATGCGGTAAGGATCGATGCTGCGTGCGCGCCCCTCGCGCGTGATCGTGTCCCAGTAGGCGAGCGGGTAGAACACGTCCCACTCGTCGCGCGTGAGTTCCTCCGGCTTCATCTGCGAATAATCGGGATAACTTTTTTGCAGCGCGAGAAACGCCAGCAAGTTCTGTTGCCGCGTGCGGTAGACGCGCGCCTTCGCCAGATTGAGACGCGGGCTGCGCGGCGCAGACTCCAGAACTTTATTCACTTCATCGAGCGCGTACTCGTCCAACCCGACGACGTTCAACTGGTCGGCTTTCGCCAGTGGTTCGTTGGCCGCCGCCGTCGCCGTCTCTTCGGCCACCGAGACCGTGCCCAGATTGACGACGGCGCGCGCCACCTGTGAGTCGGGCGCGAAGTCCGCCGCCGAGGCGTTCGCGTTCGCGCGCTTCAACGCATCGAGACGCTGGCGGGCTAAGTCGCCGTACCAGTTGGCGTCGTAGCGTTGCAGCATCGCCTGGTAGAGCGCGGCGGCGTCGGAGAGTTTCCCGGCGCGTTCGGCATCGCGCGCCGCCCAGTAACCGGCGCGGCCGCGATTGTCCGTGTTGCGGTCGGCGTAGAGGGCGAGGTGTTCGAGCAGGAGGCGCGCGCTCTCCGCGTAGTTCTTAGACCCGTGCGCCGCCCAGGCGAGTTCAAACTGCGCCTGCGCCACTTCCGCCGCGCCCGGATAAGCGGCGACGGCCGCGCGGAAAAAGTTGGCGGCTTCAAACGTGTTCTTCGCGTCCTTCGCGATCTGCCCGGCGGCGGCGAGCGCGCGCCGCGTGTGCGTGTGTTCGGGGAAGGCGCGGCGCATCTCCGCGTGGACGCCGCGCGCCGCTTCCCACTGGCGCGACTTCGCGTGCGTCTGCACGAGATAATAGAGGGCTTCGACGCGCGCTTCACCGGCCGACGTGGGCACGGCGTTCAAGGCCGCGACGGCTTCGGGCAAGCGATTCGTCCCGGCGTTGAAAGCGGCGATGCCGCGACGCAACTGCGAGGGCGTGTCGGCCGTTACGGGGAAGCGCGCGAAGGCGTCGCCGAAGGCGGCGGCGGCATCGCCGTAACGCTTCGCCTCGTAGAGCCTGTCGGCGCGCGTCCTGGCCTCGGCCACGGACGCGGGCGCGAGCGGCGAACCGAGACGCGTGAGTGCGCTCGCGGCTTCGGCCGCCTCCGGCGCGGCGGGCGCGTAAAAGTAGAGGCGACGGTAGGCGGCGAGGGCGCGACCCGCGTCGCCGGTTTGCTCGTGAGCTTTGGCCGTGAGCAGGAGCGCGCCCGCGTCGTCGGCCTCCGATAAATTTTTGACGAGCAGGGGCACGGCCGCCGCTTGATTATCTTGCAGGGCGAGTTCGGCATTGCGCAAAGTGGCCGTGCGGGCGCGCAACGCCGTCGGGTAGTCGCGCGCGAGTTGTTCATAGGCGGCGCGGGCTTCGGTGCGTCGTCCGAGTTTGGCGAGCGCGTCGGCGCGCAAGAGGAGCGCGTAGTCGCCGAGCGCGGACTGTCGGCTGAAAGCGTTCGAGTCGAGCAGCGAGGCCGCGCCCGCCAGGTCGCCCGCCGCGAGTTTGATGCGCGCGCGCAACAGACGCGCGAGCGCGCCCGCCGTCGTGTTCGCATACTGCGTCTCAAGAGAGGCGACCGCGCTCTCGGCCGGCAGCACGACGGGCGGGACGGCATGCGTCAGAGCGCGCAGGCGTTCGACGGCCTCCGCCGCCCCCGCCCCCGGCTCTTGCGGCGCGCTGCAACTCGCGCTCGCAAAAGGCAAGAGCAACGTCCCCGCGACGGCGATGATGGAGATAACCGAGACGAACACGACTTGATAACGGCGATAAACTTTTTTCAAAACTTTTACCTTCTCCCCCGCGATGAACTGCCCGCGTCGATACCGACGCACGAAACTTAAACTAACTTGCCGCGCACGGGGAGAGCAAGCCGAACCCGCGATAACTCGCGCGGCGTCGCGGCGTGCCACGCGGCTAGGATGCGCCGGGCGACGAGAGTCGTTTGCCCCTCGCGGAAATAAGGCTGTCCGGCAAGTTGCAGCGAGCCGGAAGCGGCCGTTAGCGACACTCTTAAGGAGCGAGACGTTCAACGGCGCGGGCGCAGAGAGAGAGGGCGGAGGTCGTAGGGAACGCGAAGGACACAGGGAGCGTTGGAAGATTTGAGATTTGAGATTTGAGATTGAAAGATTTGAAATTTGGAATTTGAGATTGAAAGATTTGAGATTGCCGGAATCTCTTTCTCCGCGCCCGCTCCGTCGGCTTACGTGTTCGCGGTGACGTGGGCTTCCGGTTCCGCTCGTTTGTTGGTGGTCGCGGTAGTAGGGAGAAAGTTAAAAGGCGAGAGAGGAGGCTGTGGTGGCCTTACTCTCTCGCCTTTTAACTTTTACCGTGGCGTGGCCTAGACGGTCGCGCCGGGGTAGTCGCTGCCGAGTTTGGCGGGATTGCCTTCGGCGAGCGTGTTGACGAGTTCGTGGTGGAAATAGTCGTAGCGCGAGATGACGCTTGGCAGGACGCGTTTGTCGTACATCTGGCGCGAGCGGTCAATGTCTTCGCGCAGGAGTTCGTAGAGATTGCCCCGTTCGCGTCCGTCCCGCACCTTTTGCTCGTTGTAGAGCTTGATCTCGGAGACGAGCAGGCGGGCGAAGCGGCGCGCCTCGTTGTGCGGGCGGCGTTCGTCTTCGCTGACTTCGACGGGAAACTCCGTGTCCGCGCCCGAACGGCGCGAACTGCCGCCGAGTGGCGTGGTGACGGTCGGGGCGGGCGCGGCGGGCGGCGGTTCGACGGCCACGGGCGAAGGCATCGCGCGCTCGCCGAACGTTGACGCTGCGGGCGCGGCGGGCGGTCTGGCTTCCGTGGCGAAAGAGGGTTCGATGCCGCGTTCTTCGTGCGGCTCCGCGATGAGCGTCGGTTCGTGCGGCGTCGCCGCCACGGTAGAGGCGGGCGGGGCGGCGGGCGCAAAATTGTTGGCGGGCGAAACTTCTTCCCGGCGCGGCGCGGGCGCGCTCGCCTCGGCGGATGGCTGTGCGGTCGCGGCCGAAGCGCTCGATGACGGTTGCGCGACGTGGGCGCGTTCGACGGGGCGCGGCGCGGGACGTTTGAGCGCGAGCAATTCGACCGACATGCTCGTGACGCGCACGAGCGTCTCCAGGGCTTCGAGGTTGATCGCTTCGGGTTCGAGCGCGGCGCTGTCGGCATAGAGCACGGCGACGCACTTATCGCGGGCGATGAGCGGGATGGCAACCATCCGTTGCGGGGCTTCGTCGCCGAGCTTGGAGATCAGTTGGGTGTCGTCGGCGTTCGTGCCGGGCGCGCCGCTCCAGGTGGAGCGCGAAGTGGCGGCGCGGCTGAGGAGCGTTTCGGAGGCGATGGGGAGCGAGATTTCGCGCACCGCGTCGTCGCCGACCGTGCCTTCGAGTCCGCGCGCGCGCCAGCCCGTCGCGCGTTCGTTCTTGACGACGAAGAAGGCGAGGCGGGGCGTGAAGGCGGCGGCGCGGTTGACGAGCGTGTTGAGAATGTCAGCTTGCGAACGCTGGTTGTCGATGTCGTCAACGGCGGCTTTCAGGAGCGCGATGTCGCTCGTGGCGCGGGCGCGGGCGGACGATTGGGCGGCTTCTTCCGTCCCCTTGCCGGTCGCGGCGCGCAGGTGCTCCGAGATCGAGATGGCGATGGGCGCGTCCGAGAGCGAGTCGTCGGAGAGGCGTTCGTTTAGACGCGTGAACGCTTCGTTGACCTGACTCTGCAAGCGCGCGATCTCCTCTTGCTGCCCCTGCACCCGCGCCCGGATATAACTCTCTACTTCGGCGCGCAAACTCTGTTCCAAGTCATCGCTTCCTGCCACCTGTGACTCTCCTTCTGTGCTCGTGTTGCTGGTTGTTGCGGGCTAGCCCCGCCCGGTAGGTTACCGCGGTGGTCTGTCAGGTGTTTTTGACTGACCGGAGGCGCGCGCTTCAGGCGGGCGGGCGCCGTCAGGGATTATGGCGGGCGGGCGCGCGCGGTGTCAAGCAACTCATGGGAAAGGCTGAAGTAAAAAGCCGCGGGGTAAAACTTAAACCCAAAACCGCACGTATCTCCCACGCAACTTTCGCCCGTGCGCCCTTCCGCTCATACTTTTCGACGCCGAGCTAAATGTTTGACACGCGGGCGCAGCTACGTTATAAGGGGCGCGCCGCGCGCTCAAGACGCTTTGCTCCAGTCGTGCAAATGCAATTCACCAAACTACGAAAGGGCTAACAGCGCAGGCTCTCTCCCCAACGGCCGAAACGATCATGTCTCTGGCTCGCATCCTGATTGCCGACGATTATGACGATAACCGCGAACTCCTGCGCCTGATGCTGGAGAGCGCGGGCTACGCCGTGCGCGAAACGCGCGACGGCAATGAGTTCCTGGCGGCGGCGCGCGCCGAACTGCCCGACATCGCCCTCATCGATCTCTCGATGCCCAGTCTCGATGGTTGGGGGACGCTCGATGCGCTGCGCGCCGACGAACGCACGAGCCGCCTGCACTGCATCGCCGTCACGGCCTTTGCCGCCGAGCAAGACCGCCAGCGCGCCCTCGACGCGGGCTTCGATGCCTACCTCACCAAACCCTATCGCTCCAAAGACCTCCTCGAAATCGTCGAGCGCACCCTGCGCGAAAGCCGTGGACGCGACAGCCGGCAAAGCCGCGGAGGCCGCCGCACGCCCCATGCCTGAACGAAACAAAAGCACGGACGAAACCGGCGACGACGATCTGACGCCGGGGCGCATCCTCGTGGCCTACGAGAAACTGTTCGGCGGCGGGCGCGGCGTGCGGAAGTTTGCGCGCTCCGGCCTGCGCCACGTCAAACTCGCGGGCGGCGCGCTGCTCATCGAACAGAACCCGAAGAAAAAGAGTGAATGGGCGGAACTCGCCGGGCAAGGCCACCGCGTCGCGTGGGTCATGCGCGACGGCGAATACCTCGCGCGGGTCGTTGACGGCGAAGTCGTGATGCTCGATTAGCGATGCGCCGCCCGCGCGCGCCCGCCGCGACGCGCGAGCAGGTGCGCGGCTGAAGAATTTCAAATCTCACATCTCATATTTGAAATCTCAAATATACGATTTCAAATCTCATCTCCCACCCTGAGATTCCAAATCTCAAATATACGAGTTCACCTCTCACATCCGAGATTCCTAGCCTCACCCTGAGATTCCAACTCTTATCTTTGAGATTCCTAACCTCATCCTGAGATTTCACCTCTCACATCCGAGATTTCAAATCTCAGATTTCAGATTTCAAATCTTATCTTGTATTGGCGTTGTTGCACAAAGAGCTACAGAGACGATAGTGCTGGTATCTTCAGTGTGTGGCAAAGAAGAAACGCAAGCGCACGTACCGTCTCCGTAACTGGAGCGAATATAACAAAGCTCTGGTGGCTCGTGGTAGCCTGAC
>DASVVO010000031.1:0-4232 GCA_036386515.1 Pyrinomonadaceae bacterium
TCACCGTGACGGACGCGGCGGGGCGACCCGTGCGCAACCTGAAGGCGGAGGATTTCAAAGTTTACGACGAGGGCGTCGAGCGCCCCATCGCCTTCTTCAATGTCGAGCGGCGCAACGGCACGCCGCGCCCCGTCGCCATCGTCTTCGCGGTTGACGTGTCGGGCAGCATGACGCCCGACGAGATGGAGCGTCTGGCGAGCGCGATGCGTCTTTTTCTGCGCCGCTTCTCTGATCGCACGACGCTCTTTGCCGTGATGACTTTCGGGATGAGCGCGCGCGTGCTGCAATCTTTCACGAACGACGAACAGAAACTCGAACGCGCCTTCACGCGTCTCTCACGCGAAGCGAACGGACTCTCCACCCACACATACGACGCCGTGGACGATGCCATCCGCCTGCTCGCGCGCCACGCCCCGCGCACGCGCGACAAGCGTCTGATGAAGCGCGCCGTGGTGGTCGTCACCGACGGCTTCCCGGTGGGCGACACGGTCGCGCCGAAGACCGTCATCGAGCGCGCCAACGCGGCGGAGGTGAGCGTCTACACCGTGACGCTGCCCTCTTTCTCGCGCCTCTTCTCTTCCCGCGCCGCGACGGCCAAGGGAGCCAACGCCCACGCGCCGCTGCCGACTCCGCTCGACGTGAGCGAGTTGGCCGAAAAGACCGGCGGCTCGAACGTCTACGCGACGGACAAGGACTTCGGCTCTCTCTTCCAGACGTTGGCCGAAGAGGTTACTTCCTCTTATATCCTGGCCTTCTATCCGCCCGAAGAGAAACGGCGCGACGGGCGTTTCCACCCGCTGCGCATCACCGCCCCGCCCGGCCTCAACGTCCGCCAGAGTCGTCCCGGCTACGGAGAAAGGCCGTGAATCGTTCAAGCGTCGTGAATCGAGTAAGGACAGGCTGCTTTCGATTTACGATTCACGATTCGCGGTTTTTAAAAGTCCTCTTCTTCCTCGTCGTCGTCTAGCTCGTCGTCTTCGACGATGTCGAGTTCGACGGGGTCGAGTCCGACGATTTCGAGTTCTGTTCCACACTCCTCGCAAGCGACAGAGTCGCCCTTGTCGGCGTCTGTATCAACATGCACATCGGCGTCGCATTCGGGGCACGTTCCGGTTGGCACTTCGTCTACCTCCAGCGCATTCAGGAGGAGCGCCCTAATGTTTCGGGGAGACCTCCACCTTGAAGTTTATTTGTATGAACTCGCCACAATCTAACCGCGCCCGCCTTTTTTTGCAACATTCATTTTCCACTCCGCGCGAGGTAATTAATCCGCCCGTGATTTTGCCGCGAAGAAGCGCGGCGCGCCCCGCCGGAGCAAAACGACCGCCGCGCCCCGCCCGCCCGAATCCCGCCCGAACCGCCCGCCCGCGCACGGACTATTGCGGGAAATGCTCATGGTCAAGAATTGTGCGCCGCGTTGTCCTTTCTCGACGACGCTTTACGCATTAGTGGCTGATAGGATATTTTCACGCGACCCCTTTGCACGCCGCCGCGCTCCGCAGCGACGACGGCGTGCCCTGATGAGCGGGCGATAACCGTCATCTCAAATTGTCGCCGTTGCCGTCCGCGTGTTTCTGGCCGAAACCGTAGCCCGCGCCCCGGCGCGAACCGTCACCCCGTTTCAAAGAAAGCCGAGGATGTCATGAAATCTCGCACCACAATCGCCAAACTCAGTCTGAGCTTGATGCTCCTTCTATTGTGCTCGCTGACTCTGTCTCTGTTGCTCTCGCCCGCGCCGCACGGCGGCAGCGGCGACGCGACCACGCGCGACGCTGACGGCCAACCGCGCGCGGCGTCGCCCCCGACGACCGCGTCAACGGAAACCGCGCTCACCCCCGCGCAGGCGGGCGAGGCATACGGAAAGCTGGAGTTGCAATTCGAGGCCAATCAGGGGCAGACCGACGCGTCCGTCAACTTCCTCGCGCGGGGCGTGGGCTACACGATGTTTCTCAAACCCGACGAAGCCGTCTTCGTCATGACCCGGCAGCGCGGCGCGGGGCAGGCGCGAGAAGATGTCGGCCGCGAGCGTGCGGCGAAAGAGACGGGCGATCAGCAAACGGTGCAAGTCGTCGCCGACGACCAATCAACGCGCGCCGCAGCAGAGCCGAAAGTTTTGCGTATGAAACTCGTCGGCGCGCGTGCGGGCGCAACGGTCGAAGGCGTGGACGAGTTGGCGGGCAAGGTCAATTATTTCAACGGCAATGATCCGGCCAGGTGGCGCACGAACGTTCCGACCTACGGACGCGTGCGCTACAAGGAAATTTATCCGGGTGTCGATGTGGTTTATTACGGCAACCAGCGGCAGTTGGAATACGACTTCGTGGTCGCGCCCGGCAGCGACGCGCGCGGCGTATCGCTTGAATTCGAGGGCGCGGACAAGGTGGAAGTGGGCGAGGGCGGCGACTTGCTGCTGACCGTGGGCGGCGAGGTCGTCCGTCAACTCAAGCCCGTGGTCTACCAGGAAGTGGCGGGCGGCGCGCGGCGCGAGGTCGAGAGCGGCTACGAGTTGCGGCCGGACGGTCGCGTCGGCTTCCACATCGGCGAGTACGATGCGGAGCGCCCGCTCGTCATCGACCCGGTTCTGGTTTACTCGACTTATGTCGGCGGCAGCGGCACCGATCTCGCCAGAGCCATCGCGGTTGACCCGTCCGGCAACGCCGTCATCACGGGCTATACCCAGTCGTTGAATTTTCCCACGGCCAACGCCTTTCAGGCGTCGTTCAACGGCACGGAGGCGTTTTTCGGCAACAGGGATGCCTTCGTCACGAAGATCAACGCGGCGGGCACGGCATACGTCTATTCGACTTACCTCGGCGGCAGCGGCGGCGAGGAGGCCAGAGGCATCGCCGTCGATTCGTCGGGCAACGCTTACGTGGCGGGCTTCACCGACTCAACCAACTTTCCCATCGCCAACGCCGTACAACCTACGATGGGCGGCACTCAGGACGCTTTCGTGACGAAGCTCAACGCTGCCGGCTCCGCGCTCGTTTACTCGACTTTTCTTGGTGGCGCAGGCTTCAGTGACGGCGCTAACAGCGCAGAGTTTGGCGAGGCTATCGCGGTTGATTCGTCGGGCAACGCCTACGTCACCGGCAGCACCTTCTCAGACAACTTCCCTCTGGTCAACGCCGTTCAAGGCACGTTCAAGGGCGGCTCCACCGACGCCTTCGTGACGAAGATCAACGCGGCGGGCGACGCGTTCGTCTACTCGACCTATCTCGGCGGTAATGGCGATGCTGCCGTCAGCGGCGTCGGCGGGGAGAGCGGCAGGGGTATCGCGGCGGATTCTGCGGGAAACACTTACGTCACCGGAGAAACCAACTCCTCGACTGACTTCCCGCTGGTCAACGCCGTGCGAGGCACGTATGGCGGCGGCGGCACCGACGCTTTCGTCGCCAAGATCGATGCGGCGGGCGACGAGTTCATCTATTCGACTTATCTCGGCGGCGTCGAGCAGGACAGCGGCGAAGGCATCAAGGCCGACGCATCCGGCAACACATACGTCGCCGGGTTCACCGTGTCGAACAACTTCCCCGTCGCCAACGCCTTCCAGGGCACGTTCGGCGGCGTTCAGGACGCTTTCGTCACCAAGCTCAACCCCACCGGTTCCGCGTTCATCTATTCAACCTACCTCGGCGGCACGGGCGGCGAGATAGCCTTCGGCATCGCGGTTGATGCGTCCAACAGCGTGTATATCGGCGGAACCACCGGCACGTTCAACACCTTCCCCGTGCGCAACGCCAATCAATGCACGCGCAACGCCGGCCAAGACCTCTTCATCACGAAGTTCAACCCGGCGGCTACCGAGCTTATCTATTCCACGTACATCGGCGGCAGCGGGGATGATCGCGGCGAAGGCATCGCGCTCGACCCGTCCAACAACGCTTACATGACCGGCGCGACCACCTCGACCGATTTCCCCACGGTCAGTCCCATCCAGACCGCGAACGGCGGCGGCCAGGACGCCTACGTCATCAAATTCAACGACGCACTCCCGCCGAACGCGTGCGCCACGCCCACGCCGAGTCCCACGCCGAGTCCCACGCCGAGTCCAACGCCAACGCCCAGAGTCGTCCAGTTCAGCCAGAGCACCCAGACAGTAGGCGAGGGCGCGGGCAGCGTCACGGTCACCGTCACCCGCACAGGCGAAACTACCGTCGCCTCCAACGTTGACTACGCGACCGCACCCGACAACGCCTTCGTCGGTTGCGACGTGACATCGGCCACCGCCT
>DASVVO010000032.1:0-29417 GCA_036386515.1 Pyrinomonadaceae bacterium
CTTGCCGGAAGGCGTGGAGATGGTGATGCCTGGCGACAACGTGGCGATGGAGATCACGCTGATTACGCCGATAGCGATGGAGAAGGGGCTGCGGTTCGCCATTCGCGAAGGCGGCAGAACCGTCGGCGCCGGTACCATTACTGACATCATCGAATAGCTGTTCTCTTGCCTCATGGGGGCAAGAAGGGCGGCGGACGACGGACATTAAAGTATGCTGAACGAAAAGATCAGAATCAGACTCAAGGCTTACGATCACCGGGTGCTGGATCAATCCACCTCCGAGATCGTGGAGACCGCCAAGCGCACGGGCGCGCGCGTGGCCGGGCCGATCCCGCTTCCCACTTCCAAGAACAAGTGGACGGTGTTGCGTTCGCCGCACGTGGATAAAAAGTCGCGCGAGCAGTTCGAGATCAGGACGCACAAGCGTCTGATGGACATTCTCGACCCGACCCCGCAAACCGTGGATGCGCTGATGAAACTCGACCTGCCCGCCGGCGTGGATGTCGAGATCAAAGCGTTCGGCAGAGACAGGTAAAAGCAGTGATAAGTGATAAGTGATAGGTGATAAGAGAATTGCTTTTATCCCATCACCTGTCACCTATCACCCATCACTGAGGAATTAAGATGATCAACGGAATCATCGGTAAGAAAGTTGGCATGACGCAGTTGTTCGCCGAGGATGGCACGGTCACCCCGGTGACGGTCATCAAGGCCGGGCCTTGCGTCGTGATACAGACGAAATCGTCGGCGGGCAAGGACGGCTACGACGCCGTGCAGATCGGCCTCGTCGAAGAACGTCCCGTGAAGTTGAAGAACGTCAACAAGCCGATGCGCGGCCACTTCGAGAAGACGGGCGCGGGCACGCCCCCGACGCGCGTCCTGAAAGAGTTTCGGCTCGACGGCGACGCGGGCGTGAACGTGGGCGACCAGGTTCTCGTCGGCGAGCAGTTTGCCGACGGCGACTCGATCGAAGTGATCGGCAAGAGCAAGGGTCGCGGTTTCGCGGGCACGGTGAAGCGTCACAAGTTCAGCCGCGGCCCCGAATCGCACGGCTCGATGAACGTGCGCGCGCCGGGTTCGATCGGCCAGTCGGCCTATCCTTCGCGCGTAATCAAGGGCACGCGCTCTTCGGGTCACATGGGCGATGTGCGCATCACCGTGAAGGGCTTGACGGTGGCGCGCGTTGACGCCGAAAACAATTTGCTGATGATTCGCGGCGCGGTGCCCGGCGCAAACGGCACGGTCGTGATCGTCAAAAAGTCTGTCAGACAGAAGAAGAAGTAAGTGATAAGTAATAAGTGATGGGTGATAAGAGAAAAGCATCACCTATCATCTATCACCTATCACCTATCACTGGAGTTGAATGTTATGCCTACCGTGAAGGTGCGCAATTTGAAGAACGAAGAGGTCGCCGACCTCGAATTGTCCGACGCCGTCTTCGGCGCGGAATTTAACGAGGGGCTGGTGCATACCGCCGTCAAGGCTTACCTGGCGAAGGCGCGCGCGGGCACGGTCGGCACGAAGACGCGCGGCGACGTGTCGGGTTCGGGCAGAAAGCTCTGGAAGCAGAAGGGCACGGGGCGGGCGCGCATCGCCAGCCTCCGTTCGCCGCTGTGGAAGGGCGGCGGCAACGCTCACGGCCCGCAGGCGAGAGACTGGTCGCACAATCTGCCGAAGAAGATGCGGCGCGGCGCGCTGCGTTCGGCTTTGTCTGAGCGTCTGCGCGAGGGCAACGTCATCGTGCTCGACGAGTTTACGCTCGGAGCGGCGAAGACCAGAGACTTCGTCGGCGCGCTCGGCACGCTCGGCCTCGAAGGCAAGACGCTCATCGTTGATTCGCACGACAACGACAACCTGCTGCTCGCCTCGCGCAACGTCAAACGCGCGAAGATCACGACGAGCCGCAGCCTGAATATCTACGATCTGCTCTACCACGAAAAGCTCGTGCTCTCGCGCACGGCGGCGGAAGAGTTGAGCGATATGCTCGACCCGAAGCGGCGCACCGGCGCGCACGACGATGACAACCACGACGACGGCGGCGAGACGACGACGACGGAAGCGAATACGACAGAGGAGGCGGCGTAAAAGATGCGAACTGTATGGGACATCATCAAGTCGCCCGTGATCACAGAGAAGGCGCTCGTCGCGAAGGAAGAGACGCAGGACGGCAAGCAACTGCTGACTTTCCGCGTGGACAAAAACGCCACGAAGCCTGAGATCAAGTCGGCCATCGAGCGGATTTTCGACGTGAAAGTCGCCACGGTGCGCACGATGAATTACATGGGCAAGAAAGCGCGGCGCGGTCGCTTCGAAGGGCGCAAGCCGTCCTGGAAGAAAGCCTACGTCACGCTCAAAGAAGGCGAAAAGCCGCTCGATTACGGCGAAGCGATATAGAAGGGATGAAGGATGAGGGATGAGGGATGAATCAGAGAGGATGACGAAGCGAAAGCTTTTCTTATTCATCCCTCATCCCTCCGCCCTCATCCCTAACTAAAAGTTATGGGCATCAAGAAACTTACACCGACATCACCGGCGCGCCGCTACCAGACGTATTTGACGCGCGATGAGTTGACGAAGGGCGCGGAGCCTGAGAAGTCTCTGCTGGAGAAGAAGACGCGCATCTCCGGGCGCAACAACGACGGGCACATCACCGTGCGTCGTCGCGGCGGCGGCGCGAAGCGTTTCTATCGCATCATCGATTTCAAGCGCGACAAGACGGGCGTGCCCGGACGTGTCACGCAACTCGAATACGACCCGAACCGCTCGGCGCACATCGCGCTCATCACCTACCTCGACGGCGAGAAGCGTTACATCATCGCGCCCGCCGGGATCGAAGTGGGGAAGACGATCATGAGCGGCCCCGAGGCCGACATTCTGGCGGGCAACGCTCTCCCCTTGCGCAACATTCCGCTCGGCACGCAGATTCACAACATCGAACTGCGCCCCGGCAAAGGCGGCCAGATGGCGCGCTCGGCCGGAGCGTTCGCGCAACTCGTCGCCAAAGAAGGCGACTACGCGCAACTCCGCATGCCTTCGGGCGAGGTGCGGCGCGTGCCCGTCGTGTGCATGGCGACGGTGGGACAGGTCGGCAACGTCGAACACGAAAACGTCTCATTCGGTAAGGCCGGGCGCTCGCGCTGGAAGGGCATCCGCCCGCACGTGCGCGGCGTGGCGATGAACCCGGTGGATCACCCGCACGGCGGCGGCGAGGGCAAAACCTCCGGCGGCCGCCACCCCGTCACCCCCTGGGGACAACCGACGCGCGGCTACAAGACGCGTTCAAACAAGCGCACGCAGAAGATGATCGTGCGCGATAGAAGAGTTAAATAAGGGATGAAGGATGAGGGATGAGGGATGAATTAAGCGGGATGAAAGAGCGCGAGCTTTTCTTGTTCATCCCTCATCCCTCCGCCCTCATCCCTTAAGAAGGAAACGTTATGGCACGTTCAGTTAAAAAAGGCCCGTTCATTGACGACTATTTGTTGAAGATGGTGGAGCGGATTCGCGAGAGCGGCGCGCGGCCGCCCGCGATCAAGACCTGGTCGCGTCGTTCGACGATCTCGCCGGATTTCGTCGGCCTGACTTTCGCCGTGCATAACGGCAAACGCCACCTGCCCGTGTACGTCACGGAGAACATGGTCGGACATAAACTCGGCGAGTTTGCGCCGACGCGCACCTTCAAAGGCCATTCGGGAACGAAGGCCGAGAAGGGCGGAAAAGTAGCCAGATAAAAGTGATTGGTGATAAGTGATAGGTGATAAGACACAGCCAGCCTTTCTCCTATTACCCATCACCCATCACCTATCACTGAGGTTTTGAGATGGACGCAAGAGCGAGTGCAAAATATCTACGCGGGTCGCCGCAAAAGGCGCGGCTCGTGGTTGACCTGATTCGCGGCAAGAACATCAACGAGGCGTTGGCCGTGTTGCAATACACGAACAAGCGCGCCGCCGACGGCATCGAGAAGTGCCTGCGTTCGGCCGTGGCGAACGCCACCGAGGCGGCGGAGAAGGCCAACATCGCCATCGACCCGGATGATTTGTGGGTCAAGGCGTGTTTCATCGACATGGGGCCGACGAAGAATCGCCGCCGCATGCGCCCCGCGCCGCAGGGACGAGCCTACAAGGAGCGGCGTCACTTTCATCACGTGACCGTGCTCTTGTCGAGCGACGAAGAGGCGGCTCTGGCGAAGGGCAAGCGTCCGTCGAAGGCGGGCAAGCCGCAGACGACGAAGCCGGGCAAGAAGCTGGCGGCCAAGTCTACTGCCGCTGCCGCCGCGCCTAAGGCCGCGACGACGAAACGCGCGGAGACGAAGCAGCCCGAAACGGCCGCGAGCGAGACGCCCGCCGCCGCTGCCACGCCCGCGACTGAAACGGCAACCGAAGAATAGTTAAGTTTGAACGGAGAATAAAGTGGGTCAGAAAGTTCATCCATACGGCTTCCGCCTCGGCTATAACAAAGACTGGCACTCGCACTGGTTCGCCAAGAAACAGTACGGCGAGTACCTCCTGGAAGACCTCAAGTTGAAGGCCACGCTCAAGGCGCGCTTCAACGGCGCGGGCGTCTCACACGTTGACGTGGAGCGCGCGGCCAATCGCTTGAAGATCATCATCTACACCTCGCGCCCCGGCATCATCATCGGGCGCAAAGGGGCGGAGATCGACAAGCTCAAGGCCGACATCGCCTCGCGCACGGGTCGCGAAGTGCTCGTCTCGATTCAGGAGATTCACAAGCCGGAATTGAACGCGCAGTTGCAGGCCGAGAAGATCGCCGTGCAGCTTGAGAAGCGCATCGCCTTCCGTCGCGCCATGCGCAAGACCGTGGAAGAGACGCTGCGCTTCGGCGGGCAGGGCATCAAGGTCAAAGTCGGCGGCCGCCTGAACGGCGCGGAGATCGCCCGCAGCGAGTGGTACTTGCAGGGTCGCCTGCCGCTCCACACGTTGCGCGCCGATATCGACTACGGAGTCGCCACGGCGCACACGACCTTCGGCACCATCGGCGTCAAGGTCTGGATTTATCGGGGCGAGATTCTCGACCCGAAAGCGGCGATGGCGCGCGGCACCGCGACCGACCCGATCAACGAACCGCGCGGCGAACGCGGCGAGCGAGAGCGTCGCCCGCGCACGCGGCGCGAACGCGAGGGCGGCGATAATCGCGGCGACCGGGGCGGCGACCGTGGTCGTCCGCGCGGCGACAGGGCATAAGAAAGTAACAAGTGACAAGTGACAGGTGACAAGATGATGACAGGTTTTTCCTGTCACCCGTCACCGTTAACCTGTCACCAAGTTGAGCGGAGCGAAACATCATGTTGATGCCGAAAAAAGTTAAGCACCGGAAGCAGATGCGCGGGCGCATGACGGGGACGGCCACGCGCGGCGCGGAGATCAGCTTCGGCGAGTACGGGTTGAAATGTTTGGAGCCGGCCTGGATCACCGATAGGCAGATCGAGGCGGCTCGTATCGCCATGACGCGCCACATCAAGCGCGGCGGCAAAATCTGGATTCGCATGTTCCCCGATAAGCCCGTCACGAAGAAGCCCGCGGAAACGCGCATGGGCAAGGGCAAGGGCGCGCCGGAATACTGGGTGGCCGTGGTGAAACCGGGTCGCATCCTGTACGAGATCGAGGGTGTGGACGAGCCGACGGCGCGCGAGGCGATGCGGCTGGCGGCGCAGAAACTTCCGATCAAGACGAAGTTCGTGACGCGCGCCGAACAGGAAGGGGGCGCAGTTTAGACATGAAGAAACGCGATGAGTTGGAAAAATTGCGCGGCATGTCGGAAGAGGATTTGCGTGAAGAAGCCGCGCGCATCAAAGAGTCCCTGTTCCGTTTGAACTTCAAACTCGCGCTCGGCGAGACCGACGCGGTGAAGCGTCTGCGGCAGGAGAAGCGGACGCTGGCGCGTTTGCAAACATTGCTCACCGAGCGGCAGAACGACCAGGCCGCTTGAAAGCAGGTAGTGAATGGTGAAGCGTAAATAGATAGAACTGTTTTCCTCTATCTACGATTCGCGATTTACGATTGACGAGGATTTGTGATGGCAGAAGAAAATCAGGAACAGACGACCGGCGGGGATGCGCCGAAAGAAGAGAGCGCGGGCGCGACCGACGACGTGCGCGCGGCCGACGCCACCGACGCGGGCGAAACGCTCGCGCACGAGGTTGCGCCGAACGTTGACTCGCAGGCCGGAAACGCCTCGGGCACGGAAGCGGGCAAGCGCGGCGGGCGGCGCGCGGAGAAGGTCGGCATCGTCGCCTCGGATAAGATGGAGAAGACCATCGTGGTGCGCGTCGATCGCCTGATCAAGCACCCGAAATATCGTCGTTACGTGCGCCGCACGTCGAAGTTCATGGCGCACGACGAGACGGGCGCGACCATCGGCGACAAGGTGCGCATCGTCGAAACCAGACCGCTGTCGGCCAGAAAACGCTGGCGCGTCGTCGAGATCGTGCAGAAGGCAGAGAAATAGTGATAGGTGATAAGTGATAGGTGATAGGAAAGAATAAGATTTTCTCTTATCACCTATTACCCATCACTTATCACTGCGAACGGAGTGAGCTATGGCTATTCAAATGCAGACATCGCTGGACGTGGCGGACAATTCCGGCGCGCGGCGAGTCGAGATGATTATGAGCATCGGCGGTTCGACGGGGCGTCATGCCGTCCTCGGCGATAAGATCAAAGTGACCGTCAAAGAGGCTTCGCCCGATGGCGCGGTCAAGAAGGGCACGGTGCATAACGCCGTCATCGTGCGCACGCGCAAAGAGGTGCGCCGCAAGGACGGCACCTACATCCGTTTCGACCAGAACGCGGCGGTGCTCATCAAAGACGACAACACGCCCATCGGCACGCGCGTCTTCGGCCCCGTCGCGCGTGAATTGCGCGACCTCAATTTCATGAAGATCGTTTCGCTCGCGCCGGAGGTGATTTAAGACAATGGCTGGAACCAGGAAGCGCACCAAAATTAAGAAGGGCGACATCGTGCAGGTGATCGCGGGTCGGGGCTGGGCAACCTTCAGCCGCACCGGGGAACGCACCCCCGTGCGCGGCCGCGTGCTCGAAGTTTCCCCGGCGAACGGCAAAGTCAAGGTCGAGGGCGCGGGGATCGTCAAGAAGCATCAGAAGGCCAACCCGCAGAACAACCGCGGCGGCGGCATCATCGACAAAGAATCCTGGATCGACATCTCGAACGTCCAGTTGATCGACCCGGAATCTGGCAAGCCGACGCGCGTGCGCGCGGGCGAGTCGAGCGAGGGCGCGAGGCAGCGCATCTCCACCAAGAGCGGGCGCGTCGTCGAGAAATAGTTTCGGGAAGTTAAGCGAGAGGGATCGCTTGTAGGAGTCTGGAAACGCCGGTCACGCGGGCGAGACCCAGACGCGAGAGGTGAAAGACAATGGCTGCAAGACTGAAAGAGCGTTACCAGAAAGAGATCGCGCCCGCGCTCGCCAAGGAGTTCAACATCAAGAACCCGATGGCGACGCCGCGGCTCGAAAAGATCGTCATCAACATGGGACTCGGAGAGGCCATCGGCAACTCCAAGATCATCGACACGGCTGCCGACGAACTCTCCTCCATCGCGGGGCAGAAGCCGGTGACGACGAAGGCCAAGAAGTCCATCGCGTCGTTCAAACTGCGCGAGGGGATGCCCATCGGCTCGATGGTCACGCTGCGCGGTGACCGCATGTACGAGTTTCTCGACCGCTTCGTTTCGGTCGCGCTGCCGCGCGTGCGCGACTTTCGCGGCGTTAGCCCGAAAGCGTTCGACGGGCGCGGCAACTACACGCTCGGCATCCGCGACCAGTTGATCTTCCCCGAAATTGATTTCAACAAAGTGGACAAGACGCGCGGGATGAACATCTCGATCGTCACCACCGCGAAAAACGACGAGCAGGCGCGCGCGCTTTTGAAGGCGCTCGGCATGCCGTTCAGACAGTAAAGCAGAGGTCAGAGGTTAGAGGTTAGAGATCAGTGAAAGACAAAAACTGATTCTTACTAACCTCTAACCTCTAACCTCTAACCTCTGAGGTTATATGGCAAAGAAATCGTTAATCGCAAAGGCGAACCGGACACCGAAATTTTCCTCGCGCGCTTACACGCGCTGCAAGCGTTGCGGGAGACCGCGCGGCTATTTGCGCAAGTTCCAACTGTGCCGCATCTGCTTCCGCGAACTCGCGCTGCAAGGTCAGATTCCCGGCGTCGTGAAATCGAGTTGGTAATTATTGGATATTGACCGGCAGTAGTCAGCCGGCCGCTCGCTGGGCGGCGCGCTGAAACCTGACGGCGTAAACTGGAGCTTTGTAGAGTAATGACTGATCCTATTGCCGACATGCTGGCGCGGATGCGCAACGCCATCGCAGCGAAGCACTCGCGCGTGGACATTCCGGTGTCGAAATTGAAACTGGAGATCGCCCGCATTCTCAAAGAAGAGGGCTACATCAACAACTTCGTCGTGAAGGGCGAGGGCGTCAAGCGTTCGATCCGCATCTTCCTGCGCTACGATGCGCGCGGCACCTCGTCCATCTCGCACCTCTCACGCGTGTCGCGCCCCGGCCGCCGCGTCTACATGGGGTCGGGCGAAATCCCGAAGGTGCTCGGCGGCTACGGCGTCAACATCGTTTCCACTTCGCGCGGCCTGATGAGCGGCAAGCGCGCGCGCCGCGAGAACGTCGGCGGCGAAGTCTTGGCACAAATTTACTAAGGGATGAGGGATGAGGGATGAGGGATGAAGTAAAAACATCTCTTGTTCATCCCTCATCCCTCATCCCTCATCCTTGAGGTTGAGTTATGTCTCGTATTGGAAAGAAAGTTATCACCGTGCCCGCGGGGGTGACCGTCACGGTCGGCGAGCGCGAGTTGACGGTCAAAGGGCCGAAGGGGACTCTGAAGACGCCCGTGCCGCAAGGCATCACCTTCGAGTTGGAGGGCGACCAGTTGCAGGCGTTGCGCGCCTCGGACGATCTCGCGGCGCAGCACGGGCTGGCGCGCGCTCTGGCAAACAACGCCATCGTCGGCGTCACGACCGGCTTCTCGAAGCAGATGGACGTGGTCGGCGTCGGCTACAAGGCCGACGTGCAGGCGAAGAAGATCGTCTTCTCGCTCGGCTATTCGCACCCCATCGAGTTTCCGCTGCCCGAAGGCATCGAAGTGCGCGGCGAGCGCGTTCCGGCCAAGACTTCGATTCAGCAGTACCAGTTGACGCTGACGCTCTCCGGCATTGACAAGCAGAAACTCGGACAGGTCGCCGCCGAGATGCACTCCCTGCGCAAGCCCGACCCCTACAAGGGCAAGGGCGTGCGCTACGCCGACGTGGTGCTGAAACTGCGTCCCGGCAAAACAGGCAAATAGGGTGACAAGCGACAGGTGACAGGTGACAGGATGGAAACCCGTTTTGTCCTGTCACCCGTCGGCTGTCATCCGTCACTTGAGGTTTGAAATGGCACAGAAAGATAGAGCAGAAGTTCGCCGGGCGGTGCATAAGCGCATCCGCCGCAAGGTGTCTGGAAGCGCGGCGCGCCCGCGCCTGACGATCTACCGCAGCCTGAACCACATCTACGCGCAGATCATCGACGACGAGCAGGGGCGCACCATCGCCGCCGCCTCGACCACCGAGAAAGACCTGCGCGGCGCGACGGGCGGAAACGTTGACGCCGCCGTGCGCGTCGGCCGTGCGATTGCCGAGCGCGCTTTGTCGAACGGCATCGAGAGCGTCGTGTTCGACCGCGGCGGGTATCGTTACCACGGGCGCGTGAAGGCTCTGGCCGACGCCGCGCGCGAGGCCGGGTTGAATAAGAATGAGGCGGCCGCACAGCAGCAGCAGCAGCCGGAGCAATCCGCGGAAGCAGCGGGACAGGAATAGTAATGCGACAACCCACACATAGAATCTCAGCGCAGGGACTTGACCTCAAAGATCAGGTCATCTCGATCAACCGCGTGACCAAAGTGGTCAAGGGCGGTAAAAACATGAGCTTCGCCGCGCTCGTCGTCATCGGCGACGAATCGGGGCACGTCGGCTTCGGCAGCGGCAAGGCGCGCGAAGTGCCGCTCGCCATCAAGAAGGCCATCGAGTCGGCGAAGAAGAACTTGATCCGCGTGCCGCTCATCAACAACACGCTGCCGCACCAGTTGATCGGTAAATACGGCGCGGGGCGCGTGATGATGAAACCGGCCTCGGAAGGCACGGGCGTGATCGCGGGCGGCGCGGTGCGCGCCATCATGCAGGCCGTCGGCGTCCACGACGTGCGCACCAAAATCCTCGGCTCAACCAACCCGCACAACGTCGTGCGCGCTACCTTCGACGGGTTGCTGAATATGAAAGACCCGATGGAACTGGCGCGCCTGCGCGGCAAACAGGTCGAAGAACTTTAAGTTTCAGGTTTCAAGTTTCAGGTTTCAAGTCCCTTAGTTTTAACTTGAAACTTACAACCTGAAACTTGAAACCTTTGAGAGGATTTATGGCAGAGCAGAACCAAGAACAGACGAGCGGCGGCAAGATTCGGATTCAGTATTACCGCAGCTTCATCGCCTTCCCGAAGACGCAGAAAGAGATCGTGCGGAGCATCGGGCTGACGAAGATGAACCAGATCGTGGAACGGCCGGATACGCCCTCCATGCGCGGCGTCGTCGCCAAAGTGCCGCACCTGTTGCGAATCATCGAGTAGGAGAATTGGTAAATCGTTAATCGTCGATCGTCGATGGAAGAAATCAATTTTCTCTCTACACGATTCACGAGGCACGGTTCACGAGGTATTGATCATGGCTATCGGTCTTAATAATCTACACGCCACGGCGGGTTCGACGCACAAGAAGAAGCGCGTCGGGCGCGGCCCCGGTTCGGGTCTCGGCAAGACGGCGGGGCGCGGCAACAAAGGTCAGAAATCGCGTTCGGGCTACTCGGCCAAGATCGGTTTTGAAGGCGGCCAGATGCCCTTGCAGCGTCGCCTGCCGAAACGCGGCTTCACCAACATTTTCAAGAAGCAGTGGATCGAGGTCAGTCTCGCGTCGCTGGAAAAGAGTTTCGAGGCGAACGAGGAAGTGACGCCGGAGTTGATGCACGAGCGTGGCGTGATCGCCAAGGGCAAGCGCGACGTGGTGGTGCTCGGCACGGGCGACATCTCGAAAGCCCTGCGCGTCTCGGCGCACCGCTTCACGAAAAGCGCGCGCGAGAAGATCGAGTCGGCGGGCGGCGCGGTCACCGTGATCGATAAACACCCCGCCGACGCGACGGCAGACGCCAGCGCGCCGCCGCAGCAGTAATAGACAAGCCGCCGCCACGAGGGTCGCGTCCGCCCGGTTTCGCGCCGGCACGAGCACATGAGAAAAAGCCCGAAGACGCAGAGAGCGTGTGCGCTGAACGATTTCGGCGTCTGCCCTGCGTCTTTAGCGTTCTTGAGAAACCGCGTTCCGGGTCTCGCGCTCTGTAAAGCGCGGGCGCGAGGTTGAAAATTCGACGGGCGCATGAGGGTCGCGGCCGGTTGGTCGCCCCGACGGTTCTGTTTTAAGCTAACGGCTGCTCGTCGTTAGTCCGAAAGTCTCTCGAAAGAAGCACTCTTATGGAAAAGTTTTTCGCCGCCGTCCGCAACATGTTTCAGGTGCCCGATCTGCGCAGGCGCATCGGCTTCACGCTCGGGTTGCTGGCGATCTATCGCCTCGGCGCGCACGTCACCGCGCCCGGCATCAATAAGGATCAACTCGCGCGCGTGTGGGGCGACGTGGGCAATACGCTGCTCGGCGTGCTCGACCTCTTTTCCGGCGGAAACTTTCAGACCATCTCGGTCTTCGCGCTCGGCGTGACGCCCTACATCACCGCCTCGATCATCCTGCAACTGATGACCACGGTCTTCTCGCAGTTGAAGAAATTGCAGGAGGAAGGCGAGGCCGGGAGACAGAAGATCAACCAGTACACGCGCTACCTGACCGTGGTGCTCGCCGGTTTCCAGACTTCCATCGTCGCGCGCTGGCTGCAAGCCAACGGCGTCGGCGACCCCGGCTGGGGCTTCCTGATCACGACCGTCATCACGCTCACCACCGGCACCATCTTCGTGATGTGGCTCGGCGAACAGATCACCGAGCGCGGCATCGGCAACGGCATCTCGCTCCTGATCTTCGCGGGCATCGTCATCGGGCTGCCGAGCGGCCTGGGGCAGGTGGCGACGCGCCTTCGCGGCGGCGTGGCGATGGAAGTGATCGGCGTGCTCGCGCTCTGCGCCATGCTCGTTTTGCTCATCGCGTTCATCGTCTTCGTCGAGCAGGCGCGGCGCAAGGTTCCCATCAGCTACGCCAAGCGGCACGTCGGGCGTCAACTCGTCGGCGGGCAGCAGACGGTGATGCCGCTCAAGATCAACATGGCGGGCGTGATCCCGGTCATCTTCGCGTCTTCGATGCTGGCCTTCCCGCAGACGATCTTGCAGTTTATCCAGTACGACCCGGCCGCGCCTGAATCCTGGCGCAGCCGCGTCCATCTGTTCTTCCAGTCGTTCCACGGCGGCGATCCCTATTACGAACTGTTCTTCCTGTCGCTCATCGTCATCTTCACCTTCTTCTACATCACGATCATCTTCAACGTGGAAGAGGTGGCGGACAATTTGCGTAAGCACGGCGGCTTCATCCCCGGCATCCGACCCGGCCGGAACACCGCGGAGTTTTTGAACACGATCCTGACGCGCCTCACCACCGTCGGCGCGATCTACCTCGCGCTCGTCGCGTTCGTGCCGCAGATCATGCTCAGTGGATTCAACGTCGGTCGCCTGCCGTTCGTCGGCGGGCGAATGGAAGACTTCTTCAGCAGCACGCCGGGCTTAGGCTGGATTCCGAGCGGCATGGGTTATAAATTTTACTTCGGCGGCACGTCGTTGCTGATTCTCGTCGGCGTCGCCATGGACACCGTGGCGCAGATCGAAGCGCAACTCGTCATGCGCAACTACGAAGGCTTCCTCGGAGCGGGCGGCCGGTTGCGCGGGCGCAGAACATAAAAAGCAGAGGTCAGAGGTTAGAGGTCAGAGGTCAGTTAAAGACAAGAACTGATTTCTTCTGTCCTCCGACCTCCGACTTCTAACCTCTTAGCTTATGGCAAAGATCGTCGTCTTAATGGGCGCGCCGGGCGCGGGCAAGGGGACGCAGGCGCGTCTGCTGCAAGAGCGTCTCGGCTTGCCGCAGATTTCGACGGGCGACATGTTTCGCGAACTTGCCAAAGCAGAGACGCCGCTGGCCGCCGAGGTGCGCGCCGTGCAGGCTTCGGGCAAACTGGTCTCGGACGATCTCGTCATACGTATCGTCCACGAACGCACCGGGCGCGCCGACTGCAAGCGCGGGTACATCCTCGACGGCTTCCCGCGCACGACGGCGCAGGCCGCGATGCTGGAAAAACTGGCGGTCGAGCAGGGCAACAAGATTCACGCCATCCTCGTGGATGTGCCTTTTGAACTTTTAGAACAACGCGCGACGGGGCGTCGCAGTTGTCCCGTGTGCGGCGAGATTTATAACGTCTATTTCAAGCCGCCGCAGGTCGAAGGCTTCTGCGACCTGCACCCGGACGCGCCGCTCGCGCACCGCGCCGACGACACGGCGGAAAAAATCCGCGTCCGGCTGGCGACTTACGAGGAGCAGACCCAACCCCTGCTCGACTACTACGAAGCGTCGCACCGGCTCCGGCGCGTGGACGGCACGCGCGCGCCGGAAGCGATTTACGCGGACATTGAAAAGGTAGTAACAGGCGACAAGTGACAGGTACCAGGTTAAGACTCGGAAGTCGTCTTAATCCTGTCACGTGTGGCCTGTCGTTCGCCACCGTTTTATGATTATCGGGAAGTCGAAAAAAGAGTTGGAGAAGATGCGCGCGGCGGGGCGGCTGGCGGGTCTGGTGCGCGAGGAGTTGCGGCGCATGGCGCGCCCCGGCGTCACCACGCTCGACCTCGACCGCGCCGCCGAGCGGATGATCCTCGAAGCGGGCGCAAAACCCACGTTCAAGGGCTATCACGGCTACCCCTATTCGATTTGCGCGTCGGTCAACGAACAGGTCGTCCACGGCTTCCCGTCGGATTACGTGCTGGCCGACGGCGACATCATCTCGATTGACGTGGGTGCGACCCTCGACGGATTCGTCGGCGACACGGCGACGACCGTTCCCGTCGGGCAGGTCAGCGAAGACAAACTCCGCCTGATTCGCGTGGCGGAAGAAAGTCTGGAACGCGCCATCGAGCAGTGCCGCCACGGCAGGCATCTGGGCGACATCGGCTGGGCGGTGCAGGAGTACGCCGAAGCCGAGGGCTACTCGCTCGTGCGCGATTACGGCGGCCACGGCATCGGCCGGAAGATGCACGAAGACCCGCACATCCCGAATTACGGGCGGCCGGGGACGGGCACGAAGATCAAAAACGGCTACGTTTTCGCCGTCGAGCCGATGCTCAACATGGGCACGCATCACACGAAGACTCTGGCCGACGGCTGGACGGTGGTGACGGTTGACGGGCGGCCGAGCGCGCACGTCGAACACACGATCGCCATCACGGAAGAAGGGCCGCAAGTGTTTACGCGTGTGCCGGAAGAGATTGAGAGGCGGCAAGTTGTCGCCGCGGCGATACCGGTCTGAGGCGGGCGAAGCGTCTCCGGCTTGGCATAAAGCCAATGCCGTGTTAATATGCGCAGTTTGCCGAGGCTGGCAATTTTAAATCTATCGGAAAGCGGGTCGGGTGGCGGAGAGAGTTGTTTGGCCGCCAGCCGGTCAGGCTTTCGCCTCCGGTCAGAGTCGAAGCCGGAAATTCCGGTGGAAAAGGTGGACGGGTTATGAAAGTAAGGGCTTCCGTTAAAAAAATGTGCGACAACTGCAAGGTTATCCACCGCAAAGGCGTGGTGCGCGTGATCTGCACGAATCCGAAGCACAAACAGCGACAAGGCTAAACGTAAATTTCAAATCCGAGATTTCACATCCCGGATTGTTAAAGGTTGGAGAGAAGAAATGGCTCGTGTGGTTGGCGTCGATCTTCCGGTGAACAAACGCGTTGAAGTCGGCCTTACGTATATCTACGGCATCGGGCGTTCGCGTTCGAAGTCTATCCTGCTGGAGGCGGGCATCAATCTCGATACGCACGTGCGCGATCTGGACGAGGAGCAACTCGGCCGCATCCGCTCGATCATCGAGGGTCAGGGCGATGTCGAAGGCGACCTGCGCAAGCGCGTGCAGATGGACATCAAGCGGTTGATGGACATCGGCGCTTATCGCGGGTTGCGGCACCGGCGCGGGCTTCCCGTTCGCGGCCAGCGCACGCACACCAACGCGCGCACCCGCAAGGGGCCGCGCCGCGCGACCATCGCCAAGAAAAAAGCGCCCGGCAAGAAGTAGCGGAAGCATTCGGCCGCCTGGTTATCGGCGTCCGGCTGAGAGCCGGCGGCGAGCGGCGGCGGATTAAAACCTTTGCGGTCGGCGTGGCTTGCCAGATTTAAGCCGGTGACCGACCGCTGATAGCTGAAAGCAATTATGGCAAAAGGAACACAAACAGGCGGGAAGAAAAAGACCTTCCGCAAGAAAGAGAAGAAGAACATTCCGAACGGGATCGCCTTCATCGCGGCGTCTTTCAACAACACCATGATCTCGATCACGGACTTGGAAGGCAACCTCATCGCGCAGTCGTCTTCGGGCGCGCGCGGCTTCCGCGGTTCGCGTAAAGGCACGCCGTTCGCCGCCCAACAGGCGGCTTACGAGGCGGCGCAGAAGGCGAAAGAGGCCGGGATGCAGCAATGCGAAGTGCGCGTCAAGGGGCCGGGCGGCGGGCGCGAGTCGGCCATCCGCGCGATCAACAACGCGGGCATCCGCGTCACCTTGATCCGCGACACGACGCCGATCCCGCACAACGGTTGCCGCCCGCCGAAGCGGCGCAGAGTTTAACAAGACAGTGACGAGTGACGAGTGACGGATGACAAGTTAAAACAACAACTTGTCTTCATCTCGTCACCCGTCACCTGTCACTGTTTTTACGACCTAAAGGATGAAGGGTCGCCGTCCCCGGATGGGCGCGCGTGCGGTCTGTAAACTTTTCCGTCTTAACCATTAGACTGGAGGCAGAAAGAAGTGGCTAGGTATAGAGCCGCGGTGTGCCGTTTGTGCCGCCGCGAAGGTGCGAAATTATTTTTGAAGGGCGACAAGTGTTACAAGCCCTCATGTCCGATTGAAGCGCGCGGCACGCAGCCGCCGGGTCAACACGGAAACTCGCCGCGACGCGGCAAAGCCCTCGTCGGCTACGGCCAGCAGTTGCGCGAGAAACAGAAGGTCAAGCGCATTTATTTCATTCTCGAAGGCCAGTTCCGCAACTACTTTGAAAAGGCCGCCCGCCAGAAGGGCATCACGGGCGAAAATTTGCTCGTCCTCTTGGAGCGCAGGCTCGACAACGCCGTCTATCGCGCCGGCTTCTCCACGTCGCGGCGGCAGGCGCGCCAGTTGGTCAACCACGGCCACATCGAAGTGAACGGGCGGAAGGTTGACATCCCCTCTTTTCAGGTGAAAGCCGGAGACGTGGTGACGGTACGCGAGACGAGCCGCAAGAACGCGCACATCGAAGGCGCGTGGCAGACGGCCGCCGGTCGCGGTCGCCCCTCGTGGCTCGCGCCCGCCGACGGCGCGGAGATGGGCGCGCGCGTGGCGACTCTGCCGACGCGCGACGACATCGACCGTTCAATCAACGAGCAACTCATCGTCGAACTTTACAGCAAGTAACATCCGCGCGGGTGGTGGTGGCCTAACTGTTTTCGCGCATGTCGAAAGAGGACATGCTGAGGCGGCGGCCACCGCTCCCGCGCACACCGGCTTTCAATAACAGCCAGAGGGTCGAAAAAAATATGGCTATGGATCAAAATAATCTCTGGACAGGATTTCAAATGCCGCGCCGCCTGGCGGTCGAGAACGAGACGTTGACCGACCGCTACGGGCGTTTCTCCGCGCAGCCTTTCGAGCGCGGTTTCGGCACCACCATCGGCAACAGCCTGCGCCGCGCGTTGCTCTCTTCGATTGAAGGCGCGGCCATCACGGCGGTCAAGATCGAGGGCGTCGAGCACGAATTCTCTTCCATCAGCGGCGTCGTCGAAGACGCCACGGACGTGATCTTGAATCTCAAGCAGATTCCGATCAAACTCCACGGCGGCGAGGCCAAGACGCTGACGATCAGCAAGACGGGCGCGGGCGAAGTTCTCTCCGGCGACATCGAGACCGACGCGGACGTGGAAGTGCTCGACCCGAACGTCTACATCGCCACCGTCTCCGAGGGCGGCTCGCTCAACATCGAGATGCGCTTGAAACGCGGGCGCGGCTACGTTCCCGCCGACCGCAACTTCGACGAAGACCTGAGCCTCGGTTACATCCCCGTGGATTCCGTGCATACGCCGGTCAAGAAGGTGAACTACACGGTCGAGGCCGCCCGTCTCGGTCAGAACACGGAGTTCGACAAGTTGACGATCGACGTGTGGACGGACGGTTCGGTCAAGCCGGACGATGCGGTCGGCCTCGCGGCCAAGTTGATCAAGGATCACATGGCGATCTTCATCAACTTCGAAGAGGACACGGACGAGTTCGCCTACACGGGCATCGAGCGTCCGCCGCTGCCGCGAAACGATCAACTCGACCGCTCCGTTGACGAACTCGAACTCTCGGTGCGCTCCTACAACTGCCTGAAGAACGCCAACATCAAGAGCATCCGCGACCTCGTGCAGCGGAGCGAGCGCGAGATGCTGGCGACGAAGAATTTCGGCAAAAAATCGCTGAACGAAATCAAGGACATCCTGCACGGGATGGGCTTGGATTTCGGCATGGAATTCGACGAACAGGGCAACCCGATTCCGGGAACCGGCGGGCGCGATTCCGACATCAGCGACTTCGCCGATGACGACGACGACCTTTAAAAATCAGTGACGAGTGACAGGTGACGGGTGACAAGTTGAAAACTTGTTCTTATCCTGTCACCTGTCACTCGTCACCTGTCACTTGAAGAAAAAGCTATGCGACATCTGAAAGCACATCGCAAACTGGGGCGGACGACCGAGCACCGCCTCTCCCTGTTGCGCAACCTCGCGACTTCACTCATCAACGCGCGCAACGAGCGTCTCGTGACCACGCTGCCGAAGGCGAAGGAACTGCGCCCGTTCATCGAGCGCGTGATCACGCTCTCGCGCAAGGCGCAAGGTCTGGAAGGCGACGACGCGGCGGTGCAGGCCGTCCACTTGCGCCGGCAGGCCGCGACCTTCTTCCATTCGGGCAATCGCCAGTTGAAGAGTGAGACGGGGCGGCGCGGCGCGGTGCGCCCCGTGCGCACGGCGGGCGTGGCGGCCGTCAAACGTCTCTTCGACGAACTCGGCGAGCGTTACAAAGATCGTCCGGGCGGCTACACGCGCATCATCAAACTCGGACGGCGCGACGGCGACAACGCCGAACTCGCCATCATCGAACTCGTCGGCAGCCCGAACGAGGTGGAAGCCGCGAAGCAAACCGAGAAGCGCGCCAAGTCCGTCACGTCGGACAAGCGGAAGTCGGCTCGCGCGTCGAAGTCGGGCGAGGCCGAGGGCGGCCGCCGCGGCGGTCGTAAAGCGGACAAGACTTTCGAGAAGGAAGAGACGACGGCGGCGCGTGGTCGCGGGAAGACCGGCGGCGAGGACGTGAAGGACGCGGACAAAGCGGGCAGCGGCGGTCGGCGGTCGCAGAAGACCGAATCGACGGCCGCCGAGAAAGACACGGATAATTAGAGTTAGTGCCGGGCGGGGCGCGCTCGCGCGTGTAAAACGAGCGAGCGCGCCCTTTGTCTCGCCCA
Organism: Pyrinomonadaceae bacterium; assembly: GCA_036386515.1. Classification (GTDB taxonomy): domain Bacteria; phylum Acidobacteriota; class Blastocatellia; order Pyrinomonadales; family Pyrinomonadaceae; genus JAIVJZ01. Next base: position 18,783 of record DASVVO010000032.1, read on the forward strand.
CCGCCAGCCCCACAATCCCCCGTGCGCGCGACAGGTTCTTGAACTGAGCCGTCAGCGGGACGGGGCTTTGATTTTGCTCTACCAACGCCAAGCAGGAGAGATTGCTGGAAACTCAAGCAGCGCGGAGGTGTAACCGAATATGAGCGACGAAAAGAGACCCGAAGATGGCGCGGCAGCGGCCGGCAACCAGTCGAGCGACGGCAGGGAAGGCGGCGGCAACGCGCGCCAGCAGCAACAACAACAGCAATCGCCGGCCGATGCGCGGCGCGGCGACAGCGGCGGCGGCGGTCGTCACGGTAACCCGCGCCGGCGGCATCGCGGCGAGCGCGAGAGTCAACCGGCTTCGCGCCGTTCCGAAACTTCCATCAACATGGACGAGTTGCGCGAGTTGGCCGACTTGATCGCCGCGCAGGGCTTCACCGAGTTTGAGCTTGAGAAGGAAGGCTTTCGCCTGCGACTCAGCCGCAACACGTACACGAACACTCCGTCGGGCGCGACGGGCGGCGCGAGCGGCTCGGTTATCCCATTCCCCGCGCCTTCCCCGATTCCCGCGCCGCCGCCTCCGGTCTCGAACGCTGCGCCCGGCGGGCACGCTGCGTCGTCGGCCGCCGCGACAGCCGCGGCCGATGCGGCAAGCGCGGTTGAAGATTTGTTCAAGATCACTTCGCCCATCGTCGGCACGTTTTACCGCGCGCCGTCGCCGGCCTCGGACGTGTTCGTCAAACAAGGCAGCCGGGTCGAGCCGGAGACGGTGGTCTGCATCATCGAAGCGATGAAGTTGATGAACGAGATACAGGCCGAAGTCAGCGGCACGATCGAAAAGATTTACGTGGAGAACGGCCAACCCGTCGAATACGGGCAGGCGTTGTTCGGGATCAAGAAATGAGGAGAGAGTGACAAGTGACAGGTGACAGGTTTTAAGATAAAAATTCCAATTCTTATCTTAAAACCTGTCACCCGTCACCTGTCACCTGTCACCTAACTTATGGCAATCGCCCCGCGCAAATTTCGGAAGATTCTGATCGCGAACCGTGGCGAGATCGCGTGCCGGATTATCTGGGCGTGCAAGGAGATGGGCATCCAGACCGTCACCGTACACTCGGAGGCGGATCGTGATTCGCTCCACGTGCGTTTCGCGGATCAATCCATCTGCATCGGCCCGCCGCCTTCGACGCAGAGTTATTTGAACATCCCCGCCGTCATCAGCGCGGCGGAGATCATGAACGTCGATGCGATTCATCCGGGTTACGGCTTCCTCGCCGAGTCGTCCTACTTCGCGGAGATTTGCGAGGCGTGCAACATCAAGTTCATCGGGCCGCGCTCGTCCGTCATCAAGCTGATGGGCGATAAGGTGGAGGCGCGGCGCGCGATGAAAGCGGCGGGCGTGCCGATTCTGCCGGGCAGCCCCGACCCGCTGGAGACGGAGGAGGACGCCATCCGCCTCGCGCGCGAGATCGGCTTCCCCGTCATCATCAAGGCGGCGGCGGGCGGCGGCGGTCGCGGCATGCGCATCGTACGCACCGAAGCCGAACTCGGTCAGGCGTTGGAGACGGCCTCGAACGAAGCCCTCTCCGCCTTCAAGAACGGCGACGTGTATATCGAACGCTACATCGAGCGTCCGCGCCACGTGGAAATCCAGGTGATGGCCGACGAGTTCGGCAACTGCGTCCACCTCGGCGAGCGCGACTGCTCGGTGCAGCGTCGCCACCAGAAACTCATTGAAGAAGCCCCCTCGCCCGCGCTCTCGCGCGAGTTGCGCGAGCAGATGGGACGCGTGGCGGTCGAAGCCTGCAAGCGCGTCGGTTATTCCAACGCGGGGACGGTCGAGTTTTTGCTCGACGAAGACGGCAGCTTCTATTTCATGGAGATGAACACGCGCGTGCAGGTCGAGCATCCCGTGACGGAGATGATCACGCTGGCCGACATCGTGCGCAACCAGATTCGCGTCGCCGAGGGCGAGGAGTTGGCCTTCCGGCAGGAAGACGTGATCTTCGCCGGGCACGCCATCGAGTGCCGCATCAACGCGGAAGACTCGGAGCGGTTCACGCCTTCGCCCGGACTCATCACGGCCTGCAACATACCGGGCGGCCCCGGCGTGCGCGTGGACACGGCCATCTATCCCGGCTATTTCGTGCCGCCCTATTATGATTCGCTGATCGCGAAATTGATCGTCCATGCGCGCACGCGCGAGTTGGCGGTCGCGCGCATGCGCCGCGCGCTCGAATCCATGGTGATCGAGGGGATCAAGACGACGATCCCGCTGCACCTGAAGATCATGGACGATCCGCAGTTTCAGTCGGGCAACTTTTCGACCAAGTTTTTGGAAGAGTTTTTTGAGCGCCAGCACGGCGCGAGCGGCGTCAGGATCGCTAACGCCTGAGGCGGCGCGCGGAGGCTTTCGGCGCGTTGACCGGGTGCCGGGCAGCCTTTATAATGAACGACTTTCCCATAGGGGATTTTCGCGTCTGAGGAGAGTAAAGAGATGTCTTACGCAATTATCAGATCGGGCGGCAAGCAATTCCGAGTCGCGGAAGGCGAGACGGTGCGCCTGCCTTCGTTGAACGAAGAGGCGGGGAAGACCGTCGAGTTCGACGTGCTCGTCCTCGGCGGCGACAACGAGACGCGGGTCGGCGCGCCCATCGTGGACGGCGCACGCGTGGCGGGCACCATCGTCGAGCACGGGCGCGGCGACAAGATCATCGTCTTCAAGATGAAACGCCGCAAACAATACAAACGCACACAAGGCCACCGGCAAAATTACACGGCGGTGAAGATCGATTCTATAGGCTAGAAGTCAGAAGGCAGAATACAGGAGTCAGAAGATTTCTTTGTTCTGACTCCTGTATTCTGCCTTCTGTATTCCGAGGAGTTCGAGCAATGGCACATAAAAAGGGAGTCGGCAGTTCGCGTAACGGCCGCGATTCGCAGTCGCAGCGGTTGGGGCTGAAAAAGTTCGGCGGCGAGCGGGTGCTCGGCGGCAACATTCTGGCGCGCCAGCGCGGCACGAAATGGAAGCCGGGCAAGAATGTCGGACGCGGCAAAGACGACACGTTGTTTGCCTTGATCGACGGCATCGTCAAGTTTGAAGATAAGGGACGGCAGGGCAAGTTCATCAGCGTCTACGCCGCGGAGGCCTCCGGCGCCGCGGTGGCCGCGCCGGAGGCCGTAGCCGCTTAACCGAGCAGTCACTCAACCGTTACTTTAGCGACGCCCGCGCCTGCTCGAACGAACAAGCGTCGGGCGTCCTTTCCGTTGCGGAGAGGCGGGTTCGGGAGGCAACGACTTTCGCTTCTCATCCGCGTTCCGCGTTCCGCGTTCGTCGTATGTTCATTGATCGGGTCAAAATTCGCGTCAGCGGCGGCCACGGCGGCAACGGCGTGACGGCCTTCCGGCGTGAGAAGTTCGTGCCGCGCGGCGGGCCTTCGGGCGGCGAGGGCGGCAAGGGCGGCGACGTGTGGCTCGTGGCCGACACGGGCGTCAACACGCTCCTGCACCTGCGTTATAACCCGGAGCACAGCGCGGATCGCGGCCGACACGGCGAAGGCTCGAACCGTTCGGGGCGCGAGGGCGAAGACGTGACGGTGCGCGTCCCCGTCGGCACGCAAATCTACGATGCGGTGACGGGCGACCTCATGTGCGACCTGGCGGAGGAAGGGCAGCGTTGGCTGGCGGCTAAAGGCGGGCGCGGCGGCTTCGGCAACTCCCACTTCGCCACCTCGACCAACCGCGCGCCGCGCTATCACCAGGAAGGCAGCCCCGGCGAAGAACGCGAGTTGCAACTCGAACTGAAACTGCTGGCCGATGTCGGCCTCGTCGGCTTCCCGAACGCGGGCAAGTCAACTTTGATCTCGACCGTCTCGGCCGCCCGGCCGAAGATCGCCGACTATCCCTTCACGACGCTCGAACCGCACCTCGGCGTGGTTGATCTCGGCGACTTCCGCACCTTCGTCATCGCCGATATTCCCGGTTTGATCGAGGGCGCGCACGAGGGGGCGGGCTTAGGCGACCGCTTCCTGCGCCACATCGAGCGCACGAAACTGTTGCTGCATCTCGTGGACGTTTCTTCCGCGTCGGGGCGCGACGCCGTCGGAGATTACGAAGCGATCAACCGTGAGTTGCGCGCCTACGATCCGCAACTCGCCGAACGCCCGCAACTCGTCGTGGCGACGAAACTCGACGCGCTCGACGAGCCGGAGCGGCTGGAGAATTTGCGCCGCCGCGCGGCCGCGGACGGCCGGGATTTTTACGAGATTTCTTCGGTCACGAATACGGGCGTGCGCGAACTCGTCTATGCCATCTCGCAGGCGTTGGACGCCTTGACCGAGGGCGAGAGGGCGTTGCGGGCGGAGGCGCGGGAGCGTGCCGAGGCGGCGAACGCAACGGGGTGGAACGAGAACCGCGCGCCGACGCCGTCGGATTAAGAGGTATGGAGGCGAAGCGTAGGAGCAACGGCGGCAGCAGCAGCCACGCCCGCATCGCGCTTTACGGCGGCACGTTCGATCCCGTGCATGACGGCCACATGGCGGTGGCGCGCGAGTTGTTGAAGTTGTTTGCGCTCGATGAAGTTCTGTTCATCCCGGCGCACGTCGCGCCGCACAAGCGTCGCCGCGTCGCGCCCGCCTCGCCGCTGCATCGTTACGCGATGCTCGCGCTGGCGACGCAAAGCGAGACTCGCTTCCGCGTCTCCACCGTCGAACTCGACGAGCCGGAAAAGCCTTACACGGTGGAGACGATTGCGCGCCTCGCAGACGCGCTGCCGGGGGCGCGCTTCCTGTTCGTGATGGGCGCGGATTCGTGGGAGGAAATAGCGACCTGGCGCGAGTGGGAACGGCTGCTGTCGCTCGTCGCGCACGTCGTCGTCACCCGGCCGGGTTATGACCTGCCGACGGGGCACGTCACGAACGAGGCGCGCGGGCGGATCGTTGATTTGAGACAGGGCGCAGCCTCCGGCGCGCAAGCCGCGCGGGCGATCGAAGTAACCGGAGAGCCGAAGATTTATTTCACCGACGCGGTGAAAATGGAGATCGCGTCGAGCGACATTCGCCGCGCCGTGCGGGAGGCGGGCGATGAACCACTGGGAAGCATTGGAGTGCCGCAGCCTGTGGCGGAGTACATCAAAAAATACAGGCTCTACAGAGAGGCGCATGAAACAGAACGACACCACGCCGGAAGCGGACGCGCTCACGACTAAGAAGCGCGCGGCATTGAAGAAAGAGACCGACCAGGCCGCGTCGGCGACGACGACGACCACGCCGGACGAGCCGGGCGCGGACGCCGCGACGGCGGCGGCGAGCGACAAAGGTTTGGACGGGCGCATCGAGAGCGCGCTCCGCGCGGCGAGCGACAAGAAGGCGCACGACCTGGTGGTGCTCGACCTGCGCCCCATCGCCACCTTCACGGATTATTTCCTGATCGCCAGCGGCACGAACGCGCGCCAGGTGCAGGCCATCGCCGACGAGATCACGGAGCGTTTGAAGCGCGAGGGCACGCGCGCCGAACGCATCGAAGGCTACCAGACGGCCGAGTGGGTGCTGGTGGATTACGGCGATTTCATCGTCCACATCTTTGAAGACAAGTCGCGCCGCTTCTACGACCTCGAAAGGCTCTGGCGCGAGGGCAGGCGCGTTGCGCTGCCCGCCGACGTGCAGGCGGACGCGGGCGCGGGCGGTGCTGGCGGTTCTTTGAGAAACGAATCGTGATCGAACTCGTGGCGCACTCGGCGGCGATGCGCGAGGCCGTGCGTCTCGCCGGTCGCGTCGCCACGACGGACGCCAACGTTCTCATCACGGGCGAATCGGGCGCGGGCAAAGACGCGCTCGCGCTCCACGTTCACCGTCAGTCGAAGCGCGCGGCCGGGTCGTTTGTGAAGATCGACTGCGCCGCGCTGCCCGCGGAGTTGCTGGAGGCCGAGTTGTTCGGCTACGAGCGCGGAGCGTTCACGGGCGCGAACGAGTCGAAGCCCGGCCGGCTCGAAGCCGCGCACAAGGGCACGCTCGTGCTCGACGAGATCGCGCACCTCTCGACGGACGCGCAGGCGAAACTGCTGCGCGTCATCGAACAGCGCGAATTCGAGCGGCTGGGCGGCCGGCGCACGGTGCGCGTGGACGCGCGGCTCGTCGCGCTGACGAACGTCGATCTGGACGAGGCCGTCAGGCGTCGGGCGTTTCGCCCAGACTTGTTCTACCGTCTGAACGTCGTCCGCATACACGTCCCCCCTCTGCGCGAACGCCGCGAGGACATACGGAAACTGGCGCGGGGTTTTTTGCAAACTTATGCCGCGAAGCACGGGCGGCGCGCTCTCAAAATCGAGCCTGACGCGCTCCGGTTGCTGGAAACTTACGACTACCCCGGCAACGTCAGGGAACTGGCGCACGTCTTAGAGCGTGCCGTTATCGTGGCCGACGGCGAGCGCGTGGAAGTTGAGCATTTACCGGAAGCGGTGCGCGCCGCGGCGTCGCTGCAAAGAAGGCGGGAGGCGCGCATGACGCTCGCCGAACTCGAAGCCGCCTACATCGCCGAAACGCTCGCCGCCGCGCGCGGCAACAAATCCGAGGCCGCGCGCCTGCTAGGTATCAGCCGCAAGAATCTCTACGAGAAACTGGCGCGATACGGGAAGGATGAAGGATGAGGGATGAGGGATGAACCAGAGAGGATGAACAAGTTGAGCGGTTATCTTATTCATCCCTCATCCCTCATCCTTCATCCCTTAGTTAATGCGTATTCGTCTCATCTGGGTCGGCAAGACGAAGAACGAGCATGTGCGTGCGCTCGTCGGCGACTACTTGCAACGGCTGGAACGGTTCGTTCGTTGTGAGGTGACGGAACTACGCGAGAGCGCGAGCGGGAACGAGCGCGTCGTCGTCGAGGAAGAGAGCAAGCGCATCGCGGCCGCGCTGTCGCGGGCGGACGGCGGGGTGACGGTGCTGTTGGACGTGGAGGGGCGGCGCGAGTGGAGTTCGCCGGAGTTGGCGGCGCAGGTGGAGCGTTGGCAGTTGGAAGGGAAGAAGGAGATCGCGTTCGTCATCGGCGGTCATCTCGGAGTAGGGGCGGAGTTGAAGACGAAGGCGGACGTGCGCTGGTCTCTGTCGCGGCTGACCCTGACGCACGAGATGGCTCGCGTCGTGCTGGTCGAACAGCTTTATCGCGCGTACACGATCATGCACGGGCTGCCATATCAGAAATGAGCGCGCCGGGTGAAACATTTGCCGCGCGCCCGCGTTTTATTTGAACTCAGGATGGTGCGGAACAAGTAGGGTTTAAGAGAGGGACATAAAAATGGACAAGCGTAGATTGAAATCATACCGTGATCGTTTGCTGGAACGGCGCGAGGGTTTGTTCCGTCAGGTGACGGAGGCCGAGATGTCGAGCCGCGAGCGCGACCTCGAAGCCACGCAAGACCCCGCCGACATGGCCGCCAACGCCTACACGAAGGAACTGTTGATCTCGATGTCGGCCAACGACCGCGGCCTGCTCGCCTTGATCGACGAGGCGTTGCTGCGCATTGAGACGGGCGGTTTCGGCGAGTGCGTCAACTGCGGGGAGCCGGTGCAGGAGAAGCGTCTGGAAGCCGTGCCGTGGGCGCGCTTCTGTCTCAAGTGCCAGGATTTGCAGGAGCGCGGGTTGTTGAACCCGGAAGAAGAATAACCGCGCGCCACAAGTTAGAGAGCGGCGTCAGCCCTCCGATTCGGACGAGTTCCAATCGGAGGGCTGTCGTCGTTTATGCTCGCGCAAACGACCGGGGCGCGAGTAAACTGTGGCCGATGTGGCTGACCCGGCAACTCGACGCGCTCGCCGACGCGACGCTCGCGCTCGTCTATCCGCTGCGCTGCGCGGCGTGCGGCGCGGCAAGCGTGGAGACGCGCGGCGACGCGCCCGCCTGCGCCGCGTGCTGGCGGGCGACGACCATCTTCGACGGCGATGAGACTTGCTGCCGGAAGTGCGGCGCGCAGGCCGTGGGGAGCGTGCCGCCGGAGAAGAGGGCGGACGTGCGTTGCCGCCGTTGCGACGCGGCCGGGTTCACGGCGGCTCGTGCGGTGGGTAAATATGAAGGAGCCTTGCGCGCGTCGATTTTGACTCTGAAGCACGAGCCGCACGTGTCAGCGCGTCTCGGGCGATTGCTGTTCGCCGCCGCCCGCCGCCCGCCGCTCGACGCGGCCACGCGCATCGTGCCCGTTCCGCTCCACGCCGAGCGCGAACGCGAGCGCGGCTTCAATCAAGCGACGCTGCTCGCGCGCACGCTGGCGCATCTCTCTAAATTGCCGCTCGACGAATGGAGCGTGGCGCGCACCGTGCATGCGTCGCGCCACCGCGCCGGGATGGATGCGCGGGCGCGGCGCGAAACGGTGGAGGGCGCGTTTCGGGTCGAACGCCCGCGGCTGGTCGAAGGCGAACGCATCCTGCTCGTAGACGACGTGTTCACGACGGGCGCAACCGTCTCCGCCTGCGCGCAAGCTCTCCGAGAGGCGGGCGCGTCCGAAGTGTTCGTCTTAACCGTGGCGCAAGCCTGAAGGCGGAGACGAGAGGCGAGAGGTCGGCGGCTGGTGGAAACGAGGAGCGGTTTTTTTACCGGCCTCTGGCCTCTCATCTCCGGCCTCTGCTTTTGCCCTTCGACCTCCGACCTCTGTATGATGTGCGCTATGAGAGACCTCTACCCCGCGATTGAACCCTACGACCAAGGCCGGTTGCCCGTGTCGCCGGTACACACGCTCTACTATGAGCAGAGCGGCAACCCGGAAGGCGTGCCCGTGGTCTTCCTGCACGGCGGCCCCGGCGGCGGCACCGTCCCCGATTACCGTCGCTTCTTCGACCCGGCGGCCTACCGCATCGTGCTGTTCGACCAGCGCGGTTCGGGGCAGAGCACGCCGCACGCCAACCTGGAAGAGAACACGACGTGGCATCTCGTCGCCGACATCGAGACGATCCGCCGTCATTTGGGGATCGAGAGTTGGGTCGTGTTCGGCGGTTCGTGGGGCAGCACGCTGGCTCTCGCCTACGCGCAGACGCACCCCGAGCGCGTGCGCGCTCTGGTCTTGCGCGGCATCTTCCTCTGTCGGCCGAAAGAGATACGTTGGTTCTACCAGGAGGGCGCGAGCGCGGTCTACCCGGATGCGTGGGAGCACTACGTTAAAGTCATCCCGGAGGCGGAGCGGGGCGACCTGCTCGGCGCGTTTCATCGCCGCCTGACGAGCGACGACGAGACGGCGCGGCTCGAAGCGGCGCGCGCGTGGAGCATCTGGGAAGGCAGCACGTCGAAACTCTACCCGGACGAAGATTTAATCGCGCACTTCGGCGACCCGCAATTTGCGCTCGCCTTCGCGCGCATCGAGTGTCACTACTTCATGAACAACGCCTTCTTCGACACGGACAATTACCTGATCGAAAACGTCGGGCGGATTCGGCACATCCCGGCCGTCATCGTCCAGGGGCGTTACGACGTGGTGTGCCCGCTGATGAGCGCGTGGGAACTCCACCGCGCGTGGCCGGAGGCCGACCTGAAAGTCATCCCCGACGCCGGCCACTCCGCGCTCGAACCCGGCACGCGCAGCGCGCTCGTCGAAGCCACGGATCGGTTCAAAACAGTGACGAGTGGCAAGTGACGGGTGACAGGTTAGAAGTTCAAGTTGGTTTAGCCTGTCACCTGTCGCTTGTCACTCGTCACTCGCTTCTGTACTATCTTTAAGCAATATGAATGGACGGGTTTTAGTCCTGAACGCATCATTCGAGCCGATCAACGTGTGTACGGAACGGCGCGCGGTGGTGATGATCTTTAAAGGCGTGGCGCGCATCGAAGAGCACAACGGGCACATGCTGCACTCGGCGCGAGTGACGATGCACGCGCCGTCCGTCATCCGCCTGACCGAGTACATTCATATCCCTTTCAAAAATCGCTCGCTGTCGCGCAAGAACATTTTGCTGCGCGACCACTCGACGTGCCAGTATTGCGCCAAGCAACTGCCGCCCTCCGACCTGACGCTCGACCACGTCTACCCGCGTTCGCGCGGCGGCGAGTCAACGTGGGATAATCTCGTGGCCTGCTGCAAACGCTGCAATCATCGCAAAGGCAGCCGCACGCCGGAGGAAGCGGGGATGCATCTCGTGCGTCACCCGCGCGGCTTCTCGCTCCACGTCAGCCGCCAGATCATGCGCTACCTGGGGCGCGCGGATCAAACGTGGCGCAAGTATCTTTTTTACGAGTCGGACACGGAAGGCTCGGACGGATAGCGGCGGCGGCGCGCCGGAAAAAGTTTTGCCGGCCTGGCCGGTTCACCTGTAAAGGATTTCAGCGAATGAATGAAACGACACTAGCCATCGGATTCGGGACGCAGGAACTGCTGATCATTCTCCTGATCGTCTTCGTCCTCTTCGGCGCGAGCCGCCTGCCGCAACTTGCCAAGGCTCTCGGACAAAGCAAACGCGCCTTCAAAGACGGGTTGGACGAAGCCGACGAGGAGGCGCGGATCGAAGCCGCGCGCCGCCGCGAACGCCTCGGCGCGTCAGAGTCCGCCCGCAGAGAAGACGAACTTTCCTCCGACAAGTACACCGCCGACAAGCCGCGCTGAACCGCGCCACGGCCTTCTTCTTACGCCCGGCATGAGAAAGAGTCGCCGCCATTCTCTCCTGAGAATGGCGGCGACT
>DASVVO010000033.1:0-73103 GCA_036386515.1 Pyrinomonadaceae bacterium
GGCAGCGCAGATGTTGGTGCGGTGTGCGACGTTGAATCGGATGACGCACCTCGGCATGCCAGACAGCTATGCCGTCTGAGCAATCAGATAGGACTTGGTTGTAGGTGCCTGTGCTCATCTACTATTTATGCAACAACGCCTCTTGTATTTGAGATTTCAAATCTCGGATGTGAGATCAAACAACGCTTTCTTCCAGTCTTCCCCGGCGGTCATTCCTTCCCCGGTATGCTCAAGGGACGATCGTGATCTCGCTCGCGCCGCCGTCGGGCAAGGGCAAGCGCAGACGCCGCTGGTCGCGTGCGTAGGAGACGTTTGTGGCCGCGCGCCCGTCGATGCGTATCTCCTTCGGCCTCTCGTTCAGGCCGAGCACTTCGACGAGGCTGACGGGACGCGCGGCGGGGAAGTCGCCGGAGTGTGTGAGGCGAATCGTGTTGCCGGTCTGGGTCAAGGTGTTTGTGCGCCATGCGCTGCGGCGGTAGCCGTAGCCGTCGCCCGCGTCCTGATGGATATGCCCTATGCCCGCCGCGCCGTGGACGACGACGACCGAGAGCGGCGCGCGCGCCATCTCCCCCGTGTGTTGCACAACCGGCTGCACGGGGATGATCGCCCCGGCGCGCGCAAAGAGCGGAAGGCGCGAGAGCGGCGCGTCGATCTCGGCGGACGAGCCACCCTCGTAGCGCGCGCCCGTCCACCAGTCAATCCACGCGTCGCCTTTGGGAAAATAGACGGCGCGCTTGGTTGCGCCCTCGGTCAGGACGGGCGCGACGAGCAGGTCGCGGCCGACGAGGAATTGTTCGAGCGCGAGCGCGGGCGCGTAGGTGTTGTAGTCGGACGGGTAGTTGAACCAGAGGGGACGCATGACGGGCATGCCCGTCCGTTCGTGTTCGCGAAAGAGCGTGTAGATGTAAGGGAGCAGTTGGTAGCGCAACTCGATGGAGGCGCGGTTGATCCGCTCGTGCGCTTCGCCGAACGACCACGGTTCGCGCTCCTGCAAATTGGCGGCGACGTGCGAGCGGTAGAAGGGCGTGAGCGCGGCAGCTTGCAGCCAGCGCGTGTAGAGTTCAGCAGACGCGTTGCCCGTGAAGCCGCCCACGTCCGCGCCGACGAAGGGCACGCCCGAGACGCTCATGTTCGTGAGCATCGCCATAGAGAGTTGCAGGTGTTCCCAACTCGGCACGTTGTCGCCCGTCCAGACGGCGGCGAAGCGTTGGATGCCCGCGTAGCCAGCCCGCGTCAGGACGAAGGGGCGCGCCTCGGGTCGAAGTTTCTCGACGCCCTCGAAAGTGGCGCGCGCCATCTGCATGCCGTAGGTGTTGTGGTAGCGCGCGTGGTCGCCGGGCGCGCCGTCGCCGAAGTGGCGCACGTCGAGCGGAAAGGTCTTGGCCGGGTCGTGCATCACGCTTGGCTGCGGCGGGCGCGTGTCGGGCGGAAACGTCGCCGGCTCGTTCATGTCGTTCCAGAAGCCGCCGACGCCCTCGTCCAGATGCCGCCGGTAGAGCGAGCCGAACCAGGCGCGCGCCTGCGGGTGTGTGAAATCGGGAAAGGCGCAGACGCCCGGCCACACCTTCGCCTGAAACTCCCGGCCATCCTTCGTCCGGTGAAAGAAACCCCGCGCGCGCCCTTCCGCGTAGACCTGGTAGTTTTCGTCAACTTTGATCCCCGGATCGATGATGAGGACGGTGCGGAAGCCGTCTCTCGATAAGTCGTTCAGCATCCGCGCGGGGTCTGCGAACTTCGCCTTGTCCCAGGTGAAGACGCGATAGCCGTCCATGTAATCAATGTCGAGATGGATCACGTCGGCCGGAATTTTGCGCGTGCGAAAGCCGCGCGCGATCTCGCGCACCTTCGATTCGGGATGATAAGACCAGCGCGACTGTTGATAGCCGAGCGACCAGAGCGGCGGGAGCGGCATGCGCCCCGTCAACTCCGTGTAATCGGCTAGAACTTTCTGCGGCGTGCGCTCGCTCCCGCCCGTGAAGACGTAGTAGTTCAACTCGCCGCCCGCCGCGCCGAACGTGTAGCGGTCGGCGGATGTGCGCCCCATGTCGAAGTGCGTGCGATAGGTGTTATCGAAAAACAGCCCGTAGGCGCGACCCTGCCGGAGCGCGATGAAGAACGGGATGGACTGGTAGATCGGGTCAACTCCCGGCGCGTAGGCGTAAGCGTCCGTGTTCCAGTTGACCATCACCTGCCCCTGCCGCGACGTGGGCAGAGCCTTCTCCCCGAAGCCGTAATAAAACTCCAACTCGTCGCGCCGCTTCGACGCCTCGATCGCGCCGTTCTCCGGGTCGAACGAAACCGGCCGCGCCGCGTCGTCTTCGACCACCACGTTCCCCTGCGCGTCGAGCACCGTCACCGTAAACGGACGACGGCGAATGACGATCTTCGCCCCGTCCGTGCGCGTCGTGATCTCGATGCGGTCGCTCGTCTCTCGCACCACGGCCGCCACGGTCTTTCGATCCCGCGACCACACGGCATACGAATAATCGCGCTCGAACACGCCGCGCGGCGCGAGCCGCACGCGCGCCACGTCCAAATCGAAGAACGTGACGGCGGCGCGCGCCCCGCTCGACAACGTGAGCGTGACGCCGTTCGTCTCGCGCGCGACGGACGTAACATCGCCCGCCCCGCGCCACGCCGCATGAGTTTCGACGTGTCCGGGCGCGAACACGCACAGGAAGAAGAAGACGGCGGCGAGCGCGCGCGGGCGTTTGACGAGACGAGTGTTCATAAGTAGCTCCACGGGTAATCTACAGTTCGAGACGCGGAATCCCTCACCCCGCGGGCGCGGCAAGCGAGGCCAGTACGCCGCGCGGATTGATGATCTCTCCCAGGCGTTCGTAAGGCAACAACACTTTAGGTTCGCCCCCCGCATAAGACGTGACTTGATACTCCTCGAAAATAATGACCAGCCCCGCCGGTGTCAGAACCCATGCGCGGTAGTTTTTCAGCGCGGGCGTCGCCCTGTCGCTCCATTCCCGAATTCGAGCCGGGGTTGTATCCAGTTGGCGACTCAAATCGTCAACGCAGTGGGCGGCGATAGTTTGCAGGTACTGTGCGCCGGGCTTGAACAAATCCGCGAGTTTAAGCACGCGCCCGCGCGTCAGGTCGTAATTGAGCACGAGCGGATAGTGATAGCCGTGCGCGGCTCCCCACGAATAGCCTTCGGCGTAAAAGAGGACGCTGATCACCGCGTCGGAAGCGAAGATCACGCGATGAGAAATCGTGTGATGTTCCTCAACGTCCTTCCAGTGTGCGTGCCTCTCCTTTTCGAGATCGCGGCCGTCCTTCAGATAAGGCTTGAGGTCACCCGTTACGAGGGCATAGGCGGCCTGGTTGAAGTTGCGTGCGGCCATGCTCCCGTCGCCGGTAAGTTGTGGGTAATCGGCCTCCACGACAAACTTAGTCCTGGTTAATCGCTTCTCGATCGTGTGCGTCGCAAATTGGCGGCCGCCGCTTAAGTTGACGACGGACTCGAACGCCTCCGTCCCGCGTTCCAGAGCGGAGAGCGGTTGAGCGCGTGCGTCGGCGTCGTCCTGCCGGGGAGAAATCGAGCCTTCCGGCTTGGCCGGGATGCTCGTTGAGCGTTCTTTTGTTTGCGCACCGGCGGGCGGGGAGGCGCTGTCTGTGGGTGAGGCGCAGGAACAGCAGCAAGCCAGGAGCAGGACACACCCGGTCGAGAGAAAGCGATGCTTAAGGTTCCGCTTATGGCTGGATGCCGCGCTCATAAACAATCTTGCCGCCGAGGATCGTCATCACGGCTTCGGTCTGCAAAATCTCTTCGGGCTTGATGGTCAACAGGTCGCGCGAGTGGACGGTGAAGTCCGCGAGCAGGCCGGGCTTGAGTTGGCCTTTCTCCGTCTCTTCAAAGGAGGCGTAGGCCGGCTCGGCGGTGTAGCAGCGGATGGCGTCGGCGATGGAGAGTCGTTCCTGCGGCCACCAGCCCCCGGCGGGGTCGCCATCGACGCTCTGCCGCGTGACGGCGGCGTAGAGGCCGAGGTAAGGGTTGATGGGTTCGACCGGCCAGTCCGTGCCGAAGGCCACGCGGACGCCGAAAGAGCGCATCATGTGCCAGGCGTATGCGCCCTGCACGCGATACTCGCCGAGCCGATCCTCAGCCCAACGCTTGTCCGAGATGGCGTGCGACGGCTGCATCGAAGCGACGACGCTGAGTTCGCGAAAGAGCGTGAAGTCTGTCGGCGCGACGACCTGTGCGTGTTCGATGCGATGGCGTCTTAAACGGGCTTTTTCTACAGCTGCCTCCAGCTCGGGAAAAACTCCGAGTACAAACGATGCGGGGCAATCCTCACACTTGATTGGAGTTTTAGCATTCGGCCCCAAAGCTGCTTCTAGGAAGCCGTCGAGCGCCATGCGGTTCGCGCGGTCGCCGATGGCGTGCAGGGCAATCTGAAACCCTGCGGCATCGCGTTCGACGATCATGCGCGTGAGTTCTTCGGGCGGGCGGCGCGGAATGCCGCTGTTCCTGGGGTCGTCCGAGAAGGGCGCGAGCATGGCGGCGGTGCGCGATCCCAAAGTGCCGTCAACGTAGCCCTTGAGCGCGGTCAAGCGGATGTTGAGCGGGTCAACCTTGAACGACGCAAACTCCGCGCGCTGCTGTTTCAACTTCTCGACCGTATCCTCGAAGTTCTGCCATTCGGCGACGCGCACCGTCAGTTTTCCCGCTTGCAATAGTTCGCGGTAAAGATGGGTCGCCTCGTAGCCGGAGTTGTCCTGAATCGAAGTGATGCCGTAACGCCGCGCCTCCGCGAGCGCGCGTTCGGCGGCCTGCATGCGTTCGGCGGGCGAAGGCTCGGGCACCACGCGCGCGACGAGCGTGGCCGCCGTCTCTTTCAAAATACCCGTCGGCTCTCCTCCGGCGTCGTGCAAAATCTCGCCGCCTTCGGGCGCGGGCGTCGCGCGCGTCACCTTCGCCTGCTTGAGCGCGAGCGTGTTCGCCCAACTCACGTGGCCGTCCACGCGCTGCACGAAGACCGGATTGTTCGGCGCGACCGCATCGAGGTCGGCGCGCGTCGGCCACTGTCCGCCCCACAGCGTGTGATCCCAACCGCGACCGAGAATCCACGCGCCCGGCGGGAGTTCGCGCACCTTGGCGGCGATGCGCGCTTTGGCCTCCGCGAGCGTCCGCGCGCCGACGAGTTCGACGCGCAGGAGCGAGAGGCCGCCGTTGATGAAATGGAGGTGCGCGTCGTTAAAGCCGGGCGTGACGAGACGGCCGCGTAGATCGACGGTGCGCGCGCCCTTGTAAGCGCGCGCGATGTCGGCCGACGTGCCGACGGCGACGATCCGCTCGCCTTCGACGGCGACGGCCTCGGCCATCGTGCCCCCCGCGTCGGCAGTGAAGATTTTGCCGTTCGTCAGGACGAGAGCCACCGTGTGTTGCGCGGGCGCGAGCACCGCGCGCGACGGACGCGCGGCGGCGAACAACAGGGCGACGAGCGAGAGAGCGATGGAGATGCGAAGTAGTTTCATAGCGGCAATTAGTATGTGCGTTGAACGGGTTCGAGCGTCGCTTGTTATATCACTAAATTATGAGCCGTGCCCATTTCGCGCCGCCGGGCTGGCCGGAATGAACTTCTTCTCCCGCCCCGAGTAAAGCCGCAAGTTAATTGAGGCCGCCCGCGCGTGCTATCATCGGCGAAAGGTTTTTACATCTTAGCGGCGAGGGGCAAGAGCGGTTCGGCCTGCCGGGTGCGGGCGAGCGGTTCGGCATACATATCATGCGCGTACTTGTGACGGGCGGCGCGGGCTACATCGGCAGCGTCGTGACAGAGGAGTTGGTGCGCGACGGCCACGAGGTCGTCGTCTATGACAGCCTCTACAAAGGCCATCGCGGCGCGGTGACGGAAGGCGCGCAACTCATCGAAGCGGATTTGATGGACGGCGAACGCTTGCGCCGCGCCTTCCGCGAGCAACGCACGGAGGCCGTGATTCACATGGCCGCCGATTCGCTCGTCGGCGAGTCGGTCACGAACCCGTCGAAGTATTACCGCAACAACGTCGTTGCCGGACTCGCCCTGCTCGACGCGATGCACGACGCGGACGTGCGTCGCATCGTCTTCTCCTCGACCGCCGCCACCTACGGCGAACCGGAGAAGCAGCCCATCGAAGAGACAGACCCGACCACCCCGACGAACACCTACGGCCAGACCAAGCTCGCCTTCGAGCACGCGCTGCCGTGGTACGAACGCGCTTACGGCATCCGCTTCGCCTCGCTGCGCTACTTCAACGCGGCCGGAGCCACCGCGCGCTGCGGCGAGATGCACGACCCCGAAACGCACCTCATCCCCATCATCCTGCAAGCCGCCCTGGGGCAACGCGAGCGGGTGGAAATCTACGGCGAAGACTACCCGACGCGCGACGGCACCTGCGTGCGCGACTACATCCACGTCGTCGATCTCGCCCGCGCCCACATCCTCGCCCTCTCCATCCTCGACACGCGCAGCGCGATCTACAACCTCGGCTGCGGCGGCGACGGCTACACGGTCAAAGAAGTGATAGACGCGGCGCGTGCCGTCACGGGGCGCGAGATCAACGTGCGCGTCGGGGCGCGGCGCGCGGGCGACCCGGCCTTCCTCGTCGCCAGTTCCGCGCGCATCAAAACGGAGCTTAACTGGTCGCCCCAATTTCAAGACCTGCGGCTCATCATCGAATCGGCGTGGCAGTGGATGCAGGCGCACCCGCGAGGTTACGAGGAATAGGCAGGAAACTTCGGCCGACCGGCGGGCGGCGAAGGCGGCGGAAAACAAAGGCGGCGAAAAACGAAGGCGGCGGAAAACGAAGGCGGCGGAAAACGAAGGCGGGCGGCTCTCTGTGGTTCAACACAGAGAGCCGCCCGCCTTCGTTGTGTCATGCGGCGTGGCGGCGGCGCGGCCGGGGCTGGCGACGACGTAGAGACCGGGCTGCTCCGCGCCGGGAACGGTTGAGGCGAATTCCCATTGCGCCTCGAAGAAGTTTTGACGGACGCCGCGGGACATGCCACCCTTCCCGGCGCTCGTCTCGCCGGCCTCGTTGACGAGAGGCTTTGAAAAGGTCTGGTCGTGGAAACAGCCGCTCGCCTGCCCATTCGACATGCGCAGGCTCTGTGTCCCGAACGTGGCGGGCGCGCCCGAGTTGGTGACGACCGCGTGATCGAGTGGGGCGCAACCCATGCCCGCGCTGCCCAAAACTGCTCCAACCGTCTTGATTATGAATCGAGCCGGGGGCGTATGAGGGAGGCTCGAAGTTAATGGCTGAACTGTCGGCAGTTACTATTGTCGGAGGGAGCATCAGCGCGGCGAGTAATGCCAGACCGATAAAGAAGGCGACGGAATTTCTATCTACCGCCCGGTAGCTGCGGAGACACATTTTCATGTGAGGTTCTCCTAACGAAGGCTGGGGAGGCATACGCGGTGGGTTACGGCCTGACCCGTTGCGCATACTCGGGAGGGCTATATAGTTACTGCTGAGGCGTGCCGGAAGTGCGGCACGATTTTGGCGTGGGCGGATAATAGTCGTCGTTCAATGCCAAGCCACATTAATTGAAAGCAATGAAAGCAGGGGTCGATGGAAAACAGGAGTTGAAAGTCGGGGCGAATGAAGCACCGCCTCTGTCTTTCATCGGCCTCTGCCGTCAGGATGTTTCTCCTTCCGAGACGAGAAAACCGTTCAACTCGGGAAGGGTGGGCAGGGCGGCGCGCGCGCCGAGGTCGCGGCACTTGAGGGCAGCGACGGCGCAACCGAAAGTTAAACAACTTTCGATCTCCTCGCCTTGCAGGAGACCGTAGAGGAAGCCCGCGTGGAAGGCGTCGCCCGCGCCGGTCGTGTCGCGGCAGCCGCCGGGAACGGGGAAGGCCGCCGCCTCGATGAACGCGCCTTCGTGGTAGAGCGTCGCGCCGCGCGCGCCGAGCGTCATGCCGACGACGGCGCGCGCGTGGAGCCGGGTTTTCAGTTCCACGAGCGCAGCGCGTTCATCCTCGATGCCGGTCAGGCGACGCGGAAACCCGGAGGAGGAGATGAGCACGTCGAGGTGCGGGAGGAGTTCGGGCAAGCCTTCGTAGATGTTGTCGATGTCGGCGGAGACGATCGTGCCGGCGGCGCGTGCGGCGCGGGCGAGGCGCGCGCAGGCGGGCGGGTCGTGCGCGTCCAGATGCAGCACGCGCCCGCGCGCGGCGATTGTTTCGGGCGCGTCTTCGGCGGCGTAGGCGAGCCGCGCGTCGCGCTCCCAGAGAATCGTCCGCTCGCCGGTGCGCGCGTCTATGAGGATGAACGCGATCTGGTTGCGCGCGCCCTCGATGGTCTCCGCAAACTCGACATCGACGCCTTCCGCACGAAGCGTCGCCAGGCCGAACTGCCCTTCCGCATCCGAGCCGAAGCGTCCGGCGTAAGCCGTGCGCAGGCCGAGACGCTTCAAGGCGACCATCGCCGAGGCCGTCTGCCCGCCCGCCGCCTGCACGTGCGCGTTGAAACGCGTCTTCGTGTCGAAGGCCGGATACGCGGGCACGACGATCAGATGATCCACGGCGTTCAAGCCGAAGCCGACCGCGTCGAACTCTCTCCGCTCCGGCAACTCGAAAGGAAATCGCATCAATTTCTGCTCCTCAACACAGGCGCGTCTGTTGTAGCAAGAGCGCGCCTGAACCGCAAAGGGCGCGCGCGGTCGTGATGCCGTGCGCGTCAAATTTAGTGAACGGCGCGGGGTTGGGTTAAACTACCGGCATCACCGGATAAAAAGTTCGCGCGCGCGCAGTGTCGCAAGTCTCCCGAAGAGGCGAGGTAAAGTTGACTCTCGAAGAGAAACTCAGGAATCTGCCCCTCTCGCCCGGCGTCTACATCCACAAGGACGAGGCGGGCAAGATCATCTACATCGGCAAGGCGAAGAATTTGCGTAACCGCGTGCGCTCCTACTTCCAGTCGGGGCGCGGCCACGACCGCAAGACCCGCGAACTCGTGCGCCGCATACGCGACCTCGAATTCATCGTCACGGACACGGAGGTCGAAGCCCTCGTCCTCGAATCGAACCTCATCAAGAAGCACAAGCCGCGTTACAACGTCGCGCTCAAGGACGACAAGCAATACCCGCATCTCAAGCTGACGATCAACGAGCCGTTCCCGCGCGTCATGATCACGCGCCGCATCCAGCGCGACGGCGCGCTCTACTTCGGCCCCTTTCTGCCCGCGTCGCTCGCGCGGCGCACCATCGATCTCATCAACCGCACCTTCCAACTGCGCACCTGCGACATCGAGATCGACGGGAAACTCCCGCGCCCGTGTCTCGAATACCACATCAAACGCTGCCTCGGCCCCTGCGTGCGGGGTCTCTGCACGCCGGACGAATATACGGAGTCGGTGCGCGACGTGCGGCTGTTTCTGGAGGGCAAGAATAAGGAACTCGCGGACGAGTACGCGGGGCGCATGGAGCGCGCCTCCGAAGAGATGCGCTACGAACTCGCCGCCAAGTATCGAGACTTGCGCAAAACCGTGCTCGCCGTCTCCGAGACGCAGAAGATGGCGACCTCGCCCGACCGCGACGTGGACATCATCGGCTACTACCGCGAAGCCCAACGGCTCGCCCTCCAACTCTTCACCATGCGCGAAGGCAAGATCGTCGGCCGCCGCGAGTTCTTCTGGGAAGACCTGTCGCCCGACGAGTTCGACCCGGCCGAGTTTTTGAGCGAAGTGTTGACGCAATACTACTCGACCGATTACGTGCCGCTTGAGATTCACGTGCCCGTGGATTTTGAAGACCGCGAACTGTTGGAGCGCGCTTTGACCGAGCGGCGCGGGCGGCGCGTTAAAATTCTCGACCCGCAGCGCGGCGAGAAGCGCGACATGATCGCGCTCGTCGAGAAGAACGCGCAGATCGCTTTCGAGCAACGCTTCCGCGTCCTGAAGCCCGACATGGAGCGCGTGCTCGAAGAGTTGCAGGAGACGCTGGAACTGCCGCGTTTTCCCGCGCGCATCGAGTCGTTCGACATCTCCAACATTTCGGGCGCGGAGAACGTGGCCGCGATGGTCGTCTGCGAGAACGGCAAGATGAACCGCGCCGAAGGCCGCCGCTACAAGATCAAGACCGTGGAAGGCTCGAACGACGTGGCTTCGATGCGCGAGGCCGTGGCGCGCCGCTACCGACGCCAACTCGACGAAAACAACCCCTTGCCCGACCTCGTGATGATCGACGGCGGCAAGGGGCAACTCAACGCCGCCGCCGCCGCGATGCGCGAACTCGACCTCGAAGCCATCCCGATGATCGGCGTCGTGAAACCGCCGCGCCGCCACAACGAAGTCTCGCACCTGCTCGTCAAAGGACGCGAACACGAACCCGTCTATCTCGATTCGCATTCGAGCGTCCTGCGTCTCATTCAAATGATCCGCGACGAGACGCACCGCGCCGCCGTCACCTACCACCGCAAGCGGCGCGAGATACGCGATTTCACTTCCGAGTTGTCGGAGATACCCGGCGTCGGCGACAAGCGCAAGAACCGGCTGCTCCGCAACTTCGGCTCCATCGCCCGCATCGCGCAGGCCACGGCCGCGGAACTCACGCCCTTCGTCGGCCGCCAGACCGCCGAGGAGGTCGCCGCGCACTTCGGGCGGCAACGCGCGCTCGCCGGGGTGGCCGACGCGGAAGCGGTCGCCGCAACCGAAACGGATGACGATGCGGACGAGATGCCGCTTGAGGTCGAAACCCGCCTCGACGACCCGGAAGGCGATGCGGCCGACTTGCAGCCCATCCGCTCCGTGGATCACAACGGCGAGGTGAAGCCGCGCCGCAAATCGACGCGCAGGCGCGGCGAGCGTTCGACGAACCCGCACGGCGTCAAGCGCGAACGCGTGGGTCGAACCGACAACGAACAAGAAGAACTTTGAAAGGTGAACGAGCGCAAATTTTTTCACGGGAGGCTGGAGATGAACACTGACAACGGGCGGACGACCTCGGTGTGGATGCGGACGGCGGATGTGCCCGAACAGGCGCAACTCACCGCGGACACGCGAGCGGACGTGGTGATCGTCGGCGCAGGGATCGCGGGCTTGACGACCGCGTACCTGTTGACGCGCGAAGGCAAGCGCGTCGTCGTGCTCGACGACGGCGTCGTCGGCGGCGGCGAGACGTGTCGCACCACCGCGCATCTCGTCAACGCGCTCGACGAACGTTATTACGAACTCGAACGTCTGCACGGCGAGCGCGGCGCGCGTCTCGCCGCCGAGAGTCACACGGCGGCGGTCGATCAGATCGAGACGATCATCGGCGCGGAAGGAATCGATTGCGACTTCGCGCGGCTCGACGGTTATCTCTTCGTGCCGCCCGGCGACGACCCGGCGCAACTCGGCGACGAGCTACGCGCCGCGCACCGCGCGGGGCTGACTGAGGTGGAACACGTCGAACGCGCGCCCGTCGAATCGTTCGACACGGGGGCTGCGCTCCGCTTTCCGCGACAGGCGCAGTTTCACATCCTGAAATACCTCGGCGGGCTGGCCGAAGCCGTGCGGCGCGGCGGCGGAGAGATTTACACGCGCACGCACGCCGCGAAGATCGAGGGCGGCACGGAGGCGCGCGTCGAAACGAGCGGCGGCGCGGTCGTCTCGGCGGGCGCGGTCGTCGTGGCGACGAATTCGCCCGTCAACGATCTCGTCGCCATCCACACGAAGCAAGCCCCTTATCGCACCTTCGTCGTCGGCGGGCGCGTCGCGCGCGGCAGCGTGCCGCAGATTCTCCTGTGGGATACGGCCGACCCGTATCACTATGTGCGCACGCAGCGCGTCGAAGTTGGGGAGGGCGAAGACGAACAGGCCGGCGGTTACGACGTGCTCATCGTCGGCGGCGAAGACCACAAGACCGGACAGGCGGACGACGCGGAGGAGCGTTTCCGGTGTCTCGAAGAGTGGACGCGCGAACGTTTCCCGCAAGTCGAGAGTTTCGAGTTTCGCTGGTCGGGGCAGGTGATGGAGCCGGTGGACGGCCTCGCCTACATCGGGCGCAACCCGCTCGACAGCGACAACGTCTATATCGCCACCGGCGACTCCGGCAACGGCATGACGCACGGCACGATTGCCGGGATGCTGCTCACCGATCTCATCGCGGGGCGCGAAAACAAGTGGGCGGAACTCTACGACCCGTCGCGCAAGACGCTCTCGGCGATCAGGGATTTCGCCGAGGAGAACCTGAACGTCGCCGCGCAGTACACAGACCTCCTGACGCCGGGCGAGGTGTCGGACGCCTCCGAGATCAAACCGGGCGAAGGCCGGGTCATTCGCCGTGGCTTGACGAAGGTGGCCTGTCATCGAGACGAGACGGGCACGCTCCACGAGCGTTCCGCCATCTGCGCCCACCTCGGCTGCGTCGTGCGTTGGAACTCGACGGAGAAAACCTGGGATTGCCCCTGCCATGGCTCGCGCTACCAGACCGACGGCCACGTCGTCAACGGCCCCGCGATCAACGGGCTGGCCGCCGTGGAGAAAAGCGCGGATGTGGGCGAAGGAGAGTAGGCACAGGGCGACCAAAAGATAGCTTTGTACTTCAACGTTCCGGCGTTGCCATCTCCGGTTTAGCCTCGCGGCGGGAAAGAGAAAACGGGCGCAAGTTTGAATTCAAACTTGCGCCCGTTTGATCGTGTGCGGGTCGAGTCTTGGCGAGGCTGTCTAGCTTTGCGGCGGCGCGCCCGGCAGAGCGGCGCGCGCGCCGGAGAAGTCGTAGGTGACGTGGAGACGCAGCGCGCCGTCTTTGACTTCGGAGCGCACCTCTTTGGCCTGCGCCCGGAGCGTGCCGTTGCTGGCTTGCACGGGGACGTTCAGGGAGAGTTGCGCGCCGCGCATCAGGACGAGCGGGTTGACCTTCTGGTTGATCGCCGTCTGGACGAAGCCCGTGACGAAGGGACTGGCGAGCGGCGAGACGCCTTCGAGGTTCACGCTCACCACTTCGATCTGGCCGTAGAGCGTCTGTTCGTCGGCCTTGAAGTAGAGCGTGACGTTGGCTTCGGCCGCGCCGCGAAAGTTCATGCAGTTGCCGAAGACCTCGCGGCTGCCGCTGAAGGCGAGCGGCGCGACGATCTGCCCGTTCTTGAGACTCACGCCCGTACGCACGCCGCCGCCCTCCTGCGCTACCACGACTTGATTCGTGCAGCCGCCGCCACCCTCCTGCGCCTGGACGAAGCTGAAGCCCGCCGGTTGCGCCATCGCGATCGGGGATTCCTTCGGCATCGTGGCGAGGCGAAAGGCGGGCGCGCTCAGGTCGCGGAAGATAGTGGTGAGCAGCGTGTCGAAGAATTTTTCGTCGAGCGTGAGGACGGCCGTGCCGGGCGGGTCGCCCGCGGCATCCGGCGCTTGCAGGGGCGCGCCCGTCTGCGACTGTTTCATGCGCGACGCGCCCACGAAGATGTAGAACGTCAGAGCCGCGCCGATGAGCGCGCCGACGAGGAGCAGGAGAATGTATTTCATCTTCTTCTTGTACCTCGATCAGCGAGTCGGCGATGGGACGGGCGACGACGTGGTGGTTGCGCCGCCGGGCGACGCCATGCCGCTCGCGGGCGTTGAAGACGGAGCCATCGGCGCGCCGCCGCCGCCGCGTGAATTGATCGCGCTCAGGGCAAACTGTAAGAACTGCCCCAGCGCCGTCACCTGCTGCTTGATCTCTTCCTCCGACAACTTCGTTAGCCCGGTCGGCAGATCAAAGAGCGTGGCGTCAACGGTCGTCTGGATGTCGCGCATGTCGGCGACGAGGCTGGCGCGGCTCACGCCCTGCACGTTGCCCGTGGATTGCCCGGTCAAGTCGGCGTGCAGCGGCAGCCCCGTCTCTTTATCGACGTAGATGAAGCTCTCGGTGACCACGTCGCCCGCGGCCGAAGTGGTCTTGGCCGTCGCCGCGTGGCGGTACTTGACGACCGTGCGCCCGTCGCGCTGTTCCTCGCCGACGCGCTCGACGCCGCGCTGCTGTTGCAGCACCGTGACCATCTGCCCCGGCGTCAGCGAACGCACGTCGAAGCCGATCAACTCCGGCGTGATCTCGGCGTACTGCTTGCGCCCCGGCAGGATGAGATAGCGTTTGTCGGCGCGGTCGAGGAAGATGACCTGGCCGAGGACGGGGATGTTGTTGAAGGCATAGCGACGGTTGTCGCCGCTGCGCGCCACGTCGATGGGAAGTTGGAGGGCTTTCGATTGCCCTTCGGCGGTCGCGGTGAACACGAGCGTGGCCTTGTACTGCTCCGGTTCGCGCGTCTCGATGGAGGCGGCGGAAACGGGCGACGGCGTCGCGGCGGCGTTGGCGTTCGCGCTGTTCGCGTTCGCGGTGCCGACGCCGGTGTTGGTCGCGGCCGGCGGCTGGCAACCCGCGAGCGTGGCGGTGAGCGCGAGCAAGAGAGTCAAACCCGGTGTGACGGAAAATTTCAGAGCGCGCATAAAAGTCTTCTCCTGTAAGTTGTCGGGCAAAATCGCAAGAACGTTAGATTTTGTAGCAGGGGAATTGGCGGGGCAAGCATAGCACAAAACGCGGGGCGCGGGGGAAAGATGAAATGAGGGGTGTCAGTTGTCCGTAGTCAGTTGTCCGTGGTCAGTGGTTCATGGTCAGTTGTCCGTAGTCAACTGGCAGTTGCGTGTGATCATCACACGAGTCGCCAAAGACGGATTTCAACAACTGACCACTGAACACTGACTACTGACCATGAACCACTGACAACTGACCACGGACAACTGACGGTCTTTCGTTACTTCTTGATGTAGCTGCGGTGCAGCCACGCTCCCGTCGCCGAGCGGTCGCGGGTCTCGAACAGGATGTTGACCTTGCTCTCGCGCGTGATCACCTGGACGCGTTTCGTCACCTCCTGCTCGGTGGCCGCGCCCGCTTCGGCGTCAGCGAGAAACGCGCCCACGTCCGCCGTGGTCAACGCGTCGAACTTCCCGCCGCGCTCGAACTCCGCGATCGCCTCCACCGCGCTCGCCTTCAACAAACTCGGCCAGAGTTTGCGAAAGAGCGCGCCCGAGGCGTACACGTCCGCGCTGTTGAGCTTGCCGTTGATGGCGAAGGCGTAGCCGATCACGTTGCGCTGCCCGTCGGCGATGTGCGCCAGCGCGGCGAGGTAGGCGGCGGCCGTCTCCCGCACCTGCCGGTTTTCGAGCGTCAACTGAAAACTCGACCTGGAGATGGGCGCGTTGACGCTCGCCCCGACCTTCGCGCTCAACTTGCTCTGCGCCTCGGCCACCTTGTCCCACACCTCGCCTTGCGACTTCGTCTTGTTCGCGGCGATCTTCAACTCCCTCGTCGCCACGCGTTCATTAGACGAACTGAAGCGCGTCGCCTCTTCGCTGCCGCGCTTCTGCCAACGCCCCTGCTCGACGCAGAACGCCGAGATCGAAATCCTGCCCGAACGAGGCGGCACGATGAGGTCGACGCCGAGCATGCGATCCTGCTGCCCGCCCTTCACGATGTCGCCCGACTGGACATACACCTCTTCATACCTCGACAAATTTTCAATCGCCAACTCGTTGACGTTTTTGGTTTCGTAGACGACGACCTTCCGCTGCTTGAGCGCCTCTTGCAGCGTCAGAAACGACTTGCCGCCGTGCTTGTCTTGACCGTGGATGAGAAAAACCGCGAGGTTGTTGTGCGTGTAGGGGCCGGAAATCCTGTAGTCGCTCTTGGCGGGCGCAAGCATCGGCCTCAACGCCTGCGATTGCCCGGCGGGACGACGGCGCGTCCCTTGTGCGAACAACGCCGGCGGCGCAACGACCGCCAATAGCAGCAGGGCGACTACCAAAACCTTGAACATCGTCTGGAATTTCATCTCGATACTCCTCGTTCTTCAACGTGTCTGGAACATTGAACGCTTCTGGGGTTCATTCCGTTGAACGAGGGTGGCGGAAGGTTCTTGCGTGAGATTCATCCCGCGCGCAAATGAGTTGTCGCCTCATGCCCCGACAGGCGAACGAGAAGACGACTCGCCTGCGCGCCTTCACACCTTCACGCCTTCACGGCTGCGCGCCTTCACGGCTACGCGCCTTCGCCTGGAAAGTTATCCCACGCGAAGGCGCGTAGCTGTGGAGGTTACGAAACTGCTTGAAGACTGAGTCTCTTCTTGTCCCGGAGGGACGATTGAGAATAGCCCGGCCATTTATGGCCGGGGATAAGCATCCTCGCGTAAGTCCCGGAGGGACGATTGAATGTTCGTAGATATTCAATCGTCCCTCCGGGACTTTAGTTGAAAGAGATGTTCACCCTCCCCGGCGATCAATCGCCGGGCTATTCTCAATCGTCCCGGTCGGGACTTTTCAACCTGCTCCCGAGTTGTGTTTGTGATCTTCAGGCGCGCGTTCAGCCCGCCGTCTCGATGTACTGGGTGGGCGCGTCGGCGTGCGGGACGAAGCAGCGGCGGCAGCGGGCTTCGTAGGAGTCGCCCGCGCCGACGACCACCTGCCCTTCGACGTTGACGATGCGTTGCGAGTAGTTGGCGGGTTGGCCGCAGCGGACGCAGATGGCGTGGGTCTTGGTGATGTATTCGGCGATGGCGAGCAGTTGCGGCATCGGCTCGAAGGGGCGGCCGGTGTAATCCTGATCGAGTCCGGCGATGATCACGCGCAGGCCGCGGCGCGCGAGTTGGTTGGCGACCGAGACGAGTTCGTTGTCGAAGAACTGGCCTTCGTCGATGCCGACCACGTCGGTCGCGTCTTCCACCTGCGCGAGGAGTTGGGCGGCCGTCTCGACCACGCCGGATTCGTGGCGCATCTCGGAGTGCGAGACGATGTGGTCGCGCGAGTAGCGGTTGTCGATGAGCGGCTTGAAGACCTGCACGCGCTGGCGCGCGATCTTGGCGCGCCGCAGGCGGCGAATCAACTCTTCGGACTTGCCCGAAAACATCGAACCGGCGATCACCTCGATCCAGCCCGGCGTGGTGCGATGCAGAATGCTCAAGTGTTCGTCGTTGCCCTGTGCGATAAACTCATCCATGCCGTGTCATCATTCCTGTCCGGTGTGAAAATTGGTCGGCAGACATCTTCGCGTGAGCGGGATTTGACGGACGGGAGACGCGCACGTCGTTCGTCACGGCTAGAAGTGCGACGAAGGCTATAACAGAGTTGGCCGCGGAGTCAAAAGCGTGCGACCCGCCGGATATATCAGATTGGCCTTGCTTGACTTTCCCCACGCCCCTTGTTGTAATTCAACCATCCTGAACACGCCATCAGACGCGCGAAATTTTCCCGTACAACGGAGGTGAGTAGAAGTGCCCGCAAGTGATTTGATCTACGATTGGAACGCGGTCGCGCCGTCGCACCCCGCGCCCGGCCGCCACATCGGCTTCGACGACGAGACGCTGCGCGACGGGCTGCAATCGCCCTCCGTCTGCGAGCCTTCGGTCGAGCGTAAACTGGAACTCCTGCACCTGATGGACGACCTCAAGATCGACACGGCCGACATCGGCCTGCCGGGCGCGGGCGGCACGCACGCGGCGGGCGTCGAACGACTCGCGCGCGAGATCGCCGACGAGCGCATGCAGATTCGCCCGAACTGCGCCGCGCGCACGCACGAAAACGACATCCGCCCCATCGTCGAAATCTCGCAGCGCGCAGGCATCGCCATCGAAGCCTGCACCTTCATCGGCTCGTCGCCCGTGCGCTTCTACGCCGAAAACTGGACGCTCGACAAACTGCTCCAACTCACCGAAGACGCCATCAACTTCGCCGTCTCCGAGGGGCTGCCCGTCATGTACGTGACCGAAGACACGACGCGCGCCGACCCGGAGACCATCCGCGCGCTCTACACGGCGGCCATCCGCGCGGGCGCGCGCGCCGTCTGCGTCTGCGACACCGTGGGGCATTCGACGCCGGACGGGGCGCGCGCCGTCGTCCGCTTCGTCAAGGGCATCATCGAGGAACAGGGCGGCGGCATTCGTCTCGACTGGCACGGCCATCAGGATCGGGGCTTGGGCGTCATCAATTCCATCGCGGCGATCGAGGCCGGGGCGGATCAGGTACACGGCTCCGCGCTCGGCGTCGGCGAACGCGTCGGCAACACGCCGATGGATCAACTCCTCGTCAATCTCAAACTCATGGGCTGGATCGACAACGACCTGTCCAAACTGCGCGACTACTGCCAGGCGGCCGAGTCGAGTTGCGGCTGGACGATTCCCGTCAACTATCCCGTCTTCGGCCGCGACGCCTTCCGCACCGCCACGGGCGTCCACGCGGCGGCGGTCATCAAGAGTTTCAAGAAGGGCGACACGGAACTCGCCGACCTCATCTATTCGGGCGTGCCCGCCGGTCTGTTCGGCATGCGGCAGGTGATCGAAGTCGGCCCGATGAGCGGCAAATCAAACGTCGTCTACTGGCTCGAATCGCGCGGCATCGAAGCGACCGACGAACGCGTCGGGCGCATCTTCGACCGCGCCAAGAGCGCGTCGGGCGTGCTCGGCGAAGAAGAGTTGCAGCAAATGGTTTAGTGACGGGTGACAGGTGACGGGTGACAAGTTAAAGACAAGCAGTTTTAACTTGTCACCCGTCACCTGTCACCCGTCACCCTTCTTATGTTTCCCACCAAGGCCATCGCTCCCGAACAAATCGTCCGCGACCTGCTCGCTTCGCCGCGGGTGCGGCAGGCGTTCGCACGCTTCGCGGAGCGCGCCGACGAGATCACGCGCGAGCAGACGGCGATCTGCGAGATACCCGCGCCGCCCTTCGGCGAAGAGGCGCGCGCGGAATATCTGGCCGCGCGCTTCCGCCAGTGCGGACTCAAAGAGACGACGATTGACACGGAGGGCAACTGCATCGCGCTCCGGCGCGGGGCTAACCTGCACCCGCTGCTCGTCGTCAGCGCGCACCTCGACACGGTGTTTCCAGAGGGGACGAACTTCACCGTCCGGCGCGAGGGCGCGCGCCTGTTCGCGCCCGGCATCGCCGACGACGGCTGCGGCCTCGTCGCCCTGCTCGCGCTCGTCTGCGCCCTCGAAGAGGCCGCGCTTGAGACGCAAGGGTCGGTCTTGTTCGTCGGGACGGTGGGCGAGGAGGGCGAGGGAAACCTGCGGGGCGCGCGCCATCTCCTGACGGCGGGCGAATGGGCGCGCGAGATCGACGCCTTCGTCAGTCTCGACGGGCCGGGGCTGGAGGGCATCACGCATCGCGCCGTCGGCTCGCGTCGTTATCGCGTGCGGTGCGCGGGCGCGGGCGGTCATTCATGGGGCGACTTCGGCGTCCCCAACCCGGTGCATGCGCTGGGGCGCACCATCGCGCGGCTCATCTCTTATCCCGCGCCCGCGCGCCCGCGCACCACGTTCAACGTCGGTCGCGTCGAAGGCGGCGCGGGCGTCAACTGCATCGCGCAGGAGGCCGCGATGGACGTTGACCTGCGCTCCGAATCGCCCGCGGAATTGACGCGGCTCGACGCCTACTTCCGCCGCGCCGCCCGCGAAGCCGTCGAAGAAGAGAATGCCACGCGCCGCGCCCAGACGCCGCGCCTCGAACTCGAAATGAAACTCATCGGCGACCGACCCGGCGGCGAGACGCCGAAAGACGCGCCGCTCGTGCGCCTCGCCGAAGCCGCCACGCGCGCGCTCGGCGCGGCGCCGCGCCTCGATTGTTCTTCCACCGATTCCAACATCGCCATCTCGCTCGGCGTGCCCGCCGTCACCGTCGGCGCGGGCGGCCTCTCCGCCAACGCGCACACGCTCGACGAATGGTACGACCCGCGCGGGCGCGAACTCGCGCTCAACCGCGCGCTGCTCTTGTTGCTCGGAACGGTGGGGATGAAGTAGAGGGGAAAGGGTAAGGGGGAAGGGGTAAAGGTCAAATACTAAATCAAAAAGCGGAGGCAGCATTCAACCGCTGCCTCCGCTTTTCTTTTCCTTTAACCTTTACCCCTTCCCCTTTGCCCGTTCCCCTGCGCTTGATCCTTTACCCCTTCCCCTTTGCCCGTTCCCCCTTGTTTTAAATTCAGTTGATCGGAATCGTCACCACGGTCGAACCGGCTTTGCCGGCGGGGAAGCGACGGCCGCGCGCGACGCGGACGGCGGTCGAGGCGTAGGCTTCCGCGCCGGGACTTGAGCCGACGACGGAGGTTTGCGTGACGCGTCCCGCTTCATCGTAAGTGATGCTCACGCGGACGGACTTCGGCCCCACGGCTGCGGGTTTCGGCGCGGCAGCTTCGGGCGTGGTCGCCTCGGCGGAGGCTTGCGCGGCGTCGGCTCGCTTCGCTTCCTGTAGTTTGCGTTGACGCTCCAGGCGCGCCTCGCGCTCGCGGCGGGCGAGGCGCGCGGCTTCTTCTCCGGCGGCTTCGGTCGTCGCGGCGTCGGCGTTCGTCTCGTTTGAGGCGGCAGGCGTTGCGCTCGCGCCGTCGTTCGCTTGAGCGTGTGTGGCGTCGGTCGCCGCCGCCGGTTGCGCGGCGGCGGGCGCGGAAGCGGCGTTGGAGGCCGCCGGCGCGGATGAACGCGTGAGACGCTTGCTGAGCGGGATGGCGGCCACGACGCAGGCGAGGACGAGCGCGGCGGCGACACCGGCGAACACCAGCTTGCTTCTCCCGCCGCCGTGCGTGGCTTCGAGAGTTTGCGAGAGGGGCAGCGGGGATGAGTTGTCCGCCGCCTGAGACGCGGCGGCTTTGGCTGCTTCTTGCGCCGCTTCCTCTTTCGCGGCCTCGATGCAGTTCAAGTATTCGATGGTGGCATCGTCAATTTCCTCTTCGGAGGCGAAGGCTTGCGAGGCGTCGGGCATGATGCCCTCGTCGATGCGGCGCAAGCCTTCGAGCACGACGCTCGCCCACGATTCCGTGATCGTGCGCCGCGAGGATTGCATCCCGGCGTTGAAGTCGAACGACGCGCTCGGCAAGGTCAGGGCGAAGAAGACGGCCTCCGTGCCGTTCAGCGCGCCGACTTTGGCGTCCACGAGGTCGCCGTCTTTGATGAAGAAGACGCCGGGGGCGAGCGCGTAGTCAACTTTCAATCGCCCGGTCTTGCGCTGGTTGCAGAAAAATTCGATCAACTCGCTTAGGGCGAGGTCGTTGAGTTGTCCGCTGAATGCCATCTGTTTTTGATCCTTCGGTGTGTCGGGGAATAGAAGTGCAGATCAGAGTGAGAAGTTGTAGTTGATGACGCCGGAGACGCGCACCGGCTGGCCGGAGAGCAGCGCGGGCGTAAACTTCGCCTGGCGCGCGGCGCGTTCGGCGGCGGCGCGCAGCATCTCCGGGCCGCTCACGGCGCGCGCGCCGATGACTTTGCCCGACACGTCAACCACCACTTCGACCGTGACGACGCCCATGATCTGCGCGCGGCGCGCCGTGTCCGGGTAGAGGGGCTTCGGCATCTCGATCGCTTTGCCGTTCAGCACGCCGCCGGTGACGGGGCGCAGAGAGGCTTTGACGACGGGCTTCACGGGCGGCGGGGGAGGCGCGTCGGCGTCGTTGGTCTTGACGACGGGCGCGTCGCCGCCGTTTGCGGCGGCCAACGCGGCTGCGTTCGGCAGGCCGAGCGTAAGCGTCGCGGAGGAGGAGGTGACGCCCGCGCCGGAACTCGCGGGCGGCGCGGGCGCGTTCGGCGCGCGCTTGGCGGCCGTGTTTGAGGCGTTGTTGGCCGCCGTTTTAGACGCTGAGGCCGCAGACGTTGAAGCCGCAGACGTGGGAGCCGCCGCGTGCGCGCTCGTGGGCATGGCAGTCGGCTTCGGCTGCGAGGCGGACGGATCGGGCTTGGCGGGAGCGGCCGGTTTATTGTCCGTCGTCAGGGCGGCGGGCGTGATCTGGGCGGCGGCGTTCGTGTTGTTGGCGAGGGCGGCCGTCTGGAGTTTTTTGGCGGTGGCGTCTTCGAGATAGTAAGCGATGATGCGATAGGTCACTTCGGTCGGCTCGAAACTCATCTGGCCGTTTTCGATGACGGCCACGGAGGTCGTCATCCGCGTCCAGTTGCCCATCGCGTCGAACTCGTATTCATACTTCTCTTTGCTCAACACCGAGCCGTCCGCGTTGGAGAGGGTCATCTCGACGATGTTGCCGCGGTCGTCGTACTGGTAAACTTCCTTGCCCGTAAGCGAGCCGCCCGCGCCGAGGAAATAGGCGGTGTCAATCTTCGCCCCCTTCATGTCATAGGTCGCCGTCTCCAGGACGACGCGCGCCCCTTCGGTCAGCTTCCCGCCCTTGCTCACCAGTTTCGAGGTCTCGGTGCGAACGCGCCTGACGGGGCCTTGCAGGCCGTCGCGGTTGCGGTCGTTCTCGGTGTCGCCCGCGTGGGAGGAGAGGGGCGAGGCCAGCAGAGCCGCGGGCAGACGATGCGCCGTCGCGGCGGCGGAGACGTTGAGCGCGAGGAGGAACAGGGCGGAGAGCAGAAAGGGGATGCTTTTGCGCATGGCGATAGACTCCAAAAGTGTTGTGTTTGGTGAGGCGGAAATTTCAACGGGCAGGCTTCGCCGGTTCGACTCGAACCCTCAGCGTCTCGCTCGCGGAAATACTCGGACGGGCGCGCGGGGAAAGACGCGTTGACGACCGACGACAGCCGCACGGGGGCGTGTGCAAGCTATTCAACTTTGTTCCGGTATGCGTTCTGGACGGTTCGTCCGGCGGGGCATGGATTTTGTTTGAGTCACCCGCTCGCGCTGCTGTGGTAGCAGCGAAATTAGTATGACACGTTTAAACAAATTTTGTCTAGGCTAAACTTCGTCGTCACACGGATTCGTGGAAATGACGGATTTGGCGGGAAAAACGCGGGCGCGGGCGCAAACTTCGTCTAGGGCGCAAAGAGGGATGAGGCGCGTTCGGCGGTGAGGGCGGAGCGCGTCGCGGTGTAAGCCTCGCCGGTCGTGATGTCGCCAATGGCCTGCTTATGGAGCACGCGATGGCGTTCGCCGGGCGGGACGTAGGCGTCGAGCATGGGATGTTCGCTCATCAGGATGACGACGGGCGTGCCGACGGCCGCCGCGATGTGCATCGGCCCCGTGTCGTTTGAGACGAAGACGGACATGCGCGCGGCGGCGGCGGCGAGTTGGGGCACGGTGAGGCGGTCGAGGATGATCGCGGAACGCGGAAATTCGGCGCGCATCGCCTTGACGAGCGCGCGCTCCTCCGGCCCGGCGAAGACGACCGTGCGCACGCCGTCGTTGTTTTCGAGGCGCAGGGCGAGTTCGGCGAAGCGCGCGAGCGGCCAGCAGCGGCTCGGATGCCCCGCGCCGGGAAACATCCCGACGAGCGGCGCGTCCTGCCCGGCGCGCGCGCCGCGCAGCAACTCGTCAACGGCGCGCACCTCTTCCGCGCGCACCGGCAGGCGCGGCACGCGCGCCACCTGGCCGACGCCGAGCGGCGCAACCACATCCAGATAACGATCCACGGCGTGCTTCGCGCGATCTTCGAGCGGCGGGCGCGGGCGAAAGTTTGAGAGGAAGTCGAGCGAGCGGGTGGGGCGTCGGCCGTAGAGCCGGGTTCCCGCGCCGGACAGGAAGCCGAGCAGGTTAGTCTCGGACAAGCTGTGCAGGTCTATGACGAAATCGAAGCGGCGCGCGCGCACCTCTCGGACGAGCCGCGCGATGCGCCACACGGAGACGGGCTTCGACCCGTCGCGCAAACTCACACGATCCACGACGAGCGTGTCGTTCGCCGCGTTCGACATCTCGACGATCTGCCGCCCCGGCTTCCCCACGGCCACCGTGATGCGCGCGCGCGGAAACTTCGCGCGCACGGCGTGCAGCGCGGGCAGGCTCAAGACCACGTCGCCGAGTTGGCCGAAGTCTATGACGAGAATGTTCTGCGGCTCGAAGTTCATCACGCGAAAGTTAATGATAACAGTTTGACGCTTGCGCTTCGACGCGCCGACCCGACGCAGGGCGCGCGTGCGGCTCTTGGTCGCGGTTCAAGGCGCGTTTTAAATTCCCGCCGTGTTCATCAAGACGACGCGCCAGCCGTCGGGGTCTGCGAAGGTCAGGCCGCGCTCGTTCCAGTAAGGGTTCTCGGGCGCGACCGCCGCATAGCCCAACGCGGCGAGCCGCGCCGCGATGCGCTCAATGGCGGCGCGTTCGGGAATGTAGAGGACGAGCAGATTGTCCGCGCCCGGCGGCGGGTAGTGCGCGCCGCGCGCCGCTTCGTGCTCGGTGAATTCCAGGTGATAAGCGTTGCCGGGGAGTCCGAGCATGAGGCCGGAATAACCGGCGTGCCCCGCGAAAGAATTGATCACTTCGAGGCCGATCCCTTCGCAGTAAAATTTCTTCAACTCACTGAGGCGACCCGTCGGGCGCGCGACGCGCACCTGCGCCACCGGCAAATTCTCAGGCCATTCTCGGTTCATCAATTTCGCCCCGCCGCCGCTTCCGCCGGCGTGCGCGGGATCGCCCTCCATCTCGCCGTCAGGGTAGCAGATGTTATAGTAGATTTTAAGGAAGCGAACGGGCAGAGGGACGATGGACACTTTAATCAAGATCATCTACATCGGCGTCGGCGGCACGGCCGTCGTCATCGCGTGCGTCTATCTAATCTGGCGCGCGAAATCCGTCTACAAGCTCAGGCGCGCCGGGCCGCCGCCGCAACGCGCTCACCGCAAGAGCCTCTGGCGCGACCCCGGCGCGGTCGAACAACTCGACTTTTACGCAGGCCCCGGCGGACGGGACGGCGCGCCCGTCCCGCCCTTCCAGTTCGTCGCCGAACACTCGACGGGGTCGAATCCCTGCGTCTCCGTGCGCGATGCGCGCGGGCGCGTCTGGCGCGTGAAATGGGGCGACGAGGTGCAATCCGAAACCTTCGCCACGCGCCTGGCGTGGGCGGCCGGTTACTACGTCGAAGTGGCCTACTTCATTCCCGAAGGCCGCATCGAAGGCGCGGCGGAACTGACGCGGGCGCGCGAGTGCGTCGGCGAGGATTGCAAGTTTGCCGACGCGCGTTTCGAACTCGACGAGGAAGGCGTGACGAAACTTTTCGACGAGCACGGGTGGGCGTGGGACGACAATCCCTTTGTCGGCACGCGCGAACTCAACGGGCTGAAGATCATGTTGATGCTCACGTCGAACTGGGACAACAAAGATGTGCGCGACGTGGCGCGCGGCTCGAACACGGCCGTCTTCGAGTACGCGCTCGCGGGCGGCCTCGTCGAAGCGCGTTATTTGATCATCGATTGGGGCGCGTCGATGGGCAAGTGGGGCAGCAATTTGTTTCGCAGCAAGTGGGACGCGGCCGGCTACGAGGCGCAGACGCCGGAGTTCGTGACCGGGGTGCAGAACGGCCTCGTCCAGTGGAACTACATCGGCCAGCGGACGGCGGAAGCGCGCGAAGAGATCGGCGTGGCGGACGTGCGCTGGTTCTACCAATACGCCGGGCGCATCACGGACGCGCAACTCCGCGACGGCCTGCGCGCCAGCGGCGCAAACGACGAAGAGATGGCCGCCTTCACCAGAGCCATCCGCGCCCGCCTCGACACGCTGAAACGAATCAGCGAAGAGAACGAAGAAAAGCCGTCAGTGGTCAGTAGTCAGTAATCCGTTGTCCGTGGTCAGTAGTCAGTAGTCCGTGGTCAGTTGTTCAATCCACATCTTTAGTAACTTGCGTGATTGCCACATGCAACTGACCACTGACCACTGACCACCGACTACTGACTACTGACAATTTCTTCATCCTTGCCGAAGTCTTTCGGGTCGAATTCGTGGAAGAACCAATCGCGGAGCGGGCGGTGGCCGAGCGCGTCGTACCAGCCGTACTTCATCATCTCGCCGAACGCCTGTTCCTTCGTCCAGCCGCAGTCGGTGACGCGATAGGCGGCGACGAGCATGCCCGTGCGATGCCTGCCGCCGCGGCAGTGTGTGAACAGCGCGCCGCGCGTGTCGGAGGTGCGGATGTACGCGAGCCACTCGCGGACGCGCGCGGGCGCGGGCGCGGCGCGGTCGGAGAAGGCGATATGCCGCCACTCTTTGATGCCCGCCGAGAGCGCGCGTTCTTTGTCGGCGCGCACCTCGTGCTCGATGATGCTGCACACGCGCTCGACGCCGACACGCTCGATGAGGCCGCGATAACCCGCTTCGTCCGGCAGCGCGCCCCGGTAGATCGTCTTTGTGACCTGCGCGAAATTAGGAATCGGCACGCCGAACGGATTCTGCTCCGAACGCGACTTCGCCCACTGAATTAACCACACCGTCGCACTCTCCTCCCCCTGTCTGCAACTCAACCGCGAGCCGTCTCCGCCGTCTCCGCCGGAGGCTCGTCCGCCCGCGACAAAGTTTCCGGCGGCGGCGACTCCTGCCCGGCGTCGTGTTCCTCGTGTTCGTCGCCCGCGCTCAACTCATACTTGCCGCGATGCTGCGCATAAAAACGGTCGAGAAACTTCACCGTCTCGGCGGGACTGAGCGTGTGCAGTATCTCCATGTTGGCGTTCGCGCGAAACTTCTCGCGGCGGTCGGGGCGTTCGAGGTAGCCCCGGCGG
This sequence comes from Pyrinomonadaceae bacterium, assembly GCA_036386515.1. Lineage (GTDB taxonomy): Bacteria > Acidobacteriota > Blastocatellia > Pyrinomonadales > Pyrinomonadaceae > JAIVJZ01. The sequence goes on from DASVVO010000033.1 coordinate 26,343, forward strand.
TAGGCGAGCGCGGCGTCGAGCGGGCGGACGCCCGGCAACTCGCGCGGCGCGAGAAACGCGTTGTTGTATTCCACTTCGAGGATGGCGTAGTCGTGGCGCGCGGCCAACTCGGCGAGGCTCGCGATGCTGTAGCCGAAGAAGTGGTGCGTCATCTGAAACGCGGGGTCGTACTTCACCACGAACTTGACGGGCGGCGGTATCTTCTCGTTGATCTCCGTCACCACCAGGCGCGGGCGAAACTCCTTGAGCGCGGCATCGAGCACCCAGTAGTCATAACTGTCTATGTCGAGCGAGAGCACGCCGAACTCCCGTTCGACGTTGTAGGCGTGCAGCAGCGACGCCACGTTCGACGGCGTGACCACGCAATTGGCGGCCGACACCTGCGGGTAATGTTTATAAGCCGCGGCCAGCTTGCACACCTTGCGATTGCTCCCCTCGAACCCGACGCCGCGCCAGCCCTCGCGGAACAGCGCGTAAGTGTTCGAGCCGCGCACGCCGTCGCCCGCGCCGATGTCCACGGCCGTCCGGCTCGTGCCTTTGGGCAGCAACTCCGCGATGTACTTCCGCAGAATCCGTTCCTCGTCGAAGTTGGAAAAACGCTTCCGCCCCGCCGTCGCGCGGGCGCGCTGGACGCGGTGTTCCAGCCGCCTCAAATACCCCTGTGCCGTCTTCGCGATGCTCATTGCCGGGGGATTATAAACGATAGCCGGTCAATTGTGGGCTTGGCGGCGTGTCGGAGACGTGTCGCGCGGAGGGTTGAGAAACTGTTGGCGGAGTCCTGTCAGGATGTGGGAGGTTTCCGGCGTGGAGGGGGTAGAGCGCGCGGTCGGGTCTCGTCCGTCGATCAAAAAAGAGGGTGGCCGAAATAATATTCGTCGCCACCCTCGCACCTGTCTTAACTGCCGTCGCCGATCAGGTTTGACCGCCGCCGATGGGACAATACTGTTGCACGTTTAGTCGTTCTCCGGCACAGCATTGTTCGGCCGTTGCCATCATCTCGTTAATCGTACAATCGGAGCACGACACCGTGCAGGTTCCGGAGCAGACGTATGAGCAGGAGCAACCGCATGGCCCCGGGGTCGCGTAGGTTGTGAAAATCCCGTAGCCGCTCATGGTGAAGATGAACGCCAATGCCAGGTTCAGCAACCTCTTTTTCATTTGAGTTCCCCCTCACCGTTCAGCGACCAACTGCTGCCGTCCGCGAAATCAACTTTGGCGACGGTGATGAACATGGCCGAACGCGATGCGAATTGAATCCACTTCTTTTCCGAGTCCAGGCCGGGAACGATCTGTTTCTGCCCGGTTGTTCCGTCCTCATTGCGCACCGTCATCGTTTCCGGGGCGGTGAAATGATCGCGTGAAACCGTGTAGGAGTCGCCGGGCTTGAGCGCGATTTTACTTTGCAGGATGCCGCGCGTGGTGCGCGTGTGCGGGTCTCTGACGGCGAGAAAGAAGCGCGTCACGGTCTGTCCCGAATGATTGACCAGCGTCGCTTCCGGGACGCTTGAGACCGACGCGAGTTCAGTCACTTTGCCGGTGAGCCTAGTGAAGAGAGCGGCGGGAACTTCTTTGACCTTGACCTCGACGAGCCGCAGCGGGCAGTCGTCGTTTCCGGCCACGCGCAGAGACTTATCCGGCGACGCTTCCACTTGCCGGACAATCGCATGTTTGTCTTGGTTGCCCGAAGCGGGCGAGAGGTGTTTGCCGTTCCGGTTGACGTTCAAGGCGAGCGCGAGCGCCGAGCATAAGAGCACGGAGCAGCACGCGATTGAGATCGTCCAGCGATTCAAGCGCATCATTTTGGACATAGTGAGTTTTTCCTCCTGTGAAGGTTGCGAGCGCGAGGGAAGGTTAAGGCGGCGCAACATAAGGTATCCACGGCACAACATCTGGATGATGAAAATGTGAGGATACGGAATCGGAGACTACGCTCATACCGGGACGCTGTCAATCCCGAATGTCACATTTAGCGCTCATTGAAGATGGCTCGCGGGCGGGCGGCTCAGGCCGGGTCGCGTTGCCGGAACAGGCAATCCCCGCACACACGATAGGTCTTCCCGACAACTTTTACCGCGTGAATTAACCCTTCTTCGATATAGCGGTAGATCGTTCGGGTGTGAACATCGACGAGTGCGGCGGCGCGCGCGACTCGTAAAAGCTGTACCTCTTTACGGCACAATGGACACCATACGCCGGAGAGCGGAGGCTGAGGTCGAGACATATCTCTACTCCTTAGTAGAAGCATTTAACCGTCTCCGTGGTGGGATGCCGACTACATCATACGCCGGTTCGACGCGGGATGCGGAATCATCCTGATGCGCCGGTCGCGGTCGCCCGGAAGGCGCGTCGTTAGAGTTCGCGCGGCCTGTGCCCTTCCGTCGTCAGGCGTCACCGACGACGGAGGCGAGATACCGCTCGACCTCGGCGGAGGAACGCAGCCTCACGACCCGCTTGCTTCCCGCATGCTCCCGCATCAGCCGCAATACTTGCGGCCGGTTGGCCTTCGGATAATTCCACATCCAGAGGATGAATTCCCAGTCGATTTTTTCGTTACATCCGGCGGCCATGTCCGGCCTCGTGCGGCCACGGTAGACGAGCCACCGCTGCAACGCGCGCCGGAGGCAGACGAGGCGCGGCATGTCCAGAAAGATCAGCGTATCGCAAGCCTCGACGCGGATGTCGAACGTGCCGGAATAATTGCCGTCCATCACCCACGCGTCTCGCCGCGCCAACTCCGCGACCATCGCCGCCCATTCGGGTTTCGGCGTCTCGACCCAGCCCGCCTTCCAGTAGAGCGCATCAAGATGGATGACCGGGAGGTCGAGGAGTTGTCCGAGACGACGGGCGAAAGTGCTTTTGCCCGCGCCGCTCGAACCGATCACCAGAACCTTTCTCATACCTTTTTCGCGCGCCGGATATTTCGAGCGAGGCCGATTTAGAGTTCGCGCAGGTCGCGCCCCGACATCTCGGCGGGCTTCTCCAAACCGAGGAGGCCGAGCATGGTGGGGGCGACATCTTCGAGCGCGCCGCTCTCGCGGAGTTTGAGGCCGCGCGCGGCTTCGTCGATGAGGTGGAAGGGCACGAGGTTGGAGGTGTGCGCGGTGTGGGGTTGCCCCGTGGTGGGGTCGATCATCTGCTCGCAGTTGCCGTGGTCGGCGGTGATGAGCGTGCGGCCGCGCGCCGTGCGCATGGCGCGCATGATCCAGCCGAGACAGGTGTCCACGTGCTGGACGGCCTCGATAGTCTTCTCAAGGTTGCCGGTGTGGCCGACCATGTCCGGGTTGGCGTAGTTGACGATGAACACGTCCGTCTCGTTCTCTTCGATGGCGCGCAGGATTTTGTCGGTGAGTTTGAAGGCCGACATCTCCGGCGCGAGATCGTAGGTCGCCACTTTGGGCGAGGGGATGAGCAGGCGGCGTTCGTGCGGGTACTCGCGCTCCGTGCCGCCGTTGAAAAAGTAGGTGACGTGGGCATACTTCTCGGTTTCGGCCATGCGGTAATTGCGCACGCCGACCGAGGCGAACACGTCCGCGAGAATGTTGTAGGGCTGCGTCTTCGGGAAGGCGACGGGCAGATTGAACGTCCGGTCGTACTCGGCGAAGCAGACGTAGCCGACCGGGGGGCGCGCGGACGCGTCGAAGCCGTCGAAGTTCGCCTGCGTGAGCGCGGCCGTGATCTGGCGCGCGCGGTCGGCGCGGAAGTTGAAGAAGATAATAGAATCGCCGTCCTGAATCGTCGCCACCGGTTCGCCCTCGGCGCGCGCGCGCGTGACGATCATCGGCTCGGTGAACTCGTCCGACACGCCGCGCTCGTAAGACTCCTTGATGGCCGCCACCGGGTCGATCACGCGCTGCCCCTCGGCGTTAATCAGCATCCGGTAGGCGCGCTCCGTGCGCTCCCAACGCTGATCGCGATCCATCGCGTAGTAACGCCCGCAGACGGTGGCGATGCGCCCGCAGCCGATCTCGGCGCACCGCACCTGCAAGGCTTCGACGTAGCCGTAGGCTGACATGGGCGGCGTGTCGCGCCCGTCGAGGAAGCAGTGAATGTAGACGCGCTGCAAGCCTTTGTCGTGCGCCATGCGCAGCAGGGCATAGAGGTGCTCCTGCGAGGAATGGACGAGGCCGTCCGAGAGCAAGCCCATCAAATGCAGCGCGCGATCATGCTTGAGCGTGCTGTCCATCGCGTGGTTGAGCGCTTCGTTTTGCTGAAACTCGCCCGACGCGATCTCGTAGTTGATGCGCTCCACGTCCGTGCGCAGGACGCGCCCCGCGCCGAGGCAGAGGTGGCCGACGTTGGAGTTGCCCATGACGCCTGCGGGCAAGCCCACACATTCGCCGGACGCTTGCAGGAGCGTGTGCGGATACTTTTCCAGCAACTCCTGATAGAACGGCATTGAGGCTTGCGCCACGGCGTTGCCCTCGCGCACGGAACTGTAGCCGAAGCCGTCGAGCACGATGAGCGCGAGCGGGCCTTGTCTGTCGGTCACGGTCGATTTCTCCCCTGATTGAAACTCTCTCGCACGCCTTCTTGCGCGCAGCCCCACCAAGCGGCCGTGCGTGTGTTCTCCAACCCGACGCTGGCTCGGCAGACGCTACTTTCTGGCGGCGCGCGCCTTCCTGGTCGAACCGTGCGCGCCCTTCGCATCCTTCGCGAATTTTAAATTCGCGGTTTCAAGTTGGTAAAACGCGCCCATGCCGGGGAAGCGCGCCGAGCCGCGGAGGTCTGCTTCGATGCGCAGGAGTTGGTTGTACTTGGCGATGCGGTCGGTGCGCGAGAGCGAGCCGGTCTTGATCTGCCCGGCGTTGGTGGCGACGGCGAGGTCGGCGATAAAGGTGTCTTCCGTCTCGCCCGAACGATGCGAGATGATGGCGGTGCGCCGGTTGGTGCGCGCCAGTTCGATACAGTCGAGCGTCTCGGTGAGCGTGCCGATCTGGTTGACCTTGATCAGGATCGAGTTGGCGACGCCGCGCTCGATGCCGCGACGCAGGAAATCCGTGTTCGTCACGAACAGGTCGTCGCCGACGAGTTGCACGCGCGCTCCCATCTCGTCCGTCATCGTCTTCCAGCCGTCCCAGTCGTTCTCGGCCATGCCGTCTTCGATGGAGATGATCGGGTATTGTTCGACCCACGACTTCCAGTAGGCCACCATCTCGTCGCTCGTCAATTTTCGCTGGTCGGATTTTTTGAAGACGTAATGCTTGCCGTCGTAAAACTCGCTCGCCGCCGGGTCGAGCGCGAGCAGGACTTCCGCGCCCGTCTTGTAACCGGCCGCCGCGATGGCTTCCAGGATCGTTTCAATCGCTTCTTCGTTCGAGCGCAAATCAGGCGCGAAGCCGCCCTCGTCGCCGACGCCGGTCGCCAGGCCGCGCTTCTTCAGGACGCTTCTCAGCGCGTGGAAGATTTCCGCGCCCGTGCGCAGAGCCTCCGAAAAACTTCCCGCGCCGACGGGCATCACCATAAACTCTTGAAAGTCCACGTTGTTGTCGGCGTGCGCGCCGCCATTGATGATGTTCATCATGGGCACGGGCAGCGTGCGCGCGTTCGCGCCGCCGAGGTAGCGGTAGAGCGGCATCTCCAGATGGGCGGCGGCGGCGCGCGCCGTGGCGAGCGAGACGGCGAGCAGGGCGTTGGCGCCGAGTTTGGCTTTCGTCGGCGTGCCGTCGAGGGCGATGAGCGCGGCGTCAACTTCGGTCTGGTCGAGCGCGTCGAAGCCTTCGAGCGCGTCGGCGATTGTCCCGTTGATGTTCTGCACGGCCTTGAGCGTGCCTTTGCCGCCGTAGCGCGCCTTGTCCCCGTCGCGCAGTTCGACGGCCTCGTGCTCGCCCGTTGACGCGCCGGAAGGGACGGCCGCGCGCCCCGTCTCCCCGCTGTGCAGGAACACTTCGGCCTCGACCGTCGGGTTGCCGCGCGAGTCCAGAATCTCGCGCGCGTGTATCGCCTCAATCAAACTCATAAGTTTGCTTCCCGCCTCCCGCCAAAATTTTGTCGCTGATTTTTAAAGCGCAAATCTATCTCATATTCGTCACAGACAGTCAAAGTAAAAGCGCGTCTCGCACAAAATTGCATGATTTTGCAAACAACCGCGCGACGAACACCGTCTATAAAGGGGCTGGTTCGGCAGCGGCAGAAGGGTATATGACGAAGCAGGACATAGAAAAGACACCGGCGGGACAGCACGCGCCTCAGGCGGCGACCCAACCGGCGAGGAGACGACGCCCGCTCGCGGGCTTCGTGATCGCCGGGGCGTCGCTCGCCGTGCTGTTCGGCATCGCCGCCCTGAAAGGGCGCGTTAAAGACGACAACACAGTATCGTGAAAGGGGATTAGAGTAATGTCAGCACAAGGATTAGGTACGGCCACGGCGACGGATATTCTCGGCGGCAACGGCGGGGGCGGAGAAGCCACCAAGACGGATGTGTACGAGAAGGTCTTGAAGACCATCGATAACACGACCGTCGAATCGACGGGCTTCAGCATGTTTCACATCCTGACCATCGGCTCCATCGGCGCGTCGCTCGCGCTCTTTTTCAGCGGCAACAAGCAGGCGGGCATTTTCGTCGGCCTCTGGCCGCCCACCTTCCTGGCTCTGAAATCGGTGGTGGACAAGAGCGACAAGCAGTAGTAGCGCGGACGGGTAAACGAGCAAGCGGGAACCAACCAGGGGTAACGAGCAAGGGGAGGGACGGCGGCGCGGTCAGGCAACTGGCCGCGCCGCTTTTTATCCATGGGCGATTCATTCCGCGCGCGTTTGCGGGTTAAGATAGAAACACTCCTCCCCAAACCCTAAACGCGCCCCGGCTCGCATCCCCGGACGGGCACGACGAGTGCGACTGTTTGTTCGGGTAAAGTTTTCAACGAGGGAGACGTTCAAGCCTTAAATGAGATTTTTCGCCCATCCCATCGCCCGCATCCTGTCCGCGATGCTGCTGCTGCTCGCGTCCCTGGCTTTCAATCCGCGCGCGGGCGCGCAAACGCCCGCGCCGCCGTCAGCGCAGCCGCCGCAGGCCGCCCCGGCTCAGACGCCGACGCCGACCCCGGCCGACGCAGCGGAGGAGCGCGACGAGGTGGAGCAGGTCGAAACCAATCTCGTCAACGTCATCTTCAACGCCGCCGATAAGAATCGCCGCTTCGTCACCACCCTCCGGCCGGAGGACGTGCGCATCTTCGAGAACAACGAGCCGCAGACCATCTCCGTCTTTCAGCGCGAGACGAACCTGCCGCTCTCGCTCGCCATCCTCATCGACACCAGCAGTTCGCAGGTCAGAACGCTCTCCGACGAGAAGGAGGCCGCGCACGCTTTTATCGACGCCGTGATCCGCCCCGACCGCGACCGAGCCGCCATCATCTCCTTCACCGGCGACGCCACCATCGAACAAGACCTGACGGGCGACCGCGCGAGTCTGCACGCCGCCATCGACCGCATCGAAATCCCGGAGCCGCCGACGAAGGACGAAGAATTCATCTACGAGCGCGCGGAGCAGGAGGCCGCGCGCTCGGGCGTGGACAACAATCCGGGGCTGAGAGGTTCGACCGCCATCTGGGACGCCGTCTGGGCGACGGCCACCGACATGCTCTCGCAGACGCCCGAACGCACGCGCCGCGCCATCATCCTGCTCTCGGACGGCGTGGACTCGACGAGTCGTCTGAAGAAAGAGGCGGCGATGGAGGCGGTGATCGGCGTCAACGCGGTGCTCTACTCCATCGGCATCGGCGACGAGGAATTTGACGGCGTGGACGACGGCGCGCTCAAGAAACTCTCCGAGCACACGGGCGGCCGCGCCTTCATCGTCGAAGACGAGCGGGTTGACCTGAACGTCGCCTTCGGGCAGATTCACCACGAGTTGCGCACGCAATATCTCATCTCCTATTCGCCGACCAACAAGGCGCGCGACAACACGTTTCGCCAGCTCAGGATCGATCTCGTCAACCCCGAACTGCGTAAGCAGAAGTTGAAGCTCACCTATCGCAACGGCTACTTCGCCCGCGCGCCCGCGCCCGCTCGCGCCAAGACCGAGCGACCGCCGAAAGAGCGACTCGCGCGCCCGCGTCGGCCGCCGAAGAAGAAGTGACGAGCGCGCCCCGTCCGCATCCGAAATTATGGAAGGGAAATACGCGTTTTCATCGCGCCCCCTGGCTCTTTAACTTTTGCGTCCGGCGGCGCGTATATATACAATCGGACGAGTTCGTTACCCTATCGTCAAGTTGCCGGAAGTACGGTTTCGCTTCTCTCCTCGCGCCGCCGCCGTTGATGTCGCACGCGCCCGTGGCCGACGAATTTCAAGTCTCTCTGGTGTAAAGGATACGCTCAGGTATGTTGAAGAAAATTACGCGCTCCGTGGTGCTCGCCGTCCTGTGCCTCACCTCCGCGCCCGCCGACGCGTGGGCGCAATCGAAAACGAGTCCGAGTGATAAGTTCAGGCAGCTTGAGGAAATTCTGCCGACGCCGAACGAGCAGCGCGCGGCTTCCGGCGCGCCCGGCCGCGCCTACTGGCAGCAGCGCGCCGACTACCAGATCAACGTCGAACTCGACGATGTGAACCAGCGCATCACGGCCTCCGAAACCATCACCTATCACAACCAGTCGCCCGACACGCTCTCTTACCTCTGGCTCCAACTCGACCAGAACATCTGGCGGCAGGATTCCGACGCGCGCCTCACGCAAACCGCGCCGAACTTCGAGCGTCCTCCCGGAAATCAGACCACGGAGCGTCTCCCGGTGAATCAGATCGAAAATTTGGTCTACGCGCGCACGTTCGAGGGCGGCTACCGCATCACGGCCGTGCGCGACGCCAAAGGCGCGCCGCTCAAACACACGATCAATAAGACGATGATGCGCGTCGATCTGCCGCAACCGCTCGCGCCCGGCGCATCGGTCGCCTTCTCCGTCGATTGGAACTACAACATCAACGACCAGCGCAAAATCGGCGGGCGCACCGGCTACGAGTTCTTCCCGAAGGACGGCAACTATCTCTACGAGATCGCGCACTGGTTTCCGCGCATGGCCGCCTACAACGACGTGTCCGGCTGGCAGCACAAACAGTTCCTGGGCGCGGGCGAGTTCACTTTGGAGTTCGGCAACTACCGCGTCTCGATCACCGCGCCCGACGATCACGTCGTCACCTCGACGGGCGTGCTGCAAAACCCGAACGCCGTGCTGACAACCGCGCAGCGCGCGCGGCTCGAACAGGCGCGGACGGCGAAAGAACCGATCTACATCGTCACGCCCGCCGAAGCCCTCGCCAACGAATCGCACAAGCCGGCGGGCAGGAAGACCTGGGTCTTCCACGCCGACAACGTGCGCGATTTCGCCTTCGCCTCGTCGCGCAAGTTCATCTGGGATGCGCAGGGGCACAACGTCGAGGGCAACCGCGTGATGGCGATGTCGCTCTACCCGAAGGAGGGCGAGCCGCTCTGGTCGAAGTATTCGACGCACGCCATCATCCACACGCTCAACGTCTACTCGCGCTATTCGTTCACCTATCCGTACCCGGTCGCGATCTCGGTCAACGGCCCCGTCGGCGGCATGGAATACCCGATGATCTGCTTCAACGGCCCGCGCCCGCAGGAAGACGGCACTTACTCGGCGGCCACGAAGTACGGTCTGATCTCGGTCGTCATCCACGAAGTCGGCCACAACTATTTCCCCATGATCGTCAACTCGGACGAACGCCAGTGGACGTGGATGGACGAGGGGCTAAACTCGTTTCTGCAATATCTGGCCGAGCAGGAATGGGAGGAACGCTACCCCTCTTGGCGCGGCGAGCCGCAGAACATACGCGAGTACATGGCGAGCCTCAATCAGGTGCCGATCATGACGAACTCGGAATCGGTCTTGCAATTCGGCAACAACGCTTACGGGAAACCGGCCACCGCCTTGAACGTGCTGCGCGAAACCGTGATGGGGCGCGAGTTGTTCGACTTCGCCTTCAAGCAATACTCGCAGCGTTGGAAGTTCAAGCGGCCGATGCCCGCCGATTTCTTCCGCACGATGGAGGACGCTTCCGGCATCGACCTCGATTGGTTCTGGCACGGCTGGTTTTACACGACCGACCACGTGGACATCTCCATCGAGCGCGTGCGCCTCTTCCAACCCTTCACCGGCAACCCCGAAACCGACAAGGCCGCGCGCCTCAGAGACCGCGGCGAGCAGCCGCAGACGCTCTCGCAGGAGCGCAACCAGAGTCTCCCGAAACGCGTCGATCAGTTTCCGAGTTTGCGCGATTTCTACAACACCTACGACGAACTCGTCGTCACCGAGCGCGACCGCGAGCAGTATCAGCAACTCCTGCAAACGTTCACCCCGCGCGAGCGCGAACTGCTCCAGACCGGCCTCAATTTCTACGTCGTCGATTTGAAGAACATCGGCGGCCTCGTCAGCCCCGTCATCCTCGACATCGAATACATGGACGGCACGCGCGAGTTGATGCGCATCCCGGCGGAAATCTGGCGTTACAACAACACGGAAGTCTCCAAGCTGATCATGACGAACAAGGAGGTGCGCGCCATCTCGCTCGACCCGCGCCTGGAGACGGCCGACGTGGACATGTCGAACAACAATTTCCCGCGCCGCCCCGTCAAGACGCGCTTCCAAATCTTCAAAGAGGCACAGACGCCCAACCCCATGCAGTTGCTCGAACGCAAACAACCGTTGCCGTCGCCGACCCCGACGCCGACGCAATAAGTTCAGTGAAAGGTAAAAAGGACAAAGGTAAAAGGGTAAGACGGGCGTGAACAGGTTATCGCTTGACCCTTCCCCTTTAGCCCTTGCCCTTTACCCTTGATTTACAGAGAGTTTGCTTTATGAAGTTCGCCGCTTACATGTTGAGTCTCGCCCTCGCGGTCGCCTGCGGCCTCTCGACGGCGCGCGTTGTTCCCGTCTCGGCGGCGGCGGCGCACAAGTTCCACACGAGCTTTACCGAGGCCGACTACAACGCGGCGGAGCGGTCGCTGCAAATCACGTTGCGGACGTTCCCAGACGATCTCGAAAAAGTTCTCAACCGCCGGGGCGGCACGGCCGTGCGCCTCGACCGGAAACAGGAAGCCGAGCCGCTACTCGTCGCTTACCTGCAAGAAACTTTCCAGTTGAAAAACGCCGCGGGCGAGATCGTCAAACTCTCCTGGGTCGGCATGGACGCGGGCGTCGATAGCGCGTGGCTCTACTTCGAGGCGCGCCTGCCCGAAGGCTGCGCGGGCACGACCTTGCGCAATCGATTCATGTTCGACCTCTACGACGATCAGATCAACCTCGTCAACTTCAAACAAGACGGCAAAAAGCGCGCCCTCACCTTCAAAAACGGCGACAACTTCCAACCCCTCGCGCCGCAATAATCCACTCTTAAAGCTACGACGAAACGAACGAAGGCGCGTGCGAGTTTGCTCTCGCACGCGCCTTTGTTCTCGCACGCGCCTTCGTTGTTTTAGCGACCTCCCGACTCCGGGCGAAGAAGCTGATAAGCCGTTTGAAAAGTAAAGCCGTGTTTGTCCCGGAGGGACAATTGATAATAGCCCGGCCATTTATGGCGGGGGATAGTTAATGGCTCTTTTACCCGGAGTCCCGTAGGGACGATTGAATAATGATGAACATTCAATCGTCCCTACGGGACTCAGACATTATCTTTCACCTTATCCCCGGCACTAAAGTGCCGGGCTATTATCAATCGTCCCTGACGGGACTCGTTCATACAGCTTCTTAGCAGGGCGCGGAGTGGTCAAACTTAGCAGGGCGCGGGGTGGTCAAACTTAGCAGGGCGCGGGGTGGTCAAGCTCCCGTGGCGTCACCTGAGCGGGCGACGCCACGGGAGTTTGAGGTCGGGTTAATTTCCGGCCGCGAACCGCGCGGCGAAGGCGTTGGCTTTCGCGGCGAGCGCGGCGCGCGTGAGGCTGCCCGCCGGTTCGACGCGCGGGCCGGGCAGGGCGACGAACTGGCCGGGCGCGACCTGTTTGATCTCCGCCGGGTAAACTTCGAGGAAGCCGCGCTCGATGGCGAGTTGCACGTAGCCGCGCAGGGCCGTGGGAATCTGCGCGTTGTCCGCGAGCGTGATGCCGCCGGACGTGACGTTCGTGCCCGCCTTCTGTTTCGCTTCCGCATCGAGGCCGAGGGCGCGGACGAAGGCGACGGCGAGGTCGAGGCGGCTGACCGTGCCCGCCGGGTTGAAGGTTGTGCCGCCGGCTGACATCAAACCGGCGGGCGCGAAGTTCCAATCGCGCAAGGTCGAACCGCCGGCCGTCAGAGACTCTGCGAGCGCGGCGAGGTCGCCGGACACGTCGTTGAACTTGGGCGCGGCCGAGGCCGTCTGGCGCACGGGCGTGTTGAGTAAGAGCGTGCGCGCGAAGTCGGCGCGGGTGACGTTCGCGTCGGGACGAAACGAGCCGTCGGCGAAGGTGTCGAGGCGGCGGTTCTTGAGCGCGGTCTCGATCTGTTCCTGCAACGAATGACCCTGAATATCGTGGATGGGCGCGAGCGTGAACTTCTGCTGTTTGATCGTGCCGTCAACGGGGCCGGGCAGAGACGCGCCCGAAGTGGGCAGGCTGACGCCGGGGACGGCGGCGAGGCCGCGCGCGCCGCGCAGTTCCAGACGCCACTCGCCGGGAACCGGATCGCGCACCACGATCTGGCCGCTCGGCGCGCTCAGGACGGGCAAGGCGATGCCGCTCGAATACGACGCGCCGTTCGGCGCGAAGAGAATCATGCCGATCACGTTGCCGTCGCCGGTGCCGGCGGCGTTGTCGTAGGTGGCGAACACGTCGAGGACGCTCATGCCCGGCTGCACGGTGAAGGTTTTGGAGTTCGGCGAGTTCGCGCCGGGCGTGCCCGTCGGGTCGAAGTCCAGGTGGAAGACTTCGGGCGCGGGGCCGCTCACGGTGTAGGTGGCGTTGAAGGTCGGCCGGTTGAAAACGTTGTAGACGCGCGTGCGGTTGAAAACTTTATCCACGGCGGCGTAGGCATTGATGTAGCCCGCGCCGACTTCGTGGTCGGCGAAACCGGGCATGCGCGTGGCCGTCTCCGTGATGATCTGCCTGATCTCGTCGGGCTGGAGCGTCGGGTCGGCGTCGAGCATCAGGGCGACGACCCCGGCGACGTAGGGCGTCGCCATCGAAGTGCCGGAGATTTGCGTGTAGAAGGGAATCTCGCCGGGGGCGAGTTCGGTGTCGGCGTCGAGGCCGTTGGAAGTGATGTTGGAGGTCGCGCGCGTCGAGACGTAGGCGGCGGTGAACTTCGCGGCGTTCGATTCGAACTCGCGTCCCGTGCCGGGCGCGGTGATGGTCGGCGCGTCGAAATCGTTCAGCGCGTCGTCGTCCGTCAGACGCTCGTCTGCGGGCAAGCCGCGCGAGGAGAACGAAGCGAGGCCGCCCTCTTTCGTGCCAGCCGCGACGCCGATCACCCAGGGGGCTTTCGCGTACTGGTTATAGGTGTTTTTGCCGGGGCCGGAGTTTGCGCCCGCGAAGACGACCGTGATGCCGTTGTCGTAAGCGGCTTTGCTCGCGATGTGGATCGGGTTCGAGGGGTCGAACGTGTCGAAGCTGCCGTAGGAGTTGGAGACGACCTTGATGTTGTAGTTGAACTGGTTCGCCAAAGCCCACTCCCACGCGCCGACGGCGTTCAGGACGAACAGCCCCGCGCCGAGTCCCGCGCCGATGATCTTCGTGCCGGGAGCGACGCCCGCGTACTTGCCGCCGGAACGCGCGCCCGTGCCGCCGATGATCCCGGCGCAGTGCGTGCCGTGGCCGACCGATTGGTCGGTGTTCGGCACGTTCTCCAGGACGGTGACGGGCGTGAAGCCCTCGGCCACGGTGTCCGTGCCGGTCAAGACCTGCACGTTCTGGATAACGGTCTGGCCGAGTTTGAGATCGTCGTGGGTGGCGTCCACGCCGGAGTCGATGACGAGGACGGAGAAGTCGCCCTTGCCGGAGACGGGCGAGCCGCCGTTGCGCTGGCGCAACCCGCCGTCCGCGCGCACGCGCTCGACGCCCGTCAGCGTGCGCGCCTGCAAGTCGTAATAATGAAGCCGCTCGTTATGCCAGACGGAGCGCACCGCGCTCGACGCGGCGAGGGCGCGCACCTGACCGGCCGTGGCCGCGGGCAGCGCGACCATGCCGAGACGCGGGTAGGTGATGGCGCGCGTGATGCCGAGCGCACGCAAAGTCGAGAGGTGCGATTCTGTGAGACCGCGATCGCTGTTGAAGGCGACGATGACCGTGCCGACTTTCGCCGTGTCGGCGAGCGCGGTTAGTTGGGATGAGAGTGCGGGGCTGACGCGAGCCGCCGCTGACGCCGCGTCATTGAACGCGAAGCATAGGATGATTGCCGCAAACAGGGTCTGGATTTTTCTCATGTGCAAAAGCAGCCTCCGGGTTGAACCTTTGTCTAAAATTCGATCGGTGCGGGGGTTAAAGCTCTCCCCCACGGATGCAAAGTTACCCGCCGCCAGTTGAGTAAAACTTGAGTTAAAGTTGAGCCAGACTTGAAGACGCGAAATGTAACGAAGTCGCAATCAACTCATCGCGGGAATACAAAACTCGGACGCCGGACTTCAACGAGTGAAGTCCGGCGTCCGAGTTTTGGCGCAAGCTATCGGAAGAGGTTAGTTCAGAAACTTCACGCTCACGGTTCTGGTCAGCGGGTTGACGGTGAAGCGCGCGAGGCGCGTGATGATGGCGGTCGGCTTGAGCGCGCCGCTCAGGGCGGTCGTCGCGCCGCCCGTCGCCGCGCCCGGCGAGAACTTGCCCGCGTTCTCGTTCGGCGAGCCTTCGGGGAGCAACTGCTTGCTCACGATTTTGAACTCGGCCGGGCCGTTGGCGAAGCCTTTGACGCGCAGGATGTAGCGCGTGTTCGGCTCGACGCGCGTCTGGACGCGTTCGGCGGCGGTCGCCCCGGCGGATGTGCCGAGCGATTTGCCGTCCGTCGTCAGAATCTCGAAGTCGAGGTCAACGGCGGTCGTCGAACTCAAAACGGCGTCGAGGATGAGCGCGTCGGATTTCGTCGTCACCTCAACGTCGGCGTAGGTGATGCCGGCGAAGGCGGGGTCGCCGTAGGTCAGAGACGGTTCGCCGCTCGTGCCGGTCGGGTCGCCCGCGAGGAGCGCGCCGGTGCGCTCTTCGGAGAAGACGGAATAGGTGACGGGCGCGGGCGGTTCGCTCGTGCCGTCGTTGCCGAGCGTGCCGTTGCCGCCCGCCGAACCGGCGTAAGCCTGCCCGGTGATGCGCGCGTCGAAGGTGAACAAGCGAGCCTGCGGGTCGTTGAACTCAAGCCGCTTGGCCGCCGAAGTTTGTCCGAGCGCGAGGTTCTGGTTGTAGACGAAAGTGTTCGCGCCGCCGTCGGCGTTCCTGACGGTGACGGACGGGTCGGAGATAGAGGTGACCTGGAAGTTGATCGCGCCGTAGATGGTCTTATCGTCGGAGACGGCGCCGCGCGCGTTCGTCAGTTTGTTGTCGAACGAGAAGACGCCGTTCGAGAAGGTGACGTTCGAGAGCGCGCTGTCAACCTGCGCCGTCACGTCCTGCGTGACGCGCACGGGCCTGGCCGCGCCGGAGAGGTCGGAGAAACCGAGTTGGCGCGTTTGGTTCACGCCGATGGCGCGCACCGTGTATTCGCTGTCGAACAGGTTGTTCAGTCCTTCGGGCGCGAACACTTCGTGAACCGCGCCGAGGTCTTCGTAAGACGAAGCGTTGCCGCTCGTGAAAGCGACGTGGCGGAAGCCGGTGGTGGACGAGTCGCCGTCGGCGAAGGCGCGCTTGCCGTTCGGCTGGCGGCGGTTCTCGAAACCGATCTTGCGCTTGAGAATTTCATAAGAAACCGCACCCTCGACGGGCTGCCAGGAGATGCGGTTGGTGCGCGCCGAAGCGGGCGCGACCGACACGTTTTGCGGCACGGCGGGCGCGGCCTGCCCACCCGCGAAGGGCGTCACCTGCGTCGAGATGGTGGCCTGCCCGCCGCTCACTTCGCGCGCCTGGCTGCCCATCTCGTGCGCCGCGAAAATCTGTTCGATCATGGCGCGGTGCTGGCCGGGCGCGGCGGCGTCGGTGGCGTCGGTCGGGTAGAGCGATTGATCGGCGACGAGCATCGCGTCGCGCGCTTTGACCATCGTGTCGGGCGAGGTGGTGCCGAGCACGTACATCGCGCCGAGGAAGAGACGCTCGAAAATCTCCGTGCCTTTCGCGATCTCTTTGGACGGCGTGCCGTCCTTCGGCGCGGGGCGGCGATAGGTGGACTTCGACGGGTAGACGCGGTTCAGCATCTCGCGCACGTCCCACATCGTTGACATGTAAATCTCGCCGTCGTAGTGCTCCTCGAAATCGTAGACGCCCGCGCTGCCGAGCGTGCCGATGTCGGAATACTTCAGGGTCGAACGCGCGCTGCGGATGTAGGCGAGCGAATCGGGGTTGCGGCCGAGGCTGCGGTAGCGGTCGCGGACGCCCTTGGCGTTGACGACGTAGTCGCCGAGCGACGGATTGTCCGTGATGGTGAACGCCCACATGTCGGCCTGACCTTCGTTGAGCGCGCCGCCTTCGGGGTCGCCTTCCAGACCGGCGATGGGGCTGGTAATGGCGTGCATCCCCTCGTGATAAGGCACCGTGCCTTCGAGCGCGAGGTCGTTGAAGAGGAAGCCGTGGCCGTAAGAGGTCGGGTTGACGACGACGGGCGAAGCCGTGCCCGCGAGCGAACTGATGAGGCTCGTCAGGTTCAGCGCGAAGGCGTTGTCGAGACCGAGCACTTTTCCGGGCAGGTTGGCATCCGCCGTCGGCAGCTTACCGGCCGATGCGTCGAGCGCGATGTAGATGTTCGGGATGTGGACGGTGGCCGGAAGCGGAATGGTCTTGTTCGGGTAGTCGTCGGGGAAGCTGCCCGTGCCGAGGCGGTTGTTCACTTTGTCGCCCGCGACGTGCAGGTAGTCAACGTATTCGAGCAGGTAGGTCGTGAAGAAGAAGGCGTTGATCTCGTCCTGGTGCTCGGCGGGTTCGGCGAGTTGATCCGCTTCGTTGGTGCGCGCTTCGAGGTTGGTCGGGTCGTCCACGCGGAAGTGCCAGGTGCCACGGGCTGCCTGCGCGAAGGGCTGCCTGGTGGCGAGCGCGTTGTTGACGACGGTGTGCGTGCCCGTCAGCGTGCCCATCAGCCCGGTGACGACGTTCGACGGGTCGAAGCTGCGCAGCTTGACGCGCTCCTGGCCGAGCGGCGTGCCCGTCGAGTCAACGCTGATCTTCGATTGGTCTTTGAGTTCCTGCGTGATGGTCGGGTACTTCGGATAGATGTCGGCCGTGAAGGGCAAGGGCGTCTCTGGAGCCTGCTGGAAGTTGACGAAATCTTTGCGCGCAATCGTCTCGCCCGTGTGCGCGTCGATGGAGACGAGGTAGAGGCCGAACGGGTTCTCGGAGAACCTGGCGACTTTCCAGACGAGCTTGTAGCCGTCCACGGTCGGGTAGACGCCGAGCGTCGGCTGGTATTGATCCAGCACGGCGACCTGTTTGGCGAGACCGGCGAGCGCGGGGCGCAGCAGGCTCATGACGCTCTCCGGCAGCGCGACGTGGAAGCGCGCGAGGTCGGCGGCGGCGGCGGCCTTCGCCTGCGCGGCGGAAAGCGTCGGCTGCGTGTTGACCTGCACGTCGCGGAAGTAGGGGCCGCTCGCCATGATCACTTGATTATTGGCGTTCAAGACGAGACCGATGCCGCCGTCTTTCACGTCCAGCCCGTTGAAGGTTTGCTGGAAGCGCAGGAGGTGTCCGCCGAGCGCGTTCGTGTTGCGCACGACGCGCAGGTCTGAGACGTTGGAGATGCCGAAGGCGACGGCGTTCGCGGCGAGAAAGGCGCGACCCGCTTCTTCCGGCGTCCCCGCGAAGGGCGCGCTGGCGAAGTCGCGGATGACATCGGGCGAGCCGCCGAAGTCGTTCCAGCGCACGGTCAGGTCTGAGGCGTTAGCGTTGGCCTTCAAAGTCTCGACCGCCGCCAGTTGATCGGCGGTGGCGGAGCGCACGTTGGCGGCGGCGCGCGACAGGTTGAGATCGAAATTGGGAGCCGGGCGTCCGTACATGTTGAAGCCGAGGCCGCCGGTTTGTGGAGCCGGGGTTGCGCCCGCAGCAGCGGCCGCCTGGCGGGGCACGTAAGTGGCCGTCACGGTGAAGGCCGCGACCACCATGACGATGAAAACTTTGACCCACATTGTTCGCGCTCTGCGCATAATTGCTTCTCCTCTGACGAGTTTAAAATTGAAGTTGTAAGACCGTCGCTGTTCGACGCGGGCGAGATTAGCCAGGCGCGCTTGAGGAATACTTGAGGACGACTTGAGGCGGAGAGGCGGGGCGGGTTGAGAATGTTGCAACCACGTTGCGAGCGCGCCGCGACGGGAGCGTTTGAGGATCGCGACGGAGCCTTCGAGCGCGACGAGATCATGAAGCGCAAGGGGCGCGGGGGAAGGCTGCCGGGCAATTTCAAATTTGAAATCTGAAATTGTCCGACACCTTCGCCCGTGCCCTTTTGCGGCGAGGGCGGTGGAACGATTCGAGCTACCTTCAAACGCGACTCGTGCCGCGTTTTCACGGGCGCGTGAGCTTAAACTCTCCCGTCAACCGCGCGGGATGCCGGGAGAGCGCGCGCGGTTCAACCGCGAGTCTGCGAGGTTCGTGTTCATGTCGGATTCTCCCTGCCTGTAGGTGTGTAGAGGGTAGCGGCGGGGCGTTGAGGAAGACTTGAGCGGGGAACGGGCGGGCGGGTGTTTATTACAATTTCATTGCAGGGAAAACCGTGGGGGTCGGTGTTGGACGCAGCTAAAAAAATTTCGGCGTGGGTGGGCGGGGCGCGTCTCAACCGGCGCGGAGGTCGGCGTCGCGTCTGAGTCCGTCGCTCAGGAGTCGCACGCCGAGCACGAAGAGGAAGATGGCGCAGGCGGGCGAGAGCAGGACGAGCGGTTGTTGGCCGAGCAGCGTCAAGTTGCCGGCGGCGACAAGCATGTTGCCCCAACTCGCCGCCGGTTCCTGCACGCCGACGCCGAGAAACGACAAGGCCGTCTCGGCCAAGAGGAACGCGGGCAGCATCAGCGAGAGTTGCACGACGAGCGGGCGCGAAGCGTTCGGCAGGATGTGACGAAAAAGTATCCGCGTCTCGGTCAGGCCGAGCGACACGGCGGCCAAGACGAACTCGCGTTCGCGCAATCCCAACACCAGCCCGCGCGCGAGCCGCGCCATCTCCGCCCACCCGATGCCGATGAAGATCGCGACGAGCAACAGCCCCGCGTGCGTCGGCGGCAGCACGAGCGGGAAGGCGGCGCGCGCCGCCAGGATCAAGACGAGATCGGGCAAGGCCAGCATCGCGTCGGCCGCGCGCATCAACAGCGCGTCCACCCTGCGCCCCGCGTAGCCCGACACGCAGCCCAGAAAAACTCCGAGCACGCCCGCGAGCAGCGTCCCCAGAGGCCCGACCGCGAGCGAGAAGCGCGACGCCATCAACAGGCGCGAGAGGCGGTCGCGCCCGGACTCATCCGTGCCGAGCAGGTGGACGCGCTGTGCCGGAGCGTTCGCGCCCTGCGCCGCGCCGGTGTTGTGCGCCGCGCCCGCGTTGCGCGAAAGGTCGGAATGTCGGCGCGGGTCGGGTGCGGTTGAGAAGAGATGCCGGTCGGTCTGGAAGAGGCCGAAGAGTTTGTATGAATGGCCGCGCGTGAAAAGGAAGAGGTGAAAGCGCGCCGACGCGTCTTCGCTGTAAGTGCGCGCGAGCGGGTCGGTGAGGCGCAGGCGGTAGATGAACGGGCGCGCGTGCCAGCGGCCTTCTTGGTCTCTGAAACGGACGGGTGTCGGCGGGGCGAAGGGCTGCTGCCGCGACTGTTCGCTCGCGTCGTAAGGCGCGATGAAATTCGCCAGCACGGCGACGAGGTAGAACGTCGAGACGATGCAGAGTCCCGCCACCAACTTCCAACGGCGCGCCAGCCTGCGCCGCGCCCGCCCGCGCCATGCGCCCGGCGCGGCGTGCGCGCGTTCCCACGCCTCCGGCGGCGGCGGCGCGGCGGGAGGGTCGGAGAGGTGCGGTGGTTGCTGGTCGGTCATGCGAATGTTCACGCGCCGGGAGCGGGCAGGTTGACGGAGCGACCGCTTCCCCGGCGCGTCCGCGCGGGCGTCGTGCGGCGCGGACGCAGGCGCGGGTCGTTCAGACGCAGCAGGATGTCCGCGCAGAGGTTTCCGGCGAGCACGGCCGTCGCCGTGATCATCACGACGCCCATCAGGAGCGGCACGTCGCGGTGGCGCACGGCGTTGACGCTGAGCGCGCCCAAGCCAGGCCAGCCGAGCACCGTCTCGACGATCACGGAGCCGCTCACGACGCTGCCGAAGGCGTAGCCGGAGAGCGTGATCAGCGGGTTCAAAGCGTCGCGCAGCGCGTGGCGCATGATGACGGCGCGTTCCGGCAATCCTTTCGCGCGCGCCACCTGCACGAAGTCTTGCGCGAGCGCGTGGCTCAAACCCTCGCGCGCTTGCGCCAGAAAGAGAGCCACGAGCGGGAGGGCGAGCACGATGGCCGGGGGCAGGATACGCAAGGGACGAAAGTCGGCGAGCCTCTCCGCGCCCGCGCCGCCGACGGGAAACCAGGCGGTGCGCGCGACGATCGCCAGGGCGATGAGCGCGAGCACGATGCGCGGCGTCGAAGCCGTGAGCAGGATCACGAGTTCGCTCGCGCGATCCCACAGGCTGCCCCGGCGGCGGGCGGCGAGCGCGGCGAGCGCGAGCGAAAAGGAGAGCGCGAGAAAGAGCGCGGCGGCGGTGAGCGCGAGCGTGCGCAGCAGGCGCGGCCTGATGATGGTCGCCACCGGGCTGTGATAGTAAAAGGATTCGCCCATGCGCCCGCGCGCGAGGTTCGAGAGCCAGTAGGCGTAGCGCACGGCGAGCGGCTGGTCGAGTCCGTAGGCGCGGCGCATCTCTTTGAGCGTCTCTTCGGACACGGCCTGCTCGCTCGTCAGTTCGCCGAGCGCGTCGCCGCCGGCGGCCGCCAGGAGCGCGAACGTGAGCGCGGAGACGACGAGGAGCACCACGACGCCCTGCAACGCTCTGGAGAGAATCAGTTTCAGCACGACGGCAACTCGGAATGTTCGTGGAGGATGTTTTCAGCCGAACTCATCGCGCGCTGATTTAACATCTATTCGCGGCGCGAGGGCAAGAGTGGAGCGCGCATCGCTCTGGACATCCGGGTGGAGACATGTTTGAATCGGATAGCCTCACCCGTGCGCGCGTTCGCACGAAACGCCTCGCGCTTTTTCAGCTTCAGACAAATCGGGATTGTGAAATGAAACTTGCATCGTCAGGACGGTTGTTGGTCAGCTTGTTGTGCCTCGCCGCGCTCCTTTCGGCGAGCGCGTGCCAGACGCCGCCCGCGTCGAACACTGCCGGCGGAGGTGGTGGCGGCGGTGAAGGGAAACTACCGACCGCGCCCGTCGTGGGCACGCGCGGCGGCACGCTCACCTACCGCCTCACTTCGCCCCCGAAGACTTTCAACTACATCCTCGCCGCCGACGAGCCTTCTATCTACGTCTCCTTCTTCCTGATGGGCAGCCGCCTCGTCGAACTCAATCACGACAACCAAAATTACGCGCCCGCGCTCGCCGAGAGTTGGAAACTTTCCGACGACGGCAAGAGCGTCGAGGTCACCTTGCGCGAGGGGTTGAAGTTCTCCGACGGGCAGCCGCTCACCTCCGAAGACGTGGCCTTCACGCTGCGCACGCTCTACGACAAACGCGTCACCTCGCCCATCTACCGCGACGCGATGCTCGTCGGCGGCAAGCCCATCGAAGTGACAGTGGCGGACGCGCGCCGCCTCCGTCTCGGCTTCGCCGAAGCCATCGCCGTGCCGGAAAACTACATGTCGAATTTGGGCGTGCTGCCGCGCCGCGTGCTCGAAGCCGAACTCGGCCGGAACGCCTTCAACAACGCTTACAGCGTGACCAGCGACGTGGCGAGCATCGTCACGGCCGGAGCCTTCACCGTCGAATCAAGCGCGCCGGGCGAGCGCGTCGTCCTCAAGCGCAACCCGCACTACTGGAAGCGCGACGCGGCGGGCAATCAACTGCCGTATCTCGAACGCCTCGTCCTCGAAGTCGTCGGCGACGAGAACAACGCTCTCACCCGCCTCGGCCAGGGGTCGCTCGACATCCTCGACCGCGTGCGCCCGACCGATTTCGCCAGCCTGCGCGCCGGGCAGGGCAACGCGCGCGCCCACGACCTCGGCCCCGGCCTCTACGCCGATAACATCTGGTTCAATCTCAACCCCGGCCGGCGCGACGACGGCAAATCAATCGTCGATCCCGTGAAGCTCGCCTGGTTCAACGATGCGCGTTTTCGCCGCGCCGTCTCGCACGCCATCGACCGCGACTCCATCGCCGCCAACACCTGGCAAGGACTCGCCACGCCGCTCTACAGCTTCGTCTCCGGCGGCAATCGCGCCTGGGTGGCCGCCGATGTTCCGCGCACCGCTTACGATCTGGAACGGGCGCGCACGCTGCTGCGCGAAGCGGGCTTCAACCTCGGCGGCACCGAGGCCGCGCCGGAGTTGACGGACGCGAAAGGCAATCGCGTCGAGTTCACGATCATCGCGCCCGCCGGCAACGAGGTGCGCGTCAAGAGCGCGATTGTGATCCAGGAGGATTTAAAGAAACTGGGGATGAACGTGCAGGTCGCGCCCATCGAGAACGCGCAGTTGTCCGCCCGCATCAACCAGTCTTACGACTACGAGGCCGTGCTGTTCGGCACGTCGGTCTCCGAACCCGACCCGTCTTCCTACACCGACATGTTGCGCAGTTCCAGCCCGCAACACTTCTGGTATCCCGAACAACCGAAGCCCGCCACCGAATGGGAAGCCCGGCTCGACGAGTTGGCCGCGCGGCAAGCCCACGAAGTTGACCGCGAACGCCGCCGCGCCATCTTCCGCGACATGCAGCTATTGATGGCCGAACAACTCCCGCTCATCCCCATCGTCACGCGCCACATCGCCGTCGCCGCCAACACGCGCATCGGCAATTACCGTCCCAGCCCGCTCCCGCCCTTTTCGCTGTGGAACGCCGAGGAGTTGTTCGTCAAGCAGTGAGAACGAATTTCATCGCCCGTGACTCATCTGCTCCATCCCTGCACTAAATGAGCACACGCCCCGCGCTCGCGGTTGGCCTGATGGCGAGGAAATCAGCGGCTTTCGTCTTACCTGCCCGGCGGCATACTGATTGCTATCTCTATCCCGTATGAGGGGGATAGAAATGAAATCAAATAACTTTAAGGGCAAAATCGGGGGAGCTATCTTAGCCGTCTCTTTAGTGCTGGGCATCGGCATCATGTCGAGCGACACGGCTCAGGCGCAGAACCGCAATGACGAACGATGGCAACGCCGCGAGCGCGAGCGCGACCGCCAGGATCGTTATCACCGCAACAACCGCAGCCGTGATGCTCGTGACGGGCGCAATAACGGTTATGGCAGAAATCGCGGCTACGGCAACAACGGTCGCTACGGCAACGACGGCCGCTACGGCAACAACGGCGGCTACAACAATAACGCCTACCAGATTGAGATGAACCAGGGGTATCAGGCCGGCGCGAACACGGGCGCGAGCGATGCGCAGCGGAGACAGAGCTACAGCCCGCAACGGTCGCACTATTACAAGGATGCCTCGACGCAGGCTTTCCGCGACGGCTTCGTGCAGGGCTACGACGCGGGTTACCGCCAGTACGGCGGTTACAACAACAACGGCGACTACCGCAGGGGCAATAGCGGCAGCGGCATCGGCGGAATCCTCGGCGGAATCCTGGGACGCCCTTAAGTTACCTGCTATCCGAATAACATCTACCCGACCCGGAAATGCCGCGATTCATCATCGCGGCATTTCTTTTATCCCCTGTCGGGCGCGGCGCGCTCCGAAAACTTTCCGCCCTGCGTTAACTTCGTAGGGACGCCGCCGGGGAAGCATTTTCCGTGAGTCGCCGCGAGTAGGAGCCGACGCACCGCTTCCGCCGGAGTCGATCCCGCGCCTGTGCGTCGAGAGGTTTTTTCTGTCTGCCCGTAACCCGGCCGCGCCTGGCCGTGCGAGGTGAGAGGGTAAGGAAAAGTTTGCAGGTTGAAGACGAAAGCGGGACGTGAGCCTTAACCGGCACGCGTCCCGCTTAACTGTTTTTAGCTTTCACTGTTCCCGCCGCTTAGGGCTGCGTCTGTAACTTTTGCATGGCGACCATCGCCTGTGCGAGTTCGAGCCGTGTGAGCGGGGCTTGCGGGCGGAAGTTGGAGTTGGTGGTGTTGAGCAACCCGCGCGCGATGGCGACGCGCACGTAGCCGCGCAGGGCGGAGGGGATCAACCCCGCGTCCCAGACCGTCGCCAGCGGCAGGCTTTGCGAGGCTTCGGCTTCGGCTTGCAGCCCAGCGGCGCGGACGAGCGCGACCGCCGCCGTGAGACGACCCGCCGCATCGTTCGGCGCGAACGAGCCGCCGCGCTCGACATCCGTAAAGAGCGCGCCCTGCGGCGCGTGCTGCACGCTCTCGACGTAGATCATCGCGAACGCGCCGCGCACGTCGCGGTAGGTCGGCGCGGCGGGCACGTATTGCGGCACGCGCGCGCCGAGCACGAGAGCCTCGGCCAGTTCGCCACGCGTGGCGGTCTGGGCGGGACGGAACTTCTGCCCCGTCGGCGACATCACGAACGAGCGGATGATTTGATAGACGGACGCGCGTTCGGCCGCGCCGAGCACGCCGATGTCTCTGACGGGCGCGTACTCCGCGCGCGCCACTTCGAGCGCACCGGCGAACGGCTGCGGCGTGACGGCGAGATTGCCGAGCGTGTTCCTGACCGTCACGCGCCACGCGCCCGCGGGCGGCGCGGCCACGACGGCGCGCTCGCGGTTGCCCGTCAAGCCGGGCAGGTTGAGAGCGTTCCGCTCGGCCTGCTTGCGGCCGCTCGCATCGTACATCTCGAAGCCGAGGTCGTTCACGCTGAGCGCGCTCCAACCGATCTGCATCGAGGCCATGAGCGCGTCGGCCGGAATCTCGACGGTGGTTTCAAAGCCGGTCGCGCCGGGGTTGACCGTGCCGGAAATCTCGCGCAACGGGTCGCTCATGAAACGCACCTGCCCGCGGTTGAGCGTCGCGCGGAAGTTGCCGAGTTTGCGTTCGGGGAAGGCGGATTCGAGCACGGCCGCGTGCGTGTTGAGCAGCCCCGCGCCGACTTCGTGCGGGTAGTAGGCGGCGAGCGGGGTCGCGGTGCGTTGCAGGATGTCGCGCACTTCGGCGGGCGAGAGTTTCGGGTTCGCTTCGAGCATCAGGGCGATCGCCCCGGCCACCTGCGGCGCGGAAAAGCTCGTTCCGCTCGCCGTCGTGTAGAAGGGCACGTGGCCCGGCGCGATATTCGTATCGCCGTTAAAGCCGATGCCTTCGACGCCCGTCACGTTCACGCCGCTCGAACGCAGACTGACGACGCGCACGCCCGGCGCGACGAGGGTCGGGCGGAAGAGTTGACTGGCGAAATCGCCGCGCGAGGAGAAGTCAGCGAGGCGGCCGCGAAAATCGGTTGCGCCGACGGAGACGACCCACGGCGCGACGGCGTAAGGGTTCAGCGTGTGCCAGCCCGCGCCCGTATTGCCCGCCGAGAAGACGACGTTGACGCCCCGCTCCGTGAGCATCCTGGTGGCGACGTTGACGGGGTCGTTGATGTCGAACAGGGTGTTCGCCGAGAAGCTGCAATTGACGACGCGCACGCCCAGTGACGCGCCGCGAGCCAACAGGTAATCGAGTCCGTTCAAGACGAAGACGAGATTGAGGTCGCCCGCGCTCATGCCAAGGATGCGCGCGCCGGGCGCGACGCCCGCGTATTGCCCGCCCGACTTCGCGCCGCTGCCGCCAATGACGCCCGCGACGAACGTGCCGTGGCCGTAGACCTGATCCGTGTTCGGCAGATTCTCGACGTTCAAGGGATAGTTGAAACCGACGGCCGCGCTTTGCAGGTCGGCGAGTTTGACGTTTTGCGCGACGCGCCCGGCGAGGTCGCCGTGCGTCGCATCCAGCCCGGTATCGAGCACGGCCACCGTCACGCCGCGCCCGCTCACGGGCGTGCCCGCGTTGTGACGCACGAGGTCTGCGTCGCGCCGCGCGCGTTCAACGCCCGTGAGACCCTGCGCCGGGTCGGCCGTCAGTTGCAGCGTGCGGTTGCGGTAGATGGAACGCACGTTCGGGAAGTGCGAGAGGGCGATGATCTGATCCGGCGTGGCCGAGATGTAGACGGCGGGCAGCACATGGAAGCGCGTGCCGCCGAGGATGCCGATGCGTTGCAGGTCGGCGAAGTCGCGTTCGGCGGGCAGTTGGTGATAGACGACGACGGCGTTGATGTTGCTGTCGTCCGAGACCTGATTCGCCCGTTCGAGCAGGAGCGCGAGTTCGGGATCGACGCTCCGCAAGCCCACCTGCTGGCGCGCCGCGCTGTTCAGCGTCGAAAGGTGGGCGGGCGTGGAGACGGTGATGCCGTCGGAAGAGATGATGGCGAGGCTGTCCGCGCCGGAGGCCGTGATGCCGTCAACCTTCGAGATCGTGATGCCGTTCGGGGAGACTTGGAAAAACTTCCCGTCCGCGCTCCTGAGCGTCGCGCCGTCGGCGGTCGAAACGAGGATACCGTCCGCGCCCGAAGCCGTGATTCCGTCGGCGGTGGAGACGAGGATGCCGTCCGCGCCGGAGGCCGTGATGCCGTCCGCGCCGATGGCGGTCAGGCCGTCGGCGGTCGAGATCGTGATGCCGTTCGGGTTGGTGATGACGATGGAGTCGGCTCGGTGCTGCGTGCCGTCGGCGGTGGAGACGAGGATGCCGTCCGCGCCGGAGGCCGTGATGCCGTCCGCGCCCGAGGCCGTGATGCCGCTCGGCCTGACGGCGACGATGCTGTCCGTGCTCGGATAAGCGATGCCGTCCGCGCCCGAAGCCGTGATGCCGTCCGCGCCGGAGGCGGTAATGCCGTCGGCGGTGGAGACGAGGATACCGTCGGCACCGGAGGCGGTGATGCCGTCTGCGCCCGAGGCCGTGATGCCGTTCGGGTTGAATGTGAGCACGCCGTCCGCGCCGGAAGCGGTGATGCCGTTCGCGCCGATGTAGTTGATGCCGTCCGCGCCGGAGGCGGTGATGCCATCGCCGGTGGCGATGGTGATGCCTGCGTTCGCGGGGGCGAGCAAAAGCAGGAGCACGAGGGAGACGGCGGTCGCCTGACGAATTTTTTTCAAAGCTATATTCTTCATGTCGCTAACACACGGACGCCTGACGCTGCTGGTAAAGATGTTGGCTTGATCGAGATTGTCCCTGCTGCTCGCGCCGGGGGTCGGGCGCACGGCGAGGTAGGAGCTTAAAAGGTCGGGGGAAGCAAAATAACATAAGTTCAACCGATCTGACCAAACCTGTTTGTCACATTTTCCTTCTTTTTTGAGACGCCGCCTTGGCGCGCTCCGCTGTAGGGAGAACATCGCTCGCAATTGACCGCGCAGAACGCGCGCCGGAGCGTGTCCGGCGCACGTTTAGCCCATCAAGCCTTTGAAGATTTTCTGCGTCTCGGCCGCCGGTTCCACGCCGAGTTCCTTGCGCAGCACCCGCCGCAACTGCTCGTACTGCTCCTTGACGGCCGCGCGATTGCCGAGCGCGGCGTGCGCGCGCATGATCATGCAATGCACGTCTTCGCGAAACTGGTCGTCGCCCAAAATCTGTTGCGCCAATTGGAGCGAACGCGACCATTCCTCATTCTTCTGCGCGGCGACGGCCAGCACTTCGAGCATCCGCAAATGTTGTTCGCGATAGTATGAACGCTGCTCCTCGACCCACTCGTCGTAGCTGCCCTGCATGAAGTCGCCGCGATAGAGACGAAGCGCGTCTTCGTAGCAACTGACGTAGCGCGCCCCGTCGCCCGTGCGCTTGGCCGCTTCGGCTTCGGCGACGAGGCGGTCGAACTCCTCCGTGTCGATCCGGTAAGAGAATTCCTGGTTGAGCAAATAATCGCTGTCGCGGTAGAGCAAAAAGTTCTGCTTGACGGGCTGGTTGCTGTTCAGAGCCTTGCGGATGTGCGAGACGGTGGGGTGGAAATTTTTCTCCACGGCGTCGAAGTCGGCCTCGCCCCAGAAGGTGTCGATGATGGTCTCTTTGGAGGCGCGGCGGTGGCGGCGCGAGGCGATGAAGCACAGGATGTCGCGCGCACGCTTGGTCGTCCACGCGTCGGCGGCGAGCGGGCGCGCCGGGTCGCGGAAGATTTCGACGGGGCCGAGCATGTTGACGGAGAGATCGGCGGCGGGCTTCGGCGGCACGAGCGAGACGGCTGCGGCCGGCGTGAGTTCGACGATGCGCGCATCGTCGAACGCCTGCTGCTGCGGTTGCTGTGCTTGCGCGCCAGCGCGCGCGAGTTGTAATTCCTCGCGGATGTCGGGCGGGAGAAGCGCGGCCGCGTCGGGCGCGGCGAAGAGTTGCGGCTGGTGCGCGACCTCGCGGCGCAGCCAGTAGTCGTAATCGTAGCGCGCGGCCAGGTCGAGCACGCGGCGCAGGCGTTCGACCACCTCGTTCTCCTTCGCTTCGGCGAGCGCGCAGGAGGCGAGCGCGAGCGAGGCTT
This sequence comes from Pyrinomonadaceae bacterium, assembly GCA_036386515.1. Classification (GTDB taxonomy): domain Bacteria; phylum Acidobacteriota; class Blastocatellia; order Pyrinomonadales; family Pyrinomonadaceae; genus JAIVJZ01. The sequence goes on from DASVVO010000033.1 coordinate 54,901, forward strand.
GCGCTTCGTAGTAGTGCAGCCCGTGCGTGTGAAAATAGGCAAGCGCGGCGTCGAGTTCGGCGCGCGCCGCCGCAGTGTCGCCGAGCGCGGCGAGGACGCGCGCATGGGAGAGCGTGGCCGTCTGCAAAGCCATCTCGTCTTTGATGGCGGCGCGCGCACTGATCAGACGTTCGAGCAAGCCTTTGGCCGCCGCCGTATCGCCGAGTTGCAGACTGAGCAACGCCTGTTCGTCCCACAACTCCGCGCGCGACGGGTCAACCCCGGCCTCTTCATAGGTGCGCGCGGCATGATGATAAAACTCCGTGGCGCGGGCGGCGTCTCCGCGTTCGCGGTAGAGGTTGCCGTAAGTCTCGAAGGCTTCGGCGCGCTGCGCGACGAGGTTGAAGAGTTGGCAGCGTTCGAGCGCGCGGTCGAGGTGTTGTTCGCAGGCTTCGAGGTCGCCGCGATAGAGTTGGCAGCGGGCGAGGTTCAGATAAGCCCAGGCCTCCTGCGGCACGGGCGGAGCGTTGCCGTTGTCGCGCAGCATGCGGCGCAGCCAGCGCATCGCTTCGGAGAAGTCGCCGCGAATCATGGCGGGCAGTCCGAGGTTGTGCGCGATGAGGTGCATGTAATGCGTGTCGTGCTGTTCCTCGGCGAGTTGGAGCGCGGCGCGAAACTCGCCCTCGGCGGCCGCCCACTCGGTCAGCGCGAAGTAACAGAGGCCGCGCGTGTTGCCGCACTTGATACGCACGCTCGACTGTTCGCCGACGAGTTCGAGCGCGCGGTCGAGATAGGTGAACGCGCCCGCGCAATCGCCGCGACGGCGGGCGATGGTGGCGAGCGAGTGGAGGGCTTCGGCCTCGCCCTCGGCATCGCCGCGCGCGTTGAGGAGGGTCGAGGCGCGGCGAAAGAGCGTCTGCGAAGTTTCGTATTCGCCGCGCAGCCGCGCCACCTCGGCGCGATGGAAGAGGGCGCGCGGGTGGGCTTCGATGGCCGCTTCCGGGATCGCCTCGACGAACGTGATGAGCGATGTGAACGCGCCCGTCGCGATCCATTCCTGCCCCTTGTTGGCGATGATGATGGCGGCGCGCCCGAAGTCTTCGGCCGCGAGCAGGTGGCGGATGGCCTGCTCCCATTGCTTGCGTTCGACGAAGAACTCGGCATACCGCGCATGCTCGCGCGCCACGCCCGCCTGCCCGATCTCCGCGCGCAAACGACGTTGCAGAAAATCTTTGAACAGCGGATGCAGGCGATACTCTTCGCCGCGCCCGTCGCTGCCGGCGACGGTCATAAACACGTTGCGACGAACGAGCGCGGGCAGCAGTTGCGCGCAGCCGCCGTCGTGGAAGAGGCGGCTGCAAATATCGGCCTCGACGCGTTCAAGCAGCGAGATACGCAGGAGCAGCCCTTGCGCGTCGGCCGCTTCGTCGGCGAACACCTCTTCGGCGAAATAGTCGAAGATGTCGAGTTCGGACTGGCGCAGGATTTCGGAGAGGTCGGGGCGCGTCGTCGGCTCGCCCTCACGCCCGCCGCTGGCGAGCGCGTGACGTTGCGCGACCTGGCGTATGAGTTGGAGGGCGGTGATCCAGCCGTGCGTGCGCTCGCGGTATTCGGCGAGTTGTTCGGGCGTCAGTTCGAGGTCGAAGACTTTGCGAAAAAGCTCCTGCGTCTCTTCGTCGGTGAAGAGCAGTTCGGCGCGGTCGATGATGGTGAGTTCGTTGTGAGCGCGCAGGCGTGCGAGCGCGAGCGGCGGCACATCGCGCGAGGTGATAATGATGTGCAGGACATCGGGCAGGTATGCCAGCAGGCGATCCACGACGCGGTGGACGGTCGTGTCCGTGCCGAGATGATGATAGTCGTCCAGCACGATGATGAGTTGGCGGTCAACGAGGTCGAGCACTTCGTTGAGGAACACGTCAACGGCGCGTTCGGGCTGCTCGGCGAGTTCGGCGGCCGACTGTTGGAGATAAGAGAGCGTGGCCGCGCCGAACTCCGGGAAGACCTGTTTGATGCCGTGGGCGAGGTAGCCGAGAAAGACGAAGGGGTCGGCGTCGGTGCGGTCGAGTTGATACCAGACGAAGGGGCGCGCGTGGGTGCGGACGAAATCGGCGACGAGCGTGGTCTTGCCCGAACCGGCGTTGGCGGCGACGAGCGTGATCGGGTGCGCGAGATTCGACGAGAGTCGCTCCATCAGGCGCGGGCGCGGCAGGAGCGCGGGCGTGGGGCGCGGCGGCAGGAGCTTGGTGCGCAGGAAGAAGGCGGGCGTCGCCAGGCCTCCGGTCGTCGCTCCCGTGAGCGGCGGCAGGGGGGAAGTTTGCAGCTTGCCCTGACGATGCGGCCTGTTGCTCATCAGCCTCTCGCGGCCTCCGCCTGTTGCCGAAGACCGCCCAGCGAATCATAGATGCCCGTCGGCCTTGAACCTGACTCGAACGCGTTCGCGGCCTCTACGACTTTCGCGTGGCGCCGGGGGAGGCGCAGCGGCCACTACGGTTTAACGCTTAAACTCTTACTCCGTGCGAACCCGTGCGCGCAAGCCGCCGAACGCATCCGGCGCGACCCGCAGGCCGCAACGCACGGCGCGCCTCAACCCGCCCTGACCGAAGACTTCTCCGCATAATCTTTCAAGAGCCGCAGCCGCGATTGAGCCGCACGGCTCTGCGCGCTCGGGTTTATCAGCGCGACCGGCGGCCGCCGCGCGTCTTCGGCGTGCAACGCTTCACGGTGCGCGCGCGCGGCGCGGTCGAGCGCGGCGGCGCGTCCCCACGTCTCGGCCAGAGCGTGCGCGGCGGGTTTCGTCGGCAAGCCGTAGCTCTCGAATAGTCGTCCCGCTTCGGCCAATGTGAAGGCCAACGCGGATTCGTCTATCACGCGCAGGGTCTGCTTGGAGCGCATGCGCCAGAGGGGCGCGGGCGGCAACGTGCGGCCGACCAGGATCATGTGCGCCTCCACGGGCAAGAGCGGCAGGAGCCGACCGAAGAAGGGCACGATCCATTCGGCATCATACAACAGGTGCAGATCGTCGATCACGATCAAGAGCGGTTCGTCCGCTTCGAGCATCGTCATCTCGTAGACGAACGACTCGGCCAGGAGCGCGGCGTCCGGCATCGAACCGCTCGAAGAGAGCAGCGCGAGCGTCTTGCGCCCGAAGCCCGGATGCTGGTTGCGCACGGCGGCGACGAGGTATTGCAGAAAGGCGTGCCGGTCAAACTCCGGCGCGTCAACTTTGTACCACGCGACGCGCCGCCCGCTCTGCGCGGCGAAGTCGGCGGCGAGCAGGGTCTTGCCCGTGCCCGTGCGTCCGCAGATGACGGTCGAGGTGCAGCAGGTCATGCTGTCTTGCAAAGCATCGAGCAGCCGCCCGCGTGAGACGCGCGGCAACTCCACGGGCGGCGTAATCTTATCGAGGATCAATCCCATCGTTTCCTTCTCTCAACTCTCTCTCTCGCAAAGTTGACCGTCAGACGCGCGGTTTCCTATAAGGGCGCGTGTGAGAGTTCCGGCGAAGCTATCAACAAAGCTCTCTATCATGGCCGGGGGGTTGAAGTCTCCCAACTCACGCGGCGCACTATGGAAGGCGCGCGCGCGTCCGGCCACTATTAATATGCGCGGGCGGACTTGAGGAATTCTTGAGATGTTTAACGCAAAGAAGGGCGGACGCCCGGCGAAAGCCGCGCGGGCGCGGGGCGAAACCCCTCGAAAGTCGTTTCCGCAGAACGACTTCACGCGGACGGCGGCGAGCGTTGGCGGAAGGCCGGATCAATTCGTGGGCGCGGAAAACTTCGCGGAAAACTTTGATGCCGCCGGATCGTGCGCCGGGCTTGGCTTCGCGCCGGAATCTGGTTCATTATGTGGGGCATGGCTGAAATTAAGATCGCGCCTTACGGCTCCTGGAAGTCGCCCCTGACCGCAGACCTCATCGTGCAGGGGGCGGTCGGGCTGAGCATGGTCAAAACGGACGGAGAAGACGTTTACTGGCTCGAACTCCGCCCCTCCGACGGCGGGCGCACCTGCATCGTCCGCCGCACGCCCGACGGCGCGCAGCGCGACGTGACGCCGCCGCCCTTCAACGCACGCACGCGCGTCCACGAATACGGCGGCGGCGATTTCGTCGTCCACCGGGGCGCGGTCTATTTCTCCAACTTCTCCGATCAACGTCTCTACCGTCAAACCACGGACGCGCCCGCGCCCGCGCCGCTCACGCCCGAATCGAACGCCGAACTGCGCTACGCCGACGCCATCATGGACGCCGCGCGCGGCCGCCTCATCGCCGTGCGCGAAGACCATCGCGGCGAGGCGGGCGCGCATGAACCGGCGAACACGCTCGTCGCCCTCTCGCTCGACGCGGAGGGGAATTCGGACGGCGGGCGCGTGCTCGCCTCAGGTTATGATTTCTACTCTTCGCCGCGCCTGAGTCCCGATGGCCGACGATTGGCGTGGCTCTGTTGGAATCATCCGAACATGCCCTGGGACGGAACCGAGTTGTGGCTCGCCGACGTGGCGGAAGACGGCGCGCTCGCGGGCGCGCGACGAGTTGCGGGCGGGCGCGACGAGTCGATCTTTCAACCCGAATGGTCGCCCGCCGGGCGGTTGCACTTCGTCTCCGACCGCAGCGGCTGGTGGAATCTCTATCGCGCCGCGACGGACGCGGGCGAAACCTTTGAAGCCTGTTGCGAGATGGAGGCCGAGTTCGGGCAACCACAGTGGGGCTTCGGCATGTCAACTTACGCCTTCGCCTCGGACACGGAGATCATCTGCGCCTACATCGTGCGCGGCATCTCGCACCTCGCGCGCCTCGACACGACGAACAACACTCTCCGCCCCGTCGAGAGCATCTATGCCGACCTGCAATACGTTCAGGCGACGCGCGGGCGCGCCGTTTTCCGCGCGGGCGCGCCGGGGAAATCGTCGGCCATCGTCGCGTTCGATTTGGCGTCGGGAGAGTTTGAAGTTCTGCGCCGGTCGAGCGAGCGAGACATCGACGAGGGCTATCTCTCCATCGCGCAGCCGCTCGAATTTCCGACCACCGGCGGGCAGACCGCGCACGCCTTCTACTACCCGCCGCGCAATCGTGATTTCGCCGCGCCCGACGGAGAGCGTCCGCTGCTGCTCGTCAAAAGCCACGGCGGCCCGACCGCGATGGCTTCCACCACGCTCAGTCTCAATATCCAATTCTGGACGAGTCGGGGCATCGCCGTGCTCGATGTCAACTACGGCGGGAGCACCGGCTACGGCCGCGCCTATCGCCTGAGACTCAACGGCGCGTGGGGCGTCACGGATGTTGACGACTGTGCGAACGGCGCGCGGCATCTGGCCTCGGAAGGACTCGTTGACGGCGCGCGCTGCGTCATCACGGGCGGCAGCGCGGGCGGCTACACGACGCTCGCCGCGCTCACCTTCCGCGATGTCTTCAAGGCGGGCGCGAGCCACTACGGCGTCAGCGACCTCGGCGCGCTCGTCCGCGACACGCATAAGTTCGAGGCGCGCTATCTCGATAATCTCGTCGGCGCTTATCCAGAACGCCAAGACCTCTACCACGCGCGCTCGCCCATCAACTTCACCGCGCAACTCTCCTGCCCCGTCATCTTCTTTCAGGGACTCGAAGACAAGGTGGTGCCGCCGAATCAGGCCGAGTTGATGGTCGAGGCTCTGCGGGCGAAGGGCTTGCCCGTGGCCTACGTCGCCTTCGAGGGCGAGCAGCACGGTTTTCGCCGCGCCGAAAACATCAAACGCGCGCTCGAAGGCGAACTCTATTTCTACTCGCGCGTCTTCGGCTTCACGCTCGCCGACCCGGTCGAGCCGGTACCGCTGGAAAATCTTTAGAGCACAACCGTGCGAACGCCTCGCCCGGAAAGGTTTTTGCGCCGCCCTCAACCGGCGCAAGTCTTCGATTTATTCGGGATAAACTTCCCGCCCGCCCCGGTTCATGTGGATATAAATTCAAAAAGTTGGAGAAATGAATATCGAAAATCTGAGATTTCGTAGTTTTGCGCGAAGCGAACGGCCGCCGCAGTCGTCGCCGGCTCCTCAGCGCGCGCGGATAAGTGTTGTCGTAAGCTCAAGTTAGGGGTGCGGAACGGGCTGGGGCGCGGCTCTGGTATCTAAGTTGCAGACTTCCTCATCGCCAAGAAATTCTTTTTAGGCGTAATGGTGAAAACAGTGGAGACGCGGCGACACGGTTCAAAGCGCAAATTGCTCGCATCATTTCATGACTTTAGACTTCTAAGGAGCGAAGTATGATCCAGAAAATCAAATTTTTGCCGTCTATCCTCGCCCTGCTTCTTTGCCTGACGGGTCTCGCGTTCGGGCAGGAGCAGAGGGGTTCGATAGAAGGCACGATCACTGATCCTTCGGGCGCTGCGGTGCCCGGCGTGACGGTGACCGTCAGCAGCCGCGGGAGAACCGAAGGCGCGCGCCCTGACGCGACCATCGGCTTTAACCGCACGGTGACGACGGACGACAGCGGCTTCTTCCGCATGACGGAAGTGCCCCCCGGCTTCTATTCCGTGACGACGACTGCCGTTTCCGGCTTCAGCGCGGCCACCAACCCCAGCGTTGAAGTCGTGTTGGGTAAAACGACCCCGGTCAACATTGCCCTGCAAACCGGCAATGTGTCGGAAACCGTTACTGTCACGTCGGATGCCATCGCCATCGACCCGACTGACAATAAGATTCAGACCAATATCACGGCGCAGGTGGCCGAGTTGCTGCCCAAGGGCACCAACTTCACCAGCTTGCTGCAAGTCGCCCCGGCGGTTCGCAACGAACCGGCCAGCGGCGGTTTCCAGATTGACGGCGCTTCGGGTTCGGAGAACACCTTCATCATCGACGGTCAGGAAGTGACCAACTTCCGCACCGGCACGCTGAACACGAACAACAACATCCCGTTCCAGTTCGTGCAAGAGGTGCAGATTAAGACCTCCGGCTTCGAGGCCGAATTCGGCGGCGCCACGGGCGGCGTGATCAACGTCGTGACCAAGGGCGGCAGCAACGAGTGGCATGGCGAGTTTGGCGCGCAGTTCCGTCCGTCGGAGTTGCAGGCCGGCCCCCGCCGCTTCCTCTTCAACTTCCCGGCCACCACGGCCAGCCCGCTCGGCGTCGGAAAATACGTCCAGCCGCGCAAAGACAACGGCACGGACTTCTTCCCGTTCGCGACGCTCTCCGGCCCGATCGTGCGCGACAGGGTTTACTTCCTGTCGAGCTACGTGCCGCAGTTCCTGAATGCCAATCGCGACGTGACGTTCACCAACCCGGCCAACAACGCGACCGTCGCGACCGGCCGCTACATCCAGAATCAGCGCAGAGAGTACCTGTTCACGCGCGTTGACGCGAACATCATGGACAACCTGCGTTTCCAGACTTCCTACACCTACAACCCGATCGCCCAGCGCGGCATTCTGCCGACGTTCCCCAGCACGTTCACGACCCTTGAGCCTTCGCTCAAGTTCCCGAGCGGCGAAGTGCGCACCGGCCCCGCGTTCTTGAATCAGCAGGGCGGTCGTCAGAACTCGCAGAACGTGACGGGTGGCTTCACCTACACGCCGACGAACAACCTGGTGATCAATGCGCGCGGCGGCTACAGCTTCTTGAACGAGAAACTGAGCGCTTACGGCGTGCCCAATCCCAACGGCATCACCCGCTTCGTTTGCAGCACCACCGTCGTCGGCACGATTCCCGCCGAAGCCGGTTGCCAGCCCGGAACGGACAACTTCCCGACCTTCGGCGCGCTCCTGTTCGACGTTTCGCGTCGCCGCACGTTTGACGCCGATGCCAGCTACCTCGTGAGCAACTTCGGCGGTCGCCACCAGTTCAAGGGCGGCTACCAGCTCAACAGCCTCGGCAACAACGTGCTGTTCCGCAACGTGGACACGGTCACGATTCAGTATGGCCGCACCATCAACCAGCTCTCCGGCGTTTCGTCGAGCACGCTGGTTCCGACGCCGGCCGGCCCCAATGGCCCCATCGGCGCGGGCGTGCTCCAACGCTTCAGCCGCGCGGGCAGCGCGGGCAGCACCAACAACGCGCTGTTCATCCAGGATAGCTGGCAGCCGTTCAACCGCCTGACGCTCAACATCGGCCTCCGCGCCGAAAAGGAAGAGGCTCCGAGCTTCACGCCCGGCAACCCTAGCATCCAGTTCGGCTACGGCGATAAATTGGCTCCGCGCCTCGGTGCCGCCTTCGACCTGTTCGGCGATGGCAAGACCAAAATCTTCGGCAGCTTCGGTCGGTTCTACGACCGCTTCAAATATGAACTGCCCCGCGGTTCGTTCGGCGGCGAGTTCTTCCGTCGCGATTACTTTGAAGTGTTTGCCGGACAGGGCAACTTCCAGGCCTTCCCGCCGTCGAGAATCATCGGCACCAATCCCGACCCGGCGGGCGGCGTCTGCCCGATCGTGGGCAGCACCGGCCTCAGCCGTTGCCAGGCCGACTTCCGCATCCCGTCGAACATCGGCCTCGGTCTTGAGTTCGGCGCGATCGACCCCGACATCAAGCCCTTCCGCCAAAGCGAGTACACGGTTGGCGCGGAGCGCGACTTGGGCGGCGGTTACCTCTTCAGCGGTCGTTACACGCACAAGCAGGTTGACCGCGCCGTCGAGGACATCGGCTTCCTGAACAATCAAGGCAGCGAAGCCTACGTCATCGGTAACCCCGGTGAAGGGCTGTCTGCGCAGATCTCTCAGGACTTCGGATTCTTGCCGCTCAAAGCCGTGCGCGAGTACGATGCGATGGAACTTCGTATCGACAAACGCTTCACGCGTCGCTACTACTTCAACGCCAGCTACACGCTGAGCCGCCTGTTCGGTAACTATTCCGGTCTGGCGAGTTCGGACGAAAACACGGCCGGCACGGGGCCTGGCTCCGGCGGTCGTACCAGCCCGAACGTCAACCGCAACTTCGACCTGCCCTTCATCGGCTTCACCGCCGAAGGTCGGCCGGACGACGGACGCTTGCCGACGGATCGTCCGCACGTGGTCAAGTTCTACGGCGCGTACACGCTGGACTACAATGAGCAGCTTGGCCTGGGCGCGGGCAACAGCACCGAGTTCTCGGTCTTCACCGAAGCCCGGAGCGGAACCCCCGTCACCACGCGCTTCAACTTCTACGGCATCAACACCACCACCTTGACTCGCCGCGGCGACCTCGGACGCACTGCTGCGTTTACGCAAACCGATTTCGGTCTGCGTCACAAGTATCGTTTCGGTAGCAACGAGCGTCTCACGATGGTGTTCGACCTCGATGTCATCAACCTCTTCAACGAAAGCAACGAGCTGAGCCGCTTTGAGGTCTACAACCCCGTGGCGGTGCTCGGCGAAAACATCGGGCTTTCCGACGACGAGGCTGAGGCTATCGTGGCTTTCCAGAAACAGTCTACGTCTCAGGCGGTTCTGTCTTACCTGAACGGCACGACCGCCGCTGGCGGCGCGGGCGGCGTTGACAGCCGCTTCAACAAGCCCAATACATTCCAAGATGGACGTCAAGTTCGTTTCGGCTTCCGGTTGCTGTTCTAAAACAGACGACCACTGACACAAACTTCAAAGCCCACCCGGGATTCGGGTGGGCTTTTTTTTATCTCCGCACCCGGCTGTTTCGCATCGCCGCCGCCGTGGCGACTGCGCCCGGCGAATCCCAACCTGTCGCGCGCACGCGCACGTCCCGGCCGGGACGTGCGTTCCGGGTTAAGCGAACTCCGGCCGAGGAGGGCGGTTTGCGATTGAGGGTAAGAGAACGAAAGATTATTCGCCGCCGGGTCGCAGAGAGAGGCGCGGCGAGAAGCAGACGGCGGAGAGTTGAACGTTTGCGCCGTTCCCTCTCTTTCTCTGCGACCCGGCGGTGAGTTGCGCTGCTTTTTCGCGCACTCGATTGAAAATCGCTCCGGCGGCCGGGGGGTTAAAGATAAACCGGCGAAAACTACCGGGGCGTGCCCGGAGCAACTTCTGCCCGTTTGTAAAAATCTGCCGGTTTGTAAAAAAAGAGAGCGGGCGCGATTTATACGCGCCCGCTCTTTGATGTGCCACGCTCTTAAGAGGCGTTTACTTCTTCGCGGCCTTCGCGCGCAACAACTCGATGGTTTGTTTGATCTTTTCCTTGTCGGGGTTGTCCTGCCGGTGCTTCAGATAGAGTTCCATCGAATCTGCGGCCTCTTGATAGCGGTTCTGTTCGCTGTAGAGGCGCGCGAGTTGAAAATGAACTTCGGCCGCCTTTCCTTTGCCCACGTCGTTGGCGCGTTTCAAGGCCGTCTCGGCCTCGTCCATTTTCTTGCCCTGTTTGAGCGCCATGCCGAGCCACATGTAGGCATTGACGGAGTTCGGGTGCAGCGTGGTGGCGCGCCGCAGCGTCTCTATCGCGTCGTTCGTCATCTTTAACTGATACTGCGCGATCCCGAGGCCGAAGGTGCTCGGAAAACCTTTCGGATTAACTTCGAGAGCTTTCGTGAGAATAATCCGCGCCGCCTCGTGATAGGCGGGGCCGCGCATCACATACTCCGTCCCCAGACGCTCCATGGCGAGGTAATAGTTGGGGAATATTTCGAGCGCGTTTCTCAGGTTCTGGAATCCTTCCTTCTCCTTCTTATCCCGCAGATCGCTGATGCCCTGCTCGTACAACTTTCTGGCCGGTTCCGGCACGGCCTGCGCGAAGACTGTGCCGGGGGGCGCGCTGAAGGGGCCGGAGTTAGCGTTTTCTCTGACTTTGAGATACATATCGACCTGCTCGCTACTAGTCCCGCCGCCGGCCATCCGGGAGATGTTATAGATAGAAACATCCAGCGTTTGTTCCACATAGTCCGTGCCGAGAGGCAACGCTCTGACTTTAAACGTGCCTTCGCTGAGTCCCGGAAAGGTGACCCGTCCCGCGCCGTCGGTCTTCCCGCGGCCGATGGTCGAATATGTGTCGTTTTGCAACTCGACGTAAATGTCGGAGACAGGATTGCGCGTCGGCCCGAAGACGCGGACGGTGATCGAGTTCCGGCCTTGCAGGACGATAGCGGGGTACAGCGACGTGTGGGCGGCGAGCGCGTGGGCATCGGCCGTGGGAAGTTGAATTTGGGTGAGGGCGGCGCAGACAGCGAGGCTAAGCAGCAAAGGGGCGGCTTTCTTCATAACGATCTCCTCTGAAAAGCAAATATCGGTTGGGTTGAGTTCGGGACTAGCAACGGGAACAGGTAGACCGGCGGATTATAGCACAGGCGGAAAAGACGGCAGGAAGGTTAAGGTCGGCCTCGTCGAATTTTTAAATGCGGCGGGCGCGGCGGGCGCGGCGTCAGGCCATGCAAGACGCCCCGTGGCTTTAACGGGGAACCGGGCGGCGGGGCGAATCAACAGTCTCGATTCGCCCCGCCGCCCGGCCTTTAAGGATCGCGCCACGGCCGCCGTCGGGGGCGGCCTCGCGGGTCGGAGTTAAGAAGTTTTCAAATGCTGGTCGAACCAGCCGAGAACGGTGTTGTACCAGAGCGCGGAGTTTTGCGGTTTGAGAATCCAGTGGCCTTCGTCCGGGAAATAGAGCAGCTTTGAAGGCACGTTCTGCTTTTGCAGGTAGGTGAACAACTGGAAGCCCTCGCCGATGGGCACGCGGTAATCAAGTTCGCCGTGCGTGACGAGCGTCGGCGTCTTGAAGTTCCTGGCGTGCAGGTGCGGCGACCAACGCGTGTAGAGTTCCGGGTTATCCCAGGGCGTGCCCTTAAACTCCCATTCGGGAAACCAGAGTTCTTCCGTCACGCCGTACATGCTGACCAAATTGAAGACGCCCGCGTGCGAAACCAGGGCTTTGAACTTGACGCGCGGATCGTCGTTGTGGCCGAGAATCCAGTTGACCATGTAGCCGCCGTAGGAGCCGCCCGCCGCGCCGATGCGCTCGCGGTCAACGTCCGGGCGTGCGGCCACCTGAGCCACGCCGTTGATGATGTCCGTGTAGACCTTGCCCGCCCAATCGCCGGAAATGTCGTCGGTAAATTGCTGGCCGTAGCCGGTCGAGCCGCGCGGGTTCGGCATGAAGACCATGTAACCGGCCGAGGCGAAGATTTGCGGATTCCAGCGATAGCTCCAACTATCGTTCCACGCGCCCTGCGGCCCGCCGTGTATGAGCACGACGAGCGGGTGGCGCGGACTGGCCGCGGGAGCCGCGGGACGGATGAGCCAGCCGTGAATCTTCGTGCCTCCCGCCCCCGTCCACTCCACGTCTTCGGCCACCTGCAAGTTGAAACCGGAGAGGAAGGCGTCGTTCGTTGTGGTGACCTGCGCGACGACCCGATGGCCGCCCTCCATGTCGTAGCGATAAATTTCCGTGGGCTGAACCGCGCTCGAACGCGTGAAGACGAGCGTTTCGCCGTTCGGCGCGACGCGCACGTCGTCGTTGAAGCCGTCGAAGACTTTCGTCAATGCCCCGTCGGCGACCGTCACCGCGTAGAGCGGCTGGCGGCCGCGCTCGCCGGAGACGAAATAGATGCGCTTCGAGTCGGGCGTGAAGGTGAAGCCCTCGACGTAGGCGTCGTGTTTCGACAGCAACTCGCGCGTCTTCTTCGTCTGCCGGTCGTAGAGCATCAGACGCCAGCGCGCGCTCTCGAAGCCCGCCGTGGCTTGCGAGCGATAGGCGAGGTAGCGACCGTCGGGCGAATAGAGCGGCGATTGATCCGACCCCTTATTGTCGGTCGTGATGCGCTGCGCGACGCCGCCCGCGAGCGGCACGATGAAGATGTCGTTGTTGGTGGAAGTCGCCTCAACCTTCTCCGTGTTGCGCGCAAAGGCGAGTTCGCGCGAGTCGGGCGAGAAGGCGTAGTCGGTGGGGCCGCCGAGGGAGAAGGGCGGGGCGTCGAAGTCGCCGGGGGTGAGATCGCGCGCCGCGCCGCCCTCAGCGGAGACGACGAAGACGTGCGTGCGCTTGCCGTCTTTCCAGGTCGTCCAGTGGCGGTAGAGCAGGCGGTCGATCGTTTTCGCTTTAACCTTGCTCGCTTCCGTTTCCGCATCGCGTTTCTGGTTGCAGGCATCATCGGGACAGTCCGGGTAGATGTCGGAGACGAAGGCGAGCCAGCGGCCGTCGGGCGACCACAGCGGATCGCCCGCGCCCGTGGAGATGCTCGTGATCTTCTTCACGTCGCCGCCCGTCGCATCCATCGTGTGAATCTGCGAGCCGCGCACGAACGCGATCCGCTTCCCATCCGGCGACCAGCGCGGCGTCGAGGCGGACGCATCGCCCGACGTGAGTTGCACGGGTTGGCCGCCCGCCACCGGGATCAGGTAGATGTGCGTGCGGCTGCGGTTCGCCGCTTTGTCGGGGTCGCTGATTTGATAAGCGACGAGGCGGCCGTCGGGCGAGAGTTGCGGGTCGCCGACGCGTCGGACTTTCAACAGATCGTCGATGGTCAGCGGACGCCGCGCCGTCTGCGCCGTGACGACGGCGGCGTTGGCGGCGCACAGGAGCGCGAGCGCAAAGACCACGACTGAAACAGTGGAACGCTTCATATAAGTCTCCTCGAAAACTTCTGATGTGTTGGGAAGATTCTCCGGCTCGCGGAAATTTATCATAGATGCCGCGCGCGCCGCCAACCGCGCGCCCGTCCGGCAACAGACGCCGGGGCATCGGGTGCCGGGGAAGGATGACGGGACGAAACTCCGCCGCGCCGCCGCAAGGAGGACGGGGCGACACTCCGGCGCGCCGCCGCAAGGAGGACGACTCCCGCTTTTTGTTACGGCTCCGACCCTGGCGAGACCTCTCCCGAAACCCTATGCTCCGATTTACCTTGACGCCCGTCTCCGAGCCTCGGATAATCCTGATCGTCAACCAGGACTCACGCCGGAAGAAGCTCCCCCGAAGCCTCAAAATTGAAATTCAGATCAAGGGTGTATTTTATGAATTCGTTATCTTGCCGCGCGCGGCGGCGGTCGGCCTTTTCTTTCATCTTCGCGTCGTGCCTCGTTCTCTGCGCGGCGTGGCAGACGCGCGCGGCCACCGTGCCCGCCGGCTTCAACGACACGGTCGTGGCGGGCAACCTGACGAACGCCACGGCGATGGCGATCGCGCCGGACGGGCGCATCTTCGTCTGTTTGCAGGACGGCTCGCTGCGTGTCGTCAAAAACGGCGCGCTCCTGCCGACGCCCTTCCTCACCGTCACCGTGGATGCGTCGGGCGAGCGCGGCCTGCTCGGCATCGCCTTCGACCCGAACTTCAACACGAACAGGTTCGTCTACATCTACTACACGGCCACCACGCCCACGATCCACAACCGCGTCAGCCGCTTCACCGCCAACGGCGACGTGGCCGTGACGGGCAGCGAAACGCCGATCCTCGACCTCGACAACCTGAGCGCGACCAACCACAACGGCGGCGCGATGCACTTCGGCCTCGACGGCAAACTCTACATCGCCGTCGGCGAGAACGCGACGCCCTCAAACGCGCAGACGCTCTCGAACCTCCACGGCAAGATGCTGCGTCTCAACGCCGACGGCTCGATCCCCGCCGATAACCCTTTCTTCAACGCGGCGGCGGGCAAGAACCGCGCCATCTGGGCGATCGGCCTGCGCAACCCTTACACGTTCAACTTCCAGCCCGGCACGGGTCGCATGTTCATCAACGATGTCGGCCAGAACGCCGTCGAAGAAATTAACGACGGCATCAGTGGGTCGAACTACGGCTGGCCGACCTGCGAGGGCGTGTGCTCCAGCCCCAGTTTCCGCAACCCGCTCTACCAGTACGGCCACGGCTTTTCCGCCACGACCGGCTGCGCCATCACCGGCGGCGCGTTCTACAACCCCGCCACGCAACAATTCCCGGCGAGCTATACCGGCAGGTATTTCTTCGCCGATTTTTGCAGCAACTGGATTCGCACCTTCGACCCCGTGAGCGGCGCGGTGAACGACTTCGCCTCCGCCGCGTCTTCCCCTGTTGACCTCCAGGTCTCCGCCGACGGCAGCCTCTATTATTTGCAACGCGGCTCCACCGGCCAACTCCGCCGCATTCAATACCCGGCGGGGCAGACGCCGCCCGCCATCGGCACGCACCCGCAGAGCCGCACGGTCGCCGCCGGTCAGCCCGTCACCTTCACGGTCGCCGCCACGGGCAGCGCGCCGCTCCAGTATCAGTGGCAGCGCAACAACGTGAACATCCCCGGCGCGAACGGCGAGAGCTACTCGCTCGAACCGGCCACCTTCGACGACAACGGCGCGCAGTTTCGCGTCATCGTCACCAATGCCTTCGGCAGCGCGACAAGCAACAGCGCGAAGCTGACCGTCACCGGCTCGAACACCACGCCGACCACGCAGATCAACGCGCCCCCGGCGGGCACGCTCTACAACGCGGGCGACACGATCAACTATTCGGGCGCGGGCACAGACCCCGAAGACGGCACGCTGCCCGCGAGCGCGTTCACTTGGCAAGTCGATTTCCACCACGACGCCCACACACACCCCTTCGTTCCCGCGACGACGGGCGCAACGAGCGGTTCGTTCACCATCCCGACCACCGGCGAGACGGCGGCCAACGTCTTCTATCGCATCCATCTCACCGTCACGGATTCCGGCGGGCTGACGCACACGGTCTTCCGCGACGTGACGCCGCGCACGTCCGTCGTCACGCTCCAAACCAGCCCCGCCGGGTTGCAGGTCACGCTCGACGGGCAGCCCAGGGCGGACGGCTATCAGGAAACGAACGTCGTCGGCATGCAGCGCACGCTCGGCGTCGTGTCGCCGCAAACCGTGAACGGCGTGACTTACAACTTCGTCTCCTGGTCTGACAACGGCGCGGCCACCCACAACATCAACGTGCCCGCCGCCAACACGACCTACACCGCCCTCTTCGCCAAAGCGGGCAGCGCGCGCGCGTTGCTCATCACCGAGTATCGCCTGGACGGCCCCGGCGGCCTGCGCGACGAGTTCGTCGAACTCTACAACAACACGGACGAGGCGATCACGGTGAGCACTGCGGACGGCTCGGCGGGTTGGGCTTTAGTTACCGGGCGCGAGTCGGCGGCGGGCGTCGCGCTCGAAACTTATCAAGTCGTCCCGAACGGCACGCTGATCCCGGCGCGCGGTCATTACCTCGTCGCGGGCGACGCCTATTCGCTCGCGGCCTACGGCGGCATCAACCGCGCGCTCGGCGATGCCGTGAGCCGGAACGATCTCTCCGGCGACGACGACGGGCATCCCTTCCGCGGCGTCGCGCTCTACCGCACGGCGGACGCGAACAACTTCACGACGGCGAACCGCCTCGATGCCGTCGGCGGCGCATGCGCCGACCCGCGTCTGAGCGAGGGGCGCGTGGCGGGTCTCTGCCGTAACGTCGGCACGGCGGCGAGTCCGGCCGCGAACTATAGTCTCGTGCGGAAACAACCGAACGGCCTCCCGCAAGACACGGACAACAACGCCGACGACTTCGCGCTCGTCGCCGTCGAGAGTCCGCTACAGAGCGCGGGCGCGGGCGCGAGCCTCGCGGCGGAACTCGGCGCGCCGGGGGCGGAAAATCTGCAGAGCCACACGCAACACAATGCCACGATCAAAGCCTCGCTCATCGACCCGCAAGCGGCGTCCACCTCGCCGCCCAACCGCGTGCGCGCGGGCGGGCAAATCCCGAACGGGCAATTCGGCACGATCACCATCCGCCGCCGCTTCATCAACAAGACGGGGCGCACGGTGCTGGCCTTGCGCTTCCGCCTGACCGGCATCACCACGCTCGGCACGCCCGCGGAGTTCAGCCCGCAGGCCGACCTGCGCGCCGCCAGTTCCTCCGACGCGCAGGTGCAGACGACGGGCGGAAGCGTGCTGATGGTCAAAGGCACGATCCTCGAACAGCCGCCCGCGCAAGCTCTCGGCGGCGGCCTGAACTCAAGCCTCGTCGTGCCGCTCACGGGCGGCGCGCTCATCCCGAACGCGAGCGTGGACGTGCAGTTCGTCCTCGGCGTGCAACAGGAGGGCGCGTTCCGTTTCCTCGTCAACGTCGAAGCCCTGACGCAGCCCGTCGCCACCAGCCAGCAGAAAGGCGGGGCGGGAAAGGCGAACAGGTAGGCGAGCGATGAAGGGGGAAGCGTCAGTTGTCAGTCGTCAGTCGTCAGTAGTCAGTTGCACGTCTCTGCCGAAGGGCGCGCTAAAGATAAAAATTCGAGTTGTGCAAGAAGCAAACAACGGACAACTGACCACTGACTACTGACCACCGCCGCCCCCCGGTTCGTCGCGTTCTAAAAAAATAGACTGAACCGCTGCCCGCTTTCAGACGTTTTTCTTCGTGGACTTCGACGTAGACGTTAAACTTCGGGCGCGGAATACGGTAAACATCGAGCGTTCGTGCAAAGCTCGCCGGAGAGGCGGGAGAGAGAACTGGCGATGAAACTCAAAATCTTTATTGTGATCGTGGCGGTGGTGCTGGCGTGGGTCGCGGGGCGGAGCATCAAGAGCGGCGGGCAGGCCATCGTCCATTCGGTGCAACAGGAAGCGCAGGGTAATGAGACGGCGCAACCGGGCGGGGCGGAGAGCGGCGCGAACGAGCGGCGCATCAATGAATCTTACGAACTGGCCGACGGCGCGCAGGTTGATGTCCACGGCATCAACGGCCCCGTGACGATTGAAGCCGTGGACGGCAACACCGCCGAAGTCCAGGTCACGAGCACGGCGGGAAGCATGAGCGACCTCGACGCGCACCAGATCATCGTCGAGCACACGGAATCGAGTCTCGTCGTGCGCGGCAAGGGCGGCAGCGGAGGTGGCTTCTGGAGATGGCTGCGCGGCGGCGGCAATGCGCGCCACAAGGTCTTGTTGAAACTGCCGCGCCGCGTCGAGTTGGCCTTGAGCGGCACGAACGGCCGGGTCTCCATCGGCGAGACGGAAGGGTCAACGCGGATTTCCGGCGTCAACGGGCGCGTCGAGATGGGCGGGGCGCACGGCCTCACGGAAATCTCCGGCGTCAACGGCGGCGTGGCGCTGACCGTCCTCGAACTCAGTGAGAGCGGCCTGGAAGTGAGCGGCGTCAACGGCAGCGTCGAACTCCGGCTCGGCAGCGGCGTCAACGCCGACTTGAAACTCAACAGCATCAACGGCCGGATGACGCTCGAAGCGCCGAACGTCGAAGTGCAGGAGCAGAAACGCGACAAGCTGCGCGCGCGCATCGGCACGGGCGGCAGTGAGATCAAGTGCAGCGGCATCAACGGCGGCGTGCGGTTGGTGGGCGTCTAGCTTCGGAGCAGGGGGACTTCCCCCTCCGCCTGTTCCGTCCGCGCGAAGGCCGGAGAGTTGAAAAGCTCTCCGGCCTTC